>NZ_VCHT01000032.1:0-32591 GCF_005862215.1 Rhizobium sp. MHM7A
GTGAAGGAGAAGGCGGAGCCGACGGTGGCGTTCTGGCCAGCCGTCTGGACGGCGAGCACCGGCGCGTCGTTGGCGCCATGGATGGTGATGGTGAGGTTTGCCGTGGCGGTAGCGCCTGAAGTGTCGCGCATCGTGTAGCTGAAGACATCGCTCAGCGTGTTGGTCGACTGGCGCAGCGCCTGCACGGCGGCATTGGCCTCGTTGACGGCATAACTATAGGCGCCGGATGAATTGAGCACGAGACTGCCATAGGCGCCGCTGAGCGCTGCGCCGAGCGTGCCCGATGTCGTGCCGAAGCGGACCGCCGTCACCGTCTTGGTATCGCCGGCATCCGGATCGGTGTCGTTGGTCAAGACGTTGCCGCTGGCCACCACGCCGCCCGAGCCGTTGGCAACGCCGCCCTTCTCCGTCGCATCCCCGGCATCGGCAACCGCCGTCGGCGTCGTGTTCGAGGACGAGGGATTGAACATCACGTCGACCCAGTAATTCGTCGCGCTGAAGCTGGCAGTAGGATACAGGCTGTTGTTACCGTATCTATATACGCCATTACCGCTCGCCGGTGCCGTCAGCGGCCCACTCGTTACGTTCGAGACGAAATAGTTGGTGGTTGTCGAGTAACGACCGACATTCGTGTGGTACGACGCCGTGTAGGTCTGTCCGGGCGTCAACGCCACAGGACTGGAAAAATACGCGGTCTGCCAGCCGCTGGCGGTCTCGTTGGCAAAGGTGAGAGTCGCGATCCGCGTGCCGGTGCTAGACCAGAGTGAACCTGTATGCGTGCCGGTGTCCTGACTTCCCTTGTAAAAGCGAATGCCGCTGACAGTCCCAGCCACAGAGGTTTGGAAGCGGACCCCGAGTTCGACGGCTGACGTATCGTTTGTATTGACGACGGCCGGAGTCGCCGCGCCGAAGAGAGACGTGTAGCTTGGCCCACTGACGGTAACCGTGCGACCAGCCGAGGGTGCTTCGAGATTGATGCTGTCGTCTACGGCACGGGACAGGATCGTATAGCTACCGACGGCCTGCGGCGACCAGCGATAGGTCCAGTTCTCATCGCCTGTCGCTGGATGCCAGCTTGCGCCATTGTCGGTGGAAACCTCGACGCCGGCGACCACTCCGCCGCCCGTGTCGGCAGCGGTGCCTGTAATCGTAACGGTGGATCCGACGGTCGCCGTTGCTGGCACCGTTATGACGGAGGTCGGCGCAACCTGGTCCGACGAAGCCGTCGCGGCGACCAGCCCGGATTGCAGCGTCCCCGGCTGAATGCCCATATCGGCAAGCAAGTTGACCATTGCCTGCTGCACGCGCGGGTCCGTCGGCGTCGCCGTGAGGTCGTGATTGTCGCTCAGGCCCCATGTCCAGTAGACGGTACCGGCACCGAACACCAGCGCTCCGCTCGGAGCGCGATAGAGCGTCAAATTATGGGTCGAGACGCCATTGCCGGTCGTGTTGCCATAGTCGAGCAGGTAGGTGCTTACAGGAACCGTCGTCGAAGACAGCTTGACTAGGCCGGCCGGATCGAAGCCGTTGTCGGGGGCTTCGTCCCACTCGTAACCAAGATAGTTCTTGGTGAGCGTCGCCGTCTGGCCGGGCTGAAGATTGGCGACGCTCGTATTGCGCCAGAAACGCAAATTGGCATCGTCATAGGGAATAGTGATCGCCTGGAGATTGCTGCCGACGTCGTCGACCTGGAACAGCTGCCCAGTCAGTGAGTTTTCCGGATTACCGCCGCCGACAGCGGGTGGGCTGAGGCGCGGATCACGGAAAGTACCTGTCCATTCGTTGGAAGGGTCGATGCTGGCGCTCGGCGACCAGGTCTCCTTATAGGAGATCAGCGTGCGGTAAGGCGTGGCATCGGCGCTATAGGCATTGCCCCAGCGGGTGCGCCAATAGACCTCGTTGCCGCTCCAGAACTGCAGGTTAACCCCCGCGTCACGGGCGGCTTCGACATTGGCGCGTTGCTGGCCCGACCAGTATTCGTCATGCCCGGCATCGATATAGGCTTTGTGATTGAGCAACAGGCTGCCGTAGCGGTCGACGTCCACACCCGATAGATACGAGACATCGTAGCCGTTCTGCTCCAGCCAATAGATGCCTGCGTATTCGGCGCCGAAGAGATAGTCCTGCGGGCCAGCAACGGTTCCCACGCCACCGCGGGTCGCGATCGGTCTGTTGTAGCTGACTGCATAGGCACGGCCAGCTCCCTGCCCCGTCGCCGGTCCGTTGCCGCCATAGAAGTTTGCGCCACCCCAGCCGTTATAAGCTTGCCAGGTCTGATCTGCGGTCTGGAAGACGATGTCGCTGCGGCTGTCGTCGTCACGCACGATGAACGGGATATGATTTTGGCCGGAGGTGCCATCCTGACGCACCAGCTTGGCGATATAGACGCCTGAGACCGCGTCCTCTGGTACAGTCCACGACGCCGAGACTGCCCAATTGCCGGCATCCACCGTGCCGGTCGAGGCGTTGCGCAGCGGATTCGGCTGCGTCTGCAATCCGGTGTGCTGAATGGTGTGGACCTTGCGGGCGCCCATGCCGCCGTAATAGCCGAGCCTATAGATATCGATCCGATAATTGGTGGAATTCGTATTGATCTTGAAGCTGATCGTCTTGCCGTTGTCGACGCTGATGTCGGTCGCAAAACCCTCGATGTTGGAGCTGCCGGCACCGTCGATGCCCCACTCGCTCTCCGGGTTGCCCTGCTTCTGGTTTTCCAGCACGATTATGTTGTTGGCCGCCGCCGCGGCCGCCAGATTTTGCGTTGTCAGCGACCGCTGCTGTGGGGAAGGCGGCATCGTCACTGAGCCGGAAAGGATGCCGATGCCCTTCGATTTGGCGGAGCCCGTTCCGGTCTCTCCGCCGCCTGGCAACGATCCGGTGAGGACCGTTGATTCCCGCCAGCTTGCGGTTCCGCGCCAGCCCGAGAGAGGGGATAAATCACGATCGAGAAGGGGGTCGCTGATCGAGGCGCCGATGGCACGCTTGATAATCGACACATAGTCCGGCCCTTCGGTCAGCCTGGTTCCCGGCAACTGACCGTCCGGCTGAAGCATGGCGCCGCCGTGAGCCCAATCAAGCATCCGCACGGGCGAGGTAAAATAGCCGCACCCGCACACGCCAAAGGGCATGCCGAACGCCAGCGAATTGGCGCCGGCATCGTGCACAGTTGACTGCGCCGATGGGGCCGACTCGAGAATGACGACCTTGCCCGAGTGCGCACGCTCGCCCGCCGCCGCACCAGCAGAACCTTGCGCAGAAGCTGTCGATACAGGGCTTTGCGAGAGATAGGGAGCCAGAGGATCATCGCCGATGGAGCTCATTCCAGCGTAGGTGCGCTGAAGGGACGATGCAGCCCCGAAAGAAACTCCATCCGCATGCCCCTGGAAGCTCGCAAAAGCCGGCATATGAGCGGATGGCACAGACGCGGCGACATCACCGCCTCGACCTCCGATTTCGCCGATCGCCTTGGAAACGTCCGGCAAGGACGATGTTGCGCGGTTGATATCGGCCGGGGCGTCCGCGACGCCGATCACCCCCGCTCTCTGTCCAGAATGCTCGCCGAGCGCCGCATCATGATCGGGGTTGCCGACGAGGGTACCGTGCTTGCTTGCTTCCGCGCTATCCTTGCGCCTTTCTGCAGGTTTGCGCGGTTTTCCCGTTCCGCCGACGCTCAACCACCGTGGCACCAACGAATCCAGCAGGAGTGAGCGCGAGGTCCACCGGCGAGCGTTGCGATACATTGCAGGCACCTCTCGCAAAATTTATCGGGATCAAATGTATAAGGATCGCCTCACACGAGTTCTGAAGTATAGCCGAAAAATAAGCGAGTATATCCTACACCTTTCGCTCTACAGGCGGTATCCTTTGGGCAAACGGCCATGTCCCGTGAACCTGTGATGTCGCGGCGCCAACGCCCGAGCAGGAAGCCATCCACTCGATCGTTCGAGCAATGGGCAAAGGCTGTCGGGATCGCAGCACCTTAGATCTGGCACGAGCACGCGATCACTGCCCTTCGCGGCTGGCGCGCCTATTCCCTTGGGCATGATCTCCTGATTTCTTGGGGCGATACCCCCGTGAGATATGAGCTCCCGCTTGAATTGGGCTGAAACACCCACCCCCGCCTCATCAATATTGATGAGGTAAAACGAACGACCTTCACCTTCCTCAAGGCTTCGCCAGACTGCACACTAGCCATGCGGCTTCGGACCTTTCGTCCGGCGGTCGAACAGCGTCAAGGCATTGGACCGGCATCCGTTTAAGGATGTTTGCAGGCGAGATATGTATATGATTTCATCGCACCGCACCCCCCACCTGTTCTTTCGCACGGTATTTGTCATCGGTGCACTTGCCTTTCTTGCCGGAGCCGTGTCGCCGGCTCTCGCCGATAGTGCGCCCTTGGCTCCGCAGACGAAAATCCGTCTGACGATCGTCCAATGGATGCAGTCAAAAGGCCAATATGAACGATGGGACGCTCTTGGCGGCGAATACAGGGTCTCGGATGAGGGCACAGTCTTCCTGCCCTTTCTTGGATCCCTTTCGGTCGGCAATCGCGGAAACGCCGATCTCACAAACGAGATTGCCAAACGTCTGCAGGAAAAAATCGGCTTGGTTCAGCCCCCCGCGGTTACGATCGAAATTCTCGAATATCCGCCAATCTATGTTGTGGGAGACGTAACCACGCCCGGAGAGTATAAATTCCGCCCCGGCCTTACCGTCCTGCAATCCCTGGCAATGAGCGGCGGTCCGCTTCGCGCAAAAAATCTACTGCAAACGCAGTCGATCAAGCTCGCCGGCGAATTGCGGGAAATCGATCACTCGATCCTGCGTAGCACCGCGAAACTGTCGCGGCTCCAGGCCGAGATGGCCGGTGCGAAGGAAATTACCTTCAGTCAGACGAGCGGCGCCGATCAGCAATTTTCCGCCGGGATATACAGTGAGGAGAGGGTTATTTTTCAAGCTCGTGCAAGTGCGCTGGAGAGACAGTCAAAGGCGCTCACGGAATTGCGCGAACTTTTGACCACCGAAATTTCGACGTTGGAAGAGAAACTGGTGGGCGCAGACGATAATATCAAATCGGTAGAGGACCAGCTGACCAGCGTTAAGTCTCTGGTGCAGAAAGGCCTCACGATCTCGTCGAGGCAGTTGGACCTGGAACGGTTGCTGACGACCTACCGCTCCGACAAGCTCGACCTGGTCACCGCCATCATGCGAGGCCGCCAGGCAATCAGCGAGACAACGCGGAATCTCGAGGGGCTGTCCGACACGCGCCGGAGCGAAGTCGCTGTCGAAGCGCAGTCGGAACGGGCAAAGCTCGATCAGCTCAAAATGAAGCGCGAGATGACGCAGAAGCTGCTCCTCGATGAACTCGCGGCCGACAATGGCTTGAAAGACCGCAGCGAGGAACTCCCCATCACTTTTACGGTGAGTCGGCGGAATGAAGGACGAATCGATCAGTTCCAAGCCTCAGAAACAACGACACTGGCGCCGGGTGACGTAGTGAGGGTCGTTCGCCCCCGCATTCCGGACGAGCCGTCGGAGTCTGCCTCCGACCCATCTGCAGAGACCGAGACGCTCGCAGATCGGACAAGCCAGTGACCTGCGACAAGCCTGCGTTGCAATGGTGGAAGTGGTCACGGGTAAACCGATACAGGCGGTCGCGTATCTCCGAAGCTGCGTTGAGGAACATCTCCGGCATAACGCGCCGGAGATCCTGTGTCTTGGGATAAACGGCTAGGGACCTTTGATGACTTTGCGCATGATCCCACCCAGCGGTCAGTCTTATACCCAAATCCTGAAGTCGACGATGCTGATGGGCGGGTCCTCGCTGGTGAACGTCGGCCTCAGCATCATTCGCAACAAGGCTTTCGCCGTTCTGCTCGGACCGGAAGGCGTGGGGCTTATCGGCCTCTACGGGTCGATCGTCGATATCGCGCAAGCGATAGCTGGTCTCGGCGTGAGCAGCAGCGGGGTGCGCCGGGTCGCCGAGGCCGCAGGCACCGGCGACACAGAGAGGATCGCGCGGTCGGCGATAGCGCTCAGACGCATCTCGCTGGTGCTGGGAGTGCTTGGCGCGCTGTTGCTCGCAGCGCTGGCGCTTCCGGTCTCGAACTTCACCTTCGGCGGCTACCAGCATGCCGGCGCCATTGCGCTGCTGTCGCTGGCCGTATTCTTTCGGCTGGTGTCCGGCGGCCAGACCGCGTTGATCCAGGGCTTGCGGGGCATTGCAAATCTCGCCCGCATCAACGTGCTTACAGGGCTCTTCGGGACGATGGTCAGCATCCCGCTGATCTACCTGTTCGGCGCGCCGGCGATCGCACCATCTCTCGTGGCGATTGCGGCCGTCTCGATCCTGCCCACCTGGTGGTACAGCAGAAAGATATGCAGGCACCCAACGCCAACGTCGCCGCCCCAGTTTGGCCGGGAGGCGACAGCTCTGCTGAGGCTCGGTGTGGCCTTCATGGCAAGCGGACTTCTGACCTTCGGCGCAGCCTACGCAATCCGCATTATCGTACTGAACGAAGGGGGCGTCGTGGCGGCGGGATTGTACCAGGCAGCCTGGGCGCTTGGCGGCCTTTACGCCGGTTTCATTCTGCAGGCGATGGGGACCGACTTCTATCCGCGCTTGACCGCAATTGCGGCCGACAATGCCGAGTGCAACCGGCTCGTTAACGAGCAGGCAGAAATCAGCATGCTTTTGGCCGGCCCCGGTCTGATCGCCACCTTGACCCTGGCGCCGCTCGTGATGAGCTTGTTCTATTCCGCTGAGTTTCACGGGGCTGTCGATCTTCTGCGTTGGATCTGTCTTGGCATGATGCTCCGGATCGTCGCTTGGCCTATGGGTTTCATCGTCCTGGCGAAGGGTGCGCAAACTATCTTCTTCTGGACTGAGGTCGCTGCGACGCTGGTGCATGTCGGGCTAGCCTGGCTCTTCGTCGCGAAGCTCGGTGCACCAGGGGCCGGCATGGCGTTTTTTGGCCTCTATGTCTGGCATAGCATCCTGATTTACCTGGTCGCGCGGCGGCTCACCGGATTCCGGTGGTCGCCTGCCAACCTCAGGCACACCCTGCTTTTCCTGCCCGCATCGGGATTGGTATTCACGGCCTTTCTGGCCTTGCCAATATGGCCGGCGATGACGATCGGCTCTGTCGCGGTGGTTGTGAGCGGGCTCTACTCGTTGCGCATGTTGGTCAAGCTGCTGCCGCCTGAGTCAATGCCCGCAATCATTAAGAAATGGATCGCGAAGCCGGCGTGAGAGGCGATGCGATCGGGGTGACCCGATCGCATGCTGATCCTGCATCACGCAGGAACGATATCTCGATCGCGCCGCAAGTTTGCGTGTGGAATGGCGGCTTCGGCCATCGATCCACGAAGCGCCTCGACAACCCTGGCGATGTCGAGGTCCATCATCTGAGCAAAGAGCGGCAGGATTATCGTTTGCTGCTGCGCTGACACGCTTCGCGCGAGATTAGTGGCGGCGCGATGGAAGCTCTGGCCGGAATAGGCTCCCTCCAGATGAATGTTCATCACGCCGCGCCTGGTCGAGACGCCGTTATCGAGCAGTGCTTGCATTACTGCCCGCTGGTCGACGGCATCAGGTAATCCCACGCAGAAACTCTGCCAGTTACTGCGAGCCCAACCGGGCTCGATCGGCGGCGCAAGCCCGGGGACCGTGGAGAGGCGCTCGCAATATTGATCGGCGAGCCGCCTTCGCTGCGCGATCAGCTCCGGCAGCCGCCGCAGCTGCACCCGTCCGACCGCGGCCTGGAGGTCGGTCATGCGGTAGTTGTAGCCCAATTCGTCATAGTCCTCGAAGATCACCTGCTTCGAGCCGTGGCGGACTGCGTCGGTGACGCTCATGCCATGTTGACGCCACAGCCGGAACTTTCGGTCATATTCGGGATCCGCCGTGGTCAGCATGCCGCCATCACCCGTGGTGACGACCTTGCGGGGGTGGAAGGAGAAACAGGCAATGTCGCCATGCGGCTTGCCGATTTTTTCCCACCGCCCGTCCCACAGAATTTCGCTTCCAGTCGCACAGGCTGCATCCTCGACAACCGGGATCGAGTGGCGTTTGGCGATCTCCACAATCGAACGGAGATCGCAAGGCATGCCGAGCTGGTGCACGCACAGGATTGCCTTGGTGCGGGGGGTGATTGCCGTTTCGATCAGGCTTGGGTCGATGTTGTACCCGCCTGCTTCGATATCGACAAAGACCGGCACTGCATCGCAATATCGAATAGCGTTCGCCGTCGCGATGAACGAATGGCTGACCGTGATGACTTCATCCCCGGCGCCGACGCCGACCGCCTTCAAGGCCAGATGAAGCGCGGTCGTGCAGTTGGAAATGGCACAGGCGTGCGGGGCGCCGACAAAGGCTGCAAATTCGCTCTCGAAGGCCGCGACTTCGGGCCCCTGCGTCACCCATCCCGACAGAATAACGCGGCGCACAGCCTCGGCCTCTTCCTCCCCGAGAACGGGCTTGGCGACCGGAATTGAAGATTGAGGGGAGCTCATGCTGCAGCTCCCCCCGCAGCGGTCTGCTGCTGCCACCAGGCAACGAGATCACGAAGCCCCTGCTCCATGGAGATCTCCGCCTTGAATCCGAGGAGCCGTTCGGCCTTGCTGGTGTCGGCCAGACGACGAGTTACTCCGTTGACTGTCCGGGCCTCTTTGTGCTGCGGCTCGAGTGAAACGCCCATGATGCTGCTTAGCAACTGCGCGAGTTCCAAGAGGCTTATTTCCTGGCCGCTCGCGACATTGAAGACTTCGTCCGTAACGTCGCTCTTCGCGGCCAGGATGTTGGCCCGCGCGATATCGCGTGCATCCACGAAGTCCATCGTCTGGCTGCCGTCTCCGTAGACGAGCGGCGGCATTCCAGCCGCAAGGCGCTCCATCCAGCGGATCAGCACTTCGGTATAGGCACCGTAAACGTCCATTCGCGGTCCGTAGACGTTGAAATAGCGCAGCGCCACATAGTGCAGGCCATACATTTCAGCGAAGCTGCGCAGCAGTCCTTCGTTGAAGGTCTTGGCCGCACCATAGATCGTCCGGTTATTGTAGGGATGATGCGCTTCCGTGGTCGGGAAGCTTTCGGCGAGGCCTAGCACTGATGCCGAGGAAGCAGCCACGACCTTCGCCACGCCTGCCCGCACGGCAGCTTCGAGGACGTTGAACGTGCCCTCGGCCAGCACATCAAAGGCGAGCCGCGGGTCTTCCGCGCATTGCGTGATGCGGATCGCCGCCTGGTGGAAGACGATGTCGACGCCTTCGAAGGTTTTCGCCAGAAGCGCTCTGTCGCGGATATCGCCCTCGATGATGTTAACGGACCCGCTTGATATTGCCGTGCTGAGGTTGTCCCGGCGCCCACGCACGAAATTGTCGAGAATGATGATTTCGCGAGGTTTTTCCAATGCGACAAGATCGGCAATATGCGAACCGATCAGACCGGCACCGCCGGTAATGAGCACTCGTTTGTTTCTCATGATCTTCCCTCACGCGACATGTTCGTCATCGGATCATTCTCCGAACGCCAACGTATGAATTTCGCCGGTACACCCGCGGCAACCGAGAACGGCTCGACGTCGGAAATGACGACTGCCCCCGCTCCGACGATGGCCCCCTTCCCGATGGTCACGCCGGGAAGAATGGTCGCATTCGTTCCGATATCGGCCTCTGCACAGATGCGCACCGGTTTGATTTCAAGATCCGTACGAATGATCGGAACATCTATCGGCAGTGCCGTGTGGGTAGAGCCAAGCACCTTGGCGCCGGGCCCCCACCCGACAGAATCCTCGATCACCAGGTGGCGAGCGTCGAAATAGGCCATCGGGCCGATCCAGACATTGTCGCCGATCACGCAGGTGCCGTCATAGCGCCCCTGAATATAGGCCTGAGCGCCGATGAACACGCCATCGCCGATTTCGAAAGTTTCCGGGTGTTTGAAACCGGCACCGCCTGCGACCTGCAGCCCCGCGCCACAACGCCGGGTAATCGCTTGCCAGATGGCTTTCCGCATCATCGTGTCAACGACGCCATCCCCTGTAGAGAAGCGACCGTAGAGTTCGATGAGGCCAGCGCGCCCGTATGACTGCCTGAGCTCTTCGGCGAGCCCCGCCTGGTAGGCAGGATCTGCCGGTTTCTCGCTGCGGCCGTGAACGGCCCGCACGACGCGAGCCTCGCCTGGATTAGCTGACATAGGCATACTCCAGCGCAGCAGCGACCTGATCGACGTGCTGGACGGGCATTTCAGGATAGATCGGCAGCGAGAGAACCTCGCGCGCGGCGGCTTCCGAGACCGGGAATTCGCCGACCTGGTAGCCGAGGTCGGCGTGGGCCTTCTGCAAATGAACAGGGATCGGATAGTGCAAACCGGACGGAATGCCCTCTGCTGCGAGCACACGCTGCAGGCCGTCGCGATCGTGACTTCTGATGGCATAGACATGGTAGACATGCCGCCGCTCGGCCGCTTCGGCAGGCGTCCGCAAATGCGACGCTCCCGCAAGCAGAGAGGAGTAGCGGCGACCATGCGAACGACGGGCTTCGGTCCAGGTTTCGAGATGCCGGAGCTTGACGCGCAGTATGGCTCCCTGAATGGCGTCCATGCGGTAGTTGAAGCCCTTCAGCAGATGGTGATAGCGCTGTTCCTGACCCCAGTCGCGCAGCATGCGCATGGTCTTGGCCTGCTCGTCGCTGTTCGTGACGGCGATACCGCCCTCGCCGCAGGCGCCGAGATTCTTGCCCGGATAGAAGCTGAAGCAGCCGGATGCGCCAATGCTGCCGGCGCTCGCGCCTTTATACCGCGCGCCATGTGCCTGGCAGGCGTCCTCGATCACCGGGATCCCGTGGTGATCAGCGACTGCCATGATCCCATCCATATCGGCCATCTGGCCGTAGAGATGGACGGGAATGATCGCCTTGGTCCGGGAGGTAATCTTCGCCTCGAGCTGAGCCGGATCCATTGTGAGCGTCACAGGCTCCACGTCGACGAATACGGGTGTTGCGCCCGTGTAGCAGATCGCCGAAACCGTAGCGACGAATGTGAATGGCACGGTGATGACTTCATCGCCGGGGCCGACGCCCGCAGCAAGCAGGGAGAGATGCAGGGCGCTCGTTCCGGTATTGACGGCGATCGCATGCTTGACGTTGCAATAATCCGCGAATTCCTGCTCGAGACGGAGGACTTCCTCCCCGAGTATATATTGCCCCGAGGCCAAGACGCCGAGCACGGCGGCGTCGATTTCGCTCTTGATCGATTGATATTGTGCTCTGAGGTCCAGAAAGGGGATCATGCGATGCGCCTCGCCTCTTCGAGCTCGATGATCCGACCGCGCTGGGCGAGCGATCGGCTGGCTGCTTCAAGGATGCGAACGACGCGCAGCCCGGCCTGGCCGTCTGCAATGGGGCGCGAATTCTGCTCGACGCATTCGACGAACTGATCCAGTTCGCGTTTCAATGCCTCGGTCATATCGAGCTTGGGCGCCCACATGTCGCCGCTGCGGTAGCCGACCATCATCTGATGCACTTTCTCGCCATACGCATCAGAATTGGGGCACATGGTGATGCCCTTGTCATAGACCTTGATTTTTTCGCTGGGCTCCAGATCGTCATAGACGATCATCTTGTTGCTGCAGCCGATGAGCGTGCGGCGGACCTTGACCGGGGCCAGCCAATTGACGTGAACGTGGGCGATAAGCTTGCTATCGAAGAAGAGCGTCAGATAGGCGATGTTCTCCGGCTCGCCGAGCACATGGCTCATGCCCGTGGCCGAAACAGCCACCGGCCTTTCCTGCACGACATGGTCCAGGATGGAGAGATCATGCACCGCTAGGTCCCAGATGACGCTGACATCATGCTGGAAGAGCCCCAGGTTGACCCGAACAGAGTCATAGTAATACATATCGCCCAAGCCGCCCTCGACCAGTTCTCGCATCTTGCGGACGGCGCCGGTGTGGACGAAGGTATGATCCACGGCCAGCACGAGGCGGCGGCGCGTGGCTTCCTCGACCATCCGTGCGGCTTCGTCCGTCGTCGATGCCATCGGCTTTTCGACGAAGACATGCTTTCCAGCCATCATGGCCTGCATTGCGAGCTTGAAGTGGGTCGAAACCGGCGTTGCGATAGCGATCGCATCCACTCTCGGATCGGCCAGAACTTCCTCGAATTTATCGGTGATCGTTATTGCGGGATACCGGCTCTTAACAGCTGCCAACCGCTCGACATTGAGATCACAAACTGAAACGAGGTGCGCGCCGGCCGCCTCCGAGATGTTGCGAACCAGATTCGGACCCCAATAACCATATCCGACGACAGCGATACCGATCATTCCATTTCTCCCAACGCAAACATATCGACCGGCCCGTCATTGACGCGGCCAATCACCCTGGCCGGAACGCCCGCGACGATGGCGCCATCCGGCACGTCCTTTGTCACAACCGCTCCGGCGCCGACCTGAGCAGCCTCTCCTATCGTCACGCCAGGCAAAATGGTGGCGTTGCTGCCGATCGACGCGTGGCGCTTGACAAGTGTGGGGATGAGGATCCAGTCCTCCTCCGTCTGGAGGCTTCCATCCGGATTAATGGCGCGCGGGTAGGTGTCATTCGTAAACATTACCCCGTGGCCGATGAACACGCCGTCTTCCAGCGTCACGCCCTCACAAAGGAAGGAATGGCTGGAGATCTTGCAGTCTTTCCCGACCACGACGTTCTTTTGAATTTCGACAAAGGTGCCGATACGCGTTCTTGCGCCGATCGTGCAGCCATACAGATTCACGAGATCTCGATGGTGGATGACGGTGCCGTCACCCAGCTTGACGTTTGATGCAATCATCCTGCAAACCCCTACTCCTAACAGGCCCAGTTTTCAGTCGAAACAAACAATCTGGCGATTGCGTCCAAGGTTTCTCACCATCCTGGACAAATATTTCTCTCCATTCCAAAGAGAATCGTTTTCTTCATCTGAGTAAAGAAACAAAACGTTTAAGTTTATTCACCTAAAGACGTATCTACTTATGACGACTTACACCCGGGTTCATGCATTCGGCCCAATTTGATGGCGCGATCACCCCCCGCACCAGTGGCCGGGACCTACGCCGGAGACAGTGATCGTTTCCTTGCATTTAGTGGATCATCGCAAAACGGCTGCGTAACAACTGAGAATATCCGACAATCCATATAGTAAGACCTAAGTCCTACCCAGGTTTATATTCACATCTGCACGCCAGTTACGGAACTCTGTTAGTACTTAACCTATATTAGCTACTGTAACGTTCCGCGAATTGTGGTATTCGATTCCTACTTTAGAGTTTCCTAAACCCCCGTATTGAGAGGGGTCGGTACTCGGAGGCGTAACGTGTAGAGGGAGGGTGAAGCTGTGAATTCAGCGCTTATACCGAATTTGGATCTCAGGCAGGAAAACGTAGCTGTTCCCCTTAAGATAGAAAATGGCGCCGCGCACACACTTGCGATGTCGGTAAGGCAAACGCATTCGCTTGTCATTCTCGATAATCGTGAGCTCGATCGGCAATGCCTGGCGCAATGCATGGCTGCCCAAAAGGCGGATTTGCAGATTCTGGCATTCGGATCAATTGAGGAGTGGAAGCAGAAGCGCGACGAATACGCTCCGCTTTCGGCAATTCTCTTGAACGTCGGCGGAAAAAAGGTCGATGAACCGGCCGTTTCGGAGCAAATCCGGAAGCTTTCCTCGGAATTCGCGTCCACCCCCCTCATTGTATTGGCTGATAGCGACGATTTCGGCCAAATCGTTAGGGCCCTCGAGTACGGAGCCAAGGGGTTCATACCCGCCTCAGTCAGCGTCAGCGTCTGCATGGAGCTGATCGCGCTGTCAGTGGCAGGAGGAATTTTTGTGCCTGCAAGCGCCCTATTCGCCATGCGTCACTTGCTGGATTCGAGCAACGCGACCGCTCGCCCGCTCGCCGGTATATTCACGGACCGTCAGGCAGAAGTGGTGGAGGCGCTCCGACGCGGAAAGGCGAACAAGATTATCGCTTATGAGCTCAATCTTAGAGAAAGCACTGTGAAAGTGCACGTTCGCAATATTATGAAAAAGGTCAAAGCGACGAACAGGACGGAAGTCGTGTTCAAGCTCAACGATCTTTTTCAGAACAATCTTTCGGGCGGGTTGGCGAACTGACGATGCCGATGCGGTAGCCGGTCAGATCTGACGTCGCAACACGAGCACATTCTCTCCCTGAACATCTCGGTGGCTGCACGATACGCCACCGAGTCGATGATCTGACGTCATAGACGTGTGTCAGTGGCGTATGTTCAGCCTCACCTGGAATTTGTCACGCGTGCCTCTCCAGGTGAGGCTGTCCACTCGTGCCTTTCCCCACAGCTAATTGCCGCTGCCCACAGGAGGCTTGGAAAGCGCCATTCGAATCCTGCGCAACGGGCCTCGCTGCGAACGAGGGACCAGACCTCGCGCAAGATGCCAGAGATATCGGAACTCCGGCAGGGGCGGCACATTCGGCCTCAAGCCATTCAGGCGCAGTTTGATCATCAGGCCATCGATGCCCGAATAGGCTCGCAGGCGCCAGCCAGCATCAGGTGTGAACCGTGGGGGTGATACTTTCTCGTCATCGGATGCGCCAAGCGAAGCACGACGAAGAATATTTGCAAGATTTGGCTGTCGGCACTGTTCAAGAGTCTCGGCGAACCATTCAAGCCACTCAAAATCGTTTCGATCGAAGGGCTGATGAATGCTTTTTCGCTCCCTGTCATGCCGTCCCGAGACGACCCCATCGGCTGAGCGAGCGAGTTGCGCGATGACGAGGCGCGCGCGCCTGAATTCGTCATGTGACAGAGATGGATAGAAGTCTTGCAGCCTCCGCGCCCGCTCAAACTGGCCTCTGCAGATCAAAGCAAGAAGGAAGTAGGCCCACTCGACGGGATCTGGATCAAGCGCCCCATAGTCGACGATGGTGACCTTGATCAGGTCCACCAGAAGGTCATAGGCGCGATCGGCGTCACCCTCCCGCAATGCGCATACGGCAAGGCGAAATTTCGCTTCGGGCAGATAGGACACATAGTCGAGACAGCTGAGGTAGCAGTGCTTGGCCTCCTCCACCCTGCCCTGCTGGAGAAGCAGGTCTCCCTGCTTTAGCAAGGCGCGATCGCTCGCTTCCCAGACGACGTGAACGCTCTCTTGCTTTGAGATGCGCCTGACCTTCGCAAGATCGCCGAAAGGGCCGGACTGGATGATCTTTTCGCCGAACTGCAGGCCTTTGTTCAGCATGAACCACTGATATATTTGGGGCCTGTGGCTCAACGTATGACGCGAGTGGATCAAGCTGTAACCGGCTGCCGTGATGCGCCTTGTTTCGTCGGGATGGGCAAAAAGATAATCCAGCCGTTCGACCACGTTGCCGCCGTCAACAAAGACACAGTTCTCCATGTCGACAAAGCCGGCTGCCTCCACTGCTGCCGTGCGTTCCGTCACGAGACAGGCCTTTGCCCCGGGGATCTCAAAATGCTTGCGCACGACCTCGCCGCCCATGGTACCGCATGTGGGGACGACGAAGCTCGCGTTGAGCGCCCGCGCATAGGCCTCTCCAGACAGGAGCTGGGCGGCCAGCTTGCTCTCATAGGCGTGTTGCGGCGAGACCAGGCAGGGGTAACGGTCGCGGATCATCGGAAAGACCGCCTGTCGCCAGGGATAAAGACCATAGGCCTGACCCGTGAGCGTGACCGGGATGACCTTTTGCTGCCCATAGTCATGGTAGACTTCAGGATCGATAAAGTTCGGCCAGACGAACAGGTTCTCCTTCACGGCCGGCATATATTCCGGCGTCATCGTAGCGATCGCGAAATACGTCTCAATGCCCCACTGCTCCATGTCGGAGAGAAAGCCGGCGCGTCGATCGCACCATGGATCGGCGTTATGAAGGCCAAGCTTCGGAACGGCGATGTGGGTATTAGTGTTGGTGATTTTTATCCGACGTGAGCCATGCGACCGATAACCGCTTTCGAACAGCGTCAGATCCGGTTCATATCTGTCGCATATCTCTGAATAATCGCAATCGCGGTTAATGACGAAGACATCGAAGTGGGTTGCGAGGCATTTGACCTGCTGCTGCATGTGCAGCAGCAGGTAACCGGCGGCGTTCGCATTGGGCTGATGGTCCCATTGAAAAAAAACGAGCCGCGGCTTTCGATGATCGACGTTGCTATTCATGTCCCTATCGAATGGCTTCAGGGGCATTGAGTTCGGCGCTCGGAGAGGCCAGATGCGGATAGGGCATTTGCCGGGACTTGACGTTGAACCTGTTGTTTACTCCGCCGGAAAGCTTCCACTCAAAATAAGCAATCGTTCTCTCAAGCCCCTCACGAAGGTTCACCTTCGGCTGCCAGCCCAGTTGTTGGGTTGCGCGGCTGATGTCGGGTTTGCGCTGTGTCGGATCGTCAATCGGTAGAGTCTTGAAGACGATGCCGGACTTCGATCCGGTCATTTCGATCACCATTTCTGCCAATTCACGGACCTGGAATTCTCCGGGATTGCCGAGATTGATCGGGCCAGTAACCCCAGCGGGCGCAGCCATCAAACGGATGAAGCCGTCGATCAGATCGTCCACATAGCAGAACGACCGTGTTTGCCTGCCGTCGCCGAAGATGGTGATCGGCTCGTTGCGAAGCGCCTGAACGATGAAATTGGAGACGACGCGGCCGTCATTTGTCTGCATTCGCGGACCGTAGGTATTGAAGATCCGCGCCACCCGGATTTCCACCCCATATTGACGATGATAGTCGAAGAACAGCGTCTCGGCGCACCGCTTGCCTTCGTCATAGCATGCCCGCGGGCCTATGGGGCTGACGCTGCCGCGATACTCCTCGGGCTGCGGGTGAACTGCCGGATCGCCATAGACCTCGCTCGTGGATGCCTGGAAAATCTTCGCCTTGGTGCGTTTGGCCAGGCCGAGCATATTGATCGCCCCGTGCACATTGGTCTTCACGGTCTGCACCGGATCGTGCTGGTAGTGGACCGGAGATGCTGGGCAGGCGAGATTGTAGATCTCATCGACCTCTACATAAAGCGGGAAGGTGATGTCGTGGCGGAGTATCTCAAAACGAGGATCGTCAAGAAGGTGCAGCACGTTGTCGCGTGAACCGGTGTAGAAATTGTCCACGCAGAGGACGTCATTGCCCTCTCGCAAAAGCCTCTCGCACAGGAATGATCCCAGGAATCCGGTGCCGCCGGTAACCATAATTCGCTTCTGACCGTGCATTGATCTGCTCCGTTGTTAATGTTTGCCCACAGGGATGGAGAACATGTCAGCAGGCTCCCTTGCCTTTCAGAACTGCAGGAATTGTGCTGAGAAGTATGTGCCAATCGAACCACAAGGATCGGTTGTCGATGTAGAATTCGTCGAGTTGCTGCTGCAGTTCGATATCCGCGTTGCTTCGTTCGGATATCTGCCAAAGCCCCGTCAGCCCCGGCGTTACCGATCGCCGCTTGTCACGAAACTCCCCATCCATCGCCGAAAGGTGATACTCTGGGAACGGGCGCGGCCCCACGAACGACATCTCTCCTGCAATGATGTTTACCAACTGCGGGAGTTCGTCGAAGCTCGACGAGCGAAGCACATGCCCGATCACCGGCAGGATGCGAGGATCCTCCCGAAGCTTGAAGTGGCTCGACCACTCGGCTTGTGCGGCCGGATTGTCCCGGAACAATGCTTCAAGGCGCTGTTCCGCATCTCTGTACATCGTTCTCAGTTTCAGGACGCGCACCGGCTTGCCGGACAAGCCTTCCCTGGCGTGCCTAAAGAAGACGGGGCCTGGATCGATGGCATAGATTGCAGCGGCAGCAACCAGAACGCAGGGCATAAGCACCAGCGTCGCAGGGATAGCGATCGCAAGATCGAGGACTCGGCGAACCAGGTTCCAGTCTGCCGATCTCCCGCCGATGGCCAAGCGAATACCAATCTCTCCGCCGACATCCGCCGGTCGCAAGCCGGTTATCTTGAGGTTTGGCGTGTCGGAGAGGAGGATGACTTCGGCGAACTGGCGACGCATCGTTGCCAGCTCGCCGATAATTGAGCTCGTATCGTCAGCGATCAAGGCGATTGACGGTCCGCCGTCGGGTAATACTTCCGACGTATCGGGAGAAGAGGATTCCGGCAGGATGCCGTAATGCCAGTGCTCTGAGAAATACGCCGTGAGCGCAGGGATACGATTGCGGGCACCGATGATCACTGCCCGCTCACCCCAGATACCAAGCCTCCAGGACAGTCCTCGTGCGGTCCAACGCAAAAGAGGCTGAACAGCCAGTCCGAGGCCAAGGAAGCCGATGGTCGGAAGCAGCAGTCCTAGCCCTCCCGGCAGAAGGATCGCCGCAAGCGCTGCGATGACGGCCACCTTGAAGGACGCTGTCGTGCGGCGGCGCAGATGTTCGTGGTCGTGAAGCCGATATCCGGGATAAAGCGCGTTCGACGCATAAAGAAGAATCGCTGCCAGTGCCGCGACGGCGAAAGCGCGCTCCAGCACCATATTCTCCGAAGCGTTCGAAAGGAACGGCAGAAGAAGAATATAGGCTATCAGATAGCTTGCGATGTCGCCGGCAATCAGAAATGACGACGTAGCGAGCCGAGGCAACCTGCGCCCGAGTGGAGCGGGTATCTTCAGCCCTGCCCGCTTGCTGAATTCGGCGGTCGGCGTGGGGTTTGCCACGAAAGGGGCCGCCTTCCGTAGGTCGGACGTGATTGCTGACGGCGCAAATAGTGACATGATCGCTTCACACCTTTACGGCTGTTGATTTTGGCGAACTCGATCCAAAAACCTCGTCTTCGATCGGAAACTTGCGAAGCCCAAGTCTCTGGAATGCTGTCAGTGAGATGAAGGCCGGCACGACAAGCGCATAGCGCCGCCACAGCCGTCGCGGCTCGCACAGAAGGCGAAATGCCCATTCGAAGCCGCTTCTTTGGATGAACCTTGGAGCTTGCCGCTTCAGGCCGGCGTGGAAATCGAATGCAGCTCCGACGCCGATAAGCATCGATGCATCCAGACGGTCACGCATGCGCGCCATCCAGAGTTCCTGCTTGGGACTGCTCAGCCCCACCCAGATGATATCGGCGCCGGATCGATTGAGCCGGTCTGCAATATCGGCTTCCTCTTGCGGTGACAATTTACGAAAAGGCGGCGCATACGAGCCGGCTATCTCAGCTTCCGGGAATTTCGCGAGAAGCCGCGCCTGCAAGTGCTGCAGCGTCTCGGGCGTTGCGCCATAAAGGAAGTGGCGTATACCCTTCGATGTGCCAGCCTCGAAAACAGACAACATCAGGTCAGGTCCGTACACCCTGTCGCTCTCCGAATGGCCGGCGTGTTTCAATGCCCAGACCAACGGCATGCCATCGGGCGTCACGAGGAACGCGCGGTTATGTATCGACCGGAGCTCTGGATCGTCTTGGCATCGGACAACACCGTGTGCGTCGCGAACACACACATATTCCCTCCTGCCCTCTTCCATCGCTTTTTGAATAAAACCGGTCGCGCTTTTAAGATTAACAGCTGAAATTCGAACACCAAGGACATTAGTCCATTCCAGGGAGTCCTTTTGTTTAAGAACTGAAGCCGGGTTTCTGTCTGCCGTTTTCTTTCCCATGACTACGCTTCCGCGATTTAAACTGTCATCAGAATATGCCGACAGCGCGATTGCCTCCATACTTGCAGTTCCAACTATTGGACGTAGGAGACACTTGATACTCCTACGCCTTCGGCCGAGATAAGTTACAATGTTCGAAGTAAGGCGGCGTACCCCCACGGCTTGCCACGTCGCTCTTTTTGATGAGTGCGATCCCGAAAGAGCGGTTTGATCTTCACAAAGCCGCGGAGATGGTCACTGTCGCGCCTGAGAGCCCTTGCCGGTCAGCGTATAGCATTCCGCCGAGGCGGGTTTTCGTCAGGGCAAAGGCGATTGGCGATGGGTATACTTCAAGGTAAGTCCGAGCCGATCGCCTTTGATCCTGGCTATAGATGCCCGGCTCGGCCGCTTCGCGATGGCGAGGCGATAAGTGGGTCCGGCGATTCTGAAGTTTTGCAGATTTGCCAGGCACATCTGCGGGAGGGTTGGCTGAAACGAGCCGGCTGATCGATCCGCCGACCTGGCCGTAGAGATTGCGGCCGGCCGGTCGACCATCCGACTCCGTTTTGAGCCTACAGAATGATTCAATCTAATCCGGGAGGCCTAGGCTGGGGAGATTGACCTGCAGCGCGCGCACGAGTTGGTCGAGCAGTTTCAAGCTGCCATGGCAGAACGCATTATATTCCGTCGCGTCGCCGGTCTTATTGTTTGGGATGCGACGCCACGCTGCCTCTGTCGATCCCAGCCTGCTGAAGATCGCTTAGACTGCCGAACTCCCCTGAAGGCATGATCTCCGGGTGTATCCGGAAGCTCTTGTCGTTCAGATTGCCGCTATAGCGGTTGCGCGCAAATTGCACCGATTCGAGCTTGTGGTCAGGCACGTAAATATATGCTGCAAGCCCATTACCGCTATCGACCGTCACGATATTGTCCTCGATACGATTGGGCTGTGCCCAAGGCGGACGCCACCCCCTGCCCGTGCCGTCATCAACGCGGAAGGCAGCTCCGGAACCGCCGGTAATGACGTTTCCGGTCACCAGATTGCTCCAGCCGCCGTTTATACCGATCGCCGATATGTTGCCCGAAAGAGTGTTTCCTTCAATGCGCACTCCACTGGCCTTGCCGTCCGTATAGATCGCCCAACTGATAGGAGACGGCCATTCGTTGGTATTTTCATATCCAGAAGGCCAGAACGTCCCGTCGGCCCTGTTCATGAGCTGACCTGTGCCGGTGACGAGATTGTAGCGAATGCTGCTGTTCAAAGGGTCGGCCTGCTCGCCCATCATCTTGATGGCACCGCCGTCCGCCGTCTGCTGATTGGCGTTGCGAACCACGTTGTGTTCGATGATCGCGTCGTGAACTGCGTCCTGAGGTCCCCACAGCGAGCCACCGGCGATACCGAACTGCGCTGCATTTTCGATGAGATTATGAGCGATCCTGACATTGTCGGCAGCTTGGAACCATATCCCGGCCGTTTCGAAATAGACCCTGCCGATGTCGTGGATGTGGTTCGACAAGATTGTCGCACCGTGGGATTTGCCGAAGGTGCCATAGGTCGTGCCGAGGTAAATCCCGTTGCCAGCCACATCTCCAATCACGTTTCCGGCAATCAAGACATCCTTGCTCTCGGAAACATGGATGCCGACGCCCACATTATCAATGGAGTTGCCGATCAGCCGGACGCCGTCCGCACGCTCGAGCCGTATGGCGCCAAAGCTTCTGGTGTCGGTACCGAACTTGCCGCTACCCTGCGGATTCCCATCCCGGAACCGGAGCCCCGACACAACCATTCCGTCGGCTCCATGCAGTCTGAAGAATGTCGGCAGGATGCCGACGACAGCCGTAGAATTGGTTGTCACTCCATCGGCCGGGATATAGGTGAGTTTCCCCCCAGCGCGGTCGTACCACCACTCCCCAGCGGCGTCGAGCAGGGCCACCGCCCCAGTCAGGAAATAGCGGCTGCCTTCTGCGGTAAAGAAATAGGCGGTGCCTTTGGTGTTAACGGCCCGCTTCGCCGTGTCGATTGAAACCACTGGGAGCGTGTCACTGCCCCATTGGCTGCCGGGGTGAAACCCGCCCACAATGTGGGCGACAAGCCCTGCTGCATTTTTTGAGATCGGAAGATCGCCGGCACGGAAGCAAAAGCGCGTGTTACCATGCCATATGTCGTCATCCTCAGTGCACTTGGCCGCAAAAAGCCATCCTTTGCGCGGATCTCCGTCGAGTGGAGCGTTGGGAAAGCGAGCCTGCGTCTGGCGCGCGCCGTTGACGAAAAGGTCGCCCACATCCCGGCCCGGAGGTAGCTTCAGTGACGCCGTCCAGCGGCCATCGGCCCGCGCCGCCCAATTGCGCACAAGCGGGCCACCGTGCAGAACCGGCGCCTCGTTACATCTCGCTGCGATGACCAGGCCCGCATCGCGAGCATCGAAAACTATCGGTTCAGTGAGATAGTAGTCCCCATTGCCCATCGCGATCGTGTTTTGGCCGCCCTTCTCACGCGCAGCATCCCGAGCTTTTTCTATGGTGGCAAAAGGACCGTCGGTACGCTGAGAATTTGGTTTGGCAAGATGACCACTCCAGTTGTCTTTGCCATCGGGAGAAACATAGAAGACTGTCCGGGCCGCGGACATGCCTGTCAGTACTTTGCTCAGTGAAGATCCCTTCAGCCTGTCCGAAAGGGTCGCAGGCGAAGCTTCCGCGCAAGTCGCCTCCCTGACCGCCGTATGCAGCCTGTCGGGCGCATCTGGATCGGGGCCCATCGAGGCCAGGTTGCTCGGTTGCGGAAAAAGCGTCGCAGGCAAAATGCTCATCAAGATCGGTGCGATGCGCAGCCTCATGAGATATGCAGCTCGGCCGTTTTGCTGCGTGCCGATGCCGACAGTGACAGGCCCGGCGCCGTTGAAACAACAGGCTCGTACAGCGAAAACATAATGATGCCCGAAATAAACAGAATGAAAATCGCGTCATTCTGGATCAGGAAGATGGTCTCGGTCAGGTTCATCACCAAAATCACGACGGTGAAGACATTCAACCACAGCCAGCCATAATGCGGGTCCCGGCATTGGAGAACCGCACCCTGACGTAATGCCTGCAAAAGCATCAGAGCGAACAAAATCATTCCGCTTATTCCGAAGTTCAGCAGCGTATCGCGGAATCCGTTATGGGCGTGGGGAGCCATCCATTGGATCTTCGACCAGATAATCCAGGCTTCGGGGTTCGCCTCCGTCCAAAACGCCTGGTAGCCGAAGCCGAGCAGCAGATGATCGGCAATCTGACCATCGACCAGTTCCCACAAAGGCACTCGGCCCGTCAAAGTGGCATCCTTACCAAGTGCTTCAAGGAATGGAACGAGGTACTCGTGAAGCAAAAGGAGGAGTCCAAAGGACATTTGAACAAAAAACAGGATGAAGACGATGCGACCAATGCCACGGATCCGCTGCAGCACGGTGTAGAAGCCGATTAGGCAATAGGCCGATACCGTCGCAATTATCGCGGTCATCGATCCGGAACTGACGAGACAAGCCCCACCCGCGATCAACGAGATCAAAGCAGTTCGCCGCAGACCCTGGTGACCGTCCATTATAACGGCCGTGGATACCAGTATCATCATGCTGGCGTACCATCCGAGGCTGTTCTTGTGGATGAATATGCCGCGCACCGCGCCGTCCATGGGCATGCGAGCGAGACCTGGTGACACGACGAAAATCAGCAGGCTGAGGCTGATACATGCTCCGAAGGTCGCAAATGCAATGAGAAGCAATTGCCTCGGGGTGAAGCGTATCGCCAACACATAAGCCAGGAGGACTGTAAACAGCAGGCCAATGGCACGCCTGAATGTCGTCGATGGGCCTACCGACCAGAAGACAGACACAAACGGCATGGCAACCATCAAGGGGACAAACCAGTTTCGCTTGAGGGCTGTCAGAAATTGCGAAAAATTTCGTACCAGCATCAACAATGTAAAACCGTATACGGGCAGGTAAAGCAGACGCAATATGGACCTGGCATGACCGCTAAGGGCTCCGTCGGGATCCGCCAAGATGAGCGGGAAAAACGCGCCAGTCTGCAGGAAGAGGCACAGGCCGGAGCCCCAGCACTCAATCGCTCGCCAACTGACAGTCGGCCCATTCGCCATTCTAAGCGTATACGCTCTCATTACCGGTCCCGACTTGCTTGGACAGATGAGAGGCTTGTGCTCGCGGCAATTTGGAAAGACATGGGTCCCCTCTCATAGCTGCGCTGCTTCCAACGAACATCCCGCCACCTCCCCAGTCAACTAACGCAAACGAAGGCGGAGCTAAGCCTAACGCCCATACCCACCATCCAAGGACGTTGTTTGGTTTAAGCTGACTGTCTACCCCTCCCCCAAAAGTTGGTGCTGGGGCCAAGGACATTGCCCATAAGAGCAGATGTCACCCGCGATCAATCACCGGTAGCTTGGCGATGAAAACATACCGCGAAGCACGTCACGCTGGGCCGCCGTTTGCCGGTGAAGTGGGGCAGTAATTCTGGCGCAGCTGGTTATTGGCAGCTGACGCTTAGAAGGGTTGGGATTGCTATGGTTCTGCGTCATGGTCCTGGTTTCGTACACAATGTAACGGGAGCGACACACGTTGTGGTGTTGCCGACGGCAGTCATACTAGCTCGAGGCGAACTGAGCGAGCAGGACGATGCCAGTCCGCATTTCACCTCATTCCATCCATTTGCGCTGCCGAAGGCGCGAGCCTTCGCAACTCTGGCGCACCGACGTGTCGCGCGGCGACGCGCTTGAGGGGGTGTCATGGAGCGGCCGACAATCAGCGTCCTTATTAACAACTACAACTACGGGCGCTACGTGGCTCGGGCGATTGACAGCGCCCTGAGCCAACAGGCGTCCAATGTCGAGATTATCGTTGTCGACGACGGCTCGAGCGACCAGTCGCGCTCTGTTCTGGAAGGCTATGACCAGCGGGTGAAGGTGCTTTTCCAGGAGAACCAGGGGCAGGCCGTCGCGATAAATGCTGCTGTGAAAGCAAGCAGTGGCGACATCCTCTGTTTTCTCGATGCTGATGACTGGTGGGCGCCAGGAAAGCTGTCGGCGACAGCCGCTGCCTTCCAAGCTAATCCTCAGGCATCGCTTGTTTATCACCGGCTTCAGCCAACGCGGAGCGACGGCTCGCCAAGTTCAAAGCCCATCCCTCGGACCCTCTGCTCGGGAAACTTGTCGTCACGGCTCGCTAGATCAGCAGGCTGGTGGCCCTTTCCAATGACATCCGCCGTTGCTGTAAGGCGCAGCGGGTGGGATGTTGCAGGGGATATTCCAGAGCAGTTCCGCATGTCCGCCGACGCCTGGCTCACCGGCATTTATCCATTTCTGGGAGGTGTTGTCGCCTTGCCATATCCACTCGGCTTCTACCGGATTCACAACAACAACTGGTATCGGCCATTCGATGACGCCGCCATGCTGAGAAAGCGGATAGCCCATTGGAAGGCTGTCGTTGAAGCGACAAACCAGTTTCTTTCCGCGCACGATCTGGCGGGAAGACTGCGTCTGAGCGATCACTATCCGTACCAGGTCGCCTCAGCCAGACTGGAGGGCGCCGATATACGCACCCGATTCAGGCTTGCCATGGAAGGGCTCCTTTTCGCCGGCGAACCAAACTTGCTGAGGCGGACGCGCGATGCATTGCGCACCGCCTGCGACCTTCCTCGACTTGGTCAGGAAGTTGGCTTGTCGGAGTCAGCCCGATGAAGGCCCTGTTGCTGGTTTCCGAACTCGAAGACTACACCATCTCCTTCGCCAGCGGCGTTGCGCAACATCTGCAGGTCGTCCTCGGAGTTCCGCGTCGGCGCTATGCCCACCTTGCCTCCTCTTTCGATCCGGCAGTCGACCTGCACCTATTGGACTGGCCGCGGCACCGCTCGCTCTCGAATCCCTGGTTCCTGCACCAACTCACACGCCTCATCCGGCACGAGCGCCCAAACGTCATTCACCTCCTGAGCAACTCTACGCTCTGGTTGAACTTTGCCGCGCCGTTCTGGCGCCCGATCCCGCTCGTGACGACCGTCCATGACGTGGAAGTGCATCCTGGCGATTCCGACACCCGCACGCTGCCCGCCTGGGCTCCCCAATTGATGGTGCGGCAATCGGGTCATGTCGTCGTCCATGGCGAAGGACTGAAGCGAATGGTCCTCGAGCGATATTCAAAATCGCCTGATCGCGTCCATGTCCTGTCGCATCCGGCCATTCATCGCTACGCGGAACTTGCGCGGCGGCACAAGATGGCGCGACGCCAGGCAGATGGAACTTTGCGCGTCCTGCTTTTCGGACGGATTTTTGCTTACAAGGGATTGGAGCACCTGGTCCGTGCCGAGGCAATGCTCAAGGACCTGCTGCCCAATCTGCGTATCACGGTCGCAGGCCGCGGCGATGATCCGTGGATCTTCCGGCCTCTTATGGGGGAAGCCGGACACTATGATGTTCGCAACCGCTTTATCGAGGATATGGAGGTCGCCCAGCTCTTTCTGGATACCGATATCGTTGTCCTTCCCTATACGGAAGCCTCTCAAAGCGGTGTACTCAACCTTGCCGCGGCATTCGGCAAACCAGTTATCGTGACTGACGTCGGCGAATTGCGAGCCACCGTTCTGCCGAACGGACTGGGAATGGTAGTTCCGCCGGGGAATGTGGAACAGCTAGCGAGAGCCATCCGGACACTGGCTGAAAACAGCGAGCTCAGAGACAGCTTCGGGACCAGCGCGCTCGCATGGGCCACAGGTCCGAATTCGCCTGAACAGGTCGGAGCACAGGCTGCGGCCGTTTACCGTGAGGTGGTCGGGGCATGCGAATGACGGCGCTCACGAATGGCAATCGGGTAGCGGCGCGGAACGCGGCGGCAACCGTCCGCCACTACGTCCCGGGCGGTTGCGAAAACGGTGGCGGAATCGGCAGGCTGGTCGGATATATATCGAACACGGCGAAGAAGGCCGGCGAAACACACCTCGTCACCG
Organism: Rhizobium sp. MHM7A; assembly: GCF_005862215.1. Taxonomy (NCBI): domain Bacteria; kingdom Pseudomonadati; phylum Pseudomonadota; class Alphaproteobacteria; order Hyphomicrobiales; family Rhizobiaceae; genus Rhizobium; species Rhizobium sp. MHM7A. The sequence continues at coordinate 26,584 of NZ_VCHT01000032.1, forward strand.
ACACCAGAGGGCCTCGATGGTCTGTAGCGACGTCGCCGTTACGCCTGCTCGGCGCGATCTTGATGATGGCGAAGGATCGGATAATTGCTCCGGCACGCATCCACCATATTCACGTCGCGGGTCGCGGCAGCACCGCAAGAAAACTGATCCTCACCGAGGCTGCCCGTCTTCTTGGGTGCCCTCACATATTGCACCTGCACGACTACGACTATGCGAGCGACTTTGCGGCGCGCTCGCCACGGCAACAAATGCTGATACGTCGGATGTTCCAAAAGGCTGACCAGGTTGTGGCACTGGGCCAGCGCGACCGCATCACTCTGACGACGCTTCTGGGCGTGGACGAGCGCCGCGTAGTCGTGATCCGCAACTGTGTTCCCGACCCCGGGGCGCGCAGTGTTCATGTTGGCGAGATGCCGTTGATCGTATTCCTCGGCCGGCTGAGCGAACGCAAAGGTGTTCGGGAGCTTCTGCAAGCCTTAAGTCATCCGGTCATGAAGGAACTCCGGTGGCGTGCCGTGCTGGCAGGCGACGGACCTGTGGAGGACTACCGGCGCCAGGCTGCCGCCATGGGACTTTCGGATCTTGTGAAAATGCCGGGCTGGCTTGATGCCGACGAAGCGCAAGCCTTGTGTGCACGGGCAGATATCCTGGTCCTGCCTTCGCACGCAGAGGGCTTGGCAATGGCTGTCGTCGAAGGGCTTGCCCATGGGCTTGCAGTGGTCACCACGCGGGTCGGCGCGCATAGCGAAGTCATCTCCGACGGTGAAAACGGCGTCTTCGTACCAGTCGGAGACAAGGATGCCCTGGCTGCGGCGCTGGCGAAGCTCGTCACTGATCCCGAAATCCGCAGCCGTCTCTCGGCCGAGGCCCGCGCTCATTATCTCAGCCATTTCAGTATGAAGGCTTACATGCGATCGCTGGAAAAACTCTACGACGCCGTCTCCGCGCAACCTCAAACGACGGTTGGTGAAAGATGACCATTTCAACTGTGCCGCCAGACCGCAACACCTCGCTCTCGTCGATGCGCTACGATCCCCGGTTTCAGGCAGAGTCTCGGTCGGACGACCTTGATCTGACGTCGGGCCTGCGCCTCATCCGGCGAAGGATGGTCATGATAGTGGCTATCATCGCGTTGCTTATGGCGGCTGCCGCAACCGTGATTTCGGGATTGAAGCCGACTTTTCATGCCGAGTCCCGGCTGATCATCCACACGCCATTGGCGACGAAGCTCGGCGCGGAAGAGTCCGGCCGCAACGATCCGCTGGATGCCACATCGGAGACCGAGCGGCTTCTTTCCAGAAGCATCGCAGAGCGGGTAATCCGCGAGCTGCGGCTCGATGATTGGCCTGAATTCAATCCGGCGCTGCAGGAAGTCTCGCTTATCGACAAGCTCCGAGCAATGCTGCGCGGTTTGGTCGACAGCGAAAAACCCTCCTCGTCGAGACGAAACAGCATCGAGCCGATCATCCCGAATTATTACAAGGCTCTGCGTGTGTGGCGCGATGGTCAGGGTGACGTCATTCAGATCGGCTTCGATGCGAGCGATCCCGAACTGGCTGCCGCAGTCCCCAACCGGCTCATCAGCATCTACCTCGAAGAGCGGAAGGATAGTCTGCGGGCCCGGCTGGACGCAGCGGAAGAATGGCTTCTGCGGCGCATTGCCGAACAGAAGGTTCGCGCCATGACAGCACGCGATGCAGCCGATGCGTATCAAAAAACCATGGATGTCGTCTCAAATGACGACGATCAGGTTGAACAGATCAAGTCAATAATGGAGCTGGGCGAGCGGCAAACAAAAATCGAACAAGGCCGCGCTGAAGCGCGAGCAACGATATCTGCGCTGGAGGCGGCTGACGACCTCTCGCTCGCGCTGCAGAATATGGTCATTCCGGACAGCATTGGCGCAATGCAACGGGAGCTTCGCGCGCAGGAGCAAGATCTTGAACGGCTTCTGGAGACGTATGGCGATACGGCCCAGGCCGTGGTCGACATGCGCGCGAAGATCCGTAAGTCGCGCACCGATCTTAATCTTGCGGCCGATCGATATCTCCAATCGATACGCGCCAAGCTTGCGGGGCTCGATCGCGAGGACGACGCAGTCCGGTCGGCCTTGGCGACTGCTCATGAGAAACGCACGCGGTCTGCCCTGGCGCAAACGGAGTTGGCGCGGCTTCAGCGCATGGCTGACAAAGAGCAAACGGCGGTGGAAAAGCTCGAGGAGCAGCGCCGCGGCCTGGTTGCACAAGCCATGCTGCCGGGAGCGGAACTGGAAGTTTTGTCGCCGGCCGCAGTACCGCTGGCGCCGCACGGACGCGGACGGCTCTTTTACCTGGTCGGCGCCCTCCTGGCTTCGATATCGATCGCGGTGACGGCCGCTTTCGTGGTCGAGATGTTGGACAACTCGGTGCGCAGCTTCGACCAGATTGCCGGAATGGGGCGGACAGTATCCGCCGGCTTCATCCCGCACTTGAAACGGAAAGACCAGAAAGATCCGTCGATGCTCTTCGGATGGATCCAAGTCGGGATGTTTGACGAAGCAATTCGCTCCGTTTTGACTTCATTCAAACAATCGAACGGCGGAAAGTTACCCAACAGTATCGTCGTGACATCGGCGCACAGCGGAGAGGGCAAGTCGCTTGTCGCCAGATCACTGGCAATTGATCTCGCTGCCAACGGAATTCCGGTGCTGCTTGTTGATGCCGACCTCAGACACGGAAATCTCGACTCGTTTTTCAAGTCGGATCTAAAGCTGGGATTGAACGAATTTCTGTGTGGACAGGCCGGAATCCGGGACATCGTCCACCACCATCCAAGCGGCATCGACTTCATCCCGGCCGGCAATGCGAGTCTCCATTGGCGCGCTCGTTTGACCGATGCGGCTGACATCATCGGAATGGCCGCCTCGATGGGTCAAATCGTCATCTTCGACAGCGCACCTGTGCTCGCCTCGGCTGATACAATGCATCTGACAGCATTAGCAGAACGAACGTTGCTGGTAGTAAAATGGGGGAAAACGAGCCGACGCGCTGTCGAATTTTGCTTACATCAACTGAAACTCGCGCGCAACGCAGAACTTTCCGTTGCCATAAACAACGTCGATCCCAAAAAACACGCCAAGTACAACTTCAGCGACTCGGAATTATTTGTGAAATCGTTGAGGAAATACCACGAATTCACATAAGCAAAACAGAACACGCCCGCTCCCGTTAAAATAGATTAAGGAGACCGTAGTGAAAAACAAAGATAAGGTTGCGCTGATTACGGGCATTACAGGCCAGGACGGTGCTTACCTGGCCGAGTTTCTCCTGGAGGAGGGCTATATCGTTCACGGCCTCAAGCGACGCTCTTCGTCCTTCAACACAAGCCGCATCGAGCATCTGTACGAGGACCCGCATATCGAGAACCCTCGGTTCATCCTGCATTTCGGGGACATGACTGACTCCACGAATCTCATTCGCGTGGTTCAGGAAACGCAGCCGGACGAAATCTATAACCTCGCAGCGCAGAGCCACGTTCAAGTCTCTTTCGAGACCCCGGAATATACGGCCAACGCGGATGGGACCGGCACCTTGCGGCTGCTCGAAGCAATTCGCCTCCTGGGGCTGACGAAGAAGACCCGCTTCTATCAAGCATCCACCTCCGAGCTTTACGGCAAGGTTCAGGAAGTCCCGCAGAGCGAAACGACGCCTTTCTACCCTCGATCACCCTACGCGGCGGCCAAACTCTACGCCTACTGGATAGTGGTCAATTACCGCGAGGCATATGGCATGCACGCCTCGAACGGCATCTTGTTCAATCATGAAAGCCCGATCCGCGGCGAAACGTTCGTGACCCGTAAAATCACCCGGGCGGCGGCCGCAATCCATCTCGGATTGCAGGACAGGCTCTATCTGGGCAATCTGGATGCCAAGCGCGACTGGGGACATGCACGCGAATATGTCCGCGGAATGTGGCTGATGCTGCAGCAGGACGAACCGGAGGACTATGTCCTTGCGACCGGCGAAACACACTCGGTTCGCTCCTTCGTCGACAAAGCCTTTGCCAAGGTGGGCATGCCCATTAATTGGCGCGGAAACGGAGTTGAGGAAAAGGGCTACGACAAGACATCCGGCCGGTGTGTGGTGGAGATCGATCCAGCTTATTTCCGTCCGACCGAAGTTGATCTTCTGATTGGTGATCCGACGAAGGCACATACGAAACTTGGCTGGAAACATGAGACCAGTCTTGATCAGTTGGTTGCGGAGATGGTTCGCGAGGATCTGAAAGTCATGGCGCGAAATGTTCCAGCGGTAGGTGTAACCAAAGGTTTTGCCTATGCCTGAGGTGATCTACAGCCTTGCCGGAAAAAAGGTTTATGTGGCGGGCCACCGAGGCATGGTGGGCTCCGCGATCGTGCGGCGTCTCGCTTCCGAGGACTGCGAGATTTTGACAACCAGCCGCGCCGAGGTCGATTTGAGACGGCAGGACCAGGTGGAGATCTGGATGGGCAGGAATCGTCCCGACGTTGTCTTCCTGGCTGCAGCAAGGGTCGGCGGTATTCTGGCGAACGCTGCCTATCCGGCCGATTTTCTTTACGACAACCTGATCCTACAGACGAACGTCATCCACGCGGCTCATAGAGCTCACGTCGATAAACTGATGTTCCTGGGGTCGTCTTGCATCTATCCGAAATTCGCCGCTCAACCGATCGTCGAGGACTCACTTCTGACTGGACCGCTTGAGCCTACGAATGAGTGGTATGCCATCGCCAAGATTGCCGGATTGAAACTCTGCCACGCCTACCGCAAACAGCACGGTAGAGATTTCATCTCGGCCATGCCGACCAATCTGTATGGGCCGGATGACAATTTCGACCTCGAATCAAGCCATGTCATGCCGGCACTCATACGCAAGGCGCATGAGGCCAAGATCAGCCGACAACAAGAGATATGCATCTGGGGTACAGGCAGGCCGCGGCGCGAATTCTTGCATGTTGATGATTGCGCCGACGCCTGCCTCCATCTCATGAAGACCTATTCCGCCGACAGCCATGTGAACGTAGGTTCCGGCGAAGACATCACCATCCTCGAATTGGCATATCTCGTTTCCGAGGTCGTTGGTTTCAAAGGCAAGATCACTCACGACCTCACCAAACCAGATGGTACACCACGCAAACTCTTGAGTGTGGAGAAGCTTCGCACTCTCGGCTGGTCTCCGAAGATAGGTCTGAAAGAGGGTATCGCAGACGCCTACCGTTCCTTCCTTGATGGGCATTACCTCGAACGCAGCCACAAGGCGGTGTCTGCGACGTGATCGCTCGGAGCGGCATCAGCTTTCAGAAGCCAAGACTTCGGCGCTGCGCCGCCTATGCTCAACACAGTCGGACGATAATTGCTGCCATAAGTCGGGCGTAGGCCATATGACGTTCGACCGCGTCGGCTGACCTGAAGCATGGGAGCAGCTTTCCACGGCTGAGAGATGGTTAACTTTTGCGCGCGCCGTAATCGCAAAGCCGCTGCACGCTCCCGCATTACGTGTTTTGAGCCCTTCAGCTACCCGAACACGATGTCGCGCAAATGCAAAAAGCCCGGCTCGAGAGCCGGGCTTTCCTGATCGACCGAAGTCAGACCAGATTAGAACGAACGCTGCAGGCGGAAGTAGCCCGAGGTGGAGTCGTCGCCATCTTCCGGATCGAAGTACTGGACCGAAGCCTTGGCGTAGAAGTTGTCGACGATCTGGTAATCAACCGTCAGACCAACCTTCCAAGCCTCGTTGTCGCTGAAGTCGTCGCCAGCCTCGTAGACGTCGCTGTAGTACTGGACGCCAGGAGTGATCTTGAGCTTGTCGGTTGCCTTGATAGCGTATTCGGCAGCGATAACCCATTCAGCCGCGGAGTAGTAGGAGTTCGGGCCGGAAGAGTATACGGCAGCGAGGCCGAGCGCACCGGGACCGATTTCAACCGTACCCATTGCACGGATAGCGCCGTCTTCGTTGTCGAAGTCCCAGCCGCCGGTGACCTGGTAGCTGAA
>NZ_VCHT01000033.1:0-30456 GCF_005862215.1 Rhizobium sp. MHM7A
CCGCTACCGAACCAACAACAGCAACCAAAAACCGCTGGAGCGAACTCAAAACTGGATAAAACTTGGGGGCAAGGTCAGGTTCGTCGGCCGGACCGTATTCGATCGGAACGCCGGCGGCAGACATCGCCTCGAAAGCGGCATCGAGGTCATCGACCTCGATGGAGAGATCGGGCACCGGGGTCCCGGAGCCGCCCTGGCTGGCGACGCTGAGCTGAACCTGCATGGAAGTATCCGCGCCGAACGTCACGATCCAGCCGAGATCCATGATCAGAGCGAGCCCGAGAATATCCTGATAAAAGCGCCGGGCAGCCATGATGTCAGGCGCCTCAATATTGGCGACGACGCGTAGGACTTTCATGTCGCTCTCCTGAATACTCGGTAGCCAGAGCTTAGAGGGGATCGGCGGGGTGATCAATCAGCCCGTCCGTCGCCAGACATGTTGTGCCTCTGACGACCGCCTCTGCACCGCCGACATCATCACGAAAGCGAGACTTGAAGGAGAACTACGCTGCGCGAAACCGCAGACCTTAAGGAAGCTTGCCGCACCCGACTACTCTTCGGCGCACCGGGCTTCGCCTTCAATCTCGCCGGGTGAGCTGTTGGCGGACGGACATAGGGAGCCACGCAGTCCTCCAAACAGAAAAAGGCCGGAAGAGCGCCCGCCCTTCCGGCCCTATATTGATATTCTATTGATATTCGAAGCGCTCAGGCGGCTTCGGTGGTGTGAGCCTTGCGGACTTCTTCGTCCGTCAGGATGCCGCTGGCGCGCAACAGAGCGGCGAAGCGGCCGTTGCTGTGACTGAGCTCATCGAAGCTGCCCTGCTCGACGACACGCCCGTTATCAAGGAAGAGCACCATATCGGCTTCGCGGACCGTCGAGAGGCGGTGGGCGATGATGAAGGTGGTGCGGTTCTGCCGCAGATTGTCGATTGCGGCCTTAACGCGGGCTTCAGTCTCCACATCGAGCGCCGAGGTCGCCTCATCCAGCACGAGGATCGGCGCATCCTTGAGGATGGCGCGGGCAATCGCTATACGCTGACGCTCACCACCAGAGAGCTTGTTGCCGCGTTCGCCGACATGGGTATCGTACCGATCCTGGCGGGTCTCGATGAAGTCGGCAGCGGCGGCGGCTTCCGCCGCACGGCGCATTTCCTCCTCGCTCGCGCCTTCGCGGCCGAGGCGGATATTGTCGCTGATCGAACGGTTCAGCAGGCCCGCATCTTGGAACACGGTAGCGATATGGCGACGCAGTGACTTCCGGGTCACCTTGGTGATGTCGGTTCCGTCGACGAGGATCTGGCCGCCCTGCGGGTCGTAGACGCGCTGCAGCAGGTTGACCAGCGTTGTCTTGCCGGCTCCGGTCGGGCCGACGATGGCAACCGTCTGGCCTGCCTTTACCGAGAAGGAGACATTGTGCAGGCCCTGCGAGCTGTTGCCGAAGCCGAAGGAGACGTCGCGGAATTCGACAGCACCCTTGACGTTCTTGATCTCGCTATTGCCGGCCGGCTCTTCACGGTCGCGCACCGAATCTTCCAGCGTATAGAAATCCTGGAGCTTGGAGCGGGCCTCGAAGATCTGCGTGGCGAATTGACGCATCAGGTCGAGACGGGCGATCAGCAGGTTGGCAAAGCCAATGAAGGCAATGACATCGCCGACGCGCAGCTCGCCGGACTGAACAAGCATCGTGCCGATGATCAGAACCACCATCATCGCGATGGTCGAGGCCATGCGGTTCAGCGCGCTGGCAAGCGCCCACCAGTCGAGCACCGGATACTGCGCTTCGAGCAGCCGGTTGGCAAAGGATTTCAATGCCTTGGTTTCAGCCTCGATGCGGTTGTAGCTATGCAGAACGGAAACGTTGCTGATCGAGTCGCTGACATGCGAGAAGACGGTATGGTAGTGGTTTTCCACCGAAGCCTGACCATCCTTGGTTCGGCTCATGACCACGCGGCCGATCAGCCAATAGGCAATGCCAAGCACTATGAGCACGGCGGAAAGGCGCAAGTCCATCGATATTGCAGTCGGCACCAGCAGGGCCAAAGCAATGACCGTCGACAGGTGGTTGCGCATGAATTCGAGCCATAGGCCGAACAGCGTCTCGCAGGCACGCAGCAACGTATGCAGCGCGTTGGAGGTGCCGCGCTGATGGTGCCAAGCAAGCGGCATGGAAATGATCCGGCCGAAAGCTTCCGTCAGCAGGGTTGCCCGCCGGCCATGAGCAAGCCGGTCGGCCTCGCGGGACACCAGAACGAAGGCGACGGTGTTGAATACGGCGAAGGCGGCCCACATGAAAAGAATGGGTTTAACTTCGCCCTTGCCCGAGATCGCATCGATGATGCGACCGAACAGGATCGGTTCCGCAATGGTGATGGTCGCCAGAACAATGTTGGCGATAACGACCAGGGATACGCGGAGCTTGTAAGCGCCAAGATAGCGCAGAGCTCTTGCATAGACCTTGAATAGCGACACGTCTAACCTCTTGTGCATCTGCGAAAACGGGAATGGTGCGATGCTATAGAAGGCTACCTGAACCGGCGATTAACGGAGTATCCGGGGTTCAATCCGCGGGCAGTTGAGCCTGATCTCCCTACCGCAGCATCGGCAGATTAGAAGCTGTCTCAACAGGATAGGACAGAAGGTCGTTCGCGGGTTCTCCAGATTTTCGGAATCGGGGTCTGGCATCTGAAGGCCGGCAGGATTATATCGACGACAATTTGCGCTTGCATTTTAATCAATGTTTAGCGCAGCATTAAATTAGAGACTGCATTTTTTGAAGAAGACCGTTTCGCGACCAGTCTGAACAGCCGCCAACGGCCTCGATGCGGACATCCGGTCCGGACAAGGGGCGCTTTTGTGAAAATTAATTCATTAATTCAATTGCTTGTAATTTTGGAAGAGTGCCCAAATCCGGACGCCGTCGTCACTGAACTCGAGCAGGTCCTCCACAGTTCGGGTTTTGAATACTATGGTCTGCTACGGCATTTGCAGCAAATTCCGGCGCAGCAGGCCTCGGAACTGCGCGCCGCGCCACTAGCCGGCCGCTGGCCGGAACAATGGCTTCAGATATATGCCGCCAAAAAATATGTCCGGATCGATCCGATGGTGCGCTATCTCGCTCATGCGCAGCGGCCTTTCCGCTGGCGGGAGAGCATGGCAGCTTTCCACGGTGACGCGCATCAGCGGCGCATGGAGCAGATGATGGTCGACGCCTTCGGCCACGGATTGGAGGACGGCTATCTCTTTCCGATTCATGGACGCGGCGGCATTCTGGGCAGCCTCAGCCTCGGCGGCAAGCCGATCGACTTGTCGCCGGTGGAAATCGCGCTGCTCGAAGCCGTGGCTCGCAAGGCCTTCTGGCGATTGCTCGACCTGACAGGCGAGGCTGAGGCGCTGGAAACAGTGCTGCCGACCGAGACGCCCCTGACGCGGCGGGAGATGGAAATCCTGCACTATCTCGCGGAAGGCATGACGTCGATGGAGATCAGCAAGATGCTGAAGATCTCAAACCATACCGTCGACTGGTACATGAACGGTCTGCAGGACAAGCTGAAGGCGAAGAACAGGCAGCAGGCAGTCGCGCTTGCCTTCCGTTACGGTCTGATAAGCTAGGCTTCGCCTTATCATCCCACTGAAAGCGCTGCATACTGTCGATCGACATGCGCTGGCATGGCGAGAAAGTGCATTTCGCAGTCGCAAGAGAAATTGAACTTCCCGTGACAAGAAGTTAAGAATTTTCTTCGCGGGTGCAGCATGCCCGTGTCTGAACGACGGAGGAGACCGTTTTGCCCATATCCAAGATACTCGTTGCCAATCGCTCCGAAATAGCCATTCGTGTCTTCCGCGCGGCCAACGAGCTTGGAATAAAAACAGTCGCGATCTGGGCGGAAGAAGACAAGCTGGCGCTGCACCGTTTCAAGGCGGACGAGAGCTATCAGGTCGGCCGCGGGCCGCATCTTGCCCGCGATCTCGGGCCGATCGAAAGCTATCTGTCGATCGACGAGGTGATCCGTGTCGCCAAGCTTTCGGGTGCGGACGCCATTCATCCGGGCTACGGCCTCTTGTCGGAAAGCCCCGAATTCGTCGACGCCTGCAACAAGGCCGGCATTATCTTCATCGGCCCGAAGGCCGACACGATGCGCCAGCTCGGCAACAAGGTGGCGGCGCGGAACCTGGCGATTTCAGTGGGTGTGCCGGTCGTGCCGGCGACCGAACCGCTGCCGGATGATATGAAGGAAGTCGCCAGAATGGCGGCCGAGATCGGATATCCCGTCATGCTGAAGGCCTCCTGGGGCGGCGGCGGTCGCGGCATGCGCGTCATTCGTTCCGAGGCCGATCTCGCTCGCGAAGTGACCGAGGCCAAACGCGAGGCGATGGCCGCCTTCGGCAAGGACGAGGTCTATCTGGAAAAGCTCGTCGAGCGCGCCCGCCACGTCGAAAGCCAGATCCTGGGCGATACCCACGGCAATGTCGTGCACCTCTTTGAGCGCGACTGCTCCATCCAGCGCCGCAATCAGAAGGTCGTCGAGCGGGCGCCCGCACCTTATCTCTCTGAGGCGCAACGCCAGGAACTTGCCGGTTATTCGCTGAAGATCGCTGAAGCGACCAACTATATCGGTGCCGGCACTGTCGAATATTTGATGGATGCCGATACCGGCAAATTCTACTTTATCGAAGTCAACCCGCGCATCCAGGTCGAGCATACGGTGACCGAAGTCGTCACCGGCATCGATATCGTCAAGGCGCAGATCCATATTCTCGACGGCTTTGCGATCGGCACGCCGGAATCCGGCGTGCCCGCTCAGTCCAACATTCGCCTCAACGGCCATGCGCTGCAGTGCCGCATCACCACCGAAGATCCGGAGCACAACTTCATCCCGGATTACGGCCGCATCACCGCCTATCGCTCGGCCTCCGGCTTCGGCATTCGTCTCGACGGCGGCACTTCCTATTCCGGCGCGATCATCACCCGGTACTATGATCCGCTGCTCGTCAAGGTGACGGCCTGGGCGCCGAATCCGTTGGAAGCGATTTCCCGCATGGACCGGGCGCTGCGCGAATTCCGCATCCGCGGCGTGGCCACAAACCTGACCTTCCTCGAAGCGATCATCGGCCACCCGAAGTTCCGCGACAACAGCTACACGACCCGCTTCATCGATACGACGCCGGAGCTCTTCCAACAGGTCAAACGCCAGGACCGCGCGACAAAGCTGCTCACTTATCTCGCCGACGTAACCGTCAACGGTCATCCCGAAGCCAAGGACCGGCCGAAGCCGCTTGATAACGCCGCCAAGCCAGTGGTCCCCTATGCCAACGGCAATTCGGTGAAGGACGGCACGAAGCAGCTTCTCGACAAGCTCGGCCCGAAGAAATTCGGCGAGTGGATGCGAGACGAGAAGCGGGTGCTTCTGACCGACACGACAATGCGCGACGGCCACCAGTCGCTACTCGCCACCCGCATGCGCACCTATGACATCGCCCGCATCGCCGGCACCTATGCGCATGCGCTGCCCAACCTGCTCTCACTCGAATGCTGGGGCGGCGCCACCTTCGATGTCTCGATGCGCTTCCTCACCGAAGATCCGTGGGAGCGCCTGGCGCTGATCCGCGAGGGGGCGCCGAACCTGCTGCTGCAGATGCTGCTGCGCGGCGCCAATGGTGTGGGCTACACCAATTATCCCGACAACGTCGTCAAATATTTCGTCCGCCAAGCGGCCAAGGGCGGCATCGATCTCTTCCGTGTCTTCGACTGCCTGAACTGGGTCGAGAACATGCGGGTGTCGATGGATGCCATCGCCGAGGAGAACAAGCTCTGCGAGGCAGCGATCTGCTACACCGGCGATATCCTGAACTCGGCCCGGCCGAAGTATGACCTCAAATATTATACCGACCTTGCCGTAGAGCTCGAAAAGGCCGGGGCTCACATCATCGCGCTCAAGGACATGGCGGGTCTCCTGAAGCCGGCGGCGGCGAAGGTTCTGTTCAAGGCGCTGCGCGAGGCAACGGGCTTGCCGATCCACTTCCACACGCATGACACGTCGGGCATTGCGGCGGCGACGGTTCTTGCCGCGGTCGATGCCGGTGTCGATGCCGTGGACGCGGCGATGGATGCGCTCTCCGGCAATACCTCGCAGCCCTGTCTCGGCTCGATCGTCGAGGCGCTCTCCGGCTCCGAGCGCGATCCAGGCCTCGATCCGGAATGGATCCGCCGCATCTCATTCTATTGGGAAGCGGTGCGCAATCAGTATGCCGCCTTCGAAAGTGATCTCAAAGGCCCGGCATCGGAAGTCTATCTGCATGAAATGCCGGGCGGCCAGTTCACCAATCTCAAGGAACAGGCGCGTTCGCTGGGGCTGGAAACCCGCTGGCACCAGGTGGCGCAAGCCTATGCCGACGCCAATCAGATGTTCGGCGATATCGTCAAGGTGACGCCATCTTCGAAGGTGGTCGGCGACATGGCGCTGATGATGGTGAGCCAGGATCTGACGGTCGCCGATGTCGTCAGCCCCGAGCGCGAAGTCTCCTTCCCGGAATCGGTGGTCTCAATGCTGAAGGGCGATCTCGGCCAGCCGCCGTCGGGTTGGCCTGAAGCGCTGCAGAAGAAGGCGCTGAAAGGCGACAAGCCCTATACGGTGCGTCCGGGCTCTTTGCTCAAGGAGGCCGACCTCGATGCGGAGCGAAAGGTCATCGAGACGAAGCTGGAGCGCGAGGTCAGCGACTTCGAATTCGCCTCCTATCTGATGTATCCGAAGGTCTTCACCGATTTTGCGCTCGCCTCGGATACCTACGGCCCGGTCTCCGTTCTGCCGACACCCGCCTATTTCTACGGGCTGGCGGACGGCGAGGAGCTGTTCGCCGATATCGAGAAGGGCAAAACCCTCGTCATCGTCAACCAGGCGATGAGCGCCACCGACAGCCAGGGCATGGTCACTGTCTTCTTCGAGCTTAACGGCCAGCCGCGCCGCATCAAGGTGCCGGACCGAGCCCATGGCGCGACGGGTGCGGCCGTGCGCCGCAAGGCCGAGGTCGGCAACGCAGCCCATGTCGGTGCGCCGATGCCCGGCGTCATCAGCCGCGTCTTCGCCTCGCCCGGCCAGGCCGTCAGCGCCGGTGACGTGCTGGTCTCCATCGAGGCGATGAAGATGGAAACCGCGATCCATGCGGAAAAGGACGGCACCATTGCCGAAGTGCTGGTCAAAGCCGGCGACCAGATCGATGCGAAGGACCTGCTGGTGGTTTACGGCGGATGAGCGAACGGAAGGAAAGGTTCGGTCCGCCCATTCTTGCTAGGTCGGGCTGATCACCCGATTGTGTAGAAATAGCCTGTTAACAGGCCGACTTTTTCGAAAAGCTTGCGGCCTCCTCGCCTTGCCCGGCGGGGAGGCTTTTTCGTAGACTTGCGTGCCTGCCCCCCAAGATCAATCAGGAAACGATTTCATGAGCAAATTGAAGATCGCCGTCATTGTCGGCAGCACTCGTATTGGCCGTTTCGCCGCACATCCGGCAAAATGGATTGCCGAACTCGTCGGCCAACGCTCCGATCTCGAAGTCGAGGTTCTCGATCTTCTCGACTATCCCATGCATTTCTTTGGCGAAGAGCGCGCCACCACGGCGGAAAGCGACACCGCCGAGCGCTGGAAGAAGAAGCTGCGCGAATTTGACGGCTACATATTCACCGTCGCCGAGTACAATCATGCGCCGACGGCGGTTCTGAAGAACGCGATCGATCTCGGCGAGTTCATCCACAAGCCGGTCGCCTTCGTCGGCTACGGCGGCGTCGGCGGTGCGCGCGCCGTCGAGCAGCTTCGCCTGATCTTCGTGGAAATGGGCGCAGCCTCGGTGAAAACGGGCGTGCACATCGCTTTCAGCGAATATCTAAGCGTGCTCAAGGAAGGCAAGAGCCTTGGCGACTACCCGCACCTCAACGAGGCGGCCAAGAACCAGCTTGATCAGCTCATCTGGTGGGGCAATGCGTTGAAGGCAGCGCGCACGGTCGTCACCTCGGCCTGAGGGTTGCCGCCTGTAAGCAACGCGTCTCACGTGAATCACGATTCACGTGAGACAATTAGGGCAATTCCAGCAAAAGTGTGCAGCGGTTTTGGGTTCGGAATTGCGTGAAAACATAGAGATAGAGCAATTCCGTGATCCGAAGAAAAGCGGAATTGCTCTAGATATCATAAGTATGGGCGGCGTTGATCGTCGAGATGAAGCGCTTGGTACGCTCGCGCTCGGGGGCGCTGAAAATAGCTTTCGCGCTGCCCGTTTCCACCACGCTCCCGGCTTCCAGGAAGACGACGTCGTTGGCGATTTTCGAGGCGAGCCGGAGATCATGGGTGGCCATGACCATCGTCGTGCCTTCACGGGCAAGCTGACCCAGCACATCGACCACTTCCGCCGAGAGTTCAGGATCGAGCGCCGAGGTCGGCTCGTCACAGAGAAGCACCCGCGGCGACGGCGCGAGCGCCCGTGCGATTGCGACACGCTGCTGCTGACCACCCGATAGCGTCGAAGGCCAGGCATCGGCCTTGTGCGCCATGCCGACCTTGGTCAGCAGTTCCATGGCGCGCTCGCGCGCTTTCTCCTTCGGCCATTTAAGCACCGTGACCAGACCTTCCATGACGTTCTCGATCGCGGTCTGATGCGGAAAGAGCTGGAAATTCTGGAAGACCATGCCGGTCTGACGGCGGATCTTTTGAATCGCCTGCCATCCAACGCGTTTGCCGGGCGCAAAGGAAAGCTCTTCCTCGCCGAGACGGATCGCGCCTGATGTCGGGATTTCGAGCAGGTTGATGCAGCGCAAGAGCGTGCTCTTGCCACCACCGGACGGCCCGACGAGCGCGGTGACGCTGCCTTCGGGAATGCGGATGCTGATGTCCTTCAGAATGACGGCGTCGCCGAAGCGCTTTTCGATGTTGGAAAGCTCGATCATGCGTTTGCCTCCAGCATGCCGCCATAGCGCGCGAAGCGGCGTTCCAGCCGCACCTGCAGCTGGGATAGGACGGAGCTCAGGACGAGGTAGATCAGCGCCGCCTCGATATAGAGGATCAGCGGCTCGTAGGTGGTGGCGACGATGCGTTGTGCCGCCTGGAAGAGCTCAGGCACGGTGATGGCAGCAGCAAGCGAGGTATCCTTGACCAGCGAGATGAAGGTGTTCGACAGAGGCGGCACGGCGACTCGGCCGGCCTGCGGCAGGATCGTCCGACCCATCGCCTGGCGCCAGCTCATTCCAATCGAATAGGCTGCTTCCCACTGGCCCTTCGGCACGGAGGAGATGACCGCGCGGATGATCTCGGAACTATAGGCGCCGATATTCAAGGTAAAGCCGATCAGCGCGGCAGGAAAGGCGTCGAGCAGGATGCCGATGCTCGGAAGGCCGTAAAAGATCACGAAAAGCTGGACGAGCAGCGGCGTGCCGCGGATGACCCAGACATAGAAGCGGGCGATCGCCGCGACGGGTGTCGGGCCGAAAAGGCGGGCAATCGCCGTGATCAGACCGAGGATCAGACCGAAGGCGAAGGAGAGCAGCGTCAGCGGGATGGTGAAGATCAATCCCGCCCAGAGGAGCGAGGGAAGCGATTCCGCCATCAGTTGGAGCCAGTGCGGCAAGGGACATTCCCTCTCATGGATCGGGTGGTGATATCTCGGAATACCCCTGCCCAACCCCTCCCCACAAGGGGGAGGGACTTAATCCGGCCCCCGCGCTGCACGAAATAGTGACCGAGCTGGAAGTCAGGACGTTTATTTTGAGATGAGGCGGTACCCCGCCAAACCCCTCCCCGTTGCGGGAGGGGACTTTTTGCAGGAGAGCTTACTTGGAAACGTCCTGGCCGAAATACTTGTCGGCAATCTTCTTGTAGGTGCCGTCAGCCTTGATGTCGGCGAGCGCCTTGTTGATCGCCTCTAGCAGCTCGGGCTCGTTTTTGCGGATGATGATGCCGGAATAATCGGCATTTTCCTGCTCCGCGGCGATCTTCACCGGCGCGTCCGGCTTGTGCTTCTTGAAATCGAGGAAGGAGAGGCTGTCGTTGATCGTCGCATCGGCGCGCTTTGTCAGCACGAGCTGGATCGACTGGTCGAAACCGTCGGTGCCGACGAGCTCGGCGCCGGATTCAGTTGCGATCTTGCCGAAGTTGCTGGTCAGCGACTGGGCGGCCTTCTTGCCCTTGAGGTCAGCGAAGGTCTTGATGCTGTCGTCGCCTTCGCGGACGATCAGGACTGCCTTGGAGGCGATATAGGGTTCGGAGAAATCGTATTTCTGCTTGCGGGCTTCGGTGATGCCGACCTGGTTGATGACCGTGTCATAGCGCTTGGCATCGAGACCGGCGATCAGGCCGTCCCACTTTCCTTCGATGAATTCGGCCTTGACGCCGAGCTTGGCGGCGATCGCTTCGCCGATCTCGACGTCGAAACCGACAAGCTTGCCGTTCTCGTCGTGATAGGTAAAGGGCGCATAGGTGCCTTCGGTGCCGATCTTGAAGACGCCGGCCGATTTGATGGCTGCAAGGTTTTCGCCGGCATTGGCGGGCAGGAGGGCTGCGGCCTGAATAAGGGCAGCGGCGGCGACGGTTTTCAACCAGTTCATTGTGCTATCCATTCTTGGAAGGTTGTGATCGGATGCGGCATACTTGGCAGAAAACTAGGGCGCCTGAAGCGTAGAAAACTGCGAATAAAAGCAGCAACTGCAAATATTTTTCTCAAGCGTTCGTCCCAAGCAACGAATTCCATGAAATTGGCGCCACCGCGATCGCGCCGCTGTTGCTCGGCGACCGATCGAGGGCAGCCGGTGCACTTTGACGTTGCAGCTTTGTTTCACTTCGTCAGAAAATGTGTGAACGTGCATGTTGCCTGCATGATCATAAGTGTTTATGCACGATTGTCTGATTTCAGCCAATGATCCGGTAGGAACATGCAGGATTTTCTGTTACGGGAGCGTCAAAGCGTCATTTCTGAGCGGCTGCGGCTGAATGGCC
Source organism: Rhizobium sp. MHM7A (assembly GCF_005862215.1). Classification (NCBI taxonomy): domain Bacteria; kingdom Pseudomonadati; phylum Pseudomonadota; class Alphaproteobacteria; order Hyphomicrobiales; family Rhizobiaceae; genus Rhizobium; species Rhizobium sp. MHM7A. The sequence goes on from NZ_VCHT01000033.1 coordinate 10,968, forward strand.
GCGTGCTGGCGGCGGAACTCGCGATGGAATTTGGGGTCTCCGAGGATACGGTGCGGCGCGACCTGCGCGAGATGGCGGCGGCGGGCCTGTGCGAAAGGGTCTATGGCGGCGCGTTGCCTGTTTCCCCAGCCCATGGAAGCCTGACGCAGCGCATGGCTTTTGCCGCCGACCGCAAGCAGGCATTGGCGCGGGCTGCGGCAAAGCAGATCACTCCTGGTTCATGCGTTTTTTTCGATGCCGGCAGTACCAATCTGGCGATCGCCAATGCCTTGCCGGCCGAACTCGAACTGACGGCCGCAACCAATGCCCCGGCGATCGCAGCAGCGCTCATCGACAAGCCTGCCGTCAACGTCATCCTGATCGGCGGCATGGTGGACCGGCAGACAGGTGGCGCGCTCGGCGCCAAGGCCTTGCGGGATATGGAGCAGATTTCGCCCGATCTCTGCATTCTCGGCGCCTGCGGCATCGATCTCGAGGCCGGCATTACGACCTTCGGCTTCGAGGATGCGGAGTTCAAACGGTTTGCGACATCGAGAAGCAAAAAGGTTATGGCGGCGGTAACCTCGGAGAAATTCAGCACGGCTGCACCCCACAGCGTCCTGCCGGTTGCGCATTGCGAATGCCTGGTCGTCGAGCACGATGCCGATCCCGCCATCCTTGCGGGTTACCGCGAGCGCGGTTGCCGGACAGTCATCTCCGAAAGAACGAACTGAGCCGCCGTCACAGAGTTTAGAAAAAGCGGGCGCTGCCAAGCCCCACAACGAGGAAAGACCGAAAATGGACAGTCATGTGAACGCGCCGCCGGGGGTCCGCAGCGGTTTCATTACCAGAAGCAGGGCGGCTGTTTCCCTACTCTTTCTCATGAACGGCTTTGTCGTCGGCTGCTGGGCGCCCAAGATTCCGGATTTTGCCGAACGTCTCGCGCTGACGAAGTTTGAACTCGGGCTGATGATCCTGATCTTCGGCGTCGGTTCCCTGGTTATGATGCCGATTGCCGGCGCACAGATCGCCAAGCATGGCTCGCGCATCGTCGTTCGGGCGACGGCGGTTTGCGTGCTGCCGCTGCTCCTGGCACTGACGTTGGCGCCGAACGTGATCACCGGGGCCATCGCGCTGTTCCTGTTCGGTGGCTTTATCGGCGCGATGGATGTGGCGATGAATGCCAATGCAGTGTCTGTCGAAAAATCCATGCGCCGCGCCATCATGTCGTCCTGCCATGCCTTCTGGAGCCTTGGCGGCCTGATCGGCTCGGGTCTCGGCGGCATCGTAATCGCCAAGCTCGGTATTCTCGGCCATGCCCAACTCGCGACCCTCCTGGCGGCGATCTTCCTTGCTCTGGCCTGGCCGATGACCCTTGCTGATCCGCCGCATCCCGATGCCAAGAAGGAAAAGACAAAGCTGCCGATGGTGCCGCTTCCGTGGCTGCTGGGCTTGATGGCCCTGTTCTCTATGGTGCCGGAAGGCGCGGTTCTCGATTGGGGCGCGCTCTTTCTCCGGCAGGAAATGGATGCGTCGGTCGCGCTTTCCGGTCTCGGTTTCGCAGCCTTCTCGGCGACCATGGCGATCATGCGCTTTGCCGGCGATCTCGTGCGCGACCGCCTCGGCGGCGTCAAGACACTGCGCATTTGCACACTCTTTGCCATTGCCGGCATGCTGCTGGCGAGCCTCGCGCCGGACGCGGAGATCGCCATCCTGGGCTTTGCCCTTTGCGGCATCGGCATCTCAAACATGGTGCCAATCGCTTTCTCGGCGGCGGGCAATATCCCCGGCCTCAAGCCCGGTATCGGCATCTCGGTTGTCACGACCATGGGCTATTCCGGCATGCTGGTCGCGCCGTCGGTGATCGGCTTCGTTGCCGAACATATCGGCTTCGCCGTCGTCTTCATGGCGCTGCCGGTGCTGCTGCTGTTCGTTCTCGCATTCTCCAAGCTGGCCCATTATGCCGATGGTGTCTCAGGAGGCGGCCACTAAGCCGTCTCCAAGCAAAAGTGATATAGAGGGCGGTTGACAAGGAAGCGGTCATGATCCACCTGAAAGGCACTATTTTTAGGGATGCAAGAACTCTGCATGTTGTCAGCCGCCGATTTTGACCCGAAACCGCGCCGCGCTTCCGTTGCCGTCGACGTCGGTGGCGTTATCGTCGGCGGCGGTGCGCCGATCGTCGTGCAATCGATGACGAATACCGACACGGCCGATGTCGATTCGACCGTCGCGCAGGTCGCAGCCCTTCACCGGGCAGGTTCTGAGCTGGTGCGTATCACTGTCGACCGCGACGAGAGTGCGGCCGCCGTGCCGAAGATCCGCGAGCGGCTGCTGCGGCTCGGCATGGACGTGCCGCTGATCGGCGACTTCCACTATATCGGCCATAAGCTGCTTGCCGATCATCCCGCCTGCGCCGAGGCGCTGGCGAAATACCGGATCAATCCCGGCAATGTCGGCTTCAAGGACAAGAAGGACAAGCAGTTCGCCGAGATCATCGAGATGGCGATCCGCTACGACAAGCCGGTGCGCATCGGCGTCAACTGGGGCTCACTCGACCAGGATCTCTTGACGGCGCTGATGGACCAGAATGCGGAAGCCGGTTCGCCGCTTTCGGCCCGGCAGGTGACGCGCGAGGCGATCGTGCAGTCGGCGCTGCTTTCGGCCACCCTCGCCGAGGAAATCGGCCTGCCACGCAACCGCATTATCTTGTCGGCCAAGGTCAGCCAGGTGCAGGACCTGATCGCCGTCAATTCCATGCTTGCCGAACGTTCCAACCACGCGCTGCATCTTGGGCTGACCGAAGCCGGCATGGGCACCAAGGGCATCGTCGCCTCGTCGGCAGCAATGGGCTTCGTGCTTCAGCACGGCATCGGCGACACCATCCGCGTCTCGCTGACGCCGGAGCCGAACGGCGACCGCACCCGCGAAGTGCAGGTGGCGCAGGAAATCCTGCAGGTCATGGGCTTCCGCCAGTTCGTGCCGGTGGTTGCCGCCTGTCCCGGCTGCGGGCGCACGACCTCGACTGTCTTCCAGGAACTCGCTCAGAACATCCAGAACGACATCCGCAAGAACATGCCGGTTTGGCGCGAGAAATATCCCGGGGTCGAGGCCCTGAACGTCGCCGTCATGGGGTGTATCGTCAATGGGCCGGGCGAAAGCAAACATGCCGATATCGGCATTTCGCTTCCCGGCACCGGCGAGACGCCGGCCGCACCCGTTTTCATCGACGGTAAGAAGGCACTGACACTGCGCGGCCCGAATATCGCCGCCGATTTCGAGGCGCTTGTCGTCGATTATATCGAGAAGCGCTTCGGCCGGCGGACGGCGGCGGAATGAAGATCCGCGAGTTTAGATGAGCCGGTACTGGTCGCCCATCGTCAGCAGGCTTCGGCCCTATGTCGCTGGGGAGCAGCCCCGTATCCCTGGCCTGGTCAAGCTCAACACCAACGAGAATCCTTACGGCCCGTCCCCGAAAGCACTCGACGCGATCAGGAAAGTGGCGGACGATCGCCTTCGGCTTTATCCCGATCCCGCCGCCACCCAGTTGCGCGAAGCGATCGCCGCCCGTTTCGGTCTGACGGCGGAAGAAGTGTTCGTCGGTAACGGCTCCGACGAGGTGCTTGCCTATGCGTTCCAGGCCTTGCTGAACCACGATCTGCCGCTTCTCTACCCCGACGTCAGCTACAGCTTCTATCCGACCTATAGCCTGCTATATGGCATCGGAGCGATCGAAATACCGGTCGATAACAAGTTCCGGATCCGGCTTTCGGATTACGACAGGCCGTGCGGCGCGATCATCATTCCCAATCCCAACGCGCCGACAGGTATCGGCCTGCCGCTGGCCGGGATCGAGGCGCTTCTTGCCGCTCATCCCGACGCAGTTGTCGTGATAGACGAGGCCTATGTCGATTTCGGCGGCGAAAGCGCCGTGCCGCTCATTTCCCGCTATCCTAACCTGCTGGTCATCCAGACCCTGTCCAAATCCCGTTCGTTCGCAGGTCTGCGCGTCGGCTTCGCGTTGGGGCACCGGGACCTGATCGAGGCGCTGGTGCGCGTCAAGGACAGCTTCAATTCCTATCCGCTCGATCGCCTGGCGCAAGTCGCCGCGACGGCAGCGATCAAGGACGAGGCTTGGCTCGAGACAAGCCGGCGAAAAATCATCGCCAGCCGGGAAAGCCTCGTCCGCGAGCTTGAGTCACTCGATTTCGAGGTGCTGCCGTCCCAGGCGAATTTCGTTTTCGCAAGACACGAAAGCCGGTCGGGCGCATCACTTCAACTGGCGCTGCGGGAGCGCCGCGTGCTCGTCCGGCATTTCGCCAAGCCGCGCATTTCGGAATTCCTGCGCATCAGCATCGGCACGGACGAGGAATGCGCGCTGCTGGTTTCGACTATACGGGAGATCCTGGCGGTCTGACCGGCTCAGCTTTTCCGCTGGGCTATGAATTGCGCCGCATCCGTCAGGATCGAGGCGCGGGCACCGTATGGGGCAAGCAGATCCTCGGCATCGCGCACGTGCTGGCGAAGCTCGGCCTCGGCCCATTCAATGCCGTGGAGCGCCACGAGCGTACCCTTGCCGCGGGCTGCATCCTTGCCGGTGGCCTTGCCCATGGTCTCCGCATCCGAAGTCAGGTCGAGGATATCGTCGGCGAGTTGGAAAGCGAGGCCGATCTTTTCGCCAAAGGCGCGCAGGCGGCGGCGATCTTCGGGCGGGCTTGCCGCGATGAGGGCGCCAGCTTCGCAGGCAAAGCGGATCAGCGCGCCTGTTTTCATCGCCTGCAGACGGATGATTTCGGCTTCGTCGGGGGTTCGCTTTTCTGCGGCAAGATCGAGCGCCTGACCGCCGGCCATGCCGCCGAGACCGGCTGCTCGGGCGAGGGCAAGCACCAGCGCCGCTTTGCTCATATCGGGAAGAGCCGTTTCCGGCGCGGCAACGATATCAAAGGCGTAGGTCAGCAGGCTGTCGCCGGCGAGGATTGCGGTGGCTTCATCGAACTTGATGTGCACCGTCGGTTTGCCGCGGCGCAGGTCGTCATTGTCCATGGCCGGCAGGTCGTCGTGCACGAGGGAATAGCAGTGAACGCATTCGAGTGCTGCGCCGACGCGAAGTGCCGCCTGCGCATCACCGCCGAGAAGGGCCGCACTTTCGATGACAAGGAATGGGCGCAGCCGCTTGCCGCCGTTCAGCACGGCATAGTGCATGGCGCTGCGTAGGGTATCGGGCCTGGCGATTTCGTCGGAAAGAGGGCTCGGTGAAAGCAATGTATCGAGCAGCGCCTCGATTTCACGGGCGTTGTTCCTAAGCCTTTTCTCGAAAGTGTCCCGGTTCGCGTCCATGGGCGCTGTTTGCCATGGGGCACCGGGGCTTGCAACGGAATTGTCGATGACTGCCGCAAGATTCCCCCTGTGCTCTGGCATAAGCGCCTCACAGGCGTTATGAGAACGAGAAGGAGCGAAATGGGCTGGGGACTTTGGATATAGCGCCGGAGAGAGAGGATATCGCCGACATGCCGGCCCGTCGGCGACGGTTCGAAAATCGGCCTGTGCTGAAGCGCATCGTTCTTGCCCTGCTGGCCGTGCTGATCCTTCCCTACGTGCTGATCTTCCTTTACCTGCTGCCCTTCATCCACCCTGTGTCGACCCTGATGCTGCGCGATCTCGTGCTGCTGCGCGGCTATGACCGCAGATGGGTGTCGCTGGACGAGATCTCTCCGGTCCTGGTGCAGTCGGTGATGATGTCCGAAGACGGTCAATATTGCTTCCATGGCGGCGTTGACTGGGCGGAGATGCGTATGCTGGTCGAAGATACGCTGAAAGGCCAGGCGACGCGCGGCGGCAGTACGATTCCGATGCAGACAGCCAAGAATCTCTTCCTCTGGAACAGCCGCTCTTTCGTGCGCAAGGCGCTGGAGCTTCCGCTCGCCGTCACCACGGATTTCGTCCTGTCGAAGCGGCGGTTGATGGAAATCTATCTCAATATCGCCGAATGGGGTCCGGGCGTTTACGGCATTGAGGCGGCCGCCCATCATCATTTCAAGGTGCCGGCCTCGAAGCTGACGCGACGCCAGGCATCGCTGCTTGCCGTTTCGCTGCCGAACCCGATCGACCGCAACGCGGGCAAACCCGGGCGGGGCCTTCGCCGCCTGGCCGGCGTCATCGAGAGGCGTGCGCAGGGTTCGGGCGATTACATCAAGTGCATCTATGAATAAGATCAGAACTTGTCGTTAGTAACCGTGAGCGTCATCTGACATTCTTGGTTCTGCCATATGGGCGAATGCAGTCCAATCAGAGCCCCGAGTCGCCCATGACCGTCCCGACCTTTTCGCCCGAGCTTCTGCTTTACTCGAAGACGCACAACTCGAACCCGCCCTCCCATCTCGGCAGCCGCTATCGCAAGATCGGCGGCTTCCTGCCTGAAGCCGGCAACACCATCGTCTGCCACCCCGAGAAGGGTTCGAGGACGCAGTCGGTGCTGATAGAGGCGCGTGAGAAATATCTGGCTATGCCGGAGGCGGCGCAGTTCCTCTTCACGCCCATCTCCAGCCTTCACATGACGCTTTTCGACGGCGTTATCGAGACTATGCGCCGGCAGGAACGCTGGCCGGTCGATCTCCCTCTCGAGACGCCGATCGGCGATATGACTGCGCTGCTCGCGGCTCGGCTCGAAGGTTTCTCGATGGCCGAGCCTTTCAAGGTCGCCGTCGTCAGAGCTCGCCCGTCGGGCCTGCTCGTCGACGGGGCGACGGAGAAGGATCGCAGGACCATGCGCGCCTGGCGCGACGCGTTTGCCGATCTTCTGGGATATCGTCAACCGAACCACGCGGACTACAAGTTCCACATCACCTTCGCCTATCCGGTCGACTGGTTGGAGGACGAAGCCCTGCCGCGCTGGCAGGCGATGCTCGACGACGTGGTCGAGGACATCAGCCGAAAGGTCCCGGTATTCGAGCTGACGCCGCCGGCATTCTGCGTATACGAGGACATGAACCATTTCCACGAACTGCTGATCTTCGATTTCGACGCCTGACCGGGAGAGGCCCATGGATAGACCGACGCTCTATATAGCCAATAAGAATTATTCCTCCTGGTCATTTCGGCCATGGATGGCGCTTACGGGCGCGGGTGTGGATTTCAAGGAGGTCCTGATCCCTTTCGACTATCCCGGCGGTAATCCGCAGATCAAGGCCATCTCTCCGACTGGGCGCGTGCCGCTCCTGCAGCATGGTGGATTGAAGGTCTGGGAATCGCTGGCGATCATCGAATACGCCGCCGAGCTTTATCCGGATTCCGGTCTGCTGCCGGAAGATCGCGCCGGGCGGGCGGTTGCCCGGTCTGTTTCGATGGAAATGCTTTCCAGCTTCCGCTCCCTGCGCAGCGCCTGCCCGATGAATATCCGAAGGCCGAAGGGGAAGATCGCGCTGCCTGATGGCGTCGAGGCAGACATCAGCCGCATCGAGGCGATCTGGCGTGATCTTCTGCAGGAATCCGGCGGTCCGTTTCTCTTCGGGCGCTTCTGCGGCGCGGATGCGATGTTTGCGCCTGTGGTCAACCGGTTCGACGTCTATGATCTCGTCAACCGGAAGGATACACTCGCCTATATGGAGACTATGAAGGCGCACCCGGCCTGGCGGAAATGGGAAGAAGCGGCTCGCGCCGAGCCCTGGATCGTAGCGGAAGACGAGGTCTGAGCCTCGAATCGGTCGCTTCGCAAAAAATACGCATGGGGACTGGTCAAGACCGCCCCTTGCATGTATAAGCGCGCAAAATTTCCGAAATCGCGACATGTCCGTTTCGGCCGCCAGTCTGGCCGTGGGAATGTTTTGCCCGCAAGTGGAGTAAGAAAAATGGCTGTACCGAAGAGAAAAACGAGCCCGTCCAAGCGCGGCATGCGCCGTTCGGCAGACGCGCTGAAGGCTCCGACCTACGTCGAAGACAAGAATTCCGGCGAACTGCGTCGCCCGCACCACATCGACCTGAAGACCGGCATGTATCGCGGTCGTCAGGTTCTGACGCCGAAGGAAAGCGCGTAATCTGCGATCCGCCCGATCGCAAGTTTCAAGGCCGGCTTCATGCCGGCCTTTTGCATTTCGGCAAGATAATATTTGCAACGACTTGCGGTGAGGCGACAGTTTGCGGCAGTATTCTTCCTGCGCAAGGAGATTGCCGATGATAGCCGCAATGCCCCTGATGATTATTCCATTTATTCTTTACAATCTGGCGATGCTAGGCCTGATGGGCGATGGCGGCGTCGCGGCATTGCAGCAAGACATCATCGTGCTGTCGATGCTCTCGGGCGCCACCTGGAGGATGGCGCTCGGCGATCTCTTCATTGTCATCGCTCTGGTCGTGTTGTTCTTTGAAATCCTGAAGGCAACACGGACCGGCTCCGGCAACCTCGTGAATCATATATTGTCGATGCTGATCTTCATCGCCTTCCTCGTCGAGTTTCTGCTCGTCCAGGGCGCTGCGACGCAGGTGTTCTTCATCTTGATGACGATCGCTCTGGTCGATGTGATCGGCGGTTTCGCCGTTTCGATCCGAAGCGCCGGGCGGGATGTTTCAATTGGGCTATAGATTGTCGAGTTTGTTCTGGAGAGCGCGGAGCTGTTCCTTCAGCTCGTCGATATCCTTAGCCTCGGCCTTGCGGCTTTCCTTCGCCGCGGGCGGCTTCATGAATGGCGAGAACATCTGCATCGCCTGCTGAAACAGCTCGGTGTTGCGGCGAACCTGGTCCTCGACCATCTGCATCGGCAATTGCAGGTTCTTGCCGAGCGGCGTCTCGCCAAAGGCGCGGTTCACCTGCTCGCGCATCTGGGCCTGCTGTTCGCTAAAGGCGCGCATCGAATGTTCGAGAAAGCTCGGCACGACCATCTGCATCTGATCGCCGTAATAGGTGATGAGCTGGCGCAGGAAGGAGATCGGCAGCAGCGTGTTGCCGGTTTTGGATTCCTGCTCGAAGATGATCTGCGTCAGCACCGAATGGGTGATGTCATCCCCGCTTTTTGCGTCCTGGACGGTGAAGTCTTCACCCTTCTTCACCATTTCCGCCAGATCTTCCAGCGTCACGTAGGTGCTGGTGCCTGTATTGTACAGGCGGCGATTGGCGTATTTCTTGATGACTATCTGACCCTCATTCTTCGCCATATCAGTCTCCTGAACCCCCGTCTGATTTGGATATTCCTCCACTTCAGACTGTAAACGCAAAAGAAGGCTGGTGACAATCTTTTTGTGCGTTGCGGCAAACCTTTAGCAGATCAGACGAATCGGCCTTGACGGCTGCCGCCGAAAAATGGCGGCGGCCGGTCTTCGCGTTTGACTTGTGCTCAAAGCTTTGCCAGTTTCCCCTTATGTAAGTGGGACGAAAAACGAGGAGCCTCCCCATGAGCAATTCATCCGTCGTCATCGCCAGTGCAGGTCGGACAGCCGTCGGCTCGTTCAACGGCGCTTTTGCAACGGTCCCTGCACATGAACTCGGCGCGGCCGTCATCAAGGGCGCGCTCGCGCGCGCCGGCGTCGACGCCGGCGAGGTTGATGAGGTGATCCTCGGCCAGGTGCTGGCCGCGGGCGAAGGCCAGAACCCGGCCCGCCAGGCGGCGATCAAGGCCGGCCTTCCTAAGGAAACGACGGCCTGGGGCGTCAATCAGCTCTGCGGCTCCGGGCTTCGCGCAGTCGCGCTTGGCATGCAGCAGATTGCCACCGGCGATGCCAACATCATCGTTGCCGGCGGTCAGGAATCCATGTCGATGGCGCCGCATGCCGCGCATCTGCGCGGCGGCGTCAAGATGGGCGACATGAAGATGGTCGACACGATGATCAAAGACGGCCTGACCGATGCCTTCCACGGCTACCACATGGGCATCACCGCCGAGAACATCGCGCGGCAGTGGCAACTGTCGCGCGACGACCAGGATCAGTTCGCCGTCGCGTCGCAGAACAAGGCGGAGGCGGCGCAGAAGGCTGGCCGTTTTGCCGACGAGATCATTCCCTACATTATCCAGACGCGTAAAGGCGAAGTGACCGTCGATGCCGACGAATATATCCGCCACGGCGCGACCATTGAGGCGATGGCGAAGCTCCGTCCCGCCTTCGACAAGGAAGGCACGGTCACCGCCGCCAACGCCTCCGGCCTCAATGACGGCGCTGCCGCGGCCGTGCTGATGAGCGAGGCGGAAGCGGCCCGGCGCGGCATTCAGCCGCTTGCCCGCATCGTCTCCTGGGCAACGGCGGGCGTCGATCCGTCGATCATGGGCACCGGCCCGATTCCGGCGTCTCGCAAGGCGCTCGAAAAGGCCGGCTGGTCCGTGAACGATCTCGATCTCGTCGAGGCCAACGAGGCCTTTGCGGCGCAGGCTTGCGCTGTCAGCAAGGATCTCGGTTGGGATCCCTCGATCGTCAACGTCAATGGCGGCGCGATCGCGATCGGCCATCCGATCGGCGCCTCCGGTGCGCGCATTCTCAACACGCTGCTATTCGAGATGAAGCGCCGGGGCGCGAGGAAGGGCCTTGCCACGCTGTGCATTGGCGGCGGCATGGGCGTCGCCATGTGCTTTGAGGCACTTTGAATAGCACCTGATCCATCATTGATTGAAATGCTGCCACGAGCGGCCGAAAACAGAGAGGGGGAGCGGAACATGAGCAGAGTGGCTCTGGTCACTGGAGGTACACGCGGCATCGGCGCGGCGATATCCATGGCGCTGAAAAATGCCGGCTACAGGGTAGCGGCCACTTATGCCGGCAATGAGGAGAAGGCCCGAGCCTTCCATGACGTCACCGGCGTTGCGGTATTCAAATGGGATGTTTCGGACTACGCTGCCTGCGGTGAGGGGATCATCAGGGTCGAGCGCGAGATCGGACCGGTGGAAATCCTGATCAACAATGCCGGCATCACCCGCGACGCGATGTTCCACAAAATGACGCCTCAGCAGTGGCACGAGGTGATCAACACCAACCTGACCGGCCTGTTCAACATGACGCACCAGGTCTGGAGCGGCATGCGCGACCGCAACTTCGGCCGCATCGTCAATATCTCGTCGATCAACGGCCAGAAGGGCCAGATGGGTCAGGCGAACTATTCGGCGGCCAAGGCGGGCGATCTGGGCTTTACCAAGGCGCTTGCCCAGGAAGGGGCGGCGAAAAACATCACCGTCAATGCCATCTGCCCAGGTTATATCGGAACGGAGATGGTGCTTGCCGTGCCGGAGAAAGTGCTGAACGAGCGCATCATTCCTCAGATCCCCGTAGGTCGTCTCGGCGAACCGGAAGAGATTGCGCGTTGCGTTACCTTCCTCGTCTCCGACGATGCCGGCTTCATCACCGGTTCGACGCTGACGGCAAATGGCGGGCAATTCTTCGTTTAGAGCGCGTCGCAACTTTCAAGGCGATCATTAGTCCGACCAAACAAAAGCGCCTCCGGTCGGAGGCGCTTTTGCAATCTGCCGTAGCGGTGACCGCACCCATGCTCTTCAGACAGTCAGAAACGCCGATCGCGGTTTTGATTGAGCCTTGTCCGAATCGTGGCCGGCACTTTCTGTAGTGAGCGATCTTTGCCGGCGAGGGTTGACATCGCCATCGTCAGGAAGACCGAAGCGATGAAAACGGGGACGGCGAAATTCAGGATAATCTGGGCCATGGAAGCATTCCTTTCAGATGGCCGGGCAGTTTGACTGCCTTGCGCTTGTCAAGGAATATGGCCCCGTCTGACGGGTGCCGGTAGGTTCCGCTTTCGCGACCGACTGTCAACGCCGTGTTGACGCGCGTCAGCGACAAAGAAAAACGGGCGCCAGTGCGCCCGTTGGGAGTCCGATATGATGCTGCCGGTTAGCGGCAACGGGCCTCGTAGCGGCGGCCGTAACGGTCGCGATAGATGCAGTAGCCGCGGCGTTCAACCGACTGGCCAATCAGGGCACCGGTCAGACCGCCGGCAACTGCGCCGACCGCGGCACCACCCCAGCTGTTGGTGACCGCACCGCCGATGACCGCACCGGTCCCGGCGCCGATCGCTGTGCCCTGCTCGGTCGCCGTGCAGGATGCGAGAGCGCCCACGAGCGCGCCAACAAGAACAATCTTCTTCATCATGTCGTAACTCCCCAGGTTGTTGGGCTTTAGATGCGGCCCATTAGTACAAGGATAATGATAATGACGAGAACTAGCCCCAAACCGCCAGAAGGTCCATAGCCCCAGCCACGGCTATAACCCCAATTCGGCAGGGCTCCGATCAAGAGCAGAATGAGGATTACGAGAAGTATCGTGCCAAGCATGGTGTTTTTCCTTCATTTTCATCCGCAATCTGGATGGACAAGAAACACGCATTGGCGATTTTTGTTCCCGGTTAGGCGCTGAATTAGGACGCAATGCGATTCATGGTTTGCGATCCGTCATCCCCACAAATCGTCAGTATGGTTAAAAAATCCTTTTAGTACAATATGTTGCGGTGAACAAAGCCAGAAAGTCTCGATGTCTCCGATTCGTCGGCGATTCGTTCCGTTTTTGGTCGGACCCAGGGCGCGAGCGGGCCGAGCTTGACGCTGCGTGAATTTGGCTGCCGGAAGATTAACGCCCACGTCAGACATCAGTCGCGAGACCTTGTCGCTCGCCCCTCATCTAGCGGCGGAGCATGACGCCGCCACCAGATCTTGCCGTGAACGGAAGGTGAAACCGGTAAGGTCGGCGATTCGTCTCCGATTCGTTCCGGATTTGATCGAGGGGTTAATTTGCAGCGGATTCTTACTTGGCAAAAAGTGCATGGTAGACAACCGGCACTTTGACAAAATGCGAGAACGAGAGAGTCCCGCGATTCAGCATTTAGTAGAAAAAAGTGATTCAAAATCAATACTTAGCCGTGAACAAAAGCTGAATCAGCCAGAGTCAGCGATTCGTCTCTGATTCGTTCTCACGCTGTTCCGAATCGGAGATGCGAACCTTCAGAACGACTCGCAAAGGTCGTAATCCCCGACGCATTTTGAAATCTGCCCTTGCGTTTGCGGCGGCAGCTGTCCATGTGTTCTGTGCCTCCGTCGAGATGGCAAAACTTTTCCTGGGGCGGTCTGCCTCAATTGCATGGACCATGACTCTGACTTCGCAGCCGATGATTCTGAGTGGGCGCGGTGTAACCGCGGTGCTCGGACCAACCAATACCGGCAAGACCCATTATGCCATCGAGCGCATGGTCGCACACGGGACCGGCGTGATCGGCCTGCCGCTCAGGCTCTTGGCCCGCGAGGTCTATACGCGGGTGGTGGAGAAGGTCGGTCTGCAGAACGTGGCGCTGGTCACGGGCGAAGAAAAGATTTCGCCGCCCAATGCGCATTTTTCCGTCTGCACGGTCGAAGCGATGCCGCGGGAGACCAAAGCCGCCTTCGTCGCGATCGACGAGGTGCAGCTCGCCGGGGATCTCGAGCGCGGCCATATCTTCACAGATCGCATCCTGCATCTTCGCGGCCGCGATGAAACGCTGCTTCTGGGAGCTGCGACGATGCGGCCGATCCTGCAGCATATCCTGCCGGGGATCACGATCGTCGAGCGACCGCGGCTTTCGCATCTCCTTTACGCCGGCCAAAAGAAGATCACCCGCCTGCCGCAACGCTCGGCAGTTGTCGCCTTTTCCGCCGACGAGGTTTATGCCATTGCCGAGCTCATCCGCCGGCAGCGCGGCGGCGCGGCTGTCGTGCTGGGGGCGCTGAGCCCGCGCACCCGCAATGCGCAGGTGGCGCTCTATCAGGCGGGCGACGTCGAATATCTGGTGGCAACCGACGCGATCGGCATGGGGCTCAATCTCGATGTCGATCACGTCGCTTTCGCCCAGGACAGAAAATTCGACGGCTACCAGTTCCGCAACCTCAATCCGGGTGAACTCGGCCAGATCGCCGGACGTGCGGGGCGGCACGTGCGCGACGGAACTTTCGGTGTCACCGGGCAGGTCTCGCCTTTCGACGATGAGCTGGTGCAGCGCATCGAAGGGCACGAATTCGACAACGTCAAAGTCCTGCAGTGGCGCACGACCGAGATGGACTTCTCCTCGATTCATTCGCTTCGCGCCAGTCTCGAGGCAGGGCCGCGCGTGCCGGGGCTGACGCGGGCCCTCCCCGCGGTCGACCAGCAGGCGCTCGAGCAGCTTTCGCGCTACCCCGAGGTGATCGACCTCGCCGACAGGCCGGCCCGCGTCGAAAAACTCTGGGAGGCTTGCGCGCTGCCCGACTACCGGCGTATCACTCCGGCACAACATGCCGATCTTATTTCGACCCTCTTTTCCGATCTCGTGCGCTATGGCACGGTGAACGAGCAGTTTCTCGCGGAGCAGGTTCATCGCGCGGATCGAACTGACGGAGAAATTGACACGCTTTCGGCGCGAATCGCGCAGATAAGGACCTGGACCTATGTCTCGAATCGGCCCGGCTGGCTGGCCGATCCGACACATTGGCAGGAAAAGACGCGGGAAATCGAAGATCGATTGTCCGATGCGTTACATGAAAGGTTGACGAAACGCTTTGTTGATCGCAGGACATCTGTGCTCATGAAGCGCCTGAGAGAGAATGCGATGCTGGAAGCTGAAATCAGTGTGAATGGCGATGTCTTCGTTGAAGGACATCATGTAGGGCAGTTGAGCGGATTCCGTTTTACCCCGGTGGGGGGAACGGATGGACCGGATGCCAAGGCGGTTCAGGCTGCGTCGCAGAAGGCGCTTGCGCTCGAGTTCGAGGCCCGTGCGGCCCGGCTGCATGCCGCGGGCAACAGCGATCTGGCGATCGGTTCGGATGGATTGATCCGGTGGCTCGGCGATCCGGTGGCGCGGCTTTCCGGCAGCGACCACGTCATGCGGCCGCGCGTGATCCTGCTCGCCGACGAGCAGTTGACCGGCAATGCCCGCGATCACGTCGCCGCTCGTATCGAACGTTTCGTCAATCATCACATCAGCACGGTATTGAAGCCGCTGGACGATCTGTCGCGCGCCGAAGACCTGCAGGGTCTCGCCAAGGGACTCGCCTTCCAGCTGGTCGAAAATCTTGGCGTGCTCTTCCGCCGTGACGTCACCGAGGAAGTGAAGTCGCTGGATCAGGAGGCTCGCGCCTCCATGCGCCGATACGGCGTGCGGTTCGGGGCCTATCACATCTTCGTTCCGGCGCTTCTGAAGCCGGCACCGGCCGAACTCATCACGCTGCTCTGGGCATTGAAGAACGACGGTCTCGACAAGCCCGGCTATGGCGATCTCATCCCCATCCTTGCCGCCGGCCGCACTTCCGTCGTCACCGATCCGAGCTTCGAGCGGATGTTCTACAAGCTCGCCGGCTTCCGCTTCCTCGGCAAGCGCGCCGTGCGCATCGACATTCTGGAGCGACTTGCCGATATCATCCGTCCGCTGCTGCAATGGAAGCCCGGTCAGAGCAATCGTCCGGAGGGCGCCTATGACGGTCGCCGTTTCACGACGACGACGGCGATGCTGTCGATTCTCGGGGCGACGCTCGAGGACATGGAAGAGATCCTCAAGGGCCTCGGCTATCGCGCCGATGCCGTAAAGGCGGAAGAGGCGTCGGCCCATCTTGCGGCGCAGGACGCAGCTTCAGCCCCCACCGCCTCCGCGGAGACACCCGGGGAAGAAGCGGCGGAAAGAGCCGATCACGACGATGCCGACGGAGCGACGGAAGAGGCTGCTTCCGAGCCATCCGCAGCCGAGGCGGCTTCGACGGCAGCCGACGTCCCCGCTACAGAAGCGAACGACGGCAACGCTGCAGCCGAAGTGACCGAGGCAACCGCTTCGCCAGAGGCTGCCGCTTCCGGGGAAGCTGGTGAGCCGGCGGAGCCAAAGCCGGTTCTCCTGTGGCGTCTCGGCGGCCGCAATGACAATCATCGCCAGGCACGTGGCGGCCATGGCGAACGCCGTGGCGGCCAGAACCAGGAGCGCGGCGAGCGCAATCGCCGTTCGAACGGTGGTGAAGGCGGCGAGGGCAATCGCGGCGGCGACGGGCGCGACAACCGCCACGGCCGCGGCAAGGACGGTGGCGGCCGCGACGGCGGCAGGCCGCAGCAGGCAAGGGGCGAGCGCAAGGACCAGCCGCGCGGTGATCGTCAGGACCGTGGCGACCGGAAGGACCGCGGCGAGCGTAACGATCGCAATGACCGTAACGACCGCAATAACAATCGCGGGGCCCAGCCGCTGCGCTTCGAAGCCAAGCCGCCGCGCAAGGAGAAGCCGATCGATCCGGATTCGCCATTCGCCAAGCTCGCAGCCCTCAAGGAACAGATGAAGAAGTAATCATGGGCGGGGAGACACAGCCGGCAAGCGGTTCGCGCCAGCGCATCGACAAGTGGCTGTTCTTCACGCGCATGGTGAAGTCGCGCTCGCTGGCCCAGAGCCATGTCCAATCGGGGCACGTGCGCATCAATGGTGAGCGCTGCAGTCACCCGAGCCAGATGGTCAAGCCCGGCGACCGCGTCGAGTTGACGCTGGAGCGACGCGACGTCATCCTCATCGTGCGTCTCGCCGGGGAGCGGCGGGGTCCCTATGAGGAGGCGCGCATGCTCTACGACGACCAATCCCCGCCGCCGGATGAGACAAAACGTCTCACACCATTTGAGCAAGCGACCCGTGCCACCGGCACCGGTCGTCCGACCAAAAAGGAAAGACGTGCAATCGACAGGCTGATGTCGGATGAGGATTAGAAAACTCTCTCCGTTGCGGCGGGTTTTGCAGATCGTTTGTCCTTGAAATCCGGCGCCAAAGCCGATAGGTCACTGACAACCTGCCGGAAGCGGGCTTGCTGCCCAAGCCTGTCCACGCTTCGTCCGGCACGGGGATAGGCGCGACGTTCCAGGTTGCCCGGCCCCATCATGGAAATCCTGGAGTTCTTCATGACCTATGTCGTGACCGACAATTGCATCAAGTGCAAATACACCGATTGCGTGGAAGTCTGCCCTGTAGACTGCTTTTATGAAGGCGAGAACTTCCTCGTCATCCATCCCGACGAATGCATCGATTGCGGCGTCTGCGAGCCCGAATGTCCCGCCGAGGCAATCAAGCCGGATACCGAGCCGGGCCTGGACAAGTGGCTGAAGATCAACACCGAGTATGCCAGCATTTGGCCGAACATTACGGTCAAGAAGGACCCGCTGCCGGAGGCCAAGGAAATGGACGGCCAGACCGGGAAATTCGAGAAATACTTCTCCGAAAAACCCGGTTCCGGCGACTAAGACGGCTGCGCAATTCGGCCGCCGCGTTTGAGCGGCCATGCGGTGAAACGTTTTAAATCCTGCGTGTGGCATATGGGTGATGTGTGTTGCCCGCATGACTCAGACGAAGCAAATTATTGATTTCCTCATATTTTTGTGGTAGGTTCCGCCTACTGTTCCATTTGTGGCATGGCGCATGCCCAAAACCATCACGAAAGCAAAACCAATCCGTACGCGGTTTCCGTGACATATCAAAGCTTTGAGCGCCGGGTCCCTAGATCACGCGCAAGAAGTCCTTGCTTTTGCCTGATGGGATCAGAGTGAAGTCACCCGACGGATGCAACCGTCTCAACCGGGCCTGACTGACCCGGCTCCGGCCGCCGCCGGAAGCGTAACAGGGAGTTTTTGAATAGAATGACGACTCAGCAGAAAAAACCTTCTACAGCACGTCACGGCTTCAAGACCGGTGAATCGATCGTCTACCCCGCTCATGGCGTCGGTACCATCACCGCCATCGAAGAGCAAGAAGTTGCCGGCATGAAGCTCGAACTTTTCGTTATCGATTTCGAGAAGGACAAGATGCGCCTGAAGGTTCCCGTCGCGAAGGCGATGAGCATCGGGATGCGCAAGCTTTCGGAAACGGATTTCGTCGATCGTGCATTGAAGGTTGTGCAGGGGAAGGCGCGCGTCAAGCGCACCATGTGGTCCCGTCGTGCCCAGGAATATGACGCCAAGATCAATTCCGGCGATCTGATTTCCATCGCTGAAGTCGTGCGTGATCTCTATCGGGCAGAGAACCAGCCTGAGCAGTCCTATTCCGAGCGCCAGCTCTACGAGGCAGCTCTCGATCGAATGGCGCGCGAAATCGCAGCTGTCAACAAGATGTCGGAAACTGAAGCCGTCCGCCTCGTCGAGACCAACCTCAACAAGGGTCCCAAGCGCGGCAAAGCTATCGAAGAAGACGATTCGCAGGACGAAGCCGCATAAGGCAATCCTGTTTCTTGCGGAAAAAACCCGGCCATCGCGCCGGGTTTTTTTATTGGAACTTTTTCCGGCTTGCCGCGTTTATCAAACGTAACTGCGGACTGCTCGTCGGACGCTTGCTCGTCGGGCGAACTGCTATTCCGTCTATATTCGGTAAGGAGCGGATCATGCCTTTTCAATATTGCCTGTTCGGCAACGTGAAGAAACAGATCCAGCCCGGCCGTCTTAGCGGCACATGGTGAGAGATAGGGCCTCCCCCTGAAAAGTCCAGGGGTGAGGCTTTTTGCATTCGGAACCCCATTCGGTCCGGACAGCGATGTTCCGGAAGGTGAGTTTTATTGTTCATTTTGAGGGCGAAGGCCTGTTTCGGGAGATCGAAATGAAGAACATGTCTGCAGATCGGCGCATGATCAAAATCGCGATGGCCGCCCCCTATCTCGCCCGTCAGGAAGAGCACGATCTCGCCACCCGCTGGAAAGATCACGATGATCGCGGTGCCCGCAACCAAATCGCCATGGCGCATATGCGTCTGGTTATCTCCATGGCCGGCAAGTTTCGCAACTTCGGTTTGCCGATGAGCGATCTCGTGCAAGAGGGCTATGTCGGTCTGCTTGAGGCCGCCGCGCGTTTCGAACCGGAACGTGACGTGCGCTTTTCGACGTATGCCAGTTGGTGGATCAGGGCGTCGATCCAAGACTATATCCTGCGCAACTGGTCGATCGTGCGCGGCGGCACCAGCTCGGCACAGAAGGCGCTGTTCTTCAATCTGCGCCGCCTGCGCGCCAAGCTCGCCAGGGGCGATACGCAGCTGACGCTGCAATCCATCCATCAGGAAATCGCCGCGGCTCTTGGCGTCAGCCTTGCCGATGTGCAGACCATGGATGCTAGGCTTTCCGGCAACGACGCTTCGCTTCAGGCGCCCTCCGTCTCCGGCGACGCTGAAAGCGCGGAGAAGATGGATTTTCTCGTCAGCGACGATCCGCTGCCGGACGAGCAGGTTTCCAATATGATCGACGGCGAGCGCCGCCGCGTCTGGCTCGCTTCGGCGCTGAAACATCTCAACGAACGCGAGATGAAGATCATCAGCGCCCGGCGCCTGGCGGAAGACGGCGCCACGCTCGAAGAGCTCGGCGCTGATCTCGGCATTTCCAAGGAGCGCGTGCGCCAGATCGAAAGCCGGGCGATGGAAAAGCTTCGTAGCGCACTGGTCAGCGCCGACCCGCATATGGCGGCCTACGCATGAACCCTTTACCCTCCAGCAGCACTGACTGGCCCGGCGCAAGCCGGGCTCAGACTGCTGACAAACCCCTGGCACCGTCCAGGGGTTTATGATTCACTGGGACATGTTGAAGAAACCTGCCCCCAC
>NZ_VCHT01000091.1:0-344 GCF_005862215.1 Rhizobium sp. MHM7A
CAAAGCTGTCGAGGAAGTCGTTCCATTCTTGGGGTGAGCGGCGGGCGTCTTTGAGCATCTGCTCCAATTCGTCCATGCCGTCGTCTGTCAGTGCGGTCACGGATTCGTCGTCTCCGGTGTACACGGAGATGATGCTGCCGTAGCTCAGATTGTCATCGTTGCAGACGATTGCCTGAAGAAGCTCCGGGTCCTCTTCGAGAATTTCGGCAACAAATTTGATCGTACGGACGTAGGTGACTGTCGCCATCAGGCTGCCTTTGCGTCAACTGTGGTGATCGCCGACCAGTTCCACGGAAGCAATTCGTCTAACCGATTGATCTTGTGATCGTGGATGCGATCGAGCA
>NZ_VCHT01000034.1:0-20716 GCF_005862215.1 Rhizobium sp. MHM7A
ATCCTCCACCGCAACCAATCAAAATGCCCGCCTCGAGCGGGCTTTTTGCGTTTCCGGGGAAACATCAAAACATCCGTTCAGCGAGCGGCGTGATGCATCTCACAGCATCCGGGAAAGCAGAGCATGGACGAGCCCGAATTCCTCTCACAGGTGGCGCGGATTCGGACGTCGGCCGCGAAGGTGAAACAGTGCGGCGTGGAGGACTTCCGTGGTCTCGCGCCGTTCTCGATCTGCTGCGGCATGTCGAGCGCCAGTATTTAATTGATCCCGGCGTGCGCTTATGCAACAAACTTGCTTCAGCGGCCCTAAATGTGCGCATCGGCGTTTCGAGGCGTAAGCCGCCGGGACTTTTCTCGCTCGGCAGTCGGCACGCGGGCATGTGGCGGCAGTCGACACGCAGGGCATTTAATGTCCGCTCTCGCGCAGGCCATCATTGCTGGAAAATCAGCAGGACGTAGGCCAGAAAAAGTACCAGATGAACCGCCCCCTGCATCAGATGCGTGCGGCCGCTGGCAAATGTTATAATGCTGACCGCAAGAGTGAGCACCAGCATCACAAGATCTCCGTGCTCCAGGCCGAGGGTTACCGGATGTCCGTAAAGACGGCTGATGACGAGCATTGCCGGTACGGTCAGCCCGATGGTCGATAAAACCGACCCGAGAAAAATATTGACGGACCGCTGAAGATTGTTGGCGATAGATGCGCGCACGGCGCTGATGGCCTCGGGGGTGGCGACAAGAACGGCCATGACGACACCGCCAAATGCGGTTGGAGCATGCAGGGTTTCGATGATGTAATCGATCGGCCGCGCGAGCTGTTCGACCAGGAATACCACAGGACCCATGTAGGCGAACAGCAATAGGGCATGAGGCCACACCGCCGCGGCGTGAGGCGCTGCTTCATCACGAGGTTCGTGGCGATTGCTGCCGTCGGTGAAATAGTCCTGATGGCGACCGGCTTGAAGAAACAGAAATGTGGCGTAAAGGCCTACCGAGATTATGCCGAGTATCAATTGCCGTGGCGCCGACGGATGTTGTCCGTCCGGGCCGGGAAGAAAAGTCGGCATCACAAGGCTGAGCGTCGCCAAAGGCACGATGACGCCGAGATAGGCGTTAGCGCCCTGCATGTTATGCTGTTGCTCGGGCCGCCGCCAGGCACCCAGCAACAAGGATAGGCCGACCATGCCGTTCAGGATGATCATGACGACCGCGAACAAGGTGTCGCGCGCCAACGTCGGGTTGTTCTCGCCATGAATCATCACGGCGGATATAGCCAGCACTTCGATCGACGTGATGGCGAGCGTGAGAATGAGCGTCCCGAAAGGCTCCTTAATGCGCTCCGCCAGATGATCCGCATGCCGCACGACGGAGAGGGCGGAACCGAGCACGACGGCAAATAGCCACCCGAAAAGGACCGTGAACCAGAACGGATCGGAAAGTCGGCTGATGAGCTGCTCCTGAAACGCGAGGAATATCCAGCTCGTCGCGAGGCTGACGCCGAGAAACCGTTCCTCGCGCATCAGGGCGGCTGCGCCGGTGCGCGATACCGGCCGGTCACTCATCGCAAGCACCGCCATCGGCCAAATGCAGTCGCGATCCGATCATCAACTCCATCGCATGCTTGACCCCGAGATAAAGGCGATCGTCTGTCATTGGTTCAGAATATCAAAAGGACCGTGCTGCCGGCCAGATCCCGGGGACCTGCAAACCTCGCCTATTCGCGGCCGGTGGCTGGAATCGCTGCCCCGGTAACGACGCCTGATGCGGGTGAAATGAGGAAAGCGATGAGCCTCGCGATCGACTGCGGCGATACCCAGGCATCCGTTTTTGCATTGGGCATGGCCGCGCGATTCTCGGGGGTATCGATCGTGCCGGGCAGAATACAGTTGGCAGTAATGCGGTCGTCGCGGCATTCAGCAGCAAGCGCTTCCGTCAGCCGGATGACAGCGGCTTTCGAGGCTGCATAGGCGGCCTGGTTGGCACCGGCCTTCAGACCAGGCGCCGCAGCGACATGTACAATGCGTCCGTAGCCGGCGGCCTTCATCGTCGGGAGAACCGCCGCGCTGATCGTTAGCGCGGTGCGTGCGTTTGCCGTCATCATGGTATCCCATTGCGCGGGGGCTTCCGGCCCGACCGGCCCCATCTGAAACCCGCCAACGGTGTTGACCAGTGCGCCTACGCCGCCGAAGCGCTTGACCGATCGGGCGACGGCGGCAACGCAGGAGGCGTAATCGGTGAGATCTGTTCCGGCGATCGATAGAAACTCGGTGGACGCAGGAAGCTCGCCGGCCAACGTTTCCAGCTCCTGACTGGAACGATTCATGCAGACGAGTTTTACGCCGGCGCCGGCAAGCTCCCGGACAACGGCGCTGCCGAGGTTGCCGCCGGCTCCAGTGACGATCACGGCTTTCTGGTCGTACATGGCAAGTGATCTCCTGACGGCGCCGGTGCTCGATGATGCCGCGCATTGTTGGTCCAGGCTGCGCCGCAACGCAACCCCTTCCGCAGCCGCGTCGGTCAGGTATCTTGAGAATGCGGACGGAGCAGAGAGCTCCGCCCCCCGGCATCCGGGTTTCGTCCGACTGTCAGTGATATTTTTCCCGTTCGCGGCCGAGGATGATCGGCGCATCCAACTCAGCGATCGGGCGGGTGACATCTGCCGGGATGTCACCGGTGACCTGCAGGTCGAGGTAGCGAGCGCAGCAGACGCGCAGGAATGATGTGAAGTTCCCGAGATCATGGCCGGCATCGATCGTTTCATGGTGCAGCCGGGTAATCAGAGAAGTTCTCCAGCCTGACGCTGGTGACCATTCCATCGATGCGCAGCGACCGGGTGGTGCTTTCCCATAGCCGCGCATCCGCCTTGATGAAGAGTTCACACATGTCGTCCTCCTGGCCCCGCCTTCTCAGGCCGCGTTGGTTTCAGGTATTGACGAGGCATCGAGTACTGCCATGAACTGCCGCAGCCAGGAGGGATGCGCCGGCCATGCCGGCGCCGTCACGAGGTTGCCGTCCGAGACCGCATCGGAGATGGAAATGTCGGCGTAAATGCCCCCGGCAAGTTCGACTTCCGGCCGGCAGGCCGGATAGGCCGAGCAGGTGCGGCCCTTCAGCACGCCGGCGGCGGCAAGCAGCTGCGCGCCGTGGCAGATGGCGGCAACGGGTTTTCCGGCATCGAAGAAATGCAGGACCGTTTTGATGACGTCGGCGTTGAGGCGAAGATATTCCGGCGCGCGGCCCCCGGGGATCACCAGGGCATCGTAATCCTCCGCCCGCACGCTGTCGAAAGTGGCGTTCAGCGCGAAATTATGGCCTCGTTTCTCCGAGTAGGTTTGATCGCCCTCGAAATCGTGAATGGCGGTGGCGACGGTCTCACCCGCCTTCTTGCCTGGGCAGACGGCGTCGACCGTATAGCCGCAGGCGAGCAGCGTCTGAAACGGCACCATCGTTTCATAATCTTCTGTGAAGTCACCGGTGATCATCAGGATCTTAGAAGCTGGCATCGCATCCTCCTTTGAAACCAACAGACGAAGATTAACAAAGAGCGCCTAGCAGCAGGTACTATGGGAGTACTACAGGCTAAATTCTCGGCCGGCGGCAGGAGCATCACGACAAGAGCGCTTTCAAATCCTTTTTGGGGCGCAACATCAGGCGGCAGCTATCAGGCCGTCTTAATCGTCGCATCCGGTACGGCACAGGCCTCGCCGCCGCCGAAGAGACGGGAACGGGTAAGGAAACGTTTCTCGCGGCCGTTGTCGAGCGAGAACATGCCACCGCGGCCCGGCACGACATCAATGATCAGCTGCGTGTGTTTCCATGCCTCGAACTGGCTGGCGCTGATATAGACCGGCACGCCGCCGATCTCGCCGAGTTTGACGTCGCTGTCTCCGACCATGAATTCATTGGCGGGATAACACATCGGTGAAGAGCCGTCGCAGCAGCCGCCGGACTGGTGGAAGAGGATATCGGGATGATCCCGCTTGATTTCCGCGATCAGGCCGAGGGCCGCGTCGGTTGCGAGAACGCGCGGTTGGCCGTTGACGGTCGTTTCCATTATTCTTCCTCCCAAAGTTTCGAGGAGGATTCCCCTCCCCAACCCTCCCCAGAAGGGGGAGGGGCTTAACGTGCGGCCTCGCCTTATTCACTCTTGAGCGTAGCATACAGGGTCGGCTTGTTGGTTTGCGCGACGGTGCCACAGCTTAGCCCCTCCCCTTGTGGGGAGGGGCTGTGGAGGGGTTTTCGACTCTCCCGCCATGCCGCTTCTCAAAAGAAACCGAGCGCCTTCGGGCTGTAGCTCACCAGCATGTTCTTGGTCTGCTGGTAGTGATCGAGCATCATCTTATGGGTTTCACGGCCGATGCCGGACTGCTTGTAGCCGCCGAAGGCCGCGTGGGCCGGGTAGGCGTGGTAGCAGTTGGTCCAGACACGGCCGGCCTGGATTTCGCGGCCGAAGCGATAGCAGGTGTTGGCGTCGCGGCTCCAGACACCGGCACCAAGACCGTAGAGCGTGTCGTTGGCGATTTCGAGCGCTTCCTTCTCGTCCTTAAAGGTCGTCACCGAGACCACCGGTCCGAAGATTTCTTCCTGGAACACACGCATCTTGTTGTGGCCCTTGAAGATCGTCGGCTTGACGTAATAGCCGTTCGCCAGCTCGCCGCCGAGATCGTTGCGCGCGCCGCCGGCCAGAACCTCCGCACCTTCCTGCTTGCCGATGTCGAGATAGGCGAGGATCTTCTCGAGCTGCTCGGTCGATGCCTGAGCGCCGATCATGGTCTCGGGATCGAGCGGGTTACCCTGCTTGATCGCTTCGACGCGTTTGACGGCCTTTTCCATGAACCGGTCGTAGATCGACTCCTGGACGAGGGCGCGGCTCGGGCAGGTGCAGACTTCGCCCTGGTTGAGGGCGAACATCGCGAAGCCCTCGAGCGCCTTGTCAAGAAAGTCGTCATCCTCGGCCATCACATCGGCGAAAAAGATATTCGGGGATTTGCCGCCGAGCTCCAGCGTCACAGGAATAAGGTTCTGGCTGGCATATTGCATGATGAGGCGGCCGGTCGTCGTCTCACCGGTGAAGGCGATCTTGGCGATGCGGGGGCTGGTCGCCAGCGGCTTGCCGGCCTCGATGCCGAAGCCGTTGACGATATTGAGCACGCCGGGCGGCAGCAGATCGCCGACAAGCTCGGCCCAGATCAGGATCGAAGCGGGGGTCTGCTCGGCCGGCTTCAGCACCACGCAGTTACCGGCGGCAAGCGCGGGTGCGAGCTTCCAGGCGGCCATCAGGATGGGGAAGTTCCAGGGAATGATCTGGCCGACGACGCCGAGCGGCTCATGGAAATGATAGGCGACGGTGTCATGATCGATCTCGCCGATCGAGCCTTCCTGAGCACGGATGCAGGCTGCAAAGTAGCGAAAGTGATCGATCGCCAGCGGAATGTCGGCCGCCATGGTTTCGCGGATGGGCTTGCCGTTGTCCCAGGTCTCGGCCTGGGCGAGCAATTCCAGCTTGTCTTCCATGCGCTGGGCGATTTTCATCAGGATGTTGGAGCGCTCGGCAGCGGAGGTGCGGCCCCATTTTTCCTTGGCCGCGTGGGCCGCATCTAGCGCGAGATTGATGTCCTTTTCATCGGAGCGCGGAATGTCGCAGAGCTTGCCGCCCGTGACTGGCGTCACGTTTTCGAAGTATTTGCCTTCGACCGGCTCGCGCCACTCGCCGCCGATATAGTTGCCGTACTTCAGCTTGAACGGCGACTCGACGATTTTCTGATGAAGCATGTCATCCTCCCTTGATGGTCCAGGTTCAAATCGAACCAGTGGGAGGAAAATGTGCGCGTTTTGCCGAAGGGAACAGGGAGCAGGATCAATACCGCAGCGCACACTGTCGCAGGTATGCGACAGGATCGCCTGGTGATTGCCCCATGCCCGGGGAACCTTCGAGCGCCTGCTCAGTGGAGGTCGAACTTCTTCATCTTCCGGTGCAGAGTGGCGCGGCTGATCCCGAGCGCGACGGCTGCCTGCGAAACATTGCCGCTGGTGCGCGACAGCGCGCGCAGCAAGGCTGCCTTTTCCGCTTCGATGATCTCCTCCTGCTGCGAAACCCCAGCCTCATGAAGGGCATCGGCGGCGGGAATGCCGGCAGCAATCCGCTTGTCGTCCAGCTGCAGGGCGATGCGAGCGGCGCGGGTGGCGCCGAGCACAAGATCGTGCCGGTCGACCGCGAGCAGGGCGGCGGCGGAATTGGCGCCGGCCGGGACCATCAGGAAACGGGCGCCAGCAAAGGCCGAGCGGAAGAGGTTGAGTTCGATGCGCATCGCCGCATCGCGCACGGTCTGGGTCAGGATGGCAAGCGTCATCTCGCTGACGTCTTCACGGCACGTCGAGATGTCGAGGGCGGCGGCGAGCTCGCCGCGATGATCGCGGATCGGCGCCGTCGTGCAGCTCAACCGGATGTTCGAGCAGAAGAAGTGTTGGTCGCGGAAGATGGCGACGGCGCGCTCGTCGGCAAGTGCGGTGCCGATGCCATTGGTGCCGATGCTCGCCTCGGTCCAGACAGAGCCGGTCCAAAGGCCCAGATCGTAGAAGTCCTTGTCGTCGCCTGATGTGCCGCGGCGCTCCAGCGCGATGCCGTTCCTGTCAGTCAGAAGAATGCAGCAGCCGGCCTTGCCGACGGTAGTGAAGAGGCGGTCGAGCTCATCGGTCGCACCGGCGATCAGCCGTTCCGACTGTTGGCGGGCCTGGTGGAATTCCTGGTCGGTGAGGCGCAGCGGCGCACGCTCTTCTTCCGGCGCGAGCCGGTGCATGGTCATGCAGCGCCGCCAGGAGGCGACGATCGGAGAACTCGCGGCAGCGGAATTGCGCTGCGCAGAAGTGTAGACATGCTCGGCATGTGCTGACTGTTCGTGCATCTGCTCCTCCCACGGAACTTCAGCATAGTCTGATGGAAACGCGCCCGGTTTGCAATTGCAGGCTTCGACGAGCGCGCTCCTCTCACCCTGGGCGATCAGAGCATGATGCTGAAAAGTGTGAGCGATCTTTGCACCACACCGCGCCCCCGCTTCATTGATCTAGATCCGGGTTAGCATCTAGCGTGACAGCCAGGTCTCGATGCCGCGCGCTGCCGCCCGGCCGGTCGCAAGGCAAGCGGTGAGCAGATAACCACCTGTCGGTGCCTCCCAGTCGAGCATCTCGCCGGCGACGAATGTGCCCGGCAGGGCCTTCAGCATGAAACCTTCATCAATGCCGCTCCAACGGATGCCGCCGGCCGAAGAGATTGCCTCGGCGATCGGTCTCGTGTCGAGGAGCGGGATCGGCAGGGCCTTGATCATGTCGGCGAGATGCCGGGGATCGCTGCGATCGCGCTCCGGGGCGAGTTCGCGCAGCAGCGCCGCCTTGACGCCATCGATGCCGGCGCCCTTGCGCAGGCGGTTCGAGAAGCTTGATTTGACGTCCTGTCGCGCCAAGTCCCGCGTTAGTCTTTCGGCCGTCCGCCCCGGTGCAAGGTCAAGCGTCAGGACGGCGCGGCCATGGCTTTGCAGCCGATCGCGCAGAGCGGCGGCATGGGCGTAAATCAGGCTGCCCTCGATGCCACTGCCGGTGATGACGAATTCGCCGGGAAAGGTGCCGGCCTCGGAGCTGGCGGTAACTGACTTTACCGGCTCGCCGGCGAAACGTTCTCTCAAACTCTTGCTCCAGCCGACGACGAAGCCGCAATTGGCGGGCCGGAAGGGGTCGATCTCGACGCCTCTTTCCGCCAGCCAGGGCAGCCAGCTCGCATCGGAGCCGAGGCGCGGCCAGCTTGCACCGCCGAGCGCCAGCAGAGTCGCATCGCAATGGAAGACGCTGCGCCCTTGCGGCGTTTCGAAAACATAGCCCTCTTCGGCAAAACCGGTCCAGCGATGGCGGGTTCGCAGCGTAACACCCTGGCCCTCGAGCCGTCGGAGCCAGGCGCGCAGCAAGGGAGAGGCCTTCATCGTTATCGGGAATACGCGACCGGACGAGCCGACAAAGGTTTCGGTCCCCAACCCTGAAGCCCAATCCCTGATATCATTGGGCGTGAAAGCGTCGAGAGCTGCGCGGAGGCGCACAGAAGCCGTGCCGAAGCGTGTGACGAAACGGATGTAGTCCTCGGAATGGGTGATGTTGAGGCCCGATTTGCCGGCCAGCAGGAACTTGCGGGCGAAGGTGGGCATGGCGTCATAGACGGTCACCGCATGGCCGGAAAGCGAGAGCAGCTCGGCCGCCGCAAGGCCCGCGGGGCCTCCGCCGATGATCGCAATCCGTTTCTGGTTCATGGATGTCTTCGCCCGATTCCTGCTGGGGCAGTTTTGGCGCGAGGGCGGACCAGCCGCAAGGGCGCAATCGCGTCAGTGGTGCGCATGCGTGCACTGGCCGTGGTCGGCAAGCACCTCGATGACGCGGCATTGATCGACGCGGCCGTGGCCGCAACCTTCGACCATGATTTCCAGCTCGGCCTTCAGCGCCGTCAGGCTGCGGATACGCTGCTCGACCTCGATGAGGCGGGCCTTGGCGATGGCATCGGCCGAGGCGCAGGACTGGTTCGGATCATCCTGCAGGGTCAGCAACGTGCGGATCGCCTCGATCTCAAAACCGAGTTCGCGGGCGTGACGGATGAAGGTGAGCCGGCTGATATCCGCAGGCTCGAAGGCGCGCTGGTTGCCTTCGCTGCGGCTCGGCGCCGCGAGCAGGCCGATGCTCTCGTAATAACGGACCGTCGGCACCTTGACGCCGCTCCGGCGCGCGGCTTCGCCGATGGTGATTCTTTTCATCATTTTTCCTCTTGCACCTCTAGTCGCTAGAGGATGTAGGAGGGATGCTTCTATTTGGCAAGGAAGCGGATCATGGCGGAGTCGAGCGAGACACGGTACCGGGTCGGCGGCATGGATTGCGCCGCCTGCGCGACCAAGATCGATGCGGCGGTCAGACGGGTGGCGGGCGTCGCCGATGTTTCAGTGTCGGTGATGGCGGGCACGATGACCGTCCGGCATGACGGCAGTGACCTCAAGGCGATCGAGAAGAAAGTGACGGGGCTTGGTTATTCCGTCTCGCCTTTTGCCGGAAGCGCAGCCCCTGTACCTGAACGCGGCTTGCATCATCATGATCACGGCGATCACGCAGACCACGACCACGCCAATCATGATCACGGTCATGAAGGCCATGGTTACAACCGCGCCCATGGCGAAAAGGAAATCAAAGGCCTGCATGGGCACGGCTACGCGCCGATGACCGGCACCTGGTGGCAGAGCAGGAAAGGGCGGTTGACCATTCTTTCGGGTGCAGCGCTCGTTGCCGCTTATGCTATCGGCCATGTCGTGCCGGCCGTCGCGCCCTATGCCTTTATCGTCGCCATGCTGGTCGGTCTGGTGCCGATCGCCCGGCGCGCGGTCATGGCGGCGCTATCCGGCACGCCTTTCTCGATCGAGATGCTGATGACGATCGCCGCCGTCGGCGCCGTCATCATCAATGCGGGAGAGGAAGCGGCAACCGTCGTCTTCCTGTTCCTCGTCGGCGAGTTGCTCGAAGGCGTAGCCGCGGGCAAGGCGCGTGAAAGCATCCAGTCTCTAGCGACCCTGGTGCCGAAAACCGCGCTGCTCGAAGATAATGGGCAGATACGCGAGGTGCCGGCAGAAAGCCTCGCTGTTGACGCGATCATTATGGTTCGCCCAGGCGACCGCATCTCGGCAGACGGCATCATCGTTTCAGGCGAGAGTGCGATCGACGAGGCTCCGGTGACCGGCGAAAGCACGCCGGTGCGCAAGGGCGTCGATGCCGTCGTCTATGCCGGTACGGTCAACGGCGATGCCGTGCTCAGGGTTCGCGTCACGGCAGCGGCCGCTGACAATACCATCGCTCGTGTCGTCAAGCTGGTGGAGGAGGCGCAGGAATCGAAGGCGCCGACGGAGCGCTTCATCGACCGGTTCTCTCGCTATTATACCCCCGGCGTGCTGGTGGTCGCCGCACTGGCCACGGTCGTTCCGCCGCTGTTTTTCGGCGGCTCGTGGAGCGACTGGGTCTACAAGGGCCTTGCCATCCTTTTGATCGGCTGCCCCTGCGCCCTCGTCATCTCGACGCCGGCGGCGATCGCCGCTTCGCTGTCGGCTGGTGCGCGGCGCGGGCTCTTGATGAAGGGCGGCGCCGTGCTGGAAACGCTCGGCAAGGTGACGATGGTCGCCTTCGACAAGACAGGCACGCTGACCGAAGGCCGGCCGCAGGTCACCGACATCGTCTCCTTCGGATTGAGCAGAGCGCAGCTCTTATCGCGCGCGGCCGTGCTGGAGCAGGGGTCCAGCCATCCGTTGGCGCTCGCCATCCTCAATCGCGCCAAGGCCGATGGTGTTCCCGTGCCGCCGGCCTTCGAACTGGAAGCACTGGCGGGCAAGGGCGTCCGAGGCAAGGTCGGCGGCGAGACGCTGGATCTGCTGTCGCCTCCGGCCGCTCGCGAGCGCGGCGCGTTGGACGGGGAACAGCAGGCGCGCGTCACCGCTCTAAACGATGAGGGCAAGAGCGTGTCGGTGCTGCTCGTCAATGGTGCTGCGGCCGGCTTGATCGCCATGCGCGACGAGCCGCGCGAGGATGCGGTGACCGGGCTCTCGGCGCTCAAATCGGCCGGCGTCAAGGCGATGATGCTGACCGGGGACAACAAACGGACGGCGGCGGCCGTTGCCGGCATGCTCGGGATCGACTGGTGCGGCGAGATGATGCCCGAGGACAAGCAGCGCGTCGTTGGCGAACTGAAGCGCGAGGGTTTCACCGTCGTCAAGGTCGGCGACGGCATCAACGACGCGCCGGCGCTCGCCGCCGCCGATATCGGCATCGCCATGGGCGGCGGCACCGATGTGGCGCTGGAAACCGCCGATGCCGCCGTACTGCATGGACGCGTCGGTGATGTGGCGCGGATGATCGCGCTTTCCAAGCGGACGATGCGCAATATCCTGCAGAATATCACCATCGCGCTCGGCCTGAAGGCAGTCTTCCTGGTGACGACGATCATAGGAATCACCGGGCTCTGGCCGGCGATCCTCGCCGATACCGGCGCCACCGTGCTGGTGACGATTAACGCGCTCAGGCTGCTTCGCGTAAAGATGTGAAGACCGTGGATTCGGGCCTGACCGAGAATCGAAATCGCGGAGCCGGTCGTCGGTAGGGCCGGCTCTCAGTTTGCTGACAAGGTCTCCTTTGTCATGCTCGGCCTTGTGCCGAGCATCTGACCACTGCAATTTACCGGCAGAAAAACCTTTATGTTTAGACACTTAATTGATCGGGGCAGATCCTCGGCACAAGGCCGAGGATCACGTCGCGGGTGTTGCAATGGTTTGTTAGCGGCCTCAGACTCGGTCGCAGACCGGTTCTATCAGAGCCTTCTCCACAGCGTCTTTTCCTTGAGCTTTCGTTAGCCATGTTTATCACAGGAACGCAGTGATTTCAAACATGCCGTAACGCAATGCCCCAACCATCTGTTGACGCGATTTTGGATTCGCGTACTATATCTAGTGTTCAAGGTTCCTTCGATTCGTGAGGATCGGGGCTAAGACGGGAATACGGTGCGTCTCGCCATGAGGACGGGACAAGGCCGGAGCTGCCCCCGCAACTGTAAGCGGCGAGCAACTGTCCGATTTCAGGTCACTGAGGCATGATGCCTTGGGAAGGCTGGGGCAGGGTGCTTCGACCCGCAAGTCAGGAGACCTGCCTTGAACGAAACGTCCACGGGCGGGGTGTCCGGAAGGTCGCGTGCTTGACGGCGGAACATCCGCGCCTGTTACGCTACTCCGAACGTCCGCATCAGCACTTCGGGGTTTGAAGTCATGTCGAGAACATCAAGGCAGCCGCCCGCGCGTATCCTGCGAAGGATGCTATCAGGCGTCTGAAGCGCCAAGTTTGTCAGATCATTATCGAGCGTTACCCGGACGCCGCACGGCGCCCGATCCCACACCCGCGTCCTGACTTCATTGACATTACGAGGAACATGATGAGCATTACCGTTTACAGCAAGCCGGCTTGCGTCCAATGCACCGCCACCTACCGCGCCCTCGACCGTCTGGGCGTGGATTATGAGATCGTCGATATTTCCGAGGATGCCGAAGCGCTCGATCGTGTGCGCGGCATGGGCTACATGCAGGTTCCGGTCGTGGTTGCCGGCAGCCAGCATTGGGCGGGGTTCCGCCCGGATATGATCAGCGCGCTCTCCTGAGCTGAGAAAAACGATGGGGCTGATCGTTTATTATTCCAGCCGATCTGGGAACACCCATCGTTTCGTCGAGAAATTGGGGCTGCGCGCGGCGCGCATTCCCGTCGGCGCTCAACACATCCACATTCGCGAGCCTTATGTGCTGATTTTGCCCACCTATTGCGGGGATGGCGGTAGAGGGGCCGTGCCCAAGGAGGTGATCCGCTTCCTCAACGACGCGGAAAACCGCTCCAACATCCGCGGCGTGATTGCTGCGGGCAACAGCAATTTCGGCGAGACCTACGGGCTCGCCGGCGACGTCATCTCGAAGAAGTGCCAGGTGCCGTACCTCTACCGGTTCGAGCTCCTGGGAACAGCCGAGGATGTCGCCAATGTCAAAGACGGGATGGGACGATTTTGGACACGGGAACAAATCTGACGCGGGATGCGGGCGCAAAACCGCTGAAGGCGGCCGAAACGCTCGACTATCATGCACTGAACGCGATGCTGAACCTCTATGACGATGAGGGAATGATCCAGCTCGACAAGGACCGCATGGCGGCCAAGCAGTACTTTCTGCAGCATGTGAACCAGAACACGGTGTTCTTCCATAACCTCAGGGAGAAGCTCGATTACCTCGTGACCGAGGGTTATTACGAGCAGGAGGTGCTCGACCAGTATTCCTTCGATTTCGTGCGCGACCTGTTCGATCAGGCCTATGCCAGGAAATTCCGCTTCCCCACCTTCCTCGGTGCTTTCAAATATTACACCAGCTACACGCTGAAGACCTTCGATGGAAAGCGCTATCTTGAGCGCTATGAGGACCGCATCTGCATGGTGGCGCTGACCCTGGCGCGAGGCGACGAGGCTCTTGCCCGCGACATGGTCGACGAGATCATTTCCGGGCGCTTCCAGCCGGCAACGCCCACCTTTCTCAATGCCGGCAAGAAACAGCGTGGCGAACTCGTTTCCTGTTTCCTGCTGCGCGTCGAGGACAATATGGAATCGATCGGCCGGTCGATCAATTCGGCGCTGCAGCTCTCAAAGCGCGGCGGCGGCGTGGCCTTGTCTCTGACGAATATCCGCGAGGCAGGCGCGCCCATCAAGCAGATCGAGAACCAGTCCTCCGGCATCATCCCGATCATGAAGCTCTTGGAAGACAGCTTCTCCTATGCCAATCAGCTCGGCGCGCGGCAGGGAGCGGGCGCGGTTTATCTGAACGCCCATCATCCCGATATCATGCGCTTCCTCGACACCAAGCGTGAAAACGCCGATGAGAAGATCCGCATCAAGACGCTATCGCTCGGCGTCGTCTTGCCCGACATCACCTTCGAACTCGCCAAGAACAACGAGGACATGTATCTGTTCTCGCCCTACGACGTGGAGCGAGTCTACGGGATGCCGTTCACCGAGATCTCCGTGACGGAAAAGTACCGCGAGATGGTGGCGGATGCCCGCATCTCGAAGAAGAAGATCAAGGCGCGCGAGTTCTTCCAGGTGATCGCCGAAATCCAGTTCGAAAGCGGCTATCCCTACATCATGTTCGAGGACACGGTGAATCGGGCGAACCCGGTTGCCGGGCGCATCTCCATGAGCAATCTCTGCTCGGAGATCCTGCAGGTGAGCGAGGCAAGCGAATATAACGACGATCTCTCCTATAAGCACCTCGGCAAGGACATTTCCTGCAATCTCGGTTCGCTGAATATCGCAGCCGCCATGGATTCCGTTGATTTCGGCAAGACCATCGAGACGGCGATCCGGGCGCTGACGGCGGTTTCCGACATGAGCCATATCTCCTCGGTTCCGTCGATCGAGAAGGGCAATGACGAGAGCCATGCGATCGGCCTCGGCCAGATGAACCTGCACGGCTATCTTGCCCGCGAACGGATCTTCTACGGCTCGGAGGAGGGCGTCGATTTCACCAGTATCTATTTCTATACGGTGACGTACCACGCAATCCGCGCTTCGAATTTGTTGGCGATCGAACGCGGCCAGAGCTTCAAGGGCTTCGAAAAGTCCAAATATGCCTCCGGCGAATATTTTGACAAATATACGGAGCAGCAATGGAAGCCGGCGACCGAGAAGGTGAGTGCGCTGTTCAATGATGCCGGCGTTCATATCCCGACGCAGGAAGACTGGGCGACGTTGAAGAAGGCGGTGATGGCGTCCGGCCTCTATAATCAGAACCTGCAAGCGGTGCCGCCGACCGGATCGATCTCCTATATCAACCACTCGACCTCTTCGATCCATCCGATCGTCTCGAAGATCGAGATCCGCAAGGAGGGCAAGATCGGCCGCGTCTATTATCCGGCGCCGTTCATGACCAACGACAATCTCGACTATTATCAGGACGCCTACGAGATTGGTGCGCAGAAGATCATCGACACCTATGCGGCGGCGACCCAGCATGTCGACCAAGGTCTGTCGCTGACCCTGTTCTTCCGTGACACGGCTACGACGCGCGACATCAACAAGGCGCAGATTTACGCCTGGAGGAAGGGCATCAAGACGATCTACTACATTCGCCTTCGCCAGATGGCGCTGTCCGGCACCGAGGTGCAGGGCTGCGTTTCCTGCACGCTGTGAGTTGATTTCGGCCTTAGAGCCAGAGACCCCCTCACCCTAACCCTCTCCCCGCTGGGGATTTTGTGGGGATGACGCTGCCGCAAGTCTCTTCTCCCCAGCGGGGAGAGGTGCCGGCAGGCGGATGAGGGGGCTGCGCCCACCTACTCCTGAGGAAGGACCACCTTATGAACATGCAAATCAAGCCAACCAGCCGCGTGCGCGCCATCAACTGGAACCGCATCGAGGACGACAGGGATCTCGAAGTCTGGAACAGGCTCACCGGCAATTTCTGGCTGCCGGAAAAGGTGCCATTGTCAAACGACATTCCCTCCTGGGCGACACTGACGCCGGCGGAACAGCAACTCACCATCCGCGTCTTCACGGGTCTGACGCTTCTCGACACAATCCAGAACGGCATCGGCTCCGTCAGGCTGATGGAGGATGCGGTAACCTCGCATGAGGAGGCGGTGCTTTCCAATATATCCTTCATGGAGGCCGTGCATGCCCGCTCATATTCCTCGATCTTCTCGACGTTATGCTCCACGCCTGACGTCGACGACGCTTATCGCTGGTCGGAGGAGAATGATTTCCTGCAGCGCAAGTCGGCGCTGATCATGGAGCAATATGCGTCCGGCAACCCTTTGAAGAAGAAGGTCGCCAGCGTCTTCCTCGAGAGTTTCCTGTTCTATTCCGGCTTCTATCTGCCGATGTACTGGTCAAGCCGCGCCAAGCTCACCAATACGGCCGATTTGATCCGGCTGATCATCCGGGACGAGGCGGTGCACGGCTACTATATCGGCTACAAGTTCCAGCGCGGGCTGGAGTTGCTGTCCGAGGAACGCCGGCAGGAAATCAAGGATTTCTCCTTCGATCTGCTGCTCGAACTCTACGACAACGAGGCTCGGTATACCGAAGCGCTCTATGACGGCGTCGGCTTGAGCGAGGATGTGAAGAAGTTTCTGCATTACAACGCCAACAAGGCGCTGATGAATCTCGGCTACGAGGCGCTTTTCCCGGCTGAAGCCTGCAAGGTCAATCCGGCGATCCTGTCGGCGCTGTCGCCGAACGCCGACGAGAACCACGACTTCTTCTCCGGCTCCGGCTCCTCCTATGTCATCGGCAAGGCTGTCGCAACCGAGGATGAAGACTGGGATTTCTGAGACTTAATTGCAGTCTCCCCTTATCATTTGCTTCGCCATCGACCACATTCACGGAAACTCAATTCGGTATTCGTCGGTGATGCGGCGTAGTGGGGTTTCGATGTCCTCTTTTTTGAACAAGGCCGGGGCTGCTGTTGAAACGGACGAAGGCGCCTGGCCGATCCGCCGGAGGCGGATCCTCGACTGGCTGGTGAACGAGACGCGCGGCGAGCGCTTCATCGACAACATCCTTGTGGCAATGTGCGAGAAGCTGCTGGCCGCAGGGGTACCGGTGGCGCGCGCGACGCTGCATTTCAGGACGAATCATCCGCAATGGATCGGCGCCCGCATCCTCTGGACGGAGGGCATGACGGAGGCGAAAATCAACACATTCGCCTATGGTGTCGAAACCACGCCGGAGTTCCTGAAGAGTCCGGTCAACGCGATCCACCAGGGGGCGGAGGAGGTGCGCCGGCAACTGGAAGGCACTGCCGACGCCGACGAGGATCCTTTCTTTCAGGAGCTGCGTGACGAGGGTCTTACGGAGTACATTGCCTGGCCGATCGAGCATACTTTCGGCAAGCGCCACGTCGCGACATTTTCCACATCCCGTCCGGGCGGCTTTACGAGCGAGCATACCGATTTCCTGCGCGATCTCCTGCCGGCGCTGACCCTCGTCAGCGAGATCAGGCTGAAGAACATCATGGCACGGACGCTGCTGCAAACCTATGTCGGACCGCATGCGAGCGAACATATTCTTTCGGGTGCGACGACCCGCGGCAGTGGCGCGACCGTCGGCGCGGCAATCATGATCTGCGACCTGCGCGACTTTACGGCGATCTCCGATCTCTGGCCGCGCGACGATGTCATCCATCTGCTGAATGATTATTTCGACGCTATGTCGGATCCGATCGAACGACACGGTGGGGAAATCCTGAAATTCATGGGAGACGGGCTGCTGGCGATCTTCCCATTGGCCAAGGAAACGGCCTGCCTCGATCTGCTGCAAGCGATCCGCGAGGGGCAGGCGTCGATGGCCGAGCTGAACGAGGAGCACCTGCGCATGGGACGCGAGCCGCTGCGCTACGGCGTCGGTGTGCATGTCGGCGACGTCATGTACGGCAATATCGGCTCGCGCCGACGGCTGGATTTCACCGTCATTGGCCCCGCGGTCAATGTCGCGTCGCGGCTGGAAAGCCTGACCAAAGAGGTTAAGCGTCCGGTGCTCTTGTCGCGGGCTTTCGTCGAGATGGCGGGCTGCGCGAAAGACATGGACAGTCTCGGCACCTTCCCGCTGCGCGGGCTCGGAGAGCCTGTCGATGTCTTCGCCTTTCCGGTACGATAGACGAGCTCAGACGCCTCGCTTGTTACCCCAAAGCAGTACGTGCAGCTGCGGCAGCACACGCGGTTCAAACCATCGGTCAGCCGTCACCTTCTTGACGAGCCAGTGCATCCGATCCATGACGCCGTCGATATCGATGCGCGCGTCATCGTCATCGGGCGGCGGCGGTGTATGGTTGCCCGGCTGAAGGTACAAGGGAATAGAGGGATAGCGCTGGCCCACCTCCCGCGCGAAGGCATAATCGGCATCGTCGAAGACGACGATTTTCAAAGCGATCTCCGGTCCGCCGGCCGAAAGCCGCAGACAACAGTCGATCTCACCCCAATCGGTCTGCATCCCGCTCGACGGTGGCTTGGGACTCAAGACCAGAGTGTCGAGATCGCGAAACCAGTTCCGGGACACACTTCCCTGCGTTTCCAGCGCGAAGCGATATCCCTGGGAATGGCCGAGTTCGATCAGCGGCCCCAGGGGCTGGATTGCAGGATTGCCTCCGGAAAGGGAAACCGTCAGCGGCCTGCTTCCGGAAAGCCTTGTGACCTCCTGCCAGATCGCTTCGACCGACATGGGGGCCCATTGATCCCGGAAGGCGCTGTCGACCGCGTGAAGGCTGTCGCACCAGGAGCAGCGGTAGTCGCAACCGCCAGTCCTAACGAACACTGTCGGCAGCCCGATCAATGCGCCTTCACCCTGTATGGTCGGGCCGAAGATCTCGCTGATCCGAATGGTCTCGGCGCTCATGGTCTGTACTCTGCCCAGGTCTTCGGCGTTTCGCTGACGCGGACGGACGAAGTCTCGGGGAAGCGCTGCTTGCACCAGTCGTAGAAGTGCCTGGCCAGGAACTCGGAGGTGACTTTGGAATGACCGAACACGTCGTTCAGATGGCGATGATCGAGAGCCTCGTCGATGTAGTGCTTGAGCGGCGAGAGGTCGTGGTAGTCGAGAACGAAGCCGTCATCATTCAGCGTTTCGGCAGACAGTTCGACGACGACGATATAGTTGTGGCCGTGGAGCCGGGCGCATTGATGATCGGCCGGCAGGTGATCCAGCTGATGCGAGGCGGAAAGATGGAACTCCTTAGTAATGCGGTACATCAACGCACCTCCGCGGCTGGATATCGCGACACGGCCGCTTTCCAGAAGTCTGGGTCTTCGTATTCCGTCGGATCGGCGACGCCGGCAAGGTGGAAGGCTTCGCGGCGTTCGACGCAGGTTCCGCAGCGCCCGCAATGGAGATTGCCGCCCTTGTAGCAGGACCAGGTTTCCGCGAAAGGCGTGCCGTGTTTCGCGCCGTCGGCCACGATCGCGGCCTTGGAAACATCGACATAAGGTGCAAGCAGTTCGACGCTCGCATAACCGTCAAGCGCCTCGTTCTGCATGCGCTGAAAGGCGTCGATGAAGCCCGGCCGACAGTCCGGATAAATGAAGTGATCGCCGCCATGGACGGCGACGGCAACCGCATCCGCCTTTTGCGCGGCCGCCAGACCGAAGGCGATCGCCAGCATGATGGCGTTGCGGTTCGGCACGACGGTGGCCTTCATGGTCTCCTCGGCGTAGTGGCCGTCCGGAACCTCGACATCGTCGGTCAGCGCGGATCCGCTGAGATGGCCGCCGATAGCGGCGATGTCGATGATATGATGGGGAACGGCAAGCCGCGCCGCACATTTGGAGGCGAAGTCGAGTTCCTTCCGATGTCGCTGACCGTAGTCGAAGGAGACGAGGCCGATAAGCTGTTCTTCCGCTGCCATTCTGTAGGCAAGCGACACGGAGTCGAGTCCGCCGGAGCAGACGACGATGGTTTTCATATTTTGGATTCCCTTGTTTTGACCGGGTGGGCTGCGACCGGATTACACGCGCGCTTCTAAGCCAAATCACGCGTCATGAAAACAGTTTTAATATGACCTTCCTTCGATCGGCGCGGCTAACCGATCGGAAAGTTGATCTGCGGCGGCAGCAGACGCTGCAGATCCTCGGCGTCGGGATTGTTGATGCGCTGCAGCAGCATGCGCCCGAGATCCTCTCCTGCCGCCGTCAGGTCCTCGTGGATCGTATCGACCTTCGGCTGCAACTGAGTGAGAAGGCGGGATGTCTCCTTGGCGACGATATCGTAGTCGGCCGCGAGTGTCTGGCCGGCATCGCTCATGCCGCTGATGACGGCAAGGGCCGAAACTTCGCCGGGGCAGATGAAACCATCGGGAGCCCCCGGCGCGGCTGCGCGGCTGCGGATGAAGTCGCGCAATACATCCGCCGGCGTATCGAGATCGACGGTCTCGGGGATTTCATAGGCGACACCGGCCTGGCGCACCGCCGTCATGAAGCCGTGCAGGATATGTTGGCAGAAGGTCAGCCGTTTCGGCGGCAGGATCACCGCCACCTTGGTGCGGCCCTTGGCAATCAGCCGGCGCGTCGCTTCATAGGCAAAGGTAAAGTTGTCGTAGTCGACATAGGGATGCGGCGTCGAAAATTCGGTGCGGCCGTGACAGATGAAGGGAAAGCCGGTTTCGAGCAGTAGGCGGACGCGGGCATCGAGCGGTTCGGTTCGCGTGAAGATCAGCCCGTCGGCGAGGTGGTTCCGGATAATATATTCGGCGGCTTCGACATTGGTCGTCGACAGGAAGTTTGGGGCGACGACGAGATGGTAGGACGTCTCTTTCAGCGCCTTGGCAATGCCGTACATAATCGAGGTGCTAAAGCCGACCACCTCCTCGTGGGAATCAAGCAGGATGGCAACGACGTTGGTGCGGCCCGTCTTGAGACGTTGCGCTGCCCGATCCGGGAGGTAGCCGATTTCGCGGGCGATGCGGTGAACCCGTTGGCGGGTCTCGAGCGAAATCTGCGGTGCATCGGAAAGTGCCCGCGACACCGTCGTCACCGCCAGACCGGTAATGGTGGCGATCGTCCGCAAGGTCGGCTTGCCGCGCTTATGCAGGATATCGAGATTCTCGCCGCGATGCGGCCGGGACGGTTCGGTCACTCTAGGCTTTCCATGCTGGAATTGCCGATACAATAAACACGAAGACATAGGTGCGCAATCTTGGAATGAAAACGTTTTAAATTTTATAACCTCATTATCCGTTTGGATGATCTGAATGTAATTCAATATGTTATGCCAATAATCATATTTTTCTCGGGAGTCGAGAAAGCGCTTGACGACCAAAGAGTTATAACGTTTTAAATTGTTAGCCGCGCGGAGGAGCGCGGCTTCATGCCAACCGCTGCAATTGCGGGACGCATCTGGTGGCGGGGAGGGTCCTGCCGCCATTTTCAAATGGGAGGAAATTCATGCGCAAGTTCATGAGCTCGGCGGCGGTCGCTGTCGTGATGATGGCTGGTTTGGGTGCGGCTGAGGCTGCCGACGTTAAGGAAGTTCAGATGCTTCACTGGTGGACGTCAGGGGGCGAGGCGGCGGCTTTGAACGTCTTGAAGGAGGATCTTTCGAAGGAAGGGTTTGCCTGGAAGGACGTTCCGGTTGCCGGCGGCGGCGGTGATGCGGCGAT
>NZ_VCHT01000092.1:0-338 GCF_005862215.1 Rhizobium sp. MHM7A
GGCTCGTTCAGTCTGAGGTCGGTGGTGACGACCGCCGGCAGCTTGATCTCGATCGTCTGCAGGCCGCCATCGACCTCGCGGGTCACGGTCGCTTTGTCGTCACCGATCTCGATCTTCGAGGCGAAGGTCGCCTGGGCGGTGCCCAGCAATGCCGCCAGCATCTGGCCGGTCTGGTTCGAATCGTCGTCGATCGCCTGCTTGCCTGTTATAACAAGCCCCGGCTGTTCGGCTTCGGCCACCCCTTTGAGGATCTTGGCCACAGTGAGCGGCTCGACGGCGTCGTCGGTCTCGATGAGGATCGCCCGGTCGGCGCCCATGGCGAGCGCCGTCCGCAGCGT
>NZ_VCHT01000035.1:0-13820 GCF_005862215.1 Rhizobium sp. MHM7A
GCAGCAAGCTGACACTCATCCGGCCCTCTGGGATGAGCCGTGGTCGTCTAAGCTACACCACGTCCTGGGACATGATCCAACAGCACGGTCTTTTGAGTGCAACAGCTCTATTAGATCTTTACAAGATTGCAGGGGGCGAGCGGTACGCACTCGAGTCTCAGCGCAGGCCAGAGTCGGTGCCGCTGAAATCGAAAAGTTTGCTTGGCGCCGTTATTCGCGATCAAAAACCAATGCAAGACCACTTGCTTCAACGTTGCCTTAAAGACGGCCTGGCTCCAAAAGATTGGTACGAAATTCTGAACTCGCGCAGCTTCTTTTGGCTCTCTGCGGCACGTATCTGGCGGCTCTTAAAGGCTAAAGCCTATCGCGGAGCTCCCCAGACAGTTCTGACTATCGACACTGCGGGATTGGTCGCTGCACATAGAGATCGTATCTGGCTCAGTCCTATCAATAGTGGTTCGACGCTCTTTAACCCGCAGCCCCGAGGCAACGGGACGTTTCAGCGGGTCGCTGAGTTCCCTTACCGTGAGCGATCGAAGTCGCGATCAAAAGAAAATAATGTTGTGGAGCTTGTCGTCGACCATTCAGTACCTGACCTGGTCGACCACGTCCTCGCGGTTCACAAGGTTGAGGGAGACAAGGTTCTCGGTGAGATTTGGCGCAGCTACCGGGCGACTGACGCTGACCGGCCTTAGTCGTCTGGTTGTGTAATGGTTTTTCTTTTCGCGGGATACTTTGCCTTTCGCAGGAGATCCGCAATATGACTTGTTAGGCCGATTCCGCCGGCAATAATAATACCCTGTCCTTCGACGAGCCGTCCAAGCAGGTCCCTCAAGCGCTCGATTCCCGCCGCGACGTCGAATTCAATCCACATGGCAGCCTCGCCAGGGACGATCACGTCAGCCTCTGTAAAGGTGGCGCCGCAATGCAGTTGCACAATCCAGACGATATCGCCATCATGCACCCATTCGAATCTCACGGGTCCTAACCGGTTAGACAGTGCTGAATATGTTGCTTGAACAGCATCCAGCACAAACGACGGCAAAGTCTCAGGCAACTGCAGCCCAAGCATGAACTGGTCGCCTTCCCCTCTGCGGCCCTCAACGATGACTTTACCTCTCGGGCCAGCTAACGCGGCACCAGAATACCTCGCTCTGACCGCCGCTTGGCACAAAACCGACCGAATGTTTGAACCCTCGGGGTCTTCTTTCGCCAGCAGCTTAAAGGGGTCCTGCCAGCCTTTAATGGTAGTATACAATCCCGGTTGGGGCTCTGTTGGCGAGGTACGGGTCCATACCTCATGAGAACCGGTTTCTTGGCCAAACGTAAATGGAGCCGTTCGTCTACCAATTACTGTAGTTTTTGGCACGGGCATCCCTAAGGCGGAAGCAATCATCAAGCCGAAAGCCTTGTCACCTAGATGCCGGCTAAAATTGTTTGGCCAGCTGAAGGCGGCCGGAAGAAAACCGGCGTCGGTAACTTCGTACTCCCATAAGATTGTGTGCTTCTGATTATAACCTCGTGGCTTCGGGTGAAGGCTGAACTCTGCCCTAGCGTTGTCAGGAAAATTGAAATCAGGCGCAAAGCCATACACAGTTTTCAACACTTGCGAAGCGATGGAGACAGGCAAAGACGCAACCCCCGGCTTTTCCACGCAACGCGGCGTGTCGTCCGGAGCGAACTCGACAACCTGCCCCTGGACGACTCCCGATACGCCGCCATCATGTATGTCGATCGTCTCGTTGACAATGAGATGAAGTTCCAGGGCGGCTAGTCGTTCAAGGACCGCCAAAACCTCACCGACGTCTTTTAGACCGTAGACGAACTCTTTGCTTCGAGGACTACTCGGTTCATAACTCCTAACGTTGACCATCTTATCCGAGCTATGCGCCAAAAGCGCATCCACCGCGTCTCGAGCACTCGAAAATCGATGGTTAGCATCGAAGCCGGAAACTCGACTGTAACTTTGTCTAAGAGCGCCTTTTCCATTCGGTCGGAACCCGACGAACTGAGCCACGTTCGCTGTTGCCGCAAGCGCGTTCAGAATTTCGTCTTTGTGCAGCGCCATTTCAAAGCCCTCTTCTCTGTTCGCTCGGGCCGCTCTTAACCAAAATTGGCATCAGATAACAGTGTTCCGGCCTTTTAATTCTCGCAATTACATCGACGTCCTGTGAGTTGATGCCGGTGGCGACGGCTGGCGACATCCGACCCGGACGTGTATCGGCGGCCGATCGCGAGTCGCAGCTAAACAATTCCCCAAGCCCGAAACCTCCCCCTGCCCGTCATCTCCCTTAGACCCAGTTCACCCACAATCCGCCGCGCCGCCTGCGGCGTGACCCCGAGCGTCTTCACGACCATGCTGGCCGAAACTAACGGCTGCGCCATGACGAGCTCGACCAACTCCGGCAGCTTTGACGACGCTCGTCTTCCCGTCAATTTGCGTTCCATCATCTGTCGCGCCAGCGCCAGCCGATCATGCTCCTTGAGCCCGATCTCGGCGGCCGCAATCAGCCCGCCGACGATGGCCAGCAGCCGCTTCTCCCGGTCGCGATGACGGCGTCGATCGACGGGGATGGTTTTGAGGCCGAGATTGATGGCCGCGAGATGGGCACCGGTGGTGACGCCGGCGCGGCGCAGGATCGAGGCCGCCAACAGTCGGCCGAGCCAGGGCGCATGCTGCAGCACCGAAAATTCGTTCCAGGCATCGAGAGCGACGGTGGCCTGCAGCAACGCCGG
Source organism: Rhizobium sp. MHM7A (assembly GCF_005862215.1). Taxonomy (NCBI): domain Bacteria; kingdom Pseudomonadati; phylum Pseudomonadota; class Alphaproteobacteria; order Hyphomicrobiales; family Rhizobiaceae; genus Rhizobium; species Rhizobium sp. MHM7A. The sequence continues at coordinate 2,737 of NZ_VCHT01000035.1, forward strand.
CAAATTTTCGGCCTGCCGCAGCACGCCGCGCCATTCTTCCAGACGCTCGTCCTCGTCCCAGTCGAGATCATAGACCAGTGGATTCTTTTCCGGCTCGCCGGCCCGACCCGGCCTCTTGGCTTCTTCGATGACCGCGTCGGATCGGGCGAGCACCGCATCAATGGCGGCATAGTCAAGGCCGGGGAGACTTTCGCCGCCGTCGGCATGGTCCCCCTCCCCTTCCGGAACGATCGCGCCCCCTCGCTTAATGGCGTCAACCGCCTCCGCCTTGTCAGTCCCGGCCGGCGTGATCTCCGCGGTTTTCCGTAATGTTCGAATGCCCTCGGCGGATAGCGCCCAGTCCGGTGACTGGGCAGCGATGCGCCGGCGTGTACGCAAGACGTCGCGGGCAATTGTCAGCTCATGGGTGGGTGTGCGAATATCCCGGGTGGCGTCATGGAGGACGAGATCTTCGAGATGGACGAGTTCGCCGTCGATCCACAGCGAGGCGCAGGCATCGGCAAAATGGGAGCGCTCGGTCCAGCCGCTCCCGACCGATGAGCGGGCAATGCGCTCGTCCAGACGCGTGAGTGCGATGCCCGCATCGAAAGCCGGCCGCATCAGGGCTGTCATGCTGATTTTCGTAAAGTCGTAAGCCATTGAAATCATGGTAAATGATTTCTTATAGGAACTCTATTTAAATATTACAGTTCGCCACATGGTATGATTGATAGTTGGCGTTCTAACCATCGATAACCAGCGCTTATCGATGGTTGTTGATCTGGAGCCGCAAATCAGAAAGTATCGGGGCAAATCACGGTCCCAGCGGCCGCCAGAACCGTCCTTTTGGAGCGTCCGTGACCAAAGCCAAGACATCACTCACAGCCGTAGAGCGACGTGCCGAAGAACTCGACACCATCGCCGCCGTGCTGCCGATCGAGCGCCGCGACGAACTCGCCGAGCTGCTCACCGACCATGATATCGAGACCCTGCGCCATCTCGTCAACCAGGGCATGGGCGACAACACCTTGCGGGCGCTGACCTCGGATCTCACCTATCTCGAAGCCTGGGGACTGGCGGCCACAGGAAAATCGCTACCGTGGCCGGCGCCCGAGGCGCTGCTGCTAAAGTTCGTTGCCCATCATCTCTGGGACCCGCAGCGACGCGAGACAGACCCCGATCACGGCATGCCAGCCGTGGTCGATGAGAACCTTCGGAGCCAGGGGTTTCTCAAATCCGTCGGCCCGCATGCGCCGGCGACGGTGCGCCGGCGACTGGCGAACTGGTCGACACTGACTAAGTGGCGCGGCCTCGATGGTGCCTTCGCCTCCCCTGCCCTCAAATCGGCTATTCGTCTCGCCGTTCGCGCTGTCCCCCGAATGCGGGGTCGCAAGAGCGCCAAGGCGGTCACCGGTGACGTCCTGGCCAAATTGTTGGCAACCTGCGCGACCGACAGTCTGCGCGATCTCCGTGACCGTGCAATCCTGATGGTTGCCTTTGCCTCCGGTGGTCGGCGGCGCAGCGAGATCGCCGGCCTGCGCAGCGAGCAGCTGATCGTCGAGCCCCCGATCGAAATGCTGGACGGTCCTCCCCTTCCCTCACTAGCCATTCATCTCGGCCGCACCAAGACCAGCACAGGTGAGCAAGACGATATCGTCTATCTCACCGGCCGGCCGGTCGTGGCGCTCAATGCCTGGATGGCGGCCGCGAAGATCGAGAGCGGCAGTGTGTTTCGGGCGATCGGGCGTTGGGGGACGGTTTCGCGGCGGGCGATCGATCCGCAGTCGGTTAATGCGGTTCTCAAGCAGCGAGCGGCGATGGCCGGGTTGGAGCCTGGGGAGTTTTCCGCTCATGGGCTGCGGTCAGGCTATCTGACCGAAGCGGCAAATCGCGGAATCCCGCTTCCTGAGGCGATGGAGCAATCGCGACATCGATCCGTTCAGCAGGCTGCAGGCTACTACAACAACGTTACAAGGCGGAGCGGGCGCGCTGCACGAATGCTGTGAAAACAGTCGGCCCAAAGAGGATGCTGAGGCTCGCCGATGTAGAGTAAGACGAGGGCGTTGCCGTTAATCAGCCGCCCGCGGAGCTCCTCCCTCGCAAAACTCCAGAAACCGCGACGCCGGATCAGCGGTCTCCTCGAGCTCGACTAGAAGCAAATACGTGCAGCCCCTGTACCTTCACACCGCTTGGTGTCGGTCACGTTAGTCGTCCCTCAGCGGGCGCAGATGGAGCATCACGAGGGAACCTAGTACTCGCGAAACGGGGATGCTGCTGATGTCTCTAAGCTTCTGGTCTGCATCCTCTCAGCCGCATCGAAATTAAATGCGTCGATGGCGTCCTTGGGGCCGGCCGGCCGGCTCTAAGAACAGGTCCGTCAAGACAATTGGGGCGATCTCGTGAGGCCTTGATCGATAAGGATGGCAAAAAACGTAATGAAGGATGTGGCGGTCGTCCTGCTTGCGCGCAAAGATGGCCCAGCACGGGATGAGGGGCGCAGGGCTCCGATAGTGACTGACAGCCTGCTGTCCGTCGGACCCAAGCGGCTCGGGAGGTGGTGAACCGCTTGAACACTCTGAGGGTAATACTGCAATGCAGAACATTGAAGTCCCGCGCTTGCACCGCGCACATATCTCGGCCTGCAAAAAAAGGGTAGTCTTGGCGAACCCGGCCTATCCGACCATTCACATGCAGTCAGACTCAGGCCTGCAGGTTGTCCGCAGACATCTTGCCGGACTTGCGATCCTTTACCAGCTCATAGGTAATTTTCTGGCCGTCGTTGCCGGCCGCGCATGCCGGCCCGCTCCACTGCGGAAATATGGACGAACACATCGGCGCTGCCGTCGTCCGGCTCGATGAACCCGAAGCCCTTCGTTGCGTTGAACCACTTTACCGTACCGGTCGCCATGACGTCTTCCTTTGATCAATCGCATTGCCGAAGCGTGCTCGGCTGACACTTTTTTTGCGGGCTGCACTGATAGACGCTTCTTGCCGCGGGGAAAGCCCATACTCACCGTCGAGGTGTCCCGGTACTCCTCGCTCTATCGCCGCGACGATGGTGCTACTTGTTACCTCGTTGTTTCACCCGGATGCTGATCGGACCGCCCTCGGCCTGGCGAATCTCGAACTGGTTCGTCTTGCGGATAAGATCGCTGAGTTTTCGGAAGCCGAATGTACGCGGGTCGAAATCCGGCGCCAGGTTCAACAACTGCTTGCCGACGGTGCCCAGGTTGACCCAGCCGTCATCGCTATCCTCCTGGGACAGTACCTTCTTGATCAGCGGCACGGCCGATGTTGCCGGCTGCAGCGGCTTGTCGGTGGAAGCAGTATTCTGCTCGTCCTTGATCGTGCCAGGAAGCAAATTTTCGGTATAGACGAACCGCCGGCAGGCCTGGCGAAAACTTTCCGGTGTCTTCTGCTCGCCGAAGCCGAATACATCGACACCCTGTTCACGGATCCGGGCGGCAAGCCGCGTGAAATCGCTGTCCGAGGACACCAGGCAAAAGCCGTCGAACCGACCGCTGTGCAGCAAATCCATTGCATCGATGACCAAAGTGATATCGGAAGCATTCTTTCCCGTTGTATACGCGAATTGCTGCTGCGGGATAATCGCGTGCTTTGCGAGTACGTCCGCCCAACCCTTGGAGCGCGTGCCGGAAAAATCACCGTAGATGCGACGCACGCTCGCCTCCCCGATTTTGGCTACCTCTTCGAACAGCCCGTCGGCGATTTTAGCGGATGTATTGTCCGCATCAATCAGAACAGCCAGGCGCGGAGATCGAGTTTCAGACGGCATTGCTCTTCCTCATTTTTAAAACGGTCTCGAAGGCCAGCAGAGCCTGGCTCGGACCAGGCAAGCAACTTCATTTAACTCGCCCATCGGACCGAGCGAAAACCTGCCTCGTCGGATGATGTCAGTAGCCGCCAGCCGAGTTGATCTACCCTTCCCCGCTCCAGCATCCGCCGATCGCAAAACCCTGACAGCTGTCAGGGTTTTGACCAGCCGACCACAAGCATAGGCAACCAACTATCCCGTCCTGCGATTGCTATCGCCATCGACCCGAAGCAGCGCCATAAGCGCCGGGCCAAGTGAAAATTCGCCCCGTGCCGCCTTCCGTGTCAGGTCTCGCAGATATCCGCCAGGCGAGTTGATGTGCCCTGCCCGCTCAAGGATGCAGGCGATCGCCGTGGCCGCACTTTCCGGCCCCATCACCTCGCAGGCCTCCTGATAGGCTGACGGGCTGACGCCCAGCATCGACCGGACGACCACCGCTGCACCCATCATCTCGCGCCAACTTCCGATCGTACCGCCCGGGCCATATATCGCGATCTCGGGGCAAGCCCGCATCACCATGCCAAGTGGGAAATTCCGGACGGGCTCCCGCTTCGGCCGATCATCGTCCACCGGCTTTGCGCCCTGCTCGTTTTCAGAGCTAGGTTCAAATTCAGTGATGGATTCGGTGTTTGAATTCTGTATGTGACGCCCATTTTGGTCACCATTGGTGCTATTATTTTCGTCTTTTTGCTGCATTTCCAGGATGTTGACAGCCTCCTGCAGCAAGAGCTCCATCTCGTCCAGGATTGAATTCACATCACTGAGGGTCGGAGAGCGCGGAATCCTGCCTACGAGACCGATGTACATCGCTTCGATGCTTTCCCAGTTGCCTGACGCACCTTCCTCGATCGCGGCAGAAATGAGCTTTCGAACGTCACGCCGGCATATCGTCAAATTTTCCTTCGCCCGACGGAGGGCGAAACGATCTGCAACGACCTGTTGTGCCATCATGGCAAGCTCATCTGTTCGCATGAGCAACGGTGACAGATCAAAGCCGAATGCGCTATCGATCGCACCCGCCTTGTCCTTCCGGGCGTAGCGCTTTCCATTCGCGCTGTCCTTCCGCACGATCAGTCCTGCCTCAACGAGAAGGGCCAGATGTCTGCGAAGGGTAGCGCCGGCGATACCGTGCGCCCGAAGCGTCAATTGTGTGTTGGACGGAAAAACGATGAGCTGCGCATCCTGGCGCAATTCGGTGTCTGGATGAAAGCTCAGGAGCGCGTCAAGGACGGCCAGGCTGCGATCCTGCAGGCCAAGCAGCTCCCTTGCTTCGGATGCGTCCCGAAAGACTTTCCATTTGTCTGCTGTCTTGCCCGGCTTGATCTTACTCGTCTCGATCTGCCGCTTCACCAGGGCAAGCGTCGCCGGCCGCCGCCCAAAGGGCGTCGTCACACTTCCAATCTGCATTTTCTTCACCTTCAAAAAGGCAAAAGAAACCTGCTCACCAAATTACGGTGCCAAAGACTCTTGACTGGGATTCGGGGAAATGCGATTCTCTAGTTGTCACACATTGAGAGAGGCTTCCACGACGGCAACGTTTGGGGGGCCTTTTTCTTTTGCAGTTCGTCCTTTTTTATCTCCAAACCCTGACAGCTGTCAGGGTTTCTCGTCTTCTCGCAGGCGGACAAAGCGCTCCGTTAGCGCTGGGAGCTCCGCTTCAACAAACTTCAAAAAGTCGACCCCGAGTGAACCCTCAGCCGAAATTCGAACCTCTTTCGAGGATATCAACAGGGCGCCAAGCTTCGTTCCGCTCTTGTCTGTAATCGGGCTTGGCTCTCTCCGACCAGCCGATACTGGCTTGATGGCGTTCAATGCACGCTGAAACCTTTGATCGGACGTCTCAACCGCATCGCCCCTCCTAACCAGTGCTGCCCTCAGGGCATCGAGCGCTCCCGTGTCGCCCGCAACCGCCTTGGCAAGGTCGAGCCAACGTGGCCGCCCGATCTTCGGCGCTCGCCCAATGGCCTCGATGATATCCGCGGGAACGATCCTGTAGACATTCCGCATCCGAGCCAGTTCTGCGTCCTCGATCGAAAGCGCAGCGTAGATGTGCCGAGGCTTGATCCCCGCATCATCCATTCGGGAGGCAAACAGCGCGCGCTCGATCCAGGTGAGGTCTTGGCGACCCGCGTTTTCGATGCCTTGTGCAAGAACTAGGTCGAGGTCGGAAATCTCGACTTCGAGAGCGCGAACAGGCCTGTCAAGCTGCATGGCAGCGAGCCAGCGTCGATGACCGTAAACGATCTGATAGCGACCTGGGGACGAAGGGTGTTTGCGAACCTGGACGGGAACCTTTTGCCCCTCAGTCTCGATCGACCGTTTGAACGCCTCGAAGCTCGTTGCGTCATCGTCCGGCAGTCTGTCCGGATAGGGGGATGGGTCGATGAGCGACGGATCCAACTCGCGAACCGAACCACCGCCTGACTCCACGATAGCCTTCAAGCGATCTCGCTCTGTTCGAATGTCGTCGATTGCTCGGTGTGCAGCACCGATCACACCTGCTCCGACACGATTTCCGGGAACCGGGGCAGCGGCCTGCGACGGCTGCTGTTGATCCGCAGCCTGATCGCTTTCCAGCTCTGCGGAAAGCAACCCGAAGCTGGCGACAATCGACTTGCGAGGGGATTTGCTCATGTCCGCCCCCAGCTCTCATTGACGAGGCGAACAATCGCCTCGTTCACAGCATCTACCGCCTCGCGGGCACGCTTGTGAGTATCGCGTCCGATCTGTCCTAATTCGAGCTCGTATACCGAGCGTTTCGCCAAGCCGGCTGCTTCAACGGCGGTGCTTTCAATGGCGGTCGGCAATAATACATCGGAGCCGAACAGGTGCCGAAGCATCGCAACGACTTGCGACTGCGGCGCGTCATTGGGGTCGTGTCGTGTAACCAGATACCGGATGAAGTCCTGGTCCAACTGAGCGCCGCTCTCGTTCAGAACACTAATCAGATCACCCATCATGAGAAGGAACTGGCTCATTGACGCGACGTCCAGCATGGCTGGGTGGACCGTAATGATCATGCTAGTCGCGGCGTATATCGCGCTCAAGGTCAGAAAGCCGAGGGACGGCGGAGTGTCGAGAATCACAATGTCGTAGTCCGCCTCGACTTCCAAAAGGGCGAGTTTCAGCCGCTCAAAGAAGATTGCGCCGGAGCTGGACTTGTTCGCCAAGATCCGTGGCGTTTCGTGCTCATACTCCATGACTTCAAGATTGCCAGGAATGAGGTCGATGCCATCGAAATATGTCCTGCGAATTATATGGCGGATGGGACGACGCTCGGCGTCATCGTAACGCAAAGCGGCATAGATCGTTTCATTCGACCCGACATCAACTTCTGGCTGAGCACCGAACAAAGCGGACAAGGATGCTTGCGGGTCCAGGTCGAGTGCGAGGACGCGATACCCATGAAGGGCGAGATAGTGGGCAAGGTGGACACAGGTTGTCGTCTTCGCGCTGCCGCCCTTGAAGTTGGCTATCGCAAGAACCTGGAGGTGCTCCCCGGCACGACGACGAGGAAGGAATCGCAAGGCGTCTGCAGGTTTCTGCATCGCGAACAATTCACGCAGTTCATTGATCTGGTCCAGTGTGTAGACGCGATGGTTATTTTCCAGCCTACTGGGAATCGGCCCACGTCCTTCGGTGGACATGAGCTTCAGGGTGGAATCGGGTATAGACGTCAGCTTCGACACTTCGTTGGTCAGAAAGGGACGCAGGGTCTTTTCCGATTTTGGCGGATACATACGAGTTCTGAGCTGCTGCAATTGCCCGGACAGAAGCCCGGCATGGCGCATGATTTTGCTGCCGGCATCTTCCTTCGAGCCAACACTTGCTTCTACTCGGTTTGCTATCGCCATCTGTCCCTCTTGGCGGCTTTTCGCCGGTTTACCGGCCATTGCCCGCTAAAAATAGAACACGATTCTCCGAACTGGTCCAGAGGTTTAGGGTTAACAAAAGGTTAACGACCGGGGACAATCTGCATAAGGCTGTTCGGATTTTTGCTTTTCCGCTCCGGGAGTTAGCCTCAAATGCCCGGCTCCCTGATCCCGGAATGTTCTCCTGTGAATCCTACAAATCCAAACAGTGTAGCAGCAAGTGGATTAGGCGGCTCTGTAGCGCCGCACCCCTTATGAGCCGCGACTCACCTCGCTACGTGCATGTTGGATCTTACAACTGCCCTCCGATTCCAAACTGTGCTGATTTCCCGCCGACCAACAACGACGGAGAAAGATCATGCGGGCTCTCGCGCTCTCAACACCCCGGACGATCCAAGAGGCGCATCTCCTACACATCCACTATCAGCTTCGTGCTCGGGTCTTTTCCGATCGCCTGGGTTGGGAAGTCGATGTAACGGCGGGGTGCGAGTCCGATCGTTTCGACGCGCTTCGGCCGACCTATATTCTCGCCATCGCAGAGACCGGCGAATTGGCGGGGTGCGCAAGGCTTCTTCCTGCGCTCGGACCGACAATGGTGGCCGACGTTTTCCCGTCGCTGCTCCCCGACGGCCAACTCAAGGGGCATGCCGCGATGATCGAGAGTTCTCGCTTCTGTGTCGACACGGCTCTCGCGGAGGGGAGGGGCGCCGGCTCGGTCCATGAAGCGACGCTGACCATGTTCGCTGGCATCATCGAATGGTGCGTGGCAAATGGGTACACTGAGATTGTTACTGTGACCGATCTTCGGTTTGAGCGCATCCTCGCCCGCGTGGGGTGGCAGCTGCATCGTTTAGGCGAACCCAAGAAGATCGGCGTGACGACGGCCGTAGCGGGCACGCTGGCCGCCGACGCAGACATGTTCCTCAGGCTTCGCCCCTCCAACTACCGTTCTGAACTCGCCCCCTGTCAGCCAGGCAGCGTAAGGAGAAATCCGTGAACCAGCTTCGCTCTCACCCTCGGCTCGTCCGCAAACTTCAGGAGGCGCTCGGCGACCAGCTTTGTGTTGCCCTGGACGACGCGAACGTCGTCGAGATCATGCTTAATCCGGACGGAAAGTTGTTCATCGAACGGCTCGGTCACGGCGTTACGCCCGCCGGCCAGATGTCGTCGGCTGCAGCGGAGATGGTGATCGGTACAGTGGCGCACGCGCTTCAGTCAGAGGTCGACACGGAGCAGCCAATCATCTCCGGCGAGCTGCCAATCGGTGGCCACCGCTTCGAGGGTCTATTGCCCCCCGTCGTCGCCAAGCCTGCCTTCACGATTCGACGCCGGGCATCACGCCTCATTCCGCTCGAAGACTATGTTCGGACCGGCGTGATGACAGAATACCAGGCCGCCACGATCCGCAGTGCCATTTCCGCGAAGCTGAACATCATCATTTCCGGCGGAACGGGCTCGGGCAAAACGACGCTTGCGAACGCAGTGATCTACGAGATCGTCAACTCTGCGCCAGAGGATCGCATCGTCATCCTTGAGGATACCGCGGAAATCCAATGCGCGGCCGAAAACGCGGTTCTCCTCCATACCAGCGATACGATCGACATGGCCCGGCTCTTGAAGAGCACCATGCGCTTACGCCCCGACAGGATCGTCGTGGGCGAAGTCCGCGACGGCGCGGCCCTTACATTGCTCAAGGCCTGGAACACCGGTCACCCTGGCGGCGTGGCGACCATTCACTCGAACACCGCCATGTCGGCGCTACGCCGTCTTGAGCAGCTCACGGCCGAGGCAAGTCAGCAGCCGATGCACGAGGTCATCGGAGAGGCCGTCGACCTGGTCATCTCGATCGAGCGGACGCCGCGCGGCCGGCTTGTTCGCGACATCATCCAAGTCGAGCGATTCATCAACGGACAGTACGAGATCGAATCCGATCAACTCACCGACGAACAGGAGGCGCGCCATGTCGCGTAAGCATACCCTCATCGCCGCCGCGCTCGTGGCGGCGCCAATCGTTCTTGCCTCTGTCGCGCCGGCGCTCGCCAGTTCCGGCGGCAGCCTCCCATGGGAAGGGCCACTGCAGCAGATTCAGGAATCGATAACCGGCCCGGTCGCGGGTGCGATCGCGCTTGCAGCCGTGGCCATTGCCGGCGGCATGCTCATCTTCGGCGGCGAGCTCAACGATTTCGCACGGCGCCTTGTTTACGTCGTTCTCGTCGCCGGCATCCTGCTCGGCGCCACCAACATCGTCGGCCTGTTCGGTGCGACCGGCGCTTCGATCGGGCTACCCGACGAGCAGGTCACGTCAATTGGTTCGAACGGGGGAGGGGAGGGAGATGATGGCTGAGTCCGTGTCCGGCTTGCGACGCAATCGCATCCATCGTGCCCTCTCGCGCCCAAACCTTCTAATGGGCGCGGACCGCGAATTGATGCTGATCACCGGCCTTGCGGCCGTCATTCTCATCTTCGTGGTTCTCACGGTCTATTCGGCGCTCTTCGGCGTCGCCGTCTGGATCGTCATCGTCGGGGCGCTCAGGATGATGGCGAAGGCCGATCCGCACATGCGGCAGGTCTATATCAGGCACATTTCCTACAAGCCCTATTACAAGGCGACCACTTCGCCGTGGCGACGGTATTGAGGAGGCGGCCATGGTAGCTCTCAAACGCTTCCGGGTGACCGGCCCATCCTTTGCCGATCTCGTTCCCTATGCCGGCCTCGTCGACAATGGTGTCCTCCTCTTGAAGGACGGAAGCCTGATGGCTGGCTGGTACTTCGCTGGCCCGGACTCGGAAAGTGCGACTGACCTCGAGCGCAACGAGCTGTCGAGGCAGATCAATGCCGTTCTGTCGCGGCTCGGAAGCGGGTGGATGATCCAGGTCGAGGCCATCCGCATTCCGACGGTCGACTATCCCACAGAAGACCGTTGCCATTTCCCGGACCCGGTGACCCGCGCGATCGATGCCGAGCGTCGGGCGCATTTCGCGCGCGAGCAGGGGCATTTCGAGAGCAAGCATGCGCTGATCCTGACCTACCGGCCACTTGAGTCCAAGAAGACTGCACTCAGCAAATACATCTACTCGGATGAGGAAAGCCGGAAGAAGTCCTACGCGGACACGGTGCTCTTCGTGTTCAAGAACGCGGTGCGTGAGCTTGAGCAGTATTTTGCCAACACACTTTCGATCCGGCGAATGGAAACCCGCGAAACACTTGAGAGGGGAGGGGAGCGAATTGCCCGGTATGACGAGTTGCTCCAGTTCGCCCGGTTCTGCACCACCGGCGAAAGCCATCCAATCCGGCTTCCCGACGTTCCCATGTATCTCGACTGGATCGCGACTGCTGAGCTTGAGCACGGACTGACGCCGAAGGTTGAGAACCGTTTTCTCGGCATCGTCGCGATCGA
>NZ_VCHT01000036.1:0-12802 GCF_005862215.1 Rhizobium sp. MHM7A
CCAGCCATCAGGCTTCCGTCCTTCAAGAGGAGGACACCATTGTCGACGAGGCCGGCATAGGGAACGAGATCGGCAAACGATGGGCCGGTAACCCGGAAGCGTTTGAGAGCTACCATGGCCTCCTCCTCAATACCGTCGCCAGGGCGAAGTGGTCGCCTTGTAGGTGGGCTTGAAGGAAATGTGCCTGATATAGACTTGCCGTATGAGCGGGTCGGACTTGGCCATCATCCTCAGCGCGCCAACGATGACGACCCAGACGGCAATACCGAAGAGCGCCGAATAAACTGTCAGCACGACGAAGATCAGGATCACGGCTGCAAGGCCGGTGATCAGCACCAGTTCCCGGTCGGCACCCATCAGCAGATTTGGGCGAGACAGCGCGCGATGAATGCGGTTACGCCGCAGGCCGGACAGGGACTCAGCCATTTTCTCCCTCCCCTCCTCTGCCCGGACCAGTTGATGTCACCGGCTCGTCGGCTAGCCCGATCGACGCTCCGGTTGCGCCGAAAAGGCCGACGATGTTGGTGGCGCCGAGAAGGATACCGGCGACAAGGACGACGTAGACAAGGCGCCGCGCAAAATCGTTCAGTTCCCCGCCGAAGATGAGCATGCCGCCGGCGATCGCCACGGCTGCAAGCGCGATCGCACCCGCAACTGGGCCGGTGATCGACTCCTGGATCTGCTGCAAAGGACCTTCCCATGGTAGGCCGCCGCCAGAACTGGCGAGCGCCGGCGCGACAGAGGCAAGAACGATGGGTGCCGCCAGGAGCATGATGGCGATGAATGGCTTGTTACGCGACATGGCGAGCCTCCTGTTCTTCGGCAACTTGATCGGACTCGACCTGGTACCGTCCGTTGATGAACCGCTCGACTTGGATGATGTCGCGAACAATCCGCCCGCGCGGGGTCCGCTCGATCGAGATGATAAGGTCGACCGCTTCGCCGATTACCTCGTGCATTGGCTGCTGGCTTGCCTCAGCGGTCAGCTGTTCGAGACGGCGAAGCGCCGACATGGCGGTATTCGAATGAATGGTCGCCACGCCCCCCGGATGGCCGGTGTTCCAAGCTTTGAGCAGCGTCAGAGCCGCGCCGTCGCGGACCTCGCCCACGACGATCCTGTCGGGACGCAGGCGCATCGTGCTTTTGAGTAGCCGCCCCATGTCGATCGTATCGCTGGTATGCAAGAGAACGGCGTTGTCGGCTGCGCACTGGATTTCCGCAGTATCCTCAAGAATAACGAGACGATCCTCGGGAGAGGATTTGACGATTTCGTCGATCACCGCGTTCGCAAGCGTCGTCTTGCCCGAGCCCGTTCCACCGCAAATGACGATGTTCAGCCTCGCTGAAATGGCACTACGGATCGTAGCAGCCTGGTATTCGGTCATCACACCCGTGCGAACGTAGTCTTCAAGCGGAATGAGGCGGGATGCCCGGCGCCGAATGGTGAAGGCGGGCTTGGCGACAACTGGGGGCAACAGACCCTCAAAGCGGTGGCCACCGATGGGCAGCTCGCCCGAGATGATCGGTTGTTCCGTGTCCACTTCGGACTGAAGTACATGGGCAACGGTCCCGATCACCATTTCCGCTGCGGCAGATGACATCTCACCGGCTGGCGCAACGCCGTGGCCGAGCCTTTCGATGAACAGTTTTCCGTCCGGATTAAGCATGATCTCGACGACAGTCGCGTCGTCCAGGGCGACGCAAAGCTGATCGCCGAGCGCCTCCTGAAGTTTGCGAACAAGCCGGGGATGAGAGCGAAGCTGGTTCACGAATGTCTCCTTAAGCTACCTTGCTGAGAGGGGTGAGTTCAGAACGGTAATCGGAGGGGCGGAGCCTCATGAATGTGTCCGCGTCGGCTGGCAGCGTGCCAGCGACCGCCATCGTCACGCCGATCTTCTTCGGCTCGCCCAAACGCCTCAACGGCCATCCGACGCGCGCGAGGATTCGCTCAAACCGAAGATCGGTTACTGTGACAATCTCGGTGTAGCCATTCGCGATGCACCATTCGACGATGCCCGCGAACATGGTCAGTGTTGCCTCGTGGATCGAGCCGGTTCCCCTCCCCTCCGCGAGAGCAGTATCGACGCAGAACCGGGAACTCTCGATCATGGCGGCATGAGCGTTGAGCTGACCGTCGGCGAGAAGCGAGGGGAAAACATCGGCCACCATCGTCCGACCGAGGGCCGGAAGAAGCCTCGCGCACCCCGCCAGTTGGCCGGTCTCGGCGATAGCGAGAACATAGGTCGGTCGAAGCGCGTCAAAGCCATCCGACTCACACCCCGCCGTTACATCGACTTCCCAGCCGAGCCGATCGGCAAAAACCCGCGCACGTAGCTGGAAGTGGAGGTGAAGGAGGTGAGCCTCTTGAACCGTCCGGGGTGCTGAAAACGCGAGAACCTGCATGAACTTTCTCCGTCGTTGTTGGTGGCGGCGAAATCAGCACAGAATTGAATCGGGAGGCAGTTGTAGGATCCTACAAGTCGCACTCACGCGAGTCGGCAAGGAAAAGCGATAAGGGGCGATCGGGGGCCTTGGGCGGCTACATAAACGCGGGGCGCATTGTAGGATTCACAGTAAAACGGACCATGAACGTGGCGGGCCATCCCGCTAGCTAAATACGTGAAAACGCAAGGAAAAGAGGCTATGGGTGTGCAACACGTCGATTTTGCCTTAACCCTTTGTTAACCTTAATTCTCTTGCGGCTATGGGAGAATCGGGAGATAGTTGCGAAAATTATGGCTATGGGGCCATTTTTTCGAAAGTTTAGCCTCCCGGGAAATAGTTTGCAAAATGAGCCATCAGCAGCCTAATCGTTTTGATATCGAGATTGCCCAGCAAGGGGCAAAGATCTCAAACGCGTTGCATATGCTGCGCAGCCAACAGTATCCGCCAGATGCTCGCAAGGGACTGCGCAAGTTCCAACTGGGAGAGGTCGCTGACTTTATCGGGGTCACCCAAAGCCATCTTCGACAGATTCATTCGGAAGGTAAGGGTCCCGAGATAGAATCGGTCAGTGGGCGGCGCTACTACACGGCTGACCAGATGCTCGAGCTTCGTGATTATCTGGAGGCCAATAAAAAATCTGATAAGAGATACTACGTTCCCCGTCGTCGTGAAGGCGAGCCGATGCAGGTCGTATCGGTCGTGAATTTCAAGGGCGGGAGCGGGAAGACGACGACCGCTGCGCACCTTGCGCAATATCTCGCTCTCACCGGCCATCGCGTACTGGCGGTCGACCTGGATCCGCAGGCATCGCTGACTTCCCTGTTTGGAATTCAACCTGAACTCGATGATACGGCCTCTCTTTACGAGGCGCTTCGTTTCGATGATGAACGCAGGTCGATCGCGGAAGTCATCCAGCCAACGAACATTCCTGGCCTGGACGTGGTTCCTGCAAATCTGGTCTTGCAGGAGTACGAGTATGATGTTCCCCTGGCAATCTCCTCCAAAAAGGGTGAGGACGGCAGACTGTTCTATATGCGCATTTTCAACGCGCTGAAGCAGGTGGACGACAGGTACGATGTCGTGGTCATCGATTGCCCCCCACAACTGGGATACCTGACGATAACGGCGCTCATGGCCTCGACAGGCATTCTGATTACGATCCATCCTCAGATGCTGGACATCATGTCGATGAGCCAATTTCTGATGATGTTAGGCGGAATTATGGGCCCCGTCGCAGAGGCTGGCGCCGAAATGCGTGTTGAGTGGTTCCGCTATCTTGTAACTCGCTTCGAGCCGACGGACATTCCACAGGCACAGATGGTCGGGTTCATGCAATCCATGTTCGCCCAACAGATGTTGCGAAATCACGTCCTGAAATCGACGGCAATTTCCGATGCTTCAATAAAGAAGCAGACCTTATACGAGGTAGAGCGGGGTGATTTCGTCCGGTCTACCTATGACCGGGCGATGGAAAGCCTGAACGCAGCCAACGGCGAAATCATGGAACTAATCCACGGCGCATGGGGGCGGAAATGACGTACTTGTCAGCCGTTTTTTTGGCCGGATTTGTGAAGCATATCAATACCCTGTCGACATTGAAAGCGAGATTGGAGGCCGGCTGTGGCGCGTGAGAATCCTTTTGCGAAACTGGACATGGCTTCCATCGCTTCTAACAAGACACCGACAAAGCCTGGTTACGGCATGACGGGGGCAGCAAAGACTGTCGTTCGCTCCATCGAGGACTTGGCCGAGAACACCAAGAAGCTGATGGAAGGCGAGGTGATTGTGGATCTGGATCCGCGGTTGATTGACGTTTCGTTTGTCGCCGATCGCCTTTCCGACGATGGCGACGAGTACCAGGAGCTAAAGCAGGCGATCAAGACATCCGGCCAGACAACGCCCATTCTGGTTCGACCCAGTCAGGCAGACAGCCAGCGGTTCATGGTGGTCTTTGGTCACCGCCGTCTCAAAGTCGCCAAAGAACTTGGTATTCCGGTCAAGGCAGTCGTCAAGAAACTGGACGACATCACGTCAGCAATCGCCCAAGGGCAAGAAAATTCCGCCCGTTCAAATCTGTCGTTCATCGAGCGCGCGTACTTCGCACAGAATCTACTCGCGTCCGGAATGACGAAGGATGTGGTTCGATCGTCGCTCGCGATCGACGAGGCGATGCTCTCTAAGATGCTTGGTGTCGTGGAGGCAGTTCCGGCTTCGGTCCTCAAGGTGCTCGGAGCATCCAAGAAGATAGGACGCGACAAGTGGCTGAGCCTTCGTCAATTGGTTCTCGCCCCTTCCCTCTTGAAGGTAGCTACGGAACACGTGGGAACCGCGGAGTTCGCTGAGCTGACAGAAGACAAGCGGTTCGATGAACTTCATGACTTCCTGAAGCGCTACAAGGTCAAATCGGCCGCAAAAAAGCCCAAGGCCACTGCGTCCGGGAAGGTTTGGACGTCGAGCGATACTTCACTGGATTTCGTGATGAACGCCAGACCAAAGAAGGTTGCGATCGAGCTTTCGAATGTCGAAGCGAAGCCCTTCAGCGAGTGGCTTTCAGCCCACATGGACCGTCTGTACGAGGAGTACAGAGGATCGAAGCAGGAAAACAACGGAGAATAAACCGCAAAAGAAAAAGGCCCCCAAACGGTAAACCGTGGAAGCCTCTCTCGTATCTCTCGCAGGATTGAGAATCGCATTTCCCGGAATCACAGTCAAGAGTCTTGGCACCGATTTGGTGAGCGGATTTCCTTTGACTAAAGAAAGGTGAAAGAAAAATGCAAACGGGACATGTAACGACGCCCTTTGGGCGGCGGCCGGCGACGCTTGCCTTGGTGAAAGGGCAATTGGCGATCGCGGCTTCAACACCAGGCACACGTGTCGAAAAGTGGAAAGTATTTCGCGATGTGTGCGAAGCGAGGGAACGCATTGGCCTGCAAGACAGAGCGCTTGCCGTTCTCGATGCCCTTTTGACGTTCTACCCCGATCCACAGCTCGATGGCGAGAACGGACTTGTTGTATTTCCATCCAATGCGCAGCTCTCCGTTCGCGCTCACGGGATTACCGAAAGTACACTGCGCCGCCAGCTCGGAGCACTCGTCGATGCAGGACTTATACAGCGTCGTGATAGTCCGAACGGAAAACGTTATGCACATCGCGATCGAGCTGGTGTGATCGAACAGGCTTACGGATTTGATCTGAGCCCGCTGCTTGCGCGCGCGACCGAGCTTGCCTTGCTGGCTCAGGACGTAGCCGCGGAGCGTATGCGCTTTCGCCGGGCGAAGGAAGCACTCACGATCTGCCGCCGAGATGTCCGCAAGCTGATAACAGCTGCGATTGAGGAAGGCGCTCCCGGCAATTGGGAGCATGTCGAAACGATGTATATTGGAATTCTGGGGCGGCATCCTCGCTATCCGGACAGAAACGAAGTCGAAGCCACACTCGATGAGATGGAGCTCTTGCGTTCTGAGGTACTCAACCTTCTGGAAATGCAATCAGAAACCAAAAATATGCACGGCAATGCCATTCCGAATGACCGCCACATACAGAATTCAAATACCGAATCTATAAATGAATTTGAACCAAGCACCGAAAAAGAGCTGGGCGAAAAGTTGCCGGAAGAACCTCCGACAAAGAACGCGGTGCAAGCGAAGGCGAAGCTTGATTCGATCAAGTCGTTTCCACTTGGTATGGTTCTTCGGGCCTGCCCGCAGATCGTCGACTATGGACCGGTCGGAGGAATTTCGCATTGGCGAGAGTTGATGACAGCTGCGGTCTTAGTCCGCTCGATGTTGGGTGTGAGCCCATCGGCCTACGAGGACGCCTGCGACGCGATGGGGCCTGAAAACGCAGCGGTGGCAATGGCGTGCATTCTGGAGCGCTCAAACTTTATCAACTCTGCCGGTGGTTATCTACGCGACCTGACGAAACGCTCGGAGCGGGGCGAATTTTCATTGGGACCAATGCTGATAGCGCTGCTTAAGGCCAACGGAGAGAGCACACGCCGCGCAGGATAAGGCTCGAACCTAACCGGTCGAGGCATTTGGAAACATGCAAAGACAGCTTGGCCCCAATGGAAGAATTGTCAGCCGTTTTTTTTGATTGATTTCCCATCTGATTCAATGCGTTGTGGTCATTGAATAAAGATTGAAATAGAAGCCCTGACTAGAAGCGACTATGGGTTCGAGCGTAACACTTGATGCATTTGCGCGGGCTCTTGCCTGCCGGGCAATGTCAGGAGGCAATCCGATGTGGAAGGCGAAGCGCAAGCTTTTAAATGTTGAATAAGTAAGCGCACATCGAGCTGGCCTATCCCGTTTTATCCATGGCCGAGCCCCTGGAATTACGGAACTGTCGTTTACGCCGGCGGAGCTTTTTGGAGCCATGGCTCAATGCTCTAGTCGAGCGCGAATGGACCAGCGAGCTGCGAGGGCCCAGGTTGCTTTTTGCAAGCATCTGATTGCTCAGCACGTCGATGACACCAATGATCGTTTTGCGCTGCTAAATTCCGCGCGCGATTTGAAAGACTACGTCCGGAAGGCGATGACGGGACTGGTAGGCGACGGCATAGCGTACCTTCAAATGGTCCGCGATGGTTACCGGTGGGTCGATCATTTCGAGAGCCAAGTGGTTCATGGAAAAAAGCCGACAGGGCGATCGCCAGACTTCATCTTCAGCCGGACGAATGATCTGTACGTGGCACTTGCGGAATCGAAGGCCACCAAAGGGACTTCAAAGGGGGCTTTCAACGAACGGGTCGAAGATGGCTATAAGGGCCAAGTTGAGCCCTATCTCGGCCGCAAAATTGGTAGCTGGATTGCTTCGCATGGATATTCGGTCGGAAGCTGGATGACATCCTTGAAGCGGGCGGAGATTTTTGTTCATCACACGGCGCTGCCGGACCTGGCAGGATTTGATGGTCCAGATCCGGAGGAGGATCTCTGACCCGGCCGGCGTGCGGTTCGGTAGCTATTGCGGTGTGATTACTCTTCTTTTCGGCCCGGAAATCGGAGAAGCCGCTCGCGCGCGCCTGTGGAGTCCATCAGAGCAAAGTTTCTCGACGGTTGAATGGCTCGGGCGCACGTGGATTCTTGGCGAAGAGGTTGATCCGGAGCCAATCGTGACGGATGGCAATGGGAAGGTTGTCTTTAAGGGGACCTGGTCTCGCTGGTTCAATGGACTGGCGCTCGACCTAGAAACCGCTCAGAGGGTTTTCGTCTACCTCGAGGCGGAAGAGCCCGAGGGCCGCATGTTGGAGAATATCCCTGAGTTTGGTCCAGACTTGATCGAGGCGGCGAAGGAGTCTGGCGGGGCAATTTTTCCGGACGGATTTGCAGTTCTCGGCCGTAAAGGAAATTCAACTGGCCGTGATACCACCCAGAGCGGCAGCTTCCCTTGTCGACGTGGCCGACGAAATCAAGGTTGCTGAATTCGCGGTCGGGCGACTTAGCTCTCAAGAGACAGAAACTGAAGCGACACAGGAGAAGTTCGAGCGGCACCAAGGTCTGATTTACGTCACAAGAGAGTAACGCGCGGCTTGGTTTTCCCTCAAGCCCGCATACTTGCGTTAGTACCCTCCGGGGGAGGCCTCGGCAGGTGTAAGCTTCGATCGGAGAAAGATCTGGGAGACTCGGCCGATCTTGACCATCTGCCCTAGGTCCTGTGGCAGAGTAGGATAGATATCGTTCATCTCCTCCACAGGATCATGGACAAAGACTGGAACGAAGACGCCGACTTGCTCGCGCTTGCGCTGCAAATTGCACATCTTGTCGAAATCCTGCTCGCGAAGGGCTGTCGAAATCAATTGGTCGAGATTCCGAAGGGTCTTTGCCGCCTGCGGGTCATATCCGGCGGGCGGGACATAAAGGGGCATTCGATGCGCCGCCGGGTTCCGTCGCCTTTTTACCTCGGTCTCCCAGGTCGAGAATGATATTAGAGCGGCCGCGACGTTCGACAGAGCCGGGTCGGCGGCGAAGACGGTTTTGAAAAGGCTTATGGAAAGTGGCCTTGCGGCTTGAGTTGCAGCGCTGCCCACCTGATGGACGATCGTCCACGCGTAGTTATCGAGCAGGCCGAGGATATTGATGTATATTGCTTTTAAATCGCGGCAAACCTCGTCGGACTGATCCATTGTCAGGGGGACTGTACGGTCAGGCATGATGATACTTTGGATGTTTCGAAAAGCAGCGATCATCATTCTCAGGCGGCGCAGCACGCCGAAACGCATGAAGTACTCGGCTGTTTGTGTGAAGCCGCCCAACTCAATCAGTACTGCTGCGTCTCCCAAAAGCTGGTTCAACGCGTTGTTGACTCCGTAAATGTGGTTTTCCCTCGCTTGATTGTCAAAATACCGATCGTTCGCGGCGTTTTTCCCCCTGATGAACAACCTTTCGGCCTGCGCCTCATGGAGGGAAAAATCCACCTCGCGAATTCCATACTCATCATCCAATCCCATGTCCGTATCCCCGAGGTTGCCTTTCCAGTTTCTTGGCGTTTTTCAGCTAAGTCGATTACAGGTCAAATATCCGAGTGTCTGAATGTTCATTACCAACGCATTGTCCCCCGCGGAAACACTGGCGGAAATTCTTCAAAAAAACTGTTCGACCATTGATGATACGGCCTGGTTCAAAACCAAAAAGCATGACGCGGACTTATGTCCGATGTTTGAATCCCTAGGCGTTCAAATCTTGCGGGCCTATAAAGCCAATCGCGCTGGCTGCCACGACATTCAGGGAATGCGCGACGACGGCGTCGACGTCTTATTGAAATATGATTCCGAGGACGGAGCCACAAAAGTCGGACTCCAAATCAAGAGTTACCCTGAGTTTCGGGACTGGGCGTCGAAGAAAGACAAAACTTTCATGAAGACGCTTAAATCGCAATATACCGAGGCGATGCAGAACGTGGGTGTCGAGCATTATTTCCTCATTCTCTGCACCGACGCTCACGAGCACCGAAAACAGATTCGCATGATTTCTGCAGAGATAAAGAATTTTGCCGACTTGACAATCGTAAAACCGGAGCAGGTCCGCGGTTTCACTCTTCTGTCCCATTGGGAGCTTCAGGCAACTGTTACGCGCCTCCTCTGCCAAGACGATCCTGTACTGAATGCAGCGCGAGCATGTTTCTCGGACACCGCCACCCTCGATGACTACATGACGCTGGACCTGCTTTGCAGGGCATTCGGCGGTGCGAATGAACCGATTGATGGCGGTGATATCGAGGCTATAGCGGAACGGTGGGCCGAGCTTGTGGGCGGGGTCCGCGTCATGGATGAGCTTGATGGCGCCCTGGGCTTTATGGAAAGCTCTGGCTACCTCCGATACGTAGGCGAAAGCTATGCCATTGTTCCAGAGGAGTTTCCCGATGCCCTCTGCGCCGTCTACTTCGATCTACGGGCACGCAACGGCCTATCCGCAGACGATGCACTCGCGTACCTCGTTCCCTTGTTGCTCGACATTTCATGAGCGAGACCCCCTCTGAGCGGATGTATCAGATGCCTTGCGCGTATTGGCGGAACTTGCCCCCACATAGCCGCGCGCGATCGCGCCAGGCCCGCTCGATGTGACGGCATATGGTCCTCATCGCCAGGAGAGGGGAGGGTGCTGTCGTCCCGCACCTCCAGCGCAGAAACATCGCCGCGAGGGGCCGTGCTAAGGATTGCGCTGAGGTCTCTTCGACGCGATTTTCGCTGTTTTGCTCGATGGGGCATTCTTTTATTGTAAGCAAAGAGCCGTGTAGGCATATTATCAAGCCATTAGATGGAAACAGTTAGAGCATCCGTGCTGCCCGTCCGCTTCGACGCGTAGCATTATTGTAGTAGCTCGATGCCTGCTGCACCGAACGGTGGCGCGACTGTTCCATCGCCTCGGGGAGGGGGATGCCGCGGTTCGCTGCTTCGGTGAGATAGCCTGACCGCAAGCCGTGCGCCGAAAACTCCCCAACGTCCAACCCTGCCCTCACCGCCCGCTGCTTGAGGATCGCATTGACCGACTGCGGGTCGAGCGCCCGTCGCGAAACCGTGCCCCAACGCCCGATCCCCCGAAACACGCTCCCGCTCTCGATCTTGCGGGCCGCCATCCAGGCATTCAGCGCTTCCACCGGCCGACCGGTCAGATAGACGATATCGTCCTGCTCGCCGGTGGTGGTTTTGGTACGGCCGAGATGGATGGCGAGAGAGGGGAGGGGAGGCCCGTCCGGCACCTCGATCGGCGGCTCTACGGTCAGCTGTTCGCGGCGCAGCCCGGCAATCTTGCTACGCCGGCGGCCACCGGAGGCAAAGGCGACCATCAGGATCGCCCGGTCACGCAGATCGCGTAGACTGTCGGTCGCGCATGTCGCCAGCAGTTTTGCCAGCACGTCACCGGTGACCGCCTTGGCGCTCTTGCGAAGACGTTGTCTTGGCGCGGCTCGGATCGCCAGCCGAATGGCTGATTTAAGGGCAGGCGAGGCGAAGGCGCCGTCAAAACCGCGCCATTTGCTCAGCGTCGACCAGTTGGCCAGCCGCCGGCGCACGGTGGCTGGCGCGTGCGGGCCGACGGACTTGAGAAACCCCTGGCTTCGAAGGTTCTCGTCGACGCCGGCCGGCATGCCGTGATCGCGGTCGGTCTCGCGGTGCTGCGGGTCCCAGAGGTGATGGGCGACGAATTTGGGGGTTGAGTAGCAGCGGAGCAGAAAACCTACGCAAGCCGCCCGCGGCAAGACGGGCGGGGCCGCCGAGACGGCAGACCGCATTGGGGTGATGGAAAGCGGAATGGCGGCTTTCATGGCGCATGCGAGCTAAACAGACGTCCGGTTTCAGCTGACGGCCATTCGAAAACCAAAGTCGGCGTGCTGATCGAGGCACGCCGACCACTGCATTTACTCTGTTAAGGGCGCAGTCGCTTGGGTGTGCGGCTCAACAGCGTAACCTCCCTGATACTCGCAGCGTTGAGCAGGCGCATCAGGATGCGGCCAAGTCCTACGCCCATGCCACCATGCGGGGGGCAGCCGAAGCGGAAGAAATCGAGGTAGTCGGACAGGCTGTCGAGCCGCATTCCGCGTTCCTGCGCCTGAGCCACCAGACGATTATGGCGGTGCTCGCGTTGCGCCCCAGTCGTGATCTCCAGCCCGCGCCAGAGCAGGTCGAAACCTTTGGTAAGGTCGGGACGATCCTCGTGGCGCATATGGTAGAAGGCGCGACCACTGGCGGGATAGTCAGTAATGAAGACGAACTCATGGTCTGTTTCGGCAGCCATGTGTTCGCATAGCAGGCGCTCGCCTTCGGCATCGAGATCATCGTGGCGGGCTGGGACATCCCCGAGCCGAGCAAGAATGGCGAGTGCTTCGGAAAAGGTAACCTTGGGAAACGGCAACGACGGCGGAGCGATGCTGACGCCGTAAAGTGCCTCGATCTGGGGGCCATGAACCTCGACCACGGTGCCGATGGCATGGGCAAGCCAGCGTTCTTCAAACGCCATCAATTCGTGATGGTCTTCGATCCAGCCCATCTCCATGTCGATGGAGGTGAACTCGGTTTCGTGCCGCGAGGTGAACGACGGCTCAGCGCGAAACACCGGGCCGATCTCGAACACCCTTTCCATGCCGCCGGCGATTGCCATCTGCTTGTAAAATTGTGGCGACTGAGCCAGGAAAGCTTTGGTGTCAAAATATTTGACAGCAAACACTTCAGCGCCGGATTCGCTGGCTGTTCCCATAAGTTTGGGCGAATGAATTTCGCAAAAGCCGTTCTGCTGCCAAAAGGCCCGCATTGCCGCTTCCAGCGTCGTCTGCACGGCAAAGACCAATTGTTGTCCAGGATAGCGCAGGCTGACCTGGCGGTGGTCCATCCATTTGTCCGGGCCGGAATCATACGCGATGGGTAGTTGGGGATCGGCCAATCCGCAGATCTCGACGCTTTCGATCAAGATTTCGAGACCGCCTAGCTTGACGGAGGGAGCAGCCACGACAGTGCCGATGACGATCACCGCGCTTTCAGGCGTCAGTGCGTCGAGAGCGCCGGTGAGGGCTGTATTGTCTTTGCTTTGAGTGAGCTGAACCTTGCCGGTCGGGTCGCGCAGGACGATGAAGCGCATACGCTTCTGATCGCGAATGGCTTCGACAAACCCCTGCAGCTTTACGCGATGCCCGATGCACTGGGACGGCGATGTCACGTTGTTTGATCAACGGCCGAAAAGTCGCTTGTCGGTAAACTCAGGCAATTGCAGCGGTCACGGCTTTCCACTGCGCCATGGCGCGGATCCGATGAATATGGGTGGCTAGGGCTGAGTGTCTCTGGTGCGGCGCGACGAAAAGATTTCGGACTGCTGAAAAGACCGAGATGAAACGTTGCAAACCTCCGACGGATCGAAAGCCCTGCATCATC
>NZ_VCHT01000093.1:0-332 GCF_005862215.1 Rhizobium sp. MHM7A
GAGGGGATCGACACGGTTCGCACGAACCTGAGTGCCCACACATTGGCTGCCAATGTCGAGAACCTCACCTACATCGGGACGGCAGCCTTTACCGGGGCAGGGAATCTGCTCGACAACGTCATCACAGGTGGTGTCGCCGCCGACAAGCTTATAGGCGCTGCGGGCAACGACACACTGATCGGCGGGGCTGGTTCCGACACGATGTTGGGCGGGATTGGCGACGACATCTATGTGGTCGATATCGCGACCGACGTGGTGATCGAGAATGCCAACGAGGGGACGGACACGGTCCGGACGGCGCTTGCCAGCTATATGCTCGGCAACAATGTCGA
>NZ_VCHT01000037.1:0-11567 GCF_005862215.1 Rhizobium sp. MHM7A
TCCTGGCATCTAAGCCGAAGTCAGGCAGAAATTCCACTTATCCCCGCTGTGCAGATTTCCCGAGCCAGCTCTTTCCCCCGCGCGCCAACGCGATCGAACCAGCCGGCGATCAATCTCCCGGACAAAGGGATCAGCAGATCGCTGCAATCAGCAGAGACGGGCGAATGAAATGGCAGGCCTCCACCGGCTACGGCAAGCGCTCGCTGGTCGAGACTGCCATCGGCCGATACAAGTCCATCATCGGGCGGCGTCTGCGGGCTCGGTCGTTTCACGCTCAGCAGACGGAAGTGGCCATCGGCTGCGCCGCCCTCAATCGTATGCTTGCATGCGCACGCCCTAAATCCATCCGCCGCAATGGACCGACCACATAGATAGCCCCATCACAGATCCAGATCCGCTCAAGTCCAGATCCATGCACCAACGCCCTTCTCAATGTGATGACGACGGCTGGCATTGTATTTGAAAGGCATGACTAAACGACAAAAGCTGTTGCGGTTCCCTCCTGCCTAACTCAGAACGCTAAACGTACCGTGCACCAACGCCCCATTTCTGGGACTGATGATCATTCCTCCTCTTGTGAAGGGAGGTAAATCTCAAGCACCCCGCGGGACCCATTAAGCCGTCCGACCTGAACCACCAAGTCGATTGTGCGCTTAGCATACGTGATAACCTCGCCATGGGTAAGTCTAATCCCCGAGCGCATCACCATTAGCGCAAGGCGGTCAAATGCTAGCGCGGGGCTATCAGCATGGATGGTAGTAATGGCCCCAGGGTGACCGGTGTTGATTGCTTCGAGAAAGTCATAGGCCTCTACGCCGCGGACTTCTCCGACGATGATGCGATCCGGCCGCATGCGCAGGCAGCTTTCAAGCAGCTTGGAAGGCATCCGTGCGGACTTGTCCTTCCGGTCGGATATCAACCCCACTTGGTTGCGATGGGGTGGGAAGAGCTCCTGTGCGTCCTCAATGGTGATCAGGCGTTCATTGTGGTCCATCATGGAAATCAGCGAGCGCGCGATCGTTGTTTTGCCCGAGGAGGTGCCACCGGATACCAGCACGTTGAACCTCTCCTCGATTGCCTGCCGGAACAGACCCTGCAGGTCGCCGTCGCGCGCCATCTTAGCAATCGCCCTGTGTCGGCGGCGGCGCTGCGCATCGACTCGTATCTGTCCGCCGTTGACGAAGCCGATATCCTTCGTCGCCAGCGCGTGTGTTAAGTATTTGCGGATCGACAACGATACGCCGTCTTCGATCGCTGGTTCGACCACGATTTGAACGCGCAGTGGGTGCCCCCAGACCATGACCCGGCCGGAAACAATCGGATGCAAGGCGCCAAGTGTGTTGCGGGTGTCGCCGGCAAGCTGCGCACCTAGCCGCTTAATGGCATGGGGCGACAGCGGCACGTCGATCTCGTGCATGTATTCGGCACCCGCGGCTTCGATGAAGATTGAGCCGTTTGGATTGATCACAAGCTCGTTGACGCGGTCATCGACCAGAAACTCTCTCAGAGGGCTCAGATATTGCTCCACGTAGGAGATTTCGCGATTCTTCGGAACATAATTCATCTGAATACAAGATCTCGATTTACGAGAACCCGGATCTCCTCACCTTGCGGAATTTTAATGGCCGGCGGTAGCGAAAGATACTGATCAAGGACGCCCCTTGCCTGGTCGCTCGCCGTGTCGCTCATCTGTCCCGCGTCCTGGCCGCCGCCGACCTTGGAGGTCGTGCCGGATTTAGACTGGCTGTTGCGGTTGGACAGTATCGAAGGAAGGGAGGTGATGGCGCTGATGAGGATGGCGGCCCCGAATTTCGTGCCATAACGGTTGTTCACATTACCTTCCGTGCCCGACCGCCCAAGTGTGTCCGCGCCGGTGGAACCAAGCGCGATCGATTGTCCCGAAGGCGTAATCGCTCGGTTCCATGCAATCAGGACGCGCCTCTGAGCGAGGTTGACGTCGTTGTTGAACTCACCGATCAAAATGGTTCCAGAGGGCATCAGAACGCGCGCTCCATCAAATGAATAAACAGGTTCCATCACCTGTGCACGAATATTGCCAGGCAGCTCCGTATCGATCGCAGTTTCGAGCACGGCTGAGATAATGGTTCCTTGCACCACTGTGTGCGAGGGATCAGGCAGCGGCCGCGAAACAGACGTCTGGTACGTGCTGCTGGCAGCCGTCTTTAGGAACCGCGCGTTTTGGTTCTGGTCAGTTGCCGATTTATCGCTCTCAGTGGTCGCAGGTCCATCAGCCGCGTCGACAACCACCGAGCCGGATTCACGCTGCATCTTGTCGAGTTTCTGGCGCTCCTTGAGCTCGCCCGACTGCAGCTTTCCCGCCTCTTCCGCTCGCTCGGCAGCGGCTCTCAACCGGGCGTTTTCTTCGGTCATTGCCTTGCGCTCATCTTCAAACTGCCGCTTCGTATTCTCGTTGTAGCGGGTAATCAGCGCCTCAATTTCTCCAGAGGAGACGCTGCCTTGCTTCTTGCGCTCGAGTTCAGCAATCTGATTCTGTAGCGCGTTGATCTTTGCTTTCCAGGCCGCGTTAGGATCTAACTCCTTCTTTTCAGGTTCCGTGCTCGCGGGTACGGCGAAATCGAGATGAACTGGTCGATGAGAATCTTTCTCAACTTCCATATCGACCTTAGAAACCGCCTGGTCGTTGTCGCGGCCGATCCCCAGGACCTTTAGGGCAGCCGTCGGCCCAGCGACCGCGAAGAACAATACCACGGCCCCTCCCATCAAGCCCGCCGACATTATGAGCCTTGCATTAGTTGCGCCGCTCGTACCACGTGTCTGTCGTGCGCGGCGAGCGTTGACGAGCCCGCTGCGTTCCCTTGCACTGTGTTCAGAGTCCGTCGACTCGATGCCATCATCGCGAATAGGGCCAATGCGGTGATCGTTTTCCGACATGACTCGCCTTTCATCTAACCGTGACGTTTCTGTTGAGCCGCGTGGGGCCGGTACGACCGATGCACACGGACTCGTTGCCTATACGCATGATCCAGTAATCGCTCGTTCCATCAACGATGATCTGGTTTGCATTGGTGCGGGAGTTGATCAGCTGTTCCTTGTTGCCCGGTCCCACCTTAAAAACGGCCGGGCGAGGAGCGCCTTCAGGCAGGAAGAACATCGTCTGCCGGCCGTCGTCTTGGACCCAGCGTGGTCGAAATGCGGCCTCACCCGAGAACAGGTAGTCCGCGCGAAGGTGGTCCGGTCTCAAGGAGGCGTCGCTATTCTGCTTCGGCTTCTCTTCGTCTGCATAGGTGAAGATCGAACGGAAGAGGGGTGCAGCATTAGCACCGCCCGTGAATTCACCCATGGAACGAAGCTCAAATGTATAGACCCGTCTGTTGGTATAGATGGTCATGTTGGTCGTGGCCGAGGGAAGCGTCGGTTTGATGCTGACGACGTTTCCGGCCTTGAGCTTAACCACTTCCCAGGATGCACTGTCGCCGATAAGGATAGACTCGACTTCCTCGCTCTGCGAAAGCTGCAGCGCTGTAACCGATTTGAGATAAAGGTCGAGCCGATAGACTTTGTTTTCATTGTAGGCGAAACGCCGAATGCGCGGATCGCTGGCCGGCGCTGGCGCCGCGGGTTTTTGTCGTAGTGCGGAGACGGATTCGGTCGCGGAGATGGGCGTTTGATCGGCGAGGGCCGCGCCCGCACTCAGAAGTAGCAGAACTGCGGTGTGCTTGAACATGGTGTCGGTTCCTCTCGTGCTGGAATTCTAGCCGTTAGTTTCGGCATCGATCCGGTATGAAAGGACGATAAAGCCGAGGGGATTCTTCCAAACCTCCTCAAGCTTGGCATTTTCCTTCGGCTGGAACGAATAGCCCAACGTCGCCATAAAGCTGCGCTCGGCTGTTTCTCGGCCTTTCTCCTCGCGGAACTTAGTGATACGCACCCGTGCGAGATCGGGTGCGTTGCGATGGGAAACCGGGTTGATAGAAATCGATTTTACGGTTACCCGGACACGCACGCCTGTTCCGTAGATCGTCGGCGGATATTGTGGCGAGTTGGACGTCCACAGCTGGGCCAATGTCTCAGCAGCATTATCCTTCGAACGTGCCATGACGTCCAAAATGCGAGTGCTGTTGTCGGCCTGGTCGTAGGTTTCGCGGTCGACGACATAGGATACAAGCTCAGCCTGCAGCACTGCATCTTGCTGATCGAGGGAGGCCGGGCGAACTTGCACTAGTTTTTCCGCCTGGCCGGTGGTCTTGTCGACCATCACCACAAAAGGTTTGGTGTCTTTGAGCGGGAGGATTGCCAAAAGGCACCCCAACGAGAGGAGTGCCGCGCCGATCGAGCCGACAGCGACTTTCGCCCAGTTGTTGCGCTGCTGGCGAAGCGTGAAGAATATTTCCTCCTCATAGGCGTTTTGAATATTCGTCTTTACCATGTCGACACCCATATTCTTGAAATGCTTGACTGATGAAAGGGTTGATCCCTGCCTGTTCGGCCGGCTTCCCGCCGGAACTAGATGCCTGTGGAGTCGGACCCCACGGAGGAGGATTGAGAGCGGACGCCTGAGATATAGCCTCTAAGGTCTCCGCGCCGCCGCTTGACGACGCGGCGTTGGACCCGGAAGCGATTCTTTTCTAAAGTTTGGCTTATGACTCATGCTGCCGTCGCCGCCAGGTTTCCTTGCGATCATTGGAGTGTCGACCAAGCGCCGCGAATTGGGACCTTTGATCGGCTGTAGCGGAGCCCCCCGCGCTGTTAGGGGCGACTGGTGCGCCGCCAGAACGATTTTCATTTCTCCTACGTTCTTCTTTTCTCTTTCTGTAATATTCAACTCCCTTTCCGATAACGTGAGGAGCAAGGCCCACGCCCCCGACGGCAACGGACGCAGACGCCAGTGTATGCGCCATAGTCGGGAGTCGGAACAGCAGGACTAGCACCGCTATCATAAAGAAGATGAAGCCGGCGAAACTGAAATCGGCTGCACCGCGTGGCGCGGCCTCCGCAAGCAAATGGCCGGCGAGATAGAGAACAATTGCCATCAGGCAGCCGAGAAGGAGCGGTATGATGGCAAAACCGATTAGAAGGCTAACCCAGTTTTGGAAATACTGCCTCGTTCTCTCCCACATGAACATCATGATGCCGAGCGGAGCCATGCTCACAGCCATGATAAGGCCTGCTTTAGCGATCAGCACAACCGCCATACATGTTGCAACGAATACGCCGCCGACGACGAACACGAAGCTACCCAAGACGATATTGCGAAGAGACCTTCCGACGTGCCAGATTGAGAAGTCGGCATGGAGAAGGTCCCCGGCGATCCATAGGATGGCATGACCGAATTCGTCCATCGCTACATAAGTCTTGGCCTCGCCGGCCGCCCTGCTGATTCTCGCGGGATCGAGGATTTCCGGCCTCAGTGTTTCGATATCCTTCGCAACCGCCTCCACGAGCAGGTTCGAATACCCTTGTGTAACCCCTGTCAGGGCATCGTAGACCGGACTGAAATTGCTCCAAAGGGTGGCGAAACTTACGACTAAGATGTATGTCACGGCCCAACTAAAGTACGTCGAGTAGTTTATTTTCTGTATCTGCAATACGTGGTTCAATGCTATGAAAAGCAGAGCCACGAGGCCGACCGACGCCGTCAGTTTCCTGACGGGAGCCGCCACGGCCGTGAACACGGCCTGCAGGTAATCGACGGTCGTCCCGTCGATCTGCGCTCCTATATATTGAATAAGTCCCACGGCATCACCTATTGAAGTCCTTAAGGACGTCACTCCCATCATCCGTGCTCTCGTCGCTTGCCAACATCATGAAATAGCTGCTGACGATGGAGGTGACCGCCGACTGCGTTCTTAGGTTTTCATTGGTTTGCTGCGTAAGCTCGATCACCGCACGCGTGTTGATGTCGATGCTAGTCTTGAGATCCTTGCTTGCCTGAACGGCCGCGATGTAGTCGTTTACCCGCTCCATGCTCTCATTGGCACGCTTGTAGGAGCTTTCAGCTACGGAGCCGGCGATCGCGCCTTTAGCCGCGAGCTGAGCGAGCACCTTATTGCTCGGTAGCTCGTCGTCCTTGAGCGCAAATGCTTTGTCGAGAGAGAAGGCGCTACGGAAATGGGTTAACGCTGCCAGGAGATCCGGTGGACCATCGGCGGCGCCATTCAAGGCGCTGTCTGCCATTTCCTTGAGGCCTTCGCCGCCCTGGCGGGCAGCGACTTCGTCCGGTCCGTTCATAAGCGGAATGGTCTTTGGACCAGTCTGCCCGTTACGAATAACATCAAGCGCCGTCTTCTGGTTCTGGACTGCCGTGAACATCTGAGTAATGCCCCCGCCCATGATGCGAGACAACTGGACGAGCTTCATGATTTGCTCGATTGAAACCTGGTCATGGGTCTCCTGGACACCGGGGGGGCCGTCCGGCACACCCCCGACGGCAGGTTCCGGCAGTGGAGTGACGGCGCCCTGCGCATGGGCGACCACAGCAGACCCACCTGGTTGAAAAAGAAGGATCGAAATAGCCAGTGGGCTGGCTCGAAGATGCCGTTTCATACCCATGCTCCTCTTGAAAGTCCGCTTGCGCCTTCCCACTGACAGGCGCAGTGGTTTTTGCGTTCAGCCGGCACGGACTGGCAGGAGCTCAGGCCGCAGACCAGCACTGCGATCACAACTAAAAGCTCCTTCATTGCAACATCTCCATCTGAAAATCCGGTCTGTCGCGCCAGCCTGCGATCGCTTTTTGGCCGCGGCCGCCGCCAAGCACGTCAATACCTTTGCCGATCGCGACGAGATCGAAGTCGAGCACAACGCTGTCACTGCCGGATTTGAGCAGCACGAGATGGTTGTCGACATTGCTCATCTGAAGGAATGCGCTTTCCGTGGGCGTCAGATGCAGGGGGGCGAGTTCCGCCGCCGTGTTGAAAGAGCTTGTATAAACAAGACGCGTGACAGCGCTTTCCAGAATGGCATCGCCGGCAGCGCTATTCTTGATATGGGAAACCCGCTGGGTGAGCAGGACGACAGCAACGTTCTTCTTGCGCATCGTCAGCATCCAGTCCTTCAACCGCGCCTCGAAATAGGGATTGTCGAGGAGCTTCCAGGCCTCGTCAAGGACGAGCAACGTCGGATGCTCATCCTCGACGAGCCGTTCCACACGGCGAAAGACGTAGCTTAGCCAGGCGGTGCGCACGACGTCATTGTCGAAGATCTCCGTCAGGTCAAATGCCGTCAGACGGTTGTCGAAGGCGAGCGGGTCCAACCCCTTTCCGCCGAACAGCCAACCGAATTGACCGGTCTCGTCCCACCGCCCGAGTCGGTTGTACAAATCTCCGTCGTCATCGGTGGCGCGAAGCTGACTGCGGAATTGCTCGAGGTTCTGCAACCGCGGATCGGCCGTGGTATTGGCCTGCACCGCGTCGCTGAGGGCCTGGATCTGTACCGGATTGAGCTTTCCTCCGTCGTTTTCCGTCAGCGCCGCCAGCCAGTCCATAAGCCATGCCGCGCCGCGACTGTCGGCCTCTGCGCGCATCGGGTTAAAACCCGTTTCGTCACCCATGCGCACCGCCGAATAGCACCCGCCCATGGCACGCACCGCCATTTCGAAACCGTTGTCCTTGTCGAATAGAATGGTTCGAGCGCCGAGCCTCTGGGCTTGGCTTATCAGGAACGCCGTACCAAGCGTCTTGCCTGAGCCGGTCTGCCCCAGAACGAGCGTGTGGCCGACAGTGCGCTGGCCTGGCTTTCCGGGCAGGTGGAAATTGAAGCGGAAGGTCTCGCCACGCGCAGTGGGAAATATGGTGACGGCGTCGCCCCAAGGGCACTTGTCGGGTGGGCTGCCTTTTGACTGGCCGTGCATGGCGCAAAGCTGCGCGAAGTTCTGCGAGGAGATCATCGCGGGTCTAGTCCGGTACGCGAAATTCCCGGGATGCTGCGCAAAATATACGACGCGGGAGGAGAAATTCTCGCGAACAATCGCCGATCCCGCATCCTGCATGGCGCGCGCCACATAGGCCATGGCGCCGTCCAGCTCTTTGAGACTGTCACAGAACACAGCGACACTGCAGTGATGGTCTCCGAAGATCACCCGACCAGAGGCGACATCGTCTTCCGCCTCTTCGAGTTGTGCCATGAGCGATATGGCGGCATCTTCCGCCGCGCGCATCTGCTTTCTCACCCGGGCGATCTTGCCCTGCGCCGATATTGGATCGATTGGAGTAAAGCTCTGACTGACTACGGTGTCGTAGGGCAAGTTCAGCCGGTCGAGGATTCCAGGATAGGTCTCAGCCGGGTAGTCCTTGACGGAAACGATGGTTCCGAACCGGCGTCGTGCTGGATCCGTTCCTTCGCATTCAAAAACGGGACCCTGAAAGGTTATTTGCGAGCTGGCCAGGAGGTCGGCCACTGGCAGGAATTTGGTGCCGGGAATAAGACTTCCGCCAGAACCGTCTATCAGAGTACGGAGTAGGCCGAGCCAACGGCCGTCGGAGACCGTCAGGCGGCTGGGCCCAGCTTCACCGACACCAA
Organism: Rhizobium sp. MHM7A; assembly: GCF_005862215.1. NCBI lineage: Bacteria > Pseudomonadati > Pseudomonadota > Alphaproteobacteria > Hyphomicrobiales > Rhizobiaceae > Rhizobium > Rhizobium sp. MHM7A. The sequence continues at coordinate 8,497 of NZ_VCHT01000037.1, forward strand.
CCATGCAGGTGTTGATCATCTGGTCGAGGCGCAGCGCCCGCGCTTTGACCTCATGGCGGCTGTGGACGTCCCTGCCACCGAATAGCGACAGGAACTTGGCGGTCTTCCGGGGCGGCCGGATTACCAGCGTGACCACCGTCACTCGATCTCGAAGGCCGACCGTTTGCAGGTATCCTTGCCAGCGGCGATCGATTTCCTCATTGAAAGGATGGCCGCCAACCGGCGGCATCGTCGGCCGGGTCTCAACCGAAATTCGATGGACATAATAAGCGACATCGCTCCGCTGTTGTGCGATGAAGCGCGAAAACGCGTTGCACAATTCGACGGTATGGAAGCTATCGACAGTTTCCGCATTGATGCCCTCTACAACGAAGGAACCCATCAGGTCGCCATCGCGCAACATCAATGTGACGTCGTCAACCGCGCTCAAATAGGGCAAACCGCTGACCAGCATTTCGCCCTTTTCCGAGCGTTTGATGGCAAGGCTGCGGGTAGCTCGCGTAGCTGGCCTTTCAAGCACGGTACACCAGCCCTTCGCCACGCAGAAGTTTTGGACTCATCCGCGTCCGCTGCACGGTAGCGATGAAGACACTGATGATCTTGGGATCGTACGCCGCAAGACCGCGAAGGGCGACATAGCCTACCCCGCCCGTGATCAAGAGATACACGAATGAGCGCGTGATGATGAAGCCAAGCATGACCGTGGCAATCAGCACGACCAGATACATGATCGGCAGTCCGGCGAAGCTGACCTCGCGGGTCAGGCCTATAAACAGCGGTGTACGTTCCATGAGCGTTAATCCGAAAAATGTCCTCGCCCGGCCCACGGCATGAGGAGGGGAGGCTTAGGCCCCAGCGCATCAGGGCGGCGTTAGTTGGCGGTGATGCCACTTACAAAGGTTGCGGCGCCAAAAACGATGGCGATGCCGATTATGATCGACACCGCAAATGTCCAGTCCATGCGGCCGGTCATGAAGGAGAAGCCGACGGCGATCACGGCCAGGGCAGAGATGGCGACGCCGATCGGTCCAGTGACTGCTTCGACGATCGCTTGCAGAAAGCTCGTAACGCCAGAAAAGTCTTGCGCGGCGCTGGGATTGCTAGACAAAAGAATCATTGTGACGATCATCGCAACGTGTTTCGGAGGGTTTTTGTTGAGGAGATATTTCTTGAAGTATCCCATCTTTTCTCTTTCATAGTTAGTCGATTTGAATTGCTACGTTCAGGCTCCTGAAGAGTGTACCACCCATCTCCTGGCGGTGGCGTCCCCTCAGTGCATCGCATTCCGGAAGTCGCGCCATGTCTAGAGTGTCGCTGGCGTTGAGCGACGCCTCCTGTGGGGCTGGGCTGAAGGGCTTCGGTTCGTATGCAACAGCGCCCGGCGCGGAGTTCATATTGTTGAAAATGTCGGACACGTATTGCTGCGTCTCCCGGTAGGGCGGTATAGCGCCGTATTTCCGCACGGCCTCAGGACCGGCGTTATAGGCTGCGAGAGCAAGCTCTGATGAACCGAACTGATGGAGCATCGCCGTAAGGTATCGCGCGGCGCCCTCGAGATTGTCCCGGGCCGAAAGGACGTCGCAAACGCCGAGTTCTCGGGCGGTGTCTGGCATCAACTGCCCCAGTCCTTTGGCGCCTGCAGCGGATATGGCTTCGGGATCGAAGTTGCTTTCCCGCTGAATCATCGTAGCGAAAAGCAATACAAACGATTCCCGGTCCAGCCTTGAGCGTGCTACCCCGGCGGCACCTGCATACCTGCGACCGACCTCGAGTGTCAGCCTTCGCATGCGGGTTTGTCGCGCTGATAGTTTCGTCGACAGCTTGCGAGGCTTAGGTAAGCGTAAGCGGTGTTCGATGAGCCTTCCAGCTTTTAAATCCGCTATTTTGCTGGGCCCACTGCCTCGATACAAAATGGAAGGCGCGTCCAAGATCACTGAAGTAGTGGCCTGATAGTTAGTCGCTGCCGTGAAGGAAGTACTGGAGAATTTTTTAGCAAAAATCGTCGGATTGTCGGCGATACTTGCCTTCGGCGCGTCCGCAGAGACGCCGCTGAATGGCACGATCATGTCATTACCAAGTTGGTGAAACACTTCTGCACGGCTGGAAATTGGCTGACCAAGCGGCAAGAACAGAAGCATGAGCGCCGCCCCACTTAGGGTACAAATCTTGCAACGTGTATTCTCCCTTATTTGAAATGGCATGGGATAAATTTCCTGAATATTCTGTCGTGCTGACAGAGCCTGTCTCACCACATAATCATTCCGCGAATGGTGCGCCTCCCGTGATGAACGTCAATGCATTTCAGTGTTGCAATTGTAATATGGCTGCCGCGGTCCGTTCCAGTATCGAGTTCGCACCTCTTCGTGCAGGGCGGCAGACCTTCAGGGGGGCGCGACTGCAAATGCAAGGACGTGGTTACCGCTCAATCAATGTGACAGTACCGAAATGAGCGCTACCCCTCCCCGCCCGATCTGATCTTGCAACCCGGACCAGCCGCTCAGATCGGGGCTGGTCGTCCACCGTGGGACAGCCCAAAGTGACCTTTTAAACTTGCGCTGAAGCGGACATTCCAACTCTTCCGGATGACGTCCCAGGGAGTGGTTGTCTATTCGCATCCGGTTAGTCAAGGTTGCTTTGGCCATTCGCTCTCTTCGCCGTTGCGAGGGGCGACAGCGGAGTTCGATGGGGTTGCACCTCAGGGTCGTAGTCTGATTCAGAGCTATCCGGAGGCCGGGAGCAGGGTTGTCTGCGCGGTCGACAAAATGTCGCCGCATGATGGGTCTTCGCAGGTAGGACCTTCCTATGTGTAGCGCGCAGTCTCGAACGAGCTGCAGCCACTCACCAGCGGAATGATCCAACCGACGTCCGCGGCAGGGACGCTCAGTGCGTCAAACGAGGTTTGACGTTCTGAGGGAAGAAGGCTGGCGGTCGCTTATGCGGTGGCGCCAACCGATGCGTTGAAGACTTCTCCTGTCCTGAGCATGCTGTGCAGGCGATGTCACGTTGTGAGCGGCTTAACGGTTGTCGGATAATGGGTTGGGATGAACAGTCCTGCCGTCAGCTACAAGAAC
>NZ_VCHT01000038.1:0-10004 GCF_005862215.1 Rhizobium sp. MHM7A
CCATGGGCATCGTTGTCATCTGCTTCTCGCTGGTTGCAGCTATTTTCGTGTCGGTCATGGTCGAAATGTATGTCGGCTTGCTCGCCGGCATGATCATGCTCGGGCTGGGTGGTTCGTCCTTCACGAAGGACTTTGCCATCCGATACCTCGTCTATGCCTTTGGCGTCGGCATGAAGCTCATGGCCTTGGTGATGATCGCCAAGATCGGATCGAACGTCCTGCTTGGCCTTGCTCAAGCACCGACTGCCTCGTCGGATCAGTTCGTCGCGACCTTGGCCATCGCCGGTATTTCCGTCGTGGTCTTCATCATCGCCATGTACGTCCCGAACATCATCCAGGGCGTCGTCCAGGGCGCATCGGTTTCCGGAGGAATGGAAGCGATCCGCCACGGCGGGCAAGCGGCGTCTTTTGCCGCCGGTGCTGGCTTCCTCGCCGCCGGCGCTGCCGGCGCGGGGTTTGCGGCGGCTCAAGCCGCACGAGCTGGCGGTTCATCCGTTGCAGGTGCTGCTCTTCGCGGAGTGGGCGCGAGCTTCTCTTCCGGCGCGCAAGCAGCCGGTTCAGCCGCGAAGGAAAAGGCAATCGGCTCTCCGGGCGCTTATGCCGGGTCCATTCTCGGACTTGCCAATGCCAAGCTCGATGAGCATCGCGGCGGTCATAGCACACCGAAGCCTCCTCCCGAACGCAACGACAAACCGTAATCGAGACAAGGGAAGAATAAATGGCAGCGAACCGCGCCCCGGAAAACCCGTATCTTGCCGCCCGCCAGGAATGGAGCGAACGCTATGGCTCTTATGTGAAGGCCGCAGCCGCATGGCGCATTGTTGGTGTCCTCGGTCTGGTCATGGCCGTTATCGGCTTCAGCTACGCGATGTATCTGAGCACACAAGTGAGGCTCGTACCTTACATCGTTGAGGTCGACAAGCTCGGAACCGCAGTCACGGCAGGTTTCCCCGAGCAGATCGAGTATGCCGATGTCCGCGTGGTGCGCGCCACACTCGGCAACTTCGTCACAAGCTTTCGCTCGATCACGCCGGATGCGGTGGTGCAGAAGCAATATATCGACCGCACCTACGCCCTTCTTCGCACGTCCGATCCATCGACGGAGAAGGTCAACGCCTGGTTCCGAGGCAATTCTCCGTTCGAGAAGGCGAAGGCTTCGACAGTTGCCATCGAGGTCAACAACATCGTCGCGCTTTCGAACCAGACCTATCAAATCGACTGGACGGAATATGAGCGGGACCGCAAGGGCAAGGAAACCGGCACGAGGCGGTTTCGCGGAATCGCGACTGTGACGCTCACCACGCCACAGGATGAGGCGACGATCCGCCTCAATCCGATCGGCCTTTATGTTCGGGATTTCGATTGGACGGCACAGCTTTAAGGGCAGGGGATTCTCAATGCACAGAACACGACTACTGTTAGCAGCCGCCGGCTGCATGGCCGGGCTCGTCCTTGCGGCGGGCGCACATGCGCAGAGCATGACGAGCAACGAAGTAAAAGGAACGAATCTTTCCAGGAAATGGCGCGGCACACCGGGGCTGGTCACGACAGGTCCGGACGGAAAGGTCATCTTTCTGTTCGGCGAGACCCAGCCGTCCATCATCTGCTCTCCACTACAGGTCTGCGACATCGAACTTCAGGGTGGCGAGATCGTGCGAGACGTGCTTGTCGGCGATACGGTGCGGTGGAAGGTAGAGCCGGCAACGTCGGGTGCGACAGGCGGACAGGCGATCCACCTCATCGTCAAGCCATCGGAGCCAGGCCTTCTCACCTCGATGGTCGTGACCACGTCACGGCGCACCTATCATATCCAACTCAAGTCTCATCCAAGCCAGTACATGGCGCGCGTCGGGTTCGAGTATCCGGAAGATGTTTCCACCAAACTCGCCGACATCAATTCCCGTCTCGAAACGGGCGGCATTCCAGGCACTGCGCCGGACAAGCTGAACTTCTCCTACACGGTGAGCGGGAGCGCGCCCTGGAGGCCGAAGCGGGTCTATTCTGACGGGGTGAAGACCTACATCCAGTTTCCGAAGTCGATCTCCGGTCAGGATGCACCAGTGCTCTTCGTCGTCTCTGGCGGTCAAAATCGCATCGTCAATTACCGGATGAAGAACGACATGATGACCGTCGACTATGCGATCGACAAGGCGATCCTCGTTTCGGGTGTCGGTTGGCGGCAGCAGAAGATCACCATCCGGCGGGGAGGCTGAACCATGCACCAGCTAGTCGCATTTCTCGCCGCGGCCGCCTTGCTTTCCGGTTGCCAGACGCCAGACGACGCGCTGACCACCAGCTCCACGCCGGTGGCCGTCACCGGACCCGCCGCGAGCGCAATCGCCGGCGACATGGCAAGCCGCTTGGCTGAACAGATCGGCCCGGCTGGCGGTGCCGCCACGATTAAAATGGAGACGGACACATCGGAGTTCGCATCCGCCCTCAAGGCGGCGCTGAAGGGGTGGGGCTACAAGGTCGTTACGGACGGCAAAGTCGCCAAAGACATCAGGCCGGTAGAGCTTGCTTATGCAATCGACGGTTTCGACGAACAGGTGCTAGCACAGGTATCGACGCCTTCCATCGCTCTTGGCCGCGCTTACACGCCGACAGCAGCCGGCGCGACGCCGGCCAGCCCCCTTTCGATCATGCAGCGCAACTGACGGAGATTAACATGGTCCAATCGCTCCAGCTTGGCACGTCGAGCCAAGCCGACGATCAGCAGGGCATGCGGCGGCTCAACCGCCTGCCGATCATCGTCGCCATCATCGTCATCGTGCTGTTCTTCGGCGTGGTCGTGATTGGTCTGTCGCTGCGCGGGCTTTCTTTCAATCGTGGCGATATCGAGGGTGCTTCCAACAGCCCTGCGGCCAGTTTCGGTGACCAGCTAAAAAGGGGTGTCACGGATGGCATTATCGGTGAGCCAGAAAAACAGGAGGTGTTTCAACCGACACCTGTCGTGGTGGAGAATAAGGAAAAGCAGGAACCGGTCGTCGAACGCCAATCAATGGAACGACAAGACCGCCGACAACGGCTCGAATCTGAAGAAGAGTGGAAGGCTCGCCTGAAGCGAGAGCAGGATGAACAATATATCCGCGAGGCCCAGCGCCAACGCATGGCGCGTCTACAGGCTCGTGCCATGGCGCTCGATTCGCCGCTGAAGGTAGACGTCTCCGACGTTGAGAAGGCTGCAAGCTCCACCAACGACACCGGCCGCCAGCCGACAAATATCGCAGCAAACAGTGCCTCAGACCTTTATGCTGCCGCCATGAAATCCGGCCTGATAGGACAGGACGTCGATCAGAACGGGCAGACATCGAAAGAGGACTTTTTCAATCAGGACATCAAAGATCTCGGCTACCTGCCGAACCAGGTGGTGCCACAGATGTCACCCAATGAATTGAAGCGCGGTTCGGTCATCCCGGCGACATTGATCACCGGCCTCAATTCCGACCTGCCGGGGCGCATTGCCGCTCAGGTCAGCCAGAATGTCTACGATAGCGCAACCGGCTATCGCCTTCTCATCCCGCTGGGCGCAAAGCTGTTCGGTCGCTACGATTCCAAGGTCTCATTCGGCCAGGAACGTGTTCTCGTCGTCTGGACTGACCTCATTTTCCCGAACGGGTCTACCCTGCAGATCGGTGGCATGGCGGGCACCGACGCCGAAGGATATGGCGGCTTCCAAGATAAGGTCGACCGCCATCTTTGGAGGACCTTCGGTTCCGCAGCCTTGGTCGCAGTCATCGGGACGGGGATCGATATGTCGATGCCCGAGAGTTCGACGCTCGCGACGCAGGTTACCGCCTCGGATGCAGCACGACGGAATTTTGCCGAGTCATTCGGCCGGGTAGCGGAAGAGACGATCTCGAAGAATCTAAACGTTCAGCCGACAATTCGCATCCGGCCGGGCTACAAGTTCAACGTCCTGGTCGATCAGGATATTGTTTTTCCGTCTGTCTATAGCGGCCGCTAACCAGGTAAAGGATCCTCAGATTTTCGCGACATCACTGAACGTCGCAAGGTCATTCCGCGTGGCGACGCAGGTGTGACTAAAATTCTCTACAAAAATCATCGTCTTTAGATCAGAAAGAGTTGAATACTCGGCAGAGGTGAATAGACCTAAGCGAGGCAACGAACGTGGATCTGCTTCGCGTAGAAGCAACTGCCGTATCGTCCAATGTCCCATGTGGCTCCGGCTAGCCGAACGGTGGCAACCGGTACCTCGCGGCGTCAGAACGGCGCGACGAGTGGGAGGCTTGCACCGTCGCAAAAGGAGAAAAGTTAGTGGACGGTGACCTTCGCTCTCTCATCGATATGACAGAAGCCGCGCATGATGAACGTATGATCAAAAGTGCTCTGAAGACCTTTGCGCACGCATGTGGCTACGACCGTTTTGCTTATCTGCAAACTGAGGGGTTGGAAATCCGCACATTCAACTCCTATCCGGAGGAATGGCAGGGCGTTTATCTCGAAAACCAGTACTCCCGCATCGACCCGGTCGTTACGGAAGCCAAGCGTCGCATGGAAATGTTTTCCTGGACGGCCGACGATTGGCCCGCTCGTGGAACCTCCGAACTCAGGCGTTTTCGGGACCAGGCGATCGATTACGGCATTCGGAGTGGGGTGACTATACCCGTCGAAGGAAGTTTCGGGTCGACGATGATGCTGACGTTTGCATCCTCAGCGCAGACGGCTGACGTTAAAAAGCTGCAGGATGCGCAAAAAGCGATCCAGGCAGTACTGGCGATCCACTACCGCCTGAAAATCATAGCTGCGACGACGATTGTCGCTCCGAAACGGTTACTTTCACCAAGAGAAGCAACGTGCCTAATGTGGGCGGCAAAGGGCAAGAGCGCTCCGGAAACCGCAATGTTGACAGGGATCAATCCGAGGACAGTGCAGCACTACCTCGATAAAGCGCGCGAAAAGCTCGAAGCAGCAACCGTTCCGCAACTTGTCGCGATCGCCAAAGATCACGGTCTGGTATGAGCGTCAGGCTTCGCCATCTGGGGCAACTTTAGGGACGTAGCCAAGCGCATCGATGATTTCCGACAACAACTCCTGCTGGGCTTCGGATTTTTTCTGACGTGCGACATACTCATCCTGCAGGCTTTTGAGTACGGCGGCGGAGACCGACGGATCGGCGCTCGCGCGAGTCCATTCCTCATAGACAGCCTCATCGGCGGCAATAAGATGGCGGTGCTCACGGATCGCAGCAACTGCCAGCACCTCTAGTTCTGACTCTTGCATCAAACTGTGGCGAGATGAGCCCACATCGTTCATCCGCTTCTCCCTAACTTCATTCTGCTGCCCGAACCTAAGGCTGCGGCCTTATTATATCGGTTGAGCGCCATCACAATATCCGCTGAGCATCATCTGGGTCCTGTGCAATTCATCTCGCGCCTCTCCATACCGACGTCGAAGAGTGCAGGGACTTGAACGACACTGTCTTGCTTATTTGCTCAAAAGGATTCGACCCCCGCTTGTGCTGTAGAGAATACTCCGTGGTAGGAAACTCATCAAGCCGCTGTTCTCCGGATTATGGAGATTCGAGAGGTATTTGCGCGTAATTTGCGAGCTGCACGGCAGGCTAAAGGCTTGTCCCAGGAGGAACTCGCCCATCGCGCGGACATCGATCGCACCTACGTCAGTTCGCTCGAGCGTAGCGTCTACAATGCAAGCATCGATGTCGTTGACCGTTTGGCGACAGTCTTGGGCATCGAAGCCTGTGAGTTACTGAAACGGCCCCCGGAGGAGTCACAGATGCCAACCGCCGAGCTTGACGACTAAGAGAAGTTGTCCTGCCGACTGACGGGTTCATGCCCGGCCGGCAATGCTTCCACGTCAATTGGCTAGGTCCGTCGGCAAGGCTACATCTTTACTCTTGACGACCACTGGATTTGTCAGCTCTCGAGCCAATCGAGGCAACTATTCGTGGTGAAGAATTCACAAGGCGATGATGGCTTTCTCGGCTTTAGGGATTGTGATACAAATCCTAGGATAATAGATCCAATTCTCCGAGCTTTTATATCAATGCCCAGTCCCGTCACGCAACGCCAAATTGCCCGCACCGTGCTAACTGAGCGCGGAATAGCACGTTTGGTGGAACTGCGGAACGCAGGTGTGACGGCTGCCACCATGAGCCGAATGGAACGAGATGGTGAAGTGCTCCGGCTTGCCCGCGGTCTTTATCAACTTCCTGATGCGCAGCTCGACGTCAACCACAGCCTGGCGGAGGTTGCCAAACGCGCACCCAAAGGCGTTATCTGCCTCGTTTCGGCACTGGCGTTCCACGGCCTGACAGATCAGCTCCCAGGACAAATCTGGCTTGCCATAGGCCGTAAGGACTGGGCTCCGAAACTGGACGGCCCCGCTATGCGCATCGTGCGTTTCACAGACGGCCTTCTCAACGAAAGCGTCGAACCCCATGTCATTGAAGGCGTTCCCGTGAGGGTCTTTGGAATTGCCAAGACAATTGCCGATTGCTTTCGCTATCGCAACAAGATCGGCCTTTCGGTAGCGATAGAAGGGCTGCAGGAGGCGCTGCGGCAACGAAGGGCTACTCCTGGCGAAATCGCCAACCAGGCCGAACGCGGTGGCGTCGGATCGGTGATCCGGCCGTATCTCGAGGCGCTGACCGCCAATGGCTAAAGAAATCAGAAACGTCGGCGCCTCGGTGCGCGCCCGCCTGTTGCAACTCGCCAAGGCAAGCGGGCAAAGCTTCGATCTGGTCCTGACGCGTTTTGCTCTTGAACGGTTATTGTTCCGGCTTAGCCAGTCGCCCCACGCCGGTCGCTTCGTTCTAAAAGGGGCGATGTTGATGATGAGTTGGTTCGACAATCCGCACCGAGGCACGCGCGACCTCGATCTTTTGGGTTTCGGTGATCCGAGTCCGGACCCGATGCTTGAGACATTTCGGGAAATTCTGGCGCAAGAGGCCGACGATGGCGTTACGTTCGACGCTGATACGCTGCATGTGGATCGTATTCGCGAGGCATTGGATTATGGTGGGCTCAGGCTGCGGGTGATCGCTTCGATCAGCGGAGCCCGGATTAACCTGACGATCGACATCGGTTTTGGCGATGCGCTTGAGCCTGGGGTGGAGGTTTTGGATTATCCTTCCATGCTCGATTTTCCGATGCCGCGGCTTCGGGCCTATGCGCGAGAAACGGTCATTGCCGAGAAGTTCCAGGCAATGGTGATGCTGGGGCGAGTAAACAGCCGCATGAAGGATTTCTACGACATCTGGATCCTCAGCAGTCTTTCGACTTCGGCGATGATCGGCTGGCGTGCGCAATAGCCGCTACCTTTGATCGCCGCGAGACATCGATCCCCATTGACCTCCCCGACGCCCTAACGGACGCCTTTGCCAAGGACCAGCAAAAGCAGCGGCAATGGCGAGCTTTCGTTGAAGGCGTTGCACACAATCCTGGCGATCTGACAGACGTCATCGCGGAGATTGCCACATTCCTGATGCCGCACGCGGTTGCGGCTGCGAGGCTGGACGAATGAGCGGTTTGGTCGCAACCACGCGAGTTCATGGCTCAGCGAACAGAAATCAGATCCTGTCGGGTTTTTTATCGGGCAACTCCATAGCTGGAACCCGTCAGTATGCGGTTTCTTACTGGCTCGCCGCCATTACAACCACGGACCAGGCATCTGGAAGCACAGTAATTTCATGCTTTGGAGCCGCGCTAAATTCTGGCTTGGCCGGAACATGCCTCGCCAATGCGAGGTGAACTCAACGCTATTGCTGACCACCGATGCGGGAAAGATCGATCCGTATCCCCGCATGCCTAACATCCTGCATCGTCTCTGGCTGTACGTCTTTCGGCGTCGCTTCCTCGCCATGCACTAACTCGGCGGGACGCGTCTGATCGCTTTGCTGCGGCGCTTCGATGGGTATGCCAGGATCCTCCGCCTGAAACACGCTCACGCCCTCGAACTCGCCGGTTTTCCATGCGTAGACTGCATCATCAAAAATCTGCGGGAAGACATCTTTGCTCGTGGGGTTGCCATACCATTTCGCAACGATCCTCAGAACCTTGGCGAACATCGCCGTGCCTTTGCGGAGGTTCTGGCAAGGATCGACGAAATCAGGCTTCAAATCAGCGGGCTCCTTGACTCCAACCCCAGCAGGTAACTGAGTCAGACCGACTCGGACAACCGCCTGACCAGCGTATTGGCGCATGATCGCCATCGCCTCCTCAGTCGATGTGGCTTTCGGAACGAGTATTAACCGGCCGCCCGATTTGACAGTGACGGCGAGGGGATCATCCGAGCCCGCGGCCGTCACGAATTGCTCGATGATCGCGGGCTTGAGAGAAGGGTCTGCACATTCGTTTATCAGGGCTGCGTCGATCATGGTGTCTCCTGGGCACTCAAGTGTTGAAGGCAATAACAAGCGGCTTGGCGAAGAGCTTTGCCCAAGCCGTGGCAGTAGTCCGCTGGATGGCGACGATCGACGTCCCATCGGTCCACCAACCGTTCCCGACGGCAATGATGAAGCCCGGATCGTGCAGCATTGACTGAAGCACCGGCCAAACGATCAGTTGCTCGTAGCAGATCAATGGCGCCGCGCGGCCGGCACCGATCGGGACGACCGGGTTCGCAAAAAAATCCGCCCTGGCACCGCCACTCTCCCCGACCAAGAAACGCCACGGCTGCCACATCGAGCCGGGAACCGGCATGCGTTCGCGATAGAGGATACGGGCGCCCTTCCTGTCGATCGCGACGACGACATTGTCGTAGCCCCTGGGGTCGATCATCGCGGCGCCGGCGATGACAGTGGCATCGCCATCGGCAAGTGCGCCCGTCCATAGACGCTCCACGGTCGGCGTCCAGAAGCCGAGCGCACTTTCCGGCAACACCACAAAGCGGGCGCCATCGCCGGCTGCGCGGAGCACCGTTGCGATCATGTCACGCTGTCGTTGAAGACCGGTGTCTCGGCCAAGCGAAACTCCCAACTCCAGATCGACGCCGTGCCAGCCTTCCGGTAGCTTCGGGTCGGTCCAGATAGCGGCGTACCATAGCCAAAAGCCAGTCAAGGCGATGGCGACAGCTGGCCAAATGCGGGTTACGAGGCCCGCAAGGCCAGCTGTCGTAAGCCCCAGTCCCCACCATCCCCATCCCGGAAACAGTACCCCCGCGGCTGTGATGGGATGCGCCCATCCCGTGACGCCGAACGGCGGGATGGCCATGATGACGGCCGCAAGGAGATAGCGGAGCGGACGACCGCCAGCATTCTTTGACCAGAGGACGGCATGGACCATGACAAAGCTCAGGGATGCACATAGCCAGAGCAACAGACCCGGCCAGATATCCGACGAATAGAAGGCGGCCACACCTTGTGGCAGACCCCGCGACGCGGCCAGGAAGTATCCGGCCGACACGAGCGCCGCAATCAACCTCGTTCGCGCGATCGACCATAGAACAGGAAACGCCAACGCGACGGGCAGTAGAGTGACGTATCCGCTCCACCCCACCACGCCGATCGCGATCGAAGCGAATGTCAGCAGCGTCGGTCGAAGATAATCACGGCGCATAGGTGAGGATCTCCTGCGCCAGACCGAGAATGCCCGAAGCAGGCACCGGGCCGAAGTAGCGGGAGTCATAAGAACCGGGGAACGCTGAATGCAGGAAGACATAGCCTGCCGGAACGGTGCCGCTCGCAGACGGCGTCAACGGCCGACCGTTTCCGTCGCGCCGCGTGACCCTGGAAGAGGAAACCTCCCGCCCATCGACACTCACGCTGGCGCCGATTTCGGCATTTTGTCCTGCTACGGCGATCACCGTCTTGATCAACGGTGCGACGCCGCCCGGGCAGAAACCAGAACGGAAATAGCCACGCGCTCGTGCCTCCCGCATTTCCGCGGTTGCCGGTGGGCAGATGAACACCAGATCATTGACAGCAACGGGGCGATGGAGCGGAACGATGCGCCACAGGCCGAGTGGCTCGCTCGGTGTCAGATTGATGCGGTAGCCGCCGGCGACGGCAGTCACCACCAGCA
>NZ_VCHT01000039.1:0-9271 GCF_005862215.1 Rhizobium sp. MHM7A
GTTCTTGTAGCTGACGGCAGGACTGTTCATCCCAACCCATTATCCGACAACCGTTAAGCCGCTCACAACGTGACATCACCAACCGACCACATAGATAGCCCCATCACAGATCCAGATCCGCTCAAGTCCCGATCCATGCACCCAGAGCACACTTCAGGTTCCATCAAACGCCGCTTTCATGGAATCGGTCGTCTAGTCTTATTTCGCAGCTGCTCATCAACAAGAATGCCGTTGCATGCGTTTAGCTCAAGTATGTTAGGTTCCGCCAATATATCAGGGTGCCCACCGGCCTGGAGTTCAACTACGTACTGCACATTACTCCCGCCGTCGATTGGAGCTTGATCCAAGGGCACAGCGTTGCGATGCAGCGATACCAGTCGACCATTACCATCGAAGAATAACATGTCCAGTGGGAGCGGAGTATCTTGCATCCACAACCGCACATGGCGAGGGGAATCGTAGGCAAATATCATGCCGTCGAACGGGCTAAGAACTCGCCTGCGCATGAGTCCCCTGCTGCGCTCATCCGAGGCATTTGCGACCATCACGATTAATGGGCGTTTTGCGATTTCGATCGCTGCGACATCACAATTTGCGTTAAGCAACGAAACCAGCGTAATAGCCTTAAGTAGAAACATAGTCGTCACCTCTTTGCTGCCGTGTGCGATCATGTCCCAACGCGTGGAGTTGGCCCATAAAAGCCAGACTGGATCAGATTTCTGTTTGACGGTTTGAGAACTCGCTCGTTTACCGATATCCCAAAGCCTTATGCGTGTGAAGCGTGTTGTACAACAGGGCGACGGAACACCCACGGGACCGAGGTTCGTGAGCTTTTATATCCGTGGCATCCCTGGTCTGGGCGGCTTATCCATATCGGCGTTGTTGCGTGGATCACCCGGCGACTGATATTGAGCGGTGGTTGTGACCTGAGCCCCTGATCTTCCTCCAGATTTTGGTAGAGTCCGTCACAATCAGGAGACGGACGAATGAAGCGTTCACGGTTCACGGAAGAACAGATCATAGGGATATTGAAGGAGCAGGAGGCGGGCGCGAAGACGGCGGACGTCTGCCGCAAGCACGGAATCTCGGACGCAACCTTCTACAAATACAAGGCGAAGTATGGCGGCATGGACGTGTCCGATGCCCGCAAGCTGAAGGCGCTTGAAGGCGAGAATGCCAAGCTGAAGAAGCTGTTCGCCGAGGCAATGCTGGACAATGCGATCCTGAAGGATGTCGTTGCAAAAAAATGGTGACGCCCGATGTGAAGCGGGATGCGGTGGCTCATGTCTGTGCGCAGCATGGGGTGAGCCAGCGTCGGGCGTGCGAGGTTCTGTCGGTTGATCGGTCGAGCATGCGATACCGCAGCGTGCGGCCTGACGATGCGTCCATTCGGGAGGCGATGAAGAAGGTCGCATCCGAGCGCTGCCGCTTCGGTTATCGCCGCATCCACGTCATGCTGGACCGCCAGGGGATCGTCATGAACCTGAAGAAGCTTCGACGTCTCTATCGGGAGGAGAAGCTGACGGTGCGCAAGCGTGGTGGCAGAAAGCGGGCCTTGGGAACGAGACGCCCTCTGGCTTTGCCGTCGCGTCCGGGCGAGCGCTGGAGCCTGGACTTCGTCAGCGATGCCTTCACCGACGGTCGCCGCTTTCGGGTGCTGGCCGTCGTCGACGACGTCACCCGCGAATGCCTGTGCCTGGTCGCCGACACATCCCTGTCAGGCGCAAGGCTTGCCCGCGAACTGGATAGTCTCATCGCCAGACGCGGAAACCCGAGGACGATTGTCTCGGACAACAGGACGGAGATGACCAGCATGGCCATCCTCAAATGGTGCCAGGAGACCAAGGTCGAATGGCATTACATCGCCCCCGGCAAGCCGATGCAAAACGGCTTCGTCGAAAGCTTCAACGGCAGCTTCCGCGACGAATGCCTGAACGAGACCCTGTTCTCGTCGCTCGCTCAGGCCCGAGCCGCAATCACTGCATGGAAGGAGGATTACAATCCTGTTTCATAACGCCCATCTTTCTATGTTGTTGAAGGGAATAAGTTTTCCTGATCTGGATGCGATCCTGTGGGGTGTCGAGGGTTCTGCCGGGCGCGATCGAGGATCTGATGTGCTTGCGGGGTGGCGAGTTTTGAACAGCTGAAGATCCATGGGCCGTCGGGTAGCGGATGAGCCCCCTCGATCTGGCCAGCCTCGGCCGCCAGACGCAGCGTTTTTGGCGTTATCCCGAGCAACTTCGCCGCACCGCCCAGATTAAGCCACGGCTCGACCCCGTCGACCCGGGGACGGAAGACCGGAATCTTGCGATATGACCTCAGCGCGGTGACCCGCTCCCGTGTCCACCGATTGCCATTGCCGGTCGTCAGTCCGTTTCGATTGAGGACACCGGCAATCACATCGTCATTGGCGATAAGGACGAGCTGTCGTACGGCGTCGACAATATCGTCAGGCGTCGCGTTTCTTTGCCCGCGGCGCCGCTTCGGCAGGCGCAGCTCGGTGTGGACACCCCCAACCCAATGGATGACGAGGACGATCTCGGAGGTTCCATCATCGAGATCGGCAACCACTTCATTGATGAGCGTTCGCACGATACGCTTCTTCAGCCTTGCATCGGTTGTCGGCGCCGTCCAGACGGCGCGGAGGTTCCCCGCAAGTGCGGCTACCTGGGATGCGGACATGGGGATCGGCTGCGGCGCAACCGTCCGATGTTTGGCAATCTTGGCTTCGATCTCGCCGGCGCGAGCGAGCGCCGTGTTCCAGCGTGCTTCGAGCTCCGACGTCACCAGCCTGTTCTCCGGATCAGCCGCGTCGTATTGCCGGAATGCCCGGTCGGCGGCATAGCACGCTGCCTCGAGATCGCGCAGCAGGGCATCCTGAACCTGGTCGCGTTGGCTGGCCATACGGCGTTCCGCCTCGATGGCGGCGGCAATAGCTCCTGGTTCGACCACCCCGAGCACCGCCTCCTCGATCGCATCATCGACCCGCAAACCGCCGAAGGCGATGCAACGTGGTTCGCCGTTGTCGAGCAACCCTCGCCAACAGGAATAGCGCGGGATGTTATGGTTGGCTCCTGTGTAACGAACCGTCAGCTTCCGGCCGCACCTTTTGCAGCGGAAAAGGCCGGCAAGCAGAGCGTCGCCATGCTTCGGCGCTCCATGATGGCGACTGGCCGGTACATTGTCGCTGACCATCTTGCGGATCTCCTCCGCCCTTTCCCAACTGATGTAACCTTCGTGTGCGTCCGGGATCAGCGCCAACCATTCATCACGCGCCTTGCGGCGAATTCCAGATCGGCCACCGTATCCCGGGACGGAACGACTCTTACCATAAGCATAAGCGCCGCCGTAGATCGGGTTCGCAATCATCCGGTGGATGGTCGCATAGTTGGGTCTGCGCCAGATGACATCACCGTCCGCGCGCCTGACGGGCAAATCCAACCCGTGTTCGAGGAACCATAGAAGCGCCTGCCGTGCACTGCCAAGTTCGGCGACTTTGTTGAAGACCAACGCAATGGCGTCCTGGATGCGCCGGTCGGGATCTTTCTCGATCCTGTCACCGACCTTCAAAAAGCCGACCGGGACCGTGACGACAAGCTCTCCGCGGCGTGCCTTCTCGTAGCGGGCGGAAAGGGAACGCTGACGTAAGAGATCGAGCTCATACTCGTTGAGGCTGCCCTTCAGGCCCAAGAGCAGCCGGTCATTGCCCTGGCGTGGTGCGTAGGCCGCTTCCTGATCGATCAGAACGGTATCAACGACGCGGCACATCTCGATGAGCTGCTGCCAATCGCGGCTGTTGCGGGCAAAACGCGATACCTCGCGTGCCGCTACCGCCCCCACCTTGCCAAGGCAGACCTCGGCGACCATCCGGTCAAAACCAGCGCGGGTTACACCACCGGCGGCCGAACGACCAAGATCGTCATCCACCGTCTCAATGCGCGACCAACCAAGTGCTGTCAGGCGATCGCGCATGGCGTATTGAAGGGTACTGCTTTCGCGATTGTGCAGAACCTGGTGAGCCGAGGACTGCCGAACATAGAGAATAGCCTTCCGCTCCAGATGGTGCGGCCCGATCTTCTCATGCATCATGACCGGCCTCCTTCTGCTGGGAGGTGCGCTCGCAGTTTGCGTGATCGACGAACAGCCGCACGATGAGAACCGTCAGCGCCTGGCGGGTTTCCTCCGGCAACTCCGGCCATTGTGGCATGCCTGCGGTCATCCCCCTCTGCGGAGCCGAAAACAGATCGAACTGGCGAGGCATGGACATCTCTCCGACTCGTTTCGTGAGAGACCAATGCTGCGCCCATTACCGCAGATTGCGATGAGGCGTCGGCGTCTTCCAGTAACTTTGCCAAAGCATGCAGGCTCGCGAGATCGACATGCGGAACTGGCAGGCTGCGCCAATATCCGCTCACGGAACGGTCGAACATCCATGATGGGACTTCAAAAAGCCGATCAGAAGAAGCACCAGATAGGCTGCAGCGGAAAATGTCCGTACCTTTGGCCAGCGCATCATGGACATGCACGAGCTGACCGCACCAAGGATGCCACGGATATAAAAGCTCACGAACCTCCGTCCTGTGGGTGTTCTGTCGTCGTGTTGTACAACAGAAACAGACCGCACTCGTCGCTGGGCAATATCACCCCCAGCGAATTCGCAATGAAAATGGTCATGGAAAAACAGGCCGCATGAGGCCAGATTAAAAACCCAAGACTCTCCCGAAAACTGGAGGGAGATTGGGTCTCAGGTCAGTTTTCAGTCTCCTGATGTGGATTTCGACGATGCCGCACACGTTCAATGCCGATCGGCGGGACAAGATTGCCAAGCAGAAATATCAAGTGACGAATTGGCCGGCATATAATGAAAGCCTGCGTCAACGTGGTGATTTGACCATCTGGGTGAAGGATGAGGCCCTGTCTTTATGGACGGCGCGGAGGCGGACATCGCGGGGTGGTCAGCCGAAATACTCGGATCTGGCGATTACGTTGTGCTTGACCCTGCGCGTCGTCTGCGGGCTGGCGCTACGCCAGACCCAAGGCTTGATGCGCAGTGTCGCGGCGCTGATGGGGTTCGATATTGCCGTGCCTGACTTCTCAACCCTGTCTCGCCGGAGCAAAGGGCTGGCGTTGCCGTCGACAAAGTCCCGAGCCACAACATCAGGTCCGGTCCATCTGGTTGTCGACAGAGCTGGCTCGGTTTGTCTGAACGGCGATGTCACGTTGTTTCATGGACGCCTGGGGTGGCGCTTTGCTTGCCGACTTGGATCTTCGATCCGATAATTTGTGCGGTAATGCAGATCGGGGAGCCCTACGTAAACATTGAGGGCCTTGCAGACCTATGTCTCTTGCTTGAGAGGCACCGACTCAGGCGAAGTTTCTCAGACGATAGCAACGTCGTCCAGGAGGACCGTCATGAGGAAGTCATTCGACCTGATCTTAATGCCCCCGCCCGCCGCGCCAGCTCTGCATCTACTGGACCCGCCCGAGCTGAAGGGGATCAAGGCCACCGAACGAAGCGCGGTCAACATAAGGTTGGCGCGGCTTCTAATGAAGCCGCCGGCGCGATAACGGTGGAGAACGGCAATGACTGACGTCGATATTTTGCCGCCTTCGATATGAAGCGCAAGGCCGTGGTTTATGTTCGCCAATCGACTGAAACCCAGGTCCAACTCAACCTTGAGAGCCAGCGGCGACAGTATGAGCTGGTCGATGAGGCCCGCCGGCGCGGATTCCGAGACGTAGAAGTTATCGATGATGACCTTGGCCGTTCCGCTAGCGGAACGGGAGCTATGGTGGAAAATGGGTGATGACGGTTTGAGAATGGCGGCGTATCGAGCGGGTGATTGAAGCCAGCCAGACCCTCTCAAGGAGAGCGATACGCCATGAACGAGACTATCACATCGAAAACGCCTTTTGCCACCGTTCGCCACCGGACGGTGCGCACCAGGGGTGCGCTATCCTCGAAGACCGCACGCTGATAGTCTTCAAGCTGGTCATCGCCGCCGCCAGGACGTGGCGACGATTGAAAGGACAAAATCAGTTGCCGAAACTCATCGCAGGCGCCAAATTCCAGGACGGAATCGAGGTCATCGAAAGCCACAAAGCACCGCTTGATCAACCCGTCACCCAAATTCCAGCATAGCTCCTTAAATTGAGATCGCCCTGATATTTATCAGCAACATCGCCTTGCTCTTAATCGATTGAAAATCGGAGATGCCGGCGCCTGATAAACTTGGTCTGTGTATATCTCTATTGTTGGAACCTCCGAACAAAGCGTTTCCGTCCAGATACCAACGGTATATCCCTACGCCGACCTGGTCCGAGTTGGAGCAGCGATCCGCATCAGCGCCATCAACATGGGACCGAGGCTAAATTCGCCCCTTCCCGCCCGCGCGGTTAGATCTCGAAGATATGCGCCGGCTGACTTAATATGGCCCGCCCGCTCCAGGATGCAAGCCATCGCAATTGCCGCATATTCCGGCCCCATAACCTCACAAGCCTCCTGATATCCCGACGGCGAAACACCCAGCATCGAACGAACCACTACAGCAGCGGCCATTAAATCGCGCCATTGCCCAATTCGCCCGCCGGGGGCGTAATCTGATATCTGCGGGCACGCTCGAACGACCATCCCAAGCGGAAAGGATCTTATCGGCTCGCGTTGTCGCTTCGCCTCTCTGTTCGGCCTCTCGCCCCGCTCAGTTTCGGAGCTAGGTTCAAATTCGAGGATGGATTCGGTATTTGAATACTGTATGTGCTGACGGTTTTCGGCACCATTGGCGTCGAATTTTTCTGAAATAAGCTGAACTTCCAACAAGTTGACGATCTCTTCTCGCAATAGTGTGAGTTCGTCGAGGCTTTCCGCCAGGCCTGCGTCCGCTTTTACCGTTCGAAGACCCCTGGTGATCGCAACGAAACGGTCCTCAATGCTCTGCCAGTCGCCCGCAGCGCCCTCCTCTGTCGCGGCGGAAATGAGCTTACGTATATCCCGACGAGCAATGGTGATCTTCTCCTTGATCACCTTCAAGCGCAGGTTTCCTTCGGCAGCCCGCTGAGCCAAGAGGGCGAGTTCTTCGGATCGCGCGAGCAGCGGCGCAAGGTTGAAGCCGTAAGCGGTTTCAATAGAACCGTCTCGCCCCTTTCGGGCATAACGCTTGCCGTTTGGGCTATCGTTTCTCTGAATCAGACCAGCCCGCACAAGAAACCCAAGATTCTCCCGAAGAGTCGTGCCGGCGATGCCATTGGCACGAACAATTAGCTGCGCGTTTGACGGAAACACAACAAGGTTGCTGCCCTCGATCAGATCGGTTTCGGGATAGAACGACAGAAGTGCGTTGAGCACTGCTAGCGCCCGATCGCGCAGCCCGAGCAGGGAACGCGCCTCACAGGTGTCACGGTAGATCTTCCACTTGCTGGCAGATTTGCCCTTTTTGATCCCCGCGGAATCGAACTGGGTCTTCACTAACGCAAGCGTCATCCGCCGCCGCCCAAAGGGCGTCGCTATGTGTTCAGTCTGCATTTTCGTCTACCTTTCGAAAGGCAACAGAATAACGCTCACCAAAACGATGCCAAAGACTTTTGACGTGGATTCCGAGCAATGTGGTTTCTTAGCTGCAACCAATTGAGAAGGGCTTCCGGGATCCGTTTCGGGGCCTTTTTCTTTGCCGTATGGGTTCAGTCTATTGCACTAGATATGCCGACGTTGTCGTCTTACCTGAGCCTCCGTTGAAGTTGGTTGTCGCGACGGTCACGTTAGAATCTCTCATCACGTATTTTGTCTAACGTCAAATTTACCGCTCCAAACCCTCTCGTTTGCAAGGACTTAATGGTTAATAGCTGGTTAATCGGAAAAATCCAACCAGCCAGAATTTGAAATTTATTCAGTTAGTTAACGAGGCGAATGTCCTGCTTCTCTCCCTACTTGTTCTTCTGTGAATCCTACAAACGTAACGCAAGATCGCGACTATTACGCAATTCCATCGCGTTTTTGGCTAACTGGTCCATGTTGCGACGTCATAGACGTCCAGGTTCTGTTTTCTGCCTGCCGTTCGGCGTGCGCCGCGGCCGGCATCGACAAAAGAGAGACGGTCCAAGCGCTTCTTCAACCGCTTCTATGCAGAAGGCTGCTTCCATCGTGATCGACAGCCGCCACGATAAGACCTTCCGGCTGAACCAGTCCACGACAGCGCAGAGATAGACGAAGCCCCGTGCCATCGGAATGTAGGTCAGGTCCATCGCCCAGACCTGATTGGGTCTGGTGACCGCCAGCTTGCGAAGGAGATAGGGATAGACCTTGTGACCTGGTGCCGGTTTCGAGGTGTTCGGGCGACGGTAAATCGCCTCGATGCCCATCTTCTTCATCAGGGTGGCGACGTGCAGCCGTCCGGTTTGCAGCCCTTCTGCCTTCAAAAGCCCTTGCAACATCCGGCTTCCGGCAAACGGGTAATCGAGATGCAGTTCGTCGATCCGGCGCATCAAAGCCAGATCAACGTCCGACACGGGACGTGGAGAATAATAGACGCTACCACGGCTGAAGCCGAGAAGCTTCGCCTGGCGCACGACCGACAGTTTGTGCTCGCGGTCGATCATTTCTTTCCGCCCGGCAATCCCGCCTTGCCGAGCGCACCGGACAAAAAATCGTTCTCCAGCGTCAGTTCGCCGATCTGGGTTTCGCAAACTTTTTAAAAGGCCGCAGAAACGGCCATCGCTGGACACAGTTATGCAGCGAATGCGGCGAATTGCAGCCTTGGTGCACGGATCGTTCAGCGGTCGTGGTGTAGGCGATCGGCAACCTCAATAACCGATCTGTGACCTTGATGCCTTTCAAACATAACGCCGCCCGCCGCCATCGCATCGGCAGGATGAAATTCAAGGTGACGAACTGGCCGGAATATGAGGCGGGGTTACGGCGACGTGGCAGCTTGACCCTGTGGCTGACACCGGAGGCGCTTGCCATGTGGCTTGCTCCACGCCGAACGACGCGTGGTGGCCAGCCTCGTTATTCCGATCTAGCCATCGAGACCGCCTTGACGCTGGGCCTGGTGTTCGGCTTGCGGCTGCGTCAGGTCGAAGGATTATTAGGATCGGTGCTGCCCTTGATGGGCTTGGCGCTCGCTGTCCCCGATCATACCACCCTGAGCCGTCGGGCGCGAACATGGCAATCGCCCAACAAGGCGCATGACCTCCAGGGTCGGCCGGACGGGCCAGTGCATATTCTTGTCGACAGCACTGGACTGCAGGTCTACGGCGCGGGCCAATGGTTGGAGCAGAA
>NZ_VCHT01000003.1:0-629183 GCF_005862215.1 Rhizobium sp. MHM7A
AAGTAGCCGGTGCCGTAAGCGTCGCAGACGCGAACATATTCAACCGGTTCCGGCTCAGCAGCAACAATAGCGTCAGCAGCCTGAGCACCGGAAACTACTGCGAGAGCAGCAGCGGAGCCGAGAAGAAGGCTCTTGATGTTCATAAATGACCTCCAATTCAAAGTTTCGATCGGGCCTGGGATCTTTCGCTGAGCAGCGTTCCCTGCCCCATTCCCGTGTTTCAAGAAGTGGACGATCCGTCGCCCTTGCTTCCGATGGTGAAAATACAAGACGGCAGCCGTCACGCAATCACCAACTTACTCGAAGGAGGGGTTTCACCGAGCCTTCCCGTCAGTCTGTTGCTGAAAGGACACAAGTCGGGCAACCGGCCTCGATTTCCTTTATGCTTTGTTAAGAAAATCCTGATTCTGCCGTCGTTTAGGCCAACTCGACAAACAGCTGGACACGCGTCTCTCGACATATTCAAGGCACTTTTTGGACAAGAACTGGCTGCTGCGGGAAGAGAAGGCGGTTCCCGAAAGCGTAACCGGACATTCACCGATCCGCTCTCGCTGCCGCTTGAAGAGCAGAAGCGCGTAAGTGATTCCCGCCGGCGATTCTCTCTTCGGGTGAAACCATCCCCGATCACGCATGTGGCAGAGATAGCCGACTGAGCGACAGCGATTCCCGCCTGATGATAAGCGGCGACATGCGTTGGGGAAATCGAGGTGGCGGAGAAGATGGGATTCGAACCCACGATACGCTTTTGACGTATACTCCCTTAGCAGGGGAGCGCCTTCGACCACTCGGCCACCTCTCCGGTGCGGCCTAACTAGGGTGAGCGGTTTGTGAATGCAAGGGTTTTTTGAGTTTTCACCAGAAGAAATGCAGCGGCCGGCCTTTCGGCTTTTGACAGGCGGACGGGGACGGCCACTGGTCTGCGCCCGCCCCGCAAGTTCGGGCGATCTTCTTTCAGGCGCACACGCCTTGCGGGGAGCTCGCTCCCGGACTCAGCTCAACAGGCTCTTGAGATCAGCCGAGGGGTCGGCGAGAATTGATCGATCGGGATTGATTCCGGCTTCCAGCAGTTTCTTGCCGGTCACATAGGCTTTTGCGTCATTGATCGCATCGACAGCGATCAGCAGACCTTCCCTGAAGTACCAGACCGAATGCGCCCCTTCGCGGGCACCGGGACGCAGCAGCGTGTCGTCATAACCAAGATTGAAGCCGGCGATCTGCAGCTTGACGTCGTACTGGTCGGACCAGAACCAGGGTTTCGGCTCATAGGGTTCGTTGCCGCCGGTGATGACGGCTGCCGCAGCTTCGGCCTGGTCGACGGCGTTCTGCACCGATTCGAGTCTGATGCGCCCACCCTGCCATGGAAGCGCGGCGCAATCCCCGGCCGCAAAAATCGCCGGATCGGAGGTGCGGGCGAATTCGTCGACGACGATGCCGTTGGCGACTTCGAGGTCAGCTTCCTTCGCAAGCTGGTCGTTAGGCACGACGCCGATGCCGACGACGACGAAATCGACGTCGATGACGGAGCCGTCGGAAAGGGCGGCACCGGAAACGCGGCCATTCTTGCCGACCAGATGCTTCAGGCCGGTCTTCTCGCGGATCACCACGTCGTGGCTCTCGTGGACGGCGCGCATGAGGTCAGCCGTTTCCTTTGCTGCAACACGCTGCAGGATGCGATCGGCCATCTCGATGACAGTGACCTCGAGGCCGCGATGGCGGGCGACGGCCGCAGCCTCGAGGCCGATGTAACCGCCGCCGATGATAAGGACACGACGGCCGGGACGCATTTCGTCGGCCAGCAGATCGGCATCGCGCTTGTCGCGGGCGACATAGACGCCTTCAAGATCGCCGCCGATGGCCGCCGGCAGCCGGCGCGGCGTCGAGCCGGTCGCCAGCACTAAGGTGCCGTAGTTGAGAACGGAGCCGTCCTGCAGCAGAACCTCTTTGCTGTCCCGTTTGATCTGCTCGGCCCAGGTCGAGAGGCGAAGCTCGACGTCGTTGTCGGCATACCAGTGTTCCGGGCGGAACAGCAGGCGGTCGAAGCTCATTTCGCCGAGCAGATATTTCTTCGAAAGCGGCGGACGCTGATAGGGTGCCACATCCTCGGCGCCGATGAGGGTGATCGGACGGGTATCCTTCAAAGCACGCAGTTTAGCTGCCAAGGCGAAACCCGCCTGCCCCGCGCCGATGATTACCACTCTATCCGTCACGATCTCACTCCTGAAACTAGGCTCGACACTTACGCCAAGGCCTATCCCCTGCCCTATGCGCCGTCAACGGAAAGCGGCTTCTTACATTCAGCCGATCTCGATCCAGCGACGCTCGTGGAAGGACTGTGCCATGGCATGCACCGACTTCTCTATCCTGAGACCGTCTTTAAATGTCACGATCGACGACGGCTCGCCTAATATTGCCCGGATCAGCTCGCGGCACTCGATGATCTTAAGATCGTTGAAACCGAGACCATGGCCGGGGGCCGGAATGAAGCGATCATAGGGCGGATGGGCAGGCGCCGCCAGTATCTTGCGGAAGCCCTGTTCCGAGCCCGGCCCTTCTGCCTGATAGAGTTCAAACTCGTTCATGCGCTCCTGGTCGTAGAGGATCGAGCCTTTCGAGCCGTAAACCTGCAGGGCGATGCGCCCCTTGCGACCCCAGGCGGCGCGATTCGCCATCAACACGGCGGAGATGCCGCCGCCAAGTCGCATCAGCACGTTGGCGGCGTCGTGATTTTCGACGGCACGGCGGCCACCCTCGCTTAGCGGACGATCGGCATAGGGCTTTACCATGTCTGTTATGACGGCCTCGACATGGCCGAAAAGATACCAGAGCAACGACAGCGGGTGCACGGCGAAATCGTCAAGCGCGCCATAGCCGGCGGAAAGCTCACTCTTCCAATAAAAAAAGGCCTCGGGATCAGCCATGAAATCCTCGTCCATTTCGACGCGGATATGATTGACCGTACCGATCGCACCGCCGCCGACGAGCTTCCTGATGTGCCGCATGACGGGATTCTGAATGTAATTATAGCCAAGAGCGGCGACCTTGCCGGAACGCTCCGCCGTCGCCAGCATGCGCTCGGCATCGGCATAGGCCGGCGCCATTGGTTTTTCACACCAAACATGCTTGCCTGCTTCCAGGGCTGCGATCACCATTTCGGCGTGGAACTGATTGGGCGTGGTGACTGAAACGACGTCGACTTCAGGATCGGCTATTAGCGCCCGCCAGTCGGCGGTCGCCTTCTCGAAACCGAATTCCCCGGCACGGGCCTCGGCAAGCGCGGCATTGGCTTCCGCCAGATGCACGAGACGCGGACGCTCGACATCGCCGAACACGGTCTTCACCGCATTCCACGCCAGCGCATGGCATTTGCCCATATAGCCTGTGCCGATCAAACCGATACCGAGTGGCTTCATTTTTCGTCTCCTCCAAGGCTGCGCAGGGATTTTTGGAATATTTGGATCATTTTGACAAGGGACGACAGGTGACGCATTTTCGCGTCTTTCCAGCGAATTCCGCTCCAAGTTGCTTCAATTACAGGCGATTAAAAACAATTAGGCGCTCCATCTGAAATCGTCTATGCTCGACAATATGGAATATTTGTTTCATCCGGCGAGCCGCAAGCATGGATAACGACCCCCAAAGGCACGCGCGCGTGCCGCGTGATTTCGAAAGCCTGCGCAGCACCATCATCGAACGCAAGGCGAGCATGCCGAAGCGGCTGGCCCAGGTCGCCGCTTTCGCGCTCGGCAATCCCGATGAAATCGCATTCGGCACGACGGCGAGCATCGCGGCCGCCTCCGACGTCCAGCCCTCGACGCTGGTGCGCCTGGCGCATCATCTGGGTTACGAAGGCTTTTCCGACCTGCAGAGCATCTTCCGCGAAAGGCTGCGCGACCGGACGCTGAGCTATGAAGAGCGGCTCGTCACACTGGAGCAATCGAGCGGCGACGATGAAGACGCCAATCTGCTTTCCGGATTCATTGCCGCGGCGAACCAGTCGGTCAACCGGCTGGCCGCGACGGTACAGAGCGAGACGTTCACGAAGGCCGTGGATGTCCTTGCTGCCGCCGAGACGATCTATCTGATCGCGAAGCGGCGCTCCTATCCGCTGACGGCGCATATGACATACGCATTTTCCAAGCTCAACATCCGACACCAGATCGTCGCCTCGCCGAACGGAGTCGATCCTGAGATGGTGCAGTTCGCAACCCATAGGGATGCGGCGATTGCGGCGAGCTTCTCCCCTTATGCGGCCGACAGCCTCAGCCAGAGTCAGGAGCTTGCCGATCGCGGCGTCCCCGTCATCGCTATCACCGATTCGGCCTTCTCGCCGCTTGCCGCCTGCGCCACGCACTGGTTCGAGGTGGCTGAAGCCGACTTCGCCGGTTTCCGCTCGCTTTCGGCCTCGATGGCGCTAACCATGGCGCTGCCGGTCGCAATCGCAGAACGGCGCCGCAAGCATCAACATCCAAAAGCTGGAAAAGCGAAAATGGAATAAACATTCCGAATTGACAAAATATCGGAACCAATGTTTCATTATTGAAATTCGCAGGCACTGGAAGCCGCGCAAAATCTAGCGGGAGGACATCATGGTACAATCGAATCCGGGTTCACAGCCGGAGCCGGCGCTTGATGTAATCACCATCGGCCGCTCCTCGGTCGATCTTTACGGTCAGCAGATCGGTTCGCGGCTGGAGGATATCGCCTCCTTCGCCAAATCCGTCGGCGGCTGCCCGTCGAATATCGCCATCGGCACGGCGCGGCTTGGCCTCAAATCCGGCCTCATCACCCGCGTCGGTGACGAGCAGATGGGACGCTTCATCCGCGAGCAGGCGGCGCGCGAAGGTGTGGCGACGGAGGGCATCGTCACGGACAAGGAGCGGCTGACGGCGCTGGTGCTGCTTGCGGTCGAGGCCGAGGGCGTGTCGCCGATGATCTTCTATCGCTCCGACTGCGCCGACATGGCGCTCGAGGAAGGCGATATCGACGAAAATTTCATCAAATCGTCGCGCGCCGTTCTCGTCTCCGGCACACATTTCTCGAGACCCAACACCGAGGCTGCTCAGCGCAAGGCGATCCGCATCGCCAAGGAGAACGGCCGCAAGGTGATCTTCGACATCGACTACCGGCCAAACCTCTGGGGGCTTGCCGGCCATGCGGAAGGCTTCGAGCGCTACGTGAAATCCGATCGCGTCTCTTCGAAGATGAAGGAGACGCTGCCGGACTGTGACCTTATCGTCGGCACCGAAGAGGAAATCCTCATCGCCTCCGGCGCCGACGACGTGCTCGGCGCGCTGAAGGAAATCCGCCGCCTTACGCCGGCGACGATCGTGCTCAAGCGCGGCGCGATGGGCTGCATCGTCTATGACGGGCCGATCGCCGACGATCTCGAAGCCGGCATCGTCGGCCAGGGCTTCCCGATCGAAGTCTTCAATGTACTTGGCGCCGGCGATGCTTTCATGTCCGGCTTCCTGCGCGGCTTCCTGCGTGATGAGCCGTTGCAGACCTGCGCCACCTGGGCCAATGCCTGCGGCGCCTTCGCTGTCTCGCGCCTGCTCTGCTCGCCGGAATATCCGACCTGGGCGGAACTCGACTTCTTTCTGAAGACTGGCAGCAAGCATCGTGCGCTGCGCAAGGACGACGCAATCAACCATATTCACTGGGCATCCACCCGCCGCGGCGAAATCCCGCTTCTGATGGCGCTCGCGATCGACCACCGCTCGCAACTGGTCAGCGTCGCCGATGAGCTCGGCGTCGGCCATGAAAAGATCGTCGCTTTCAAGCGGCTGGCGGTCGAGGCCGCCGCGCGCGTTTCGAACGGCCGCGACGGCTACGGCATGCTGATCGATGAGCGTTTCGGCCGCGACGCCTTCTTCGACGCGGCGACGAAGAATTTCTCGTGGATCGGCCGGCCTGTCGAACTGCCGGGCTCTAAGCCGCTGCGCTTCGAATTCAGCCAGGATATCGGATCGCAGCTTGTCGAATGGCCGCTCGACCATTGCATCAAATGCCTGTGCTTCTATCATCCCGATGATCCGGCCGAACTGAAGGCGGAGCAGCAGGAGAAGCTGCGCACGCTTTTCGAGGCCGCGCGAAAGGTGGGCCGGGAGCTGCTGGTGGAGATCATCGCCGGCAAGAACGGACCGCTCACCGACGATACGGTCGCGACCGCGCTGCAGGAACTCTATGTACTCGGCATCAAGCCGGACTGGTGGAAACTGGAGCCGCAAGCCTCCGGCGAAGCCTGGAAGAAGATCGATGCCGTGATCGCCAAAAACGATCCATGGTGCCGCGGCATCGTGCTGCTCGGTCTCGAGGCGCCGGCCGAGGAGCTGATCTCCTGCTTCGAGGCGACGCTGGCCGCCCCTTCCGTGAAGGGCTTTGCGGTGGGCCGGACGATCTTTGCCGATGCGGCACGCGCCTGGCTTTCGGGCGAAATGAACGACGAAGCGGCGATTGCTGACATGGCCGACCGTTTCCGGCAATTGACAGAGGCGTGGATGAAAACCCGCGGGCTTCACTAAGAAACAAGCCCCTCCCCAACCTCTCCCCACAAAGGGAGGGAGTTAACTTGAGGCGCCGCCTCACGCCATGACCAAGCATCCTCGGGATGAAATGTCGCGGCGGGAATGCAGAGGCCGAGGAGCTTATCCCCTCCCCCTTGTGGGGAGGGGTTGGGGAAGGGAAGATGGACAAAAGTTAAACGTTCGGGAGGCCCCGATGGGCAAGACGATTCGGTTGACGATGGCGCAGGCCGTCGCGCATTTCCTCAAAAAGCAGATGACAGTCATCGACGGCAAAAAGGTGCCGATCTTCGGCGGGGTCTGGGCGATCTTCGGCCACGGCAACGTCGCCGGGATCGGCGAGGCGCTTTATCAGGTGCGCGAGGAATTGACGACCTATCGCGCTCATAACGAACAGGGCATGGCGCATGCCGCGATCGCCTATGCTAAGGCGAATTTCCGCACGCGCTTCATGGCCTGCACGACTTCGATCGGCCCCGGCGCGCTGAATATGGTGACGGCCGCAGGCGTCGCGCACGTCAACCGCATTCCCGTTCTCTTCCTGCCGGGCGACGTCTTCGCGAACCGTGCGCCGGATCCGGTGCTGCAGCAGATCGAGGATTTCGGCGACGGCACGGTGTCCGCCAACGATGCCTTCCGACCGGTTTCGCGCTATTTCGACCGGATCACTCGGCCGGAGCAGATCATCACGGCGCTGAAGCGCGCCATGCAGGTGCTGACCGATCCGCTGGATTGCGGCCCGGTGACATTGTCGCTCTGCCAAGACGTTCAGGCCGAAGCCTTTGATTATCCGGAAAGCCTGCTCGAGGAAAAGATCTGGGCGACCCGTCGTCCGCAGCCGGATGCCGACGAGCTGGCGAATGCCATCGCGCTGATCAAGGCATCTGAGAAGCCGGTGATCGTTGCCGGCGGCGGCGTGCTTTATTCGCAGGCAACAAGGGAACTCGCGGCCTTTGCCGAGGCCCACGCCATTCCGGTCGTCGTCACTCAGGCCGGCAAGTCGTCGATCAACGAAACCCATCCGCTGGCTCTCGGTTCGGTCGGCGTCACCGGCACATCGGCGGCGAATGCGATCGCGGAGGAGACGGATCTCGTCATCGCCGTCGGTACGCGCTGCCAGGATTTCACCACCGGCTCCTGGGCGCTGTTCAAGAACGACAGCCTGAAGATGATCGGGCTCAATATCGCCGCCTATGATGCGGTGAAACACGACGGCCATCCGGTCGTCGCCGACGCCCGCGAAGGGCTGAAGGCGCTTTCCGCAGGGCTTTCTGGATGGAAGGCGCCGGCAGCGCTTGCCGAGAAAGCGGCGGCCGAGAAGAGGGTGTGGACGGAGGCTGCGGCTAAGGCAATGGCGACGACCAATGCCGCTCTGCCCTCCGATGCGCAGGTGATCGGCGCGGTGGCGCGCACGATCGGCGGCGAGAACACAACGCTGTTGTGCGCTGCAGGCGGTCTGCCCGGTGAACTGCACAAGCTCTGGCCCGCAACGACGCCTGGCAGCTATCACATGGAATACGGCTTTTCCTGCATGGGCTACGAAATCGCCGGCGGCCTCGGCGCAAAGATGGCGCGTCCTGAGCGGGACGTCGTCGTCATGGTCGGCGACGGTTCCTACATGATGATGAATTCCGAGCTCGCCACTTCGGTCATGCTCGGCCTCAAGCTCAACATCGTCGTACTCGACAATCGCGGCTATGGCTGCATTAACCGGCTGCAGATGGGAACCGGCGGGGCCAACTTCAACAATCTGCTCAAGGACTCCTATTACGAGGTGATGCCGGAGATCGATTTCCGCGCGCATGCCGAAAGCATGGGCGCCATCGCCGTCAAGGTCAGCTCCATCGCGGAACTTGAGCAGGCGATCGTCGATTCGAAGAAGAATGATCGTACATCCGTCTTCGTCATCGACACCGATCCCTTGATCACCACTGAGGCCGGCGGCCATTGGTGGGACGTCGCGGTACCGGAAGTCAGCCCGCGCGAAGAGGTCAACAAGGCGCGCAAGGGTTATGTCGAAGCCCGTGCCTCCCAGCGCATCGGCTGAACACCGCCATTTTTCGGGGGAGCGGGTCCGCTCCTCCGCCGTATCTTTAAGGAGAATATTGATGAAGGCCAAACTCGGCATGTCGCCTATCGCTTGGTGGAACGACGACCTTCCTGAGCTCAGCGACGATGTGTCCCTCGAAGAATGCCTGCGGCAATCGCGCAGCGCCGGTTTCACCGGCATGGAGCAAGGCCGCCGTTTCCCCAGCAACCCGGAGGAGATGCTGCCGATCCTGCGCGCCGCCGACGTCACGCTGTGCGGCGGCTGGTTCTCCGGCACGCTCGTCGATGAGGAGCTTGCCGCCAACAAGGACCGCATTGCGCCGATGATCGAGCTTTTCAAAGCGGTCAATGCACCCTGCATCGTTTATGGCGAAGTCGGCCGCTCCATCCAGGGCGACCGCACAAAGCCGCTCGCGACCAAGCCGCGCCTCTCCGAAGACGAGATGAAGGCCTATGCGCGCCGCGTTACCGAATTCGGCGAATGGTGCGCCGAGCAGGGCATGCCGCTCTCTTATCACCACCACATGGCGGCCGTCGTCGAAACCGAACCGGAACTTGACGCCTTCATGCGCAATTCGGGCGAAGGTATTCCGCTGCTGCTCGACGCCGGGCATCTGGCCTTTGCCGGCGGCGATGTGCTGCGCGCCATAGACAATCACCACGCCCGCATCAACCACGTCCACGTCAAGGACATTCGCCAATCCGTGGTGGATGGGCTCGACCGCAGCCGCCAATCCTTCCTCGACGCGGTGGCGCTTGGCGCCTTCACCGTGCCGGGCGACGGCTCGCTTGATTTCGGCGCAATCGTCCAGCGCTTCGCCGACCACGGCTATGAAGGCTGGTTCGTCGTCGAGGCCGAACAGGATCCGCGCAAGGCGCCGCCGCAGAAGATGGCAGAGATCGGCCATGCCGAGCTGATGCGCGTCATGACGGCGGCTGGTTACACTGTGGAAACGGAAGGCTTTCCAAAGGGATAACGGAACGAAAGACCCCTCCCCACACCGCGGGGATAGGCTGAACGAACTGCCGGAGCAAGGCGCCCCCTCATCCGCCTTTCGGGCACCTTCTCCCTGATGGGAGAACGAAGCAGCGCGGCATAATTCCTTCTCCCCTCGGGGAAAAGGTGGCGGCAGCCGGATGAGGGGCCGCAGTCATAAATACGAGGAGAAACACCAATGCCAAACCTCAAGGTGAAACCATCAGGCACGCATGGCCGCGTCACGCATATCACCCCTGAAAGCGCCGGCTGGACCTATGTCGGTTTCGATCTGCACCGGATGAAGCCCGGCGAGACGGTTTCGGGAGAGACCGACGATCGGGAAGTCTGCCTTGTCTGGGTGACCGGCAAGGGCAAGGCGTCGGCCGGTACAAAGGATTTCGGGACGCTTGGCGAGCGGATGAATCCCTTCGACGGGGCTCCGCATGCGCTTTATATCCCGATGGGCTCGGAGTGGTCGGTAACGGCGGAGACCGATCTGGAGCTCGCCGTCTGCTCGGCCCCTGGCGGCGGCACCTATGAGGCGAAGGCGATCCCGCCGGGCACCCATCCGCAGTTGACGCGCGGCAAAGGCACGAATGTGCGCTACGTCAACAACATCATGCCTGAAGACGACAACTCGGCGCATTCGCTGCTGGTCGTCGAGGTGATTACGCCGGGCGGCCATACCTCCTCCTATCCGCCGCACAAGCACGACCAGGACGACTTGCCGAACGAAAGCTTGCTGGAAGAGACCTACTATCATCGTCTCAATCCGCCGCAGGGCTTCGGTTTCCAGCGCGTCTATACAGACGACCGCTCGCTCGACGAAGCGATGGCGATCGAGGACGGCGACGTGACGCTGGTGCCGAAGGGTTATCATCCCTGCGCGGCAACGCATGGCTACGATCTCTACTATCTCAATGTCATGGCCGGACCGAAGCGGATCTGGAAATTCCACAATGCCGCTGAGCACGAATGGCTGCTGAAGGCGTAAAGGCGAATGCCGTCTTCGATGCTGTTATGACGGCGTCCCGATCAAGGCCGTCGATGGAGTGTTACCAGATGAAGACCACATGCGCTGCCTGCGACTATCTCAGCGCGGAGATCGTCACCATCACGCTCGGCGGCAAGAGCGTCGGGGTGCTAATGAGCCCGAAGCCACGACATCTACGGCGCAGAGCCGCAGGGACTAGATGGCGATGACAGAAGCCGCGCCGGCGAGGCGCGGCTTTCTCATCTCAGGCGGGCAGAAGCCCGTAGCGCCAGCCGTGGCGCCTGGCGTTCTCGGACAGGACCAGCACGGCAAGGACGCCCATGCATGCCTCGGCGAAGACCGGCACCATCCAAATTCCCTGCTCGCCGACAACCACGGGCATAAGGAAAGTCAGCGGCAGGGCGAAAAGATAAGGCCGCGACAGACCGAAGATAGCCGCGCGCGGCGCATCGCCGATCGACTGGAAATAAGACGAGAGGATCAGCGTTTGCCCAAATAGGAAATAGGCCCCGATCGTCCAGGGCAGAATTCGCCCGACCTCGGCTACAATGGCTGGATCGCCCACGAAAACGGCGCCGAGGCGACCGGCCAGCAACTCCAAGGTGATCTCCACCAGGCTGCAGTAGGCGAGTGCCGAAAGCATGGCGATCTTCAGACTGTGGCCGACGCGCAGCCTGAGTCCGGCGCCGTGATTGTTGCCCGCAATCGTCTGCAGGGCGATGCTGAGGCCAAGCAGTGGCAGATAGGTGAATGTCAGGATGCGGGTGATGATGCCGTAGGCGGCGACGGTGGCGCTATGATCACCCGTGTTCCAGAGCGAGACGTTGACCAGAATCGCCGCCGAGGACAGCGATATGCCGATGAAGCCGAGGCTCATGGGCGCACCCAAGGCGACGATGCCGCGCCATTCCAGAAAGGCGAATGCGGGAGAAGGCCTGAGCGTCGCCGGCCGGCGCCACCGATAGACGATAACGGCCGCAAGACAGATCAATTGCGACGCGATGGAGCCGACGGCCGAGCCCAGCACGCCCCAATGCAGCACGGCCATGAACAGCCAGTTTGCGAGGATGTTGAGCAGCGAGGCCGATAGCGTCACCAGCGTCATGAAGCCGATCCTGCCTTCGCAGCGCAGCCCATCGAGATGCAGCGACAAGAAGAAACTCACTGGCGCCGAGGCGATCATCGCCCCCATAAAGAGCATGGCGCCGTCTGCCACCGCGAAATTGCCGACGGCGCCAGCGTTGATGATCGACCTGCCGAGGGTCCAGTAGACTGTGTTGAGGCTGAGAACGA
Organism: Rhizobium sp. MHM7A; assembly: GCF_005862215.1. Taxonomy (NCBI): domain Bacteria; kingdom Pseudomonadati; phylum Pseudomonadota; class Alphaproteobacteria; order Hyphomicrobiales; family Rhizobiaceae; genus Rhizobium; species Rhizobium sp. MHM7A. The sequence continues at coordinate 11,837 of NZ_VCHT01000003.1, forward strand.
CGGCTAGCGCTAGCGTATGGGCGCCTGCGAATACAAGGCATGCTCCTCGGCGGTCGCCGGCGCCCAGCCGGCGTGCGAGAACGCTCGCCATGCCGTTCGAGACCAGCGCCTGCAGAGCCACCAACAGCATCAGCCCCGGGAAGATAAGGCTGACGGCAGACAGCGCATCCGGGCCGACATAGGCGCCGAGGAAATAAGCGTCGACAACGGCAAACAGGCCGTTGAGTGTGGTGATCGTGACGATCGGCGCTGCCGTCTTGAGAAAAACGCCCGGCAGCGGGCCGGAAAGAAAGGCATTGTCTTGAGAAAAATTGGTCATGGAGAAATCCGTGCAATATCAGGCGACATCCGACCCGGCTTGAACACGCTTGTGCGGAGGGCCTCAAATGAAAGAGCAATCAGAGATCGAGCACCAGATGAGGCACGCCGTTCGAAGTCTTCCTTGGGGAGACGCCGTCGGCATCAATCTGTGCACTCACGCGCCGACGAAAGGCTGAAAAGCTCTCGAAGGTGACCACGTCAACCGCTTCGTCAAAGTGGATGGTGATCCGGTGGAGACCGCCCGGCAGAGCCGAGAGCGAGAGGATTTCGCCAGCAAACGGCTGATTGAGATAGCGGCCGCGGATATGGGCGCCGACGAAGAGCGGCGTCTTCGGAGCCGCGTTGGGTCTTGCCGCAAGAGCCGCCAGCGTGTTCCAGTCACGCGCGCCGTGCTGGCGGGCAATCATTTCCAAGGCCGCACTGTGGGTCAGCGCGGTGCCGCGATCGTTCATCGCCTGGCGCAAGCGCTTGGCCTGGGCCTTCAGTTCTTCAATGCCGGGATAGGTCGTCATGGAGTGAGCCTTCGCAAGGCATGCTCTTCGACTGCAGATGGGAGCTCGCATTGCCGTCAGTCAGCATGCACAGGGGCCGTGACCATGATCACGAGGACTTCACCATGGATCTTCATCCGCGAGCGGCTGGTGCCTCGAACCGGACTTTGTATGCGCGATCGCCGTCGGCATGTCAAGAACAGTGCAAATCCCCGAAGAATGCACGAATTTGGAGCAAGTCTGCCGGAAATCTGTGCATTTTCCGGCCGATCTCAGCAAAAGCCTGCAATCCTAACGATGATCTTCAGCAATTGTCAGCACTCCTGCGTTATTCTCTACCTACGATGAGCGGAGGCTAAAAGGGCCTTTCAGATGCACCTCGATACAGAACACCCCAAGCCGGAACGTGCCTACAGGGAATTCAACCTCGACAGGCCCGGCAACATCATCTTCGTTGGCCATCACCTCAGCACCGGTACCCAGGTACGCTGTCTGATCCGTACGATCACGCTTGCCGGCGCAGTGCTCGAAGTCAGTCCCAGCCTGGAGATGCCGAGCCATTTCTTTCTCGAAATACTCGGCATCCATGACGAGATCGGTGCCACCGTCGTCAAGCGTGAAGATGAGTTGGTGACGATCAGCTTCAACATGCTGCTCAATCCGGAATTCCTGCACCACGTGCTAAGACTGAGCTTCGAAACCTGAGGCCATCTCCAATCGCTGCCCTATCGCGGCGCGGCCTCCTCGTCTCGCCTCTTACTGAGGTAAGATGCGCGATGATCGGAATGATCCACAGAAGTCCGCGCCATTCCGGGCCGTCGAGCGGATCGGCCATGGGATCGCGGCGCATCCGCCAATTGCGGGACGCGACTTCCTTGTAGAGTACTACCCAGTTGAGAAGCATTGCCTATCCTCCATCTATTGCTGGAGTACTTGAGCTAGGCCTTAATGCCGTCGCTATGTAGAGGCGCGGAGGAAAGGGGGTTTTCATCCATGAAAGACGCGAGCTGGGACGATCTGCAACTATTCTTCCATGTCGCGACCGGCGGTGGGCTTTCGGCGGCGGCGGCGCGTACGGGGCTCAGCGCCCCGACGATCGGACGGCGCATGCTGGCGCTCGAACGGGTGACCGGCCGTTCGCTGTTCACCCGCGGCCCCACCGGCTACCTCCTGGCCAAGGACGGGCAGGAGCTGCTTGATCGCGTCCGGCTGATGCAGGATGCGGCACGGGCAATTTCCGACTGGCGGGGCGAAGTGCTGACGCTGCCGATCGTCTCGACGGTCGTCGACAGCTGGACGTCGCGCTTCATCGCAGACCACCTGGCCAGCGTCTGGACGCCGAAGGACAGTTTCCGCATGTGTTACAAGACCTGTGACGCGAGCGTCGATTTCACCTATCGCGAGGCGCATATCGCCATTCGCCACAGCCGGCCGGACAGCGGCAACGTCGCAATCCGCCGCTCAGTCAAGGTGGCGCATGCCGTTTATCAGGCGGCGAGCTATGACGAGGCCAATTGCAACTGGATTTCGCTCGGCACCGACTCCGCCATCACGCCGGCTGACAAATGGACTTTCGAACAGCCGGATTACTGGATCACCAGCTGGACGAATACGCCGCATATGCTCTTTTATCTGATCCGCGGCGGCGCCGGCCGCGGCGTGTTGCCCTGTTTCATCGGCGACCAGGAACGCAGGCTCGTGCGCGCCGGGCCTGTCATCGACGAACTGACCTACGAGATGTGGATCGTCGCGCATGACGACGAGCGGCAAAGGCCTGAAGTCAGGACGGTCATTGACCGCCTGTCGGCGCTATTTGCCGATCATGAAGATCTGTTCGCCGGGGAGAGACCGTCGGTCTGAAGCAACAAGAAAGGCAGGCCACGGGGCCCGCGTCAGCTCAGTGCTCCGTCGTCATCACGCGGCCAGATGCCGCTCGATCTGGTCGACCGGCAGATTGGTGTAGTCTTTCGCCAGTTCCGCCGATATCGCCGCCTGCGTCTCGGCACTGAGCTCCGGCCGGAGGGTGCCGAGCGCCTTCGGCGGCGCAATGAGGACGATACGTCGCGCATCCTTTGCCTGGGTCAGCTCGTCCATTCGCTCCGCCACATGTTTCAGAAATTGAGTCTCGGCCTGCTCCTGCCAGCTGGTCTCTTCGACAGCGCTGCGGCTAAATCCATCTGCGGCATGGCTGCGACCGGGCTTGTCAGCGCCGATCTCGCGATCGGGTTCATTCGGCTGCGTCAGGGTTTCCAACACCTTCAGATTCATCAGTTGGGCATCGCCGGCGTTCTGCATTATGAGGGCCTTGGCTCCATTGCAGACTACGACCCATGATTTCCCAGGGATTCTGATGTCGGTCATCTTCAACTCCTCGCTGTCGTCATCGAAGCGCGCTGTGCTTCATCGGTCTAGGCAGAACGCCCGGTCATTGAAATAGTTCGAGAATTCGCCGAAATCCGTCGGCGTGCAGTCCGCAATTCGATTTGGCGTTCCGATCGTGAACATCAGCCGTCCCGCTTGGGAACAAAATTTGAACTCGTTAAAATTGTCTTTTTATGTTTGACGAATGTGCAAAACATTCATGTGACCGTGGCTGAAGCAAGATCAGCTTGCTCCAGAGCAAGAACCCAACTGTGCCCTGTCTGACGGAGAATGTAAGATGACTATGCTCCGCGCCACACACCTTGCAACGGTCAAATCCGCCATTTACGATCTGCGCTGGGAAGAATTCAACGTGAAGCGTCCGGCCCGCATCGTGGCCGTCCGGCCGTGCCTCACCGGCGTCTCAATGCGAAGCGCCGAGATCATTGATATATCGCAAGGCGGTGCAACCTTCATCGTCTCGACCACCGCCGGTCTGCCGAAACATTACTATCTCAATATTCTCGGCCTTGCCTATCGGATCGGTTGCGCCGAGGTCTACCGCCATAAGGAACGCGTCGGTGTACGGTTCATCAACCTGCTGGATCCCGATGTTCTGCGCCGCGTCGTGCGCGCCGATTTCCTTGTCGGCAACATGGAAGCGATCGACGCCCGGCGTGCACCGATCTTCCGGGAAACGAGGTCAGCGTCCGGCGCCATATAAGTCCGTTGGACCCAAAGCGATCCAAGGACAAATTATCGGCAATTCAAAGTGCTACGCCGCCCTGCCCTTTGAAAAAGATGCGCCGAGGGCACTGTGGTAACGGAATAATCTTGCTTGCCTTGGCCGTGCCCGGGCCTATTGTTGCGCCTGAATTCAACATGTCCGGGAAACCGCTTTCGCATGTCCGCCTTCTCGCGCTTCACGCCCCTCATCAGCGCCCTGCCCTCCACAGTTCCCTTCGTCGGTCCCGAGGCCATCGAACGTCAGCGGGGACGCGCCGTCCTGGCACGCATCGGCGCCAATGAAAACGGCTTCGGCCCGGCTCCTTCCGTGCTTGCCGCGATGCGCGAAGAAGCGCGCGACATATGGAAATATAATGACCCGGAAAATTTCGCGCTGAGGGAAGCGCTTGGCGCCCATCTCGGCGTCCCTGCCGCCAATATCGCTATCGGCAGCGGCATTGACGAGTTGCTCGGTCAGATCGTCCGGCTGGTGATCGAACCGGGCGCGCCCGTCATCACCTCGCTCGGCGCCTATCCGACCTTCAATTTCCATGTCGCCGGTTTCGGCGGCCGGCTGGTGACCGTCCCCTACGTGAACGATCGCGAGGATCTCGACGGGCTGCTCGAAGCCGTCAGGCGCGAGAATGCGCCGCTTGTCTATTTCGCCAATCCCGACAATCCGATGGGAAGCTGGTGGGACGCCGACAGGATCGTCGCTTTCGCCCGGGCGCTGCCGGAGACCACGATGATGGTGTTGGACGAAGCCTATAGCGAAACGGGGCCGGCAAATTCCTTGCCATCGATCGCCTCGCTCATCGATCTTCCGAACATCGTCCGCACCCGGACCTTTTCCAAGGCCTATGGACTTGCCGGCTCACGCACCGGCTACGTGATCTCGACATCAGGCACCGCGCAGGCCTTTGGCAAGATCCGCAATCATTTCGGCATGAACCGGTTGGCGACGGCCGCAGCGTTGGCCGCGCTCAAGGATCAGGCCTATCTGGCCGAAGTGGTCGGGAAAATCCATGCGGCGCGGGAGCGGATCGGCCGCATTGCCCGGGCAAACGGCCTTGAGCCGCTGGCTTCGGCGACGAATTTCGTGGCGATCGATACCGGCCGCGACGGCGCCTATGCGCGGACGATCGTCGATGGCCTGATGGAGCATGGCGTCTTCATCCGCATGCCGGGTGTCGCGCCGCTCAATCGCTGCATCCGCGTCAGCGTTGGGCCGGAGGCTGATATGGAGTTGTTCGAGGAAGCGCTGCCGCAGGTCTTGAAGACGCTCGCCTGACAAAGCGGGAGAAGCGAAGCCGATGAAGGAGCCGTCGCCGTTTCCTTCTCCGCACTGTTCAGCTGAGTTCCTGGGCGAGTCCGATGAGAAGCCGTTCAGGCCCGCGGATGTAGCAGAGCCGATAGGCTTCCTTATACTGGACGACTTCCCCGACAAGCTGCGCCCCGCGCCTGCGGAGCCTTTCGAGCGTTTCGTCTATGTCATCAACGGTGAACATAGCTCTGAGGTAGCCGAGCGCGTTGACCGGGGCGTTCCGATGATCTGCCACGACAGGCGGTGTGAGGAAGCGGGAGAGCTCCAGCCGGCTGTGGCCGTCCGGCGTGCGCATCATGGCAATCTCGACATGCTGATCGCCCAGTCCGGTGATACGTCCGGCCCATTCTCCCTCGATCGTCGCCTGCCCTTCGAGCTCGAGGCCGAGTTCGCGGAAGAATTCAATCGCCGCTTCGAGGTCTTCGACGACGATTCCGACGTTGTCCATTCGTTTGAGCGCCATGTTTCCAATCTCCAGGGTGTCGTTTCAATCGACAAGGTGTCGCCTCGTCGAACAAAGGACGTTCGAGATACGTCAACGCCGACAGTCATCCGCCCATCAGTATTTTCCGCATCAGAAACTGAATCATGGACGGGCTCAACCGTCACGGCTTCAAATGGTCTGACAGAGCGCCGTGCGTGCTTTCCGGACGCCCAGGGCGCTCTGACACTTCAGCGCTAGCGCGCCACATGAAACACTTCATGCGGCGCGCTTCAGCTCTTTCTTTTCAAGCATGACGCTATCCGCCGCTGCACGCTCGGGGACATGCATCAGTGAACGGTCATCCATTCGCGGGCAGCGCGCAACGCTTCCACGAGTTGCATCTTGTTCATGGCGGCGGCCACGTCGGCGCGAAGCTCGGCGGCGCGGTCATTGCCCTTGATTGCGGCGATGTTCAGCCACTTGTGAGCAGCAACGAGATCGACGGCGCAGCCTCGGCCAGTCGCATACATCAGACCCATTTCGCAGAAGACATCGGCGCTGTTGTTATCGCCACCCATGGTGGCCGTTTCAGCATTGTGCATTTCAAAGCGTGCCATCGGTTTTATCCCTGTTTAGCCTGTTTATGACTTACCCTGTTTTACCTTCGGACCTTGCCATCTATCGCGGCTTTGCGGCCCTTCCGGTCCGGCGGGTTTTCCCCGCTCGTTTGATGGTTTGACTATGCCAAACGGCTTTCAAAAAACGCCTAAAATGCATGATTAATTTGAGACAAACAAATTGCAAATACTTGGTAAAATTGGGTTTTCGTTAAACATCGGATTCCCTGGGCTTTAAGGATTTTCGCTCGAATTTTACGAAAGATTTAGATTCGGAAATAAACGGACCGTTCATCATGAAATCAGCAGGCTGCAGGTTTAAAAGCTCCATAGCCGGCCTTTCGACCGCTTTCAGCGAGCGCCGAACAGGCATTCGGCTCTATTTACCTTTACGTTCGCGTCAGTTATTTTCGCGGCCGGTCAGAGGAACATCAGGGAGGAAAAGATGATCCGCAGTTTCATTCTTGCCGGCGCCATCGCCGTGATCGCGGGCACCGCGCGTGCTGAGGAGCCGATCGTCGGCAATTGGAAGACGGCCTCCGGCGAAACGGCGGTGATTGCAGCCTGCGGTGGCGGTTACTGCGTGACGCTGAAAACTGGCAAATATAGCGGCCGCAAGATCGGCACGCTTGCGGGGAGTGGCGGCAGCTATTCCGGCGAGATCACCGACCCCGCCGCCGACAAGACCTATAGCGGCTCAGGAGAGGTTTCCGGCAATTCGCTGAAGATGCAGGGCTGCGTGCTGAAGATCCTCTGCAAGACGCAGACCTGGACCCGGCTCTGACGCGATAGCCCGTCGTGGCAATCATTCCGAAACCCACAATCCATGCCGGTCGAAAATGCCGGCATGCCTCGAAGTCCTCTCGGCTTGCCGATTTTCTGCAGTAGCCCCGAACCTGCCTTGCAAGCTGAACGGCGGATGAACCGGCATCTCAGCACTCGTTCAGCCGACGCGTGGCAAAACTCATGTCACGGTTAAGTTGCGTATCGGGGCTTGAGATGAACTACTATATCCTGGCAAGACGTTTCAGCATCATCACGCTGTTCGCGGCGATCTTCGCGGTCACATTTTCAGCGGTCGTCGTGCATAATGGCGGCGGCGGCACACAGTCGCATTTCGGTGCGATCTATACCTGCCTCGAAACAAGCGGGACCTTCTGTGCGCCGACGGTGCGATGACCGCATCAGGCCCACACCAGGATAAAAAATCGGATTCCGCCGGCGCGCGTCGTTTGCTTGTCAAAAACAACTCTCTATAATGCGCCATGAACAAACGAATCTCCCCTCTGTCGCCCCTCGACATCTCCTCTCCGCCCCCTTTCCAGCCTGAGAGCTTCGATGATCCCGCCAAGGCCGTCGAGACGCTGACTGCGCTTTACGAACGCAATACGGCGTTCCTGATCCAAAACTTCACCGAGCTTGCCCAGGGCGCTCCGATCGCCTCGCGGTATCGCGCCTTCTATCCGCAGGTCAGCATCGAGACGACGAGCTTCGGCCATGTCGATTCGCGCCTTTCCTACGGCCATGTCACGGCGCCCGGCATCTACACGACGACGGTCACCCGGCCGAAACTCTTCAAGCATTACCTGAAGGAGCAGCTGTCGCTGCTGATCAAGAGCCACAATGTTCCGATCGTCGTCTCGGAATCGTCGACGCCGATCCCGCTGCACTTCGCCTTCAGCGAGGGCGCGCATGTGGAAGCCTCGGCCGCCGCCTTCGTCGACGTTCCGATGCGCGATATCTTCGACACCCCCGACCTCAACACCACCGATGATGAGATCGCCAACGGCGAATATATTCCGCCGCCGGGGGAGCCCTCGCCGCTTGCGCCATTCACCGCGCAACGCATCGACTATTCGCTCGCCCGTCTGTCGCATTATACCGCGACGCATGCCGAGCATTTCCAGAACTTCGTGCTGTTTACCAACTACCAGTTCTATATCGATGAATTCTGCAGCTGGGCGCGCAAGCTGATGGCGGAGGGCGGCGACGGCTACACCGCCTTCGTCGAGCCCGGCAATATCGTCACCCTACCCGGCTCGAGCGTGCCGGAAACGGACGCGACATTGACCCGCCTGCCGCAGATGCCCGCCTATCATCTGAAAAAGAAGGGCCATGCCGGGATCACCATGATCAATATCGGCGTCGGCCCCTCCAACGCAAAGACGATCACCGACCATGTCGCCGTGCTGCGCCCGCATGCCTGGCTGATGCTCGGCCACTGCGCCGGTCTTCGCAACAGCCAGCGGCTCGGCGATTATGTTCTCGCCCATGCCTATATGCGCGAGGACCATGTTCTTGACGACGACCTTCCGGTCTGGGTGCCGATCCCGGCGCTGGCCGAAGTCCAGGTGGCGCTGGAAGCGGCCGTTGCCGAAATCACCGGTTACGAAGGTTTCGAGCTGAAGCGCATCATGCGCACCGGCACCGTCGGCACAATCGACAACCGCAACTGGGAACTGCGCGACCAGCGCGGGCCGGTGAAGCGGCTTTCGCAGGCGCGGGCGATCGCGCTCGACATGGAATCGGCGACGATTGCCGCCAACGGCTTCCGCTTCCGCGTGCCCTATGGGACGCTGCTGTGCGTCTCCGACAAGCCGCTGCACGGCGAGCTGAAGCTGCCCGGTATGGCGACGGCCTTCTACCGCACGCAGGTGAACCAGCACCTACAGATCGGCATCCGCGCCGTTCAGAAGCTTGCGGCCATGCCGCCGGAAGCGCTGCATTCGCGCAAACTGCGCAGCTTCTTTGAGACGGCCTTTCAATAGGCCGTATCCTCATCTCTCCGCCACGGCGGGCGCCGAGCCCGCCACAAGCGTCGACGGACTGCCGGCGGCAAGTTTCAGCCCCGATATCAGCAGGGCAAAGGCCATGACGACGAAGACGGTACGCAGAAGAATCTTCACCGCATCCGCATCGTCGAGCCCCAATTGACGCCTCTCATGGCGGCGTGCCCAGATCTGGCTTGCCAGCGCGATTTCAAGAATACTCATTTCAGTTCTCCTCGACAGGCTTTGACGAGGCCTTGTCGAGTGCCGTCCCGCGATTTCGACAGGTGACCGGCACAAAAGATTTTTCCTGGCGCTGTCGAAATGTGCGCGGCCCGTTCGTCCAGAGGTATAGAAACCCTGCAAGGAGGCTGTCCGCGATGAAATATCTCTGCCAGGTCTGGTTCGATGGCGCGATACTCGACGCCATGACCAAAGAGGAGAGAGTCGAACTCGACGCGAATTCCCTGAATTACGACAGGGACCTGGTGGAAAGCGGGCATATGATTGTCGCGCAGGCGCTGCAGCCGCCAACATCGGCGGTGACGGTTCGGGTGCGCCGCGGCGAGACATCGGTGACAGATGGCCCCTTCTCCGAGACGAAGGAAGCGCTCGGCGGCTTCATTCTCATCGAAGCCAAGGACCTGAACGACGCCGTCCGCGTTGCCGCCGGCATCCCGCTCGCCAAACTCGGCGCGATCGAGGTGCGACCAATCCACGAATTCGGCGCTAAATGAGGAGAAACCGATGAAATTTCTATGCCAGATCTGGTTCGACACGGAAAAAAGCAAGCAGGTCCCTCAGACCGAGTGGGATGCGCTCACACAGGAGTGCATCATCAGCGACAATCGCTGGCGCGAAAGCGGTCACCTGCAGGTGGCGCTCGCCCTACACGAACCGTCAACAGCGATCACGGTGCGCCTGCGCAATGGCGAAGTCTCCGCGACCGATGGCCCATTTGCCGAAATCAAGGAGCATCTCGGCGGTTTCGTACTGATCGAAGCGGCAACCATCGACGAGGCGCAGACGATCGTGTCCAGTTTTCCGATCCTCAAATATTGCTCGATTGAAGTGCGCCCCGCTTATTCGATCCAGGACGGGAGATAGCCATGCGCTACATCTGCCTCATCTACAATTGCGCCGACACCGACGGCACGCTGACGCCTGATGAAACCAGCGAACTCATCAAAGCACATTTGGCCTTCGACGAGGAACTGCTCCGCGAAGGCATCATGATCCACTCGGATGCGCTCGAGATGCCTGACCAGGCAACCGTCCTGCGCGTTCGAAACAGCAGGCTGTCCGCAACCGATGGCCCCTATGTGGAGACGAAGGAGCATCTTGCCGGCTTCTACGTCATCGAGGCGCCGGATATGGTGAAGGCGAAAGAGATCGCCGGACGAATCCCATCGGCGCGTTACGGCGCGGTCGAACTGAGGCCCGTTCGGACGCTCACACTGCCGGACTGAGGTGCCCTTGGAAAATGTGATCGAGGAGATTTATCGAACGCAGTCGCGCCGGGTGCTGGCGACACTGATCCGCCTGCTCGGGGATTTCGACCGGGCGGAGGAAGCGCTTCAGGATGCCTTTGCCGCGGCCGCCCGGACATGGCCGACGGATGGCATTCCCGTCAATCCGTTCGCCTGGCTGGTTTCGACGGGACGGTTCAAGGCGATCGACACCATCCGGCGGCGAGCGCGCTTCGATGCCTCGCAGCAGCACATCGAGGACAGCCTCTACAGCGTCGACGAAACGGAGATTGGCGATATGGAAGCAATCGAGGACGACATGCTGCGGCTGATCTTCACCTGCTGCCATCCCGCCATTCCCGCCGACGCGCAGACGGCGATGGCGCTGCGGGAAATCTGCGGATTGACTACCGAAGAGATCGCCCATGCCTTCCTTGTTCCGGCGCCGACGGTCGCCCAACGGATCGTGCGCGCCAAGAACAGGATCCGGGCAGCGAATATCCCCTACGAAGTGCCGGGCCGCGATTCATTGCCAGAGCGGCTGGATCAGGTGCTGCACGTCATCTATCTCGTTTTCAACGAGGGCTATTCCGCCTCATCAGGCGGAGACGTGGTACGCGCAGACCTGACCGCAGAGGCGATTAGGCTGGCGCGGCTGCTTCTGACGCTGCTGCCACATCCCGACGCACGCGGTCTGCTGGCGCTGATGCTGCTGCAGGATTCCCGCCGCTTGGCACGCAGCGACGAGCAGGGGGCGCTGGTCCTGCTTGCCGATCAGGATCGCTCGCTCTGGGACGACGCAAAAATCGCGGAAGGCCTGGCGCTGCTCACCGAGGCGATGCGGGCGGCAGAGATTGGCGCCTATACGGTACAGGCGGCGATCGCTGCCGAGCATGTCAGGGCGCTGACCGCCGAAGAGACCGACTGGCGGCGGATCACCTTCTATTACGACCTGCTGCTGGCGGCGCAGCCCTCCCCCGTCATCGAGCTCAACCGCGCCGCGGCGATCTCGATGGCCGAAGGACCGGCAAAGGGGCTGGATCTGGTCGATGCCATTTTAGCGCGCGAGGAGCTCAAGGCTTATCACCTCGCCCATGCGGCGCGTGCGGATTTCCTGCGCAGGCTCGGCCGCACCGAAGAGGCAATCGCAGCCTATCAAAGGGCACTGTCGCTCTGTCGGCAGGAGCCAGAGCTGGCCTTTCTGCGGAAGCGGATTTCAGAGCTTGCCGCGGCGCCCGAGCGGCAATGAGATCGCCGTGCCTGTCAGCGCCGAGACGATGATCAGGAGATGCGCATTGACGCTCGCCTGCGCTAGCGCGGCCAGCGCCATCCGCTCGCTCGACGCTCCAAGCGCAATGGCGCCGGCGGTGATGCCGGCGGGATAGGTGCCGACACCTCCGGGCGCATGCACCGGCAGAACGGAGGAGAGTTCGCCGCCGAGCGCGCCGCCGAAGCTTGCCGCCATCGGCAGCACCCCCATCAGGTCGAGCGCCCATGCGAGCACGATCACCTTCACCAACCAGTTGACGATGGTCATCGCCCAGGCGCGCGCGAAGGCTGCGGCATCAAGCGGCAGCCCGTTTTCGATCTCGACGACGAATTTCTGCAGCTTCGCAGGCAACAGCCTGGCGGCCACGCGCAACAGCGGCTTGCGGGCGGCGAACGCTGCGACAGGCAGCAGCAGGAAGACCACCCAAAGCGACCATGCGATGAGCGCATCGGCCGCGGCAAACGCAAAGCCGATGCCGGCGGCCGCGAGAAGCGCGTGCAGGTCGAGCAGCCGCATGACCAGGAGCGCCGAGGTTCCGCGCGTCAGGGGAATGCCGAATTCGGTGCGCATCAATAACGGAAAGCTGGTCTCGCCGGTGCGGAAGGGCAACATGATGTTCAGCAGATTATGGATCTGCGTGACGCGGAAGAGGGTCGCGAACCGGCCCGCCGCTTCCTTCGGAAAATAGTCGTAGATGCGCCAGGTCCGCAGGAAATAGGTACTTGTCAGAGCCACGAGCGCGCCGATCACGGGGCCAGCCCCGACATCGGCCCATTGGCCAATGATGACCGGCCAACCCCAGAACCATTGCACGAAGAGCGCATAGGCTGCGACAATAACGACCGTCAGCGCCGTCATGCGATTGCGCATAAACCAGGACTGCTGGCTTTCAACGGTCGAACTCTTCATGTAGTAGGCATTCCTCGCTTGGCGTCGGCATGGGCCTCGGTCCCGTCGCAGGCGTTTTAGGAGAAATGAAGGTTGCGCACAACGGCGGAGTTGATGGCGATGGCGGCGAGATCGCTTCATGGCCGACGATCCCCGCAGCGGACCGACGGATGACGGCGCCTCGCCCGCTTGACTTGGAGACCGATGTTGGAGCGCATTACCAGAAGCATCACGAGCGCCAGCATTTTTCTGGCAGTCTATTTTCTGCTGAACATCGCGCTCCGCGTCGCGCTCCCTCATACGCTCGATCTCGATGAGGCCGAGCAATCGTTCTACTCGCAATATCTTCTCGCTGGCTACGGTCCGCAACCGCCCTTCTACAACTGGATCCAATATGCCATCGTCTCGGTGACGGGCATCACAATGTGGGCCCTCTCGGTTCCGAAGAATATCATTCTCTTCGGCTGCTATCTTTTTTACGGGCTGGCTGCCCGCGAGGTGCTGAAGAGCCGCTTGCTCCCGCCCATTGCCATGTTGAGCCTGATTACCCTGCCGCAGGTCGGCCTGATGGCGCAGCGCGAACTCACTCACACAGTTGCCCTGCTGTTTGCGACCTCGCTCTTCCTCTTCGGCTTTTTTCGCACACTTCGACAGCCGACGATCGGCAGCTACCTCGTCGTCGGCATCGCCACCGGCATCGGGCTGATTTCCAAATACAATTTCGCCATCCTGCCATTTGCCGCCTTCGTCGCCGTCATGATGGACCGAAAGTGGCGCAGCCGCCTGTTCGACTGGCGTCTGCTGCCAGCGTTCGCAATCGCCATTCTGATCATTCTGCCGCATGCGCTCTGGTTGCCCGACAATCTCGTCAGCGCTTCGGCCCCGACCATGGAGCGGATGACCGCCGACCACGAGGCAGCCGCGGGCCTCCCGCGCATCGGACAGGGACTGCTGTCCCTCGTCATCGCCGTTATCGGCTTCGTCGCACTGCCGATCGTGCTTATCGCAGCAGCCTTCCGACGCGATTTCTTCCGTGCGCTTTCCGCGTCCAGTCCGATGATCCGGGTGATCGAACGGATGATGATCGTCAGCCTGCTTGCCTTCGTCGGCGTCGTTATCTTCGCCGGCGCGAGCGATATACATGAGCGATGGCTCGATCCGTGCCTGCTCGTCCTGCTGATCTATCTGTTCCTGAAACTCGAAACCGCAGGCTTGGATCTTTCCGCCGGCCTTGCGCGTTTCCGGCCCGTCGTGCCTGTCTTCATGACCGTCATCCTGGCGATACTTCTGCTCAGGATCGTCGCCATTCAGTATATCGGCACCTATACGAGAACGAACGTGCCTTTCTCCGGCTACGTGGCCGAGCTGACCAAGACCCGCAAACCTGTCCTGATCGTGGCCGGAACGAAGTTCGTGGCAGGCAATATGAGGCTGCGGTTTCCCGACGTTCCGGTCGTAATTCCATTCTTTCCAGGCCCCGGAGTTCCCGAATATGCGGCTGCCAAGGGTCCTGTGCTCGTCGTCTGGCGCGGTGAAACGGCAAATGACCCAACCATTTCTCCAGTTTTTGCCAGCGATCTCGTGAAATCGGGCATTCATCTGAAAGAGTTGAACACGTTGACGCTGCCCTACCTCTTCGGTGACGGCAAACATAGCTTTTCCATTGGCTATTCCTGGGTGGAAGGCGGCGCGAAATAGCGTTGCGGCAAGCCCGCCGTTTGCGGGGAAAGCGGCATTGCCCGCTGGCAACGTGCTGACACTTCATGTACTAGGCTTCCGCTAGCGCGATGGCGGCAGTAAGATTGCAAGGCCGCCGGCCTTTTGGAGATAAGAGTTGCAGACAACGGTAGAGCCCATTCGCGGCACGAATGATCCGGTACAATCGCTCGAGCTATCGCTGGTCGTGCCCGTTTTCAATGAAGAGGAAAGCGTCGGTCCGCTTGTCGAGCGTATCCTTGCGGCTATGGCCCAGTATCCTCATCGATGGGAACTGATCCTCGTCGACGACGGCAGCACGGATGCGACGCTCGTCAATGCCCGCAAGTTCGTCGGGCGCGAGGGGCTGGTACTCAGGATCGTCGAGCTGCAGCGCAACTTCGGCCAGACCGCTGCCATGCAGGCCGGCATCGACACCGCCCGCGGCCGCCTGATCGCGACGATGGACGGTGACCTGCAGAACGACCCGAAGGATATCCCTTCGATGGTCTCGGAGCTCGAACGGCGCGAACTCGATCTCCTGGTCGGCTGGCGCAAGAACCGCCAGGACGGCCTGCTGTTACGCAAAATTCCTTCCTGGTGCGCCAACTACCTGATCGGCCGCATCACCGGCGTCAAGCTGCACGACTACGGCTGCAGCCTGAAGATCTACCGGGCGTCGATCATCAAGCAGGTCAAGCTGATGGGCGAGATGCACCGCTTCATCCCGGCCTGGGTCGCCGGCGTCGTGCCAAGCTCGCGCATCGGCGAGATGGTCGTCACCCACCATGCCCGCGAGCACGGCGTTTCGAAATATGGCATTTCGCGCACCTTCCGCGTCATCCTCGATCTGCTGTCGGTGATGTTCTTCATGCGCTACAAGGCCCGGCCCGGCCATTTCTTCGGCTCGCTCGGTCTCGGTCTCGGCGCGGTTGCCATATTGATCCTGCTCTATCTCGGCTTCGACAAGTTCATTTTGGGCAACGATATCGGCACACGCCCGATGCTGATGGTGGGCGTCGTGCTCCTGCTTTCGTCGGTGCAGATGATCACCACCGGCATTCTGGCGGAAATGATCGCGCGCACCTATTACCGTGATGACGCATCCCCGAACTATATCGTGCGGCAGATCTTCGACGATCAAAGCCGAGCGTAAACCGGCAGCACGATGCTGGAACGCGCGACGAGGACGATCAGAACCGCGGCGCTGCTGCTTGCAGCCTATTTCGTGCTGAACATCGCGTTGCGATTGGCGCTTCCGCACTCGCTTGAACTCGACGAAGCCGAGCAGTCCTTCTTCTCGCAATATCTGCTGGCTGGCTACGGCCCGCAGCCGCCCTTCTACAACTGGATGCAATATGCGGTCGTTTCGGTGACCGGATTGTCGATGGGCGCCCTTATCATCCCGAAGAATATCCTGCTCTTCCTGTGCTATCTCTTTTACGGCCTTGCCGGGCGCGAGGTCCTGAAGGACCAGGCACTCGCCGCCGCCGGGATGCTGGCGCTGATCACACTGCCCCAGGTCTCCTACATGGCGCAGCAGGATCTGACCCATACGACGGCGCTGCTTTTTGCAAGCTCGCTCTTCCTCTACGGCCTCTTCCGCACGCTCGAGCGCCCCGATATCGGCAGCTATCTCCTGCTGGGGCTTGCCACCGGCATCGGTCTGATCTCGAAATATAACTTCGCACTGATGCCCGTCGCCGCGCTGATCGCCATCCTGCCCGATGCCGAATGGCGGCGCAGAGCGCTAGACCGGCGCCTGCTGGCGGCGATCGGCGTCGCGCTCGTCATCGTTCTGCCGCACGCGATCTGGCTGCGGAACAATCTCGAATTCGCCTCCTCCGATACTCTCGTCAAAATGGCTGCCGGCAATGAACCGGCCGGGGCATTGCGGATCGGCAAAGGTATTCTCGCCTATGTCGTCGCCATCATCGCCTTCGCAGCGCTGCCCGTCGCCATTTTCGCCGCCGCCTTCCGCGGGGATTTCTTCCGGGCGCTTTCATCCGGAAACCGCTGGACCCGCATGATGGAGCGGATGATGCTCGCGAGCCTCGGGGGTATTCTTCTGATCGTGCTGCTCACCGGCTCCACGACCGTGCGCGAGCGCTGGCTTGATCCGTTCCTGCTGGTGCTGCCGATCTACTTCCTGGCAAAGATGCAGGCGGCCGGGCTCGACCTTTCCGCCGGCCTCCGCCGCTTCCGGCCTGTCGTGCCGGTGCTGATGGCCTGTGTGCTGATCGCACTCGGCTTCCGCGTCGTCGGCGCCCGGCTGATGGGCACCTACAGCAGGCCGAATGTGCCGATAGCCGATCTCGCGCGCGACATGACGCGGCAGGCTGAACCTGCGCTGATCATCGCCTCTGATACCTATGTCGGCGGAAACATGCGCCTGCAGTTTCCCGACGTGCCCGTCGTCATCCCGGATTTCCCCGCGTCCGGCATCCCGGCCTATGCGACGTCAGGCGGACCGGTGCTCATCGTCTGGCGCGGCAAGAAGACGGCGACGGCTGCGGATGCGGTCATGCCGGAGCGGTTTTCATCGGCACTGGCGGCAGCCGATATCACACCGCAGGAGATCGCCGCCGTGTCGCTTCCTTATTATTTCGGCCGCCAGGGGGACAATTTCGCCCTTGGCTATGCCTGGGTTCGGCCGGGAGCGCGATAGATGACTGAGACCAGTAATCGGGACATCAGGTGGATTTTTGTCCTGCTTGCCGCCTATTTCGCGCTTCAGATCGGCGTGCGGCTCGCAACCTCACATTCGCTCGACCTCGACGAAGCCGAGCAGGCCTTCCGCTCGCAGTGGCTCGCCGCCGGTTACGGCCCGCAGCCACCATTCTACAACTGGCTGCAATATACAGTCTTCCTGTTTGCCGGGGTTTCGCTTGTCGCGCTGTCGGTGGTGAAGAACCTCCTCCTGTTCACCTCCTATCTGCTCTACGGCCTGACCGCGCAACTCATCCTGCGCGACAAGAGGCTGGTGGCGATGGCGACACTCGGATTGCTGACCATCCCGCAAATGGTTTTCGAGATGCAGCGCGATCTGACGCATACCGTAGCGGTCTTCTTTTCGGCCAGTCTTTTCTTCTACGGCTTTATCCTCAGCTTGAAACGGCCGAGCCTCGCCTCCTATCTGGTCGCCGGCATCGGCATCGGTTTCGGCCTGCTTGCCAAGTACAATTTCGCCATCCTGCCAGCCGCAGCCTTAATTGCCGCGCTGACGGATGCGCGCCTTCGGACGCGGATCTTCGATCGGAGGCTCGCGGTGACTGCTGTCGCGGCGCTCGTCATCACGCTGCCGCATCTCTTCTGGCTGAAGGACAATCTCGATTTTGCGACGGCCCGCACCCTGGAGAAGATGACCGCCAGCGGCGATGCGAGCTATCTCATGCAAGTGGGAATGGGCGCCGGTTCCCTCGCCCTTGCCACCGTCGGCTTCGCCGGATTGACGGTGGCGGTGTTCGCCGTCGTCTTTGGCAAGAGCCTTCGTCCAGCGCTGACCGCCCAATCGGAATGGACGCGGCTTATCGAGCGGATGATGCTCATTTTTCTCACCGGCATTCTGCTGTTGATCGTCTTGGGCGGCGCAGCCGGCATCAAGGACCGCTGGCTGGTGCCGATGCTCTTCATCGTGCCGCTGTATCTCTGCCTGAAGATCGAGGCGGCAGGCGTTGAGACCAGCAAGGCTTTACGGCGCTTCATGCCCGTGATTGCCGTCATCATGATCGGCGTGCCTGCGGCCCTTTACGGCAGTGTGGCAAGCGCGCGGTTCACGGGTCACTATGAGCGCCTGAACAGGCCATATGCCGATATGCTCGAAAGCTTGCGCAAAAAGGCCGAACCGGCGGCGATCCTTGCCGGCGACAGCCTGCTCGCCGGCAATCTCAGACAGGATATTTCCGGCATTCCCGTCCTCTCCATTGATTACCCCGGCTTCAAGCCGGATCTCTCCGGCCGCCGGCCGCTTCTTCTCGTGTGGCTCATACCGCATAAGGGGAAAAACGAAGCGCTTCCGCCGGATATGGCGCAATGGCTCCAGGCCCACCTCGGCATATCAGCGCCGGAGTCGTCGGTCATCGACGTACCCTATCTCTACAGTCGCGGCGACGACAGCTATCGCTTCGGCTATGCCTGGGTTGATCAGCCGAGCTGAACGAAATCAGGATCTTAGCTCCTTCCAAGCCGCATCCAGTGCCAGCTTGGTAACCCTTGCCATCTCGTCCACCTCCGCATGGCTGATAATAAGCGGCGGTGAGGCGAGCATGCGGTCGGCCGTGGCGCGCAGTACGAGGCCGTTCGCCAATGCGTGGTTGCGCACCAGCGCGCCAATCTGATCGGGCTTTTCATAGCGAGCGCGCGTGCGCTTGTCGGCGGCAAGCTGCAGGCCGCCCATCAGCCCGATACTATCGGCTTGCCCGACCAGATCGTGTTCGAATAGCGCCGCCCAAGCTTTGCCGAAATAAGGGCCGATATCGTCGCGCACACATTCGACCAGCCGTTCCTCCTCAATAATGCGCAGATTTTCAAGTGCGGCGGCGGCACAGACCGGATGGCCGGAATAGGTGAAGCCGTGATTGAACTCGCCGACCTCGTTGATCAGCACATCGGCGACACTGTCGCTGACGAGCACGCCGCCGATCGGCAGATAGCCGGAGGAAAGGCCCTTGGCGATCGGCGCGAGATCCGGCTCGACGCCGAAATGCTGATGGCCGAACCAGGCGCCCAGACGGCCGAAACCGCAGATCACCTCGTCGGTTACGAGCAGGATATTGCGCGCCTTGCAGATCCGGTCGATTTCCGGCCAATAGGTCTCGGGCGGGATGATGACGCCGGCAGCACCCTGCACCGGTTCGGCGACGAAGGCTGCGACATTCTCCTCGCCCAACTCGTCGATCTTCGCCTCGAGCTCGCGGGCGACCTTGAGGCCAAATTCGGCGGGCGAGAGATCGCCGCCCTCGCCATACCAATAAGGCTGCCCGATATGGACGATGCCCGGGATCGGCAGGTCGCCCTGCTCGTGCATGTATTTCATGCCGCCGAGGCTGGCGCCGGCAACGGTCGACCCGTGATAACCGTTCTTCCTGGCGATCACGATCTTCTTCGACGGCTCGCCGACGGCGCTCCAATAAACTCGGGCCATGCGGAACCAGGTGTCGTTTGCCTCCGAGCCGGAGCCGGTGAAGAAGATATGGTTGAACCGCGCGCCGGCATGGGATGTAACCTTCTGCGCCAGCAGCGTCGCCGGCGTCGAGGTCGTGCCGAAGAAGGTGTTGTAATAGGGCAGTTCGTTCATCTGCCTTGCGACGGCGTCAGCGATCTCCCGGCGGCCATAGCCGATATTGACGCACCAGAGGCCGGCGAAGCCGTCGAGATATTTCCTGCCGCGATCGTCGAAAATGTAGACGCCCTCGCCGCGCTGGATGATGCGCGTACCGTCGGCATTCAGCTTCTTCATGTCGGCGAAGGGGTGCAGATGGTGCGCAGCGTCGATCGCGGCAAGGTTGGAGGGCGGGTAAGTATCGGGCATGACTTGTAAAAGACCCTCGCGGATTGAAAGGCTGATATCGATGAGATAGGAGCTTGGCCTTCTCCCGGAGGATTTTCAAGGTCATGGCGAGCGACAGGATGGACGGCAAGATCGAAGGCGGCGATCCGCGTCTCGAGATCCTGATCGTTGGCATGAACGGCGAACTGCGCGGCAAGCAACTTCCCCCCGGCAGCGAAGGCAAGATCTGGGCCGGCGACATCCGCTTGCCAACCTCGACGCAATCGCTCGACATCTGGGGCGACGACAATGACGCCATCACCGGCCTGTCGCTGACCATCGGCGATCCTGACGGCATGGTCGTTGCCGACCGACGCAGCCTCGCGCCGATGCCTTGGGCGCCGGAGGGCTCGATGCAGGTGCTCGCCACCATGTGCGAATTCGACGGCAGCCCGAGCTTCATGGATCCGCGCGCCATCCTAGCCTCTGTGGTCGAGCGCTATAGACTGCGCGGGCTGACGCCTGTCGTCGCCACCGAGCTGGAATTCTACGTGATGTCGGGAGACTGGCGCGAGACCGGACGCCCTTCTCCGCCCGAAAGCCTCACGTATCGCGGCGAGCCGAACGGTTTTCAGCTTTACGACATGAGCGCCGTCGATGCGCTCGATGGCTATCTGAGGACGCTGAGGGCCTATGCGAAGGCGCAGGGACTGCCGGCGGACGCGACCACAGCCGAATTCGGACCTGGACAGTTCGAGGTCAACCTCCTGCACCGCCCAAATGCGCTGGCCGCGGCTGACGACTGCCTCTACTTGAAGCGTATCGCCGAACAGGCGGCGCGCCGCCACGGGCTGAAATCGACCTGCATGGCCAAACCCTATTCCGACCATGCCGGCTCCGGCCTGCATGTGCATGCAAGCGTCATCGACGAACAGGGCCGCAACATTCTCGATGCCAAAGGCGGCGAGCCGAAGCTGCTGAAATCGGTAACGGCAGGCATGCTCGACAGCATGCGCGAGGCGCAGCTGATCTTCGCCCCTTTCGCCAATTCCTACCGGCGCTTTCAGCCGGGCTCCTTCGCGCCCGTCGATCTGACCTGGGGCAACGGCCATCGCGGCACGGCAATCCGCATACCCGAAAAGGATGGGCCGGCCGCGCGTATCGAGCATCGTGTCGCCGGCGCCGACGCCAATCCCTATCTGCTGCTGGCGGCGATCCTCGGCGGCATGCTCACCGGCCTCGACCGCGAGCTCGATCCCGGCGAGGAGACGACGCCCGCGCACATGCCTGAAGATACGACACGACTGACGCATGATTTCCTGTGCGCGGTCGAGACCTTCCGCACCTCGCGTTTTATCGCCGATATCTTCGGAACCCGCTATCAGGCGCTCTATGGCGACACCAAACGCAAGGAAGCGCTTGCGCATCTGCGCACGGTCTCGGATTTCGACTACCGCACCTATCTGCCGCGGTTCTGAAACTCCGCGGCGGCAGGCTTACGCGGCGGGCTCGCGGCGTTCGTCCGCATCGATCTGGGCGGCAAGGCCCTGTTTGACGAGAACCTTCAGTTCACCCGGATGCAGCCGGATCAGCACATCGCGTTCGAGCGGCAGCAGTTCGCCGTCCATGACGCAATTGGCCTTGTATCGCAGTTTCGGGAAATGCAGGCGCACCTCGGCCGGATGCATCACCATGACATCCGCGTTCTCGCGAACCTTGCCGCGCAGCATGTCGATGGCGAGGCGGGCGACACCGAGCGGTTTCAGCGGATTAGCCGTATAGAAGCCAAGCTCGCCGCTTCTCAGATTATCGGCATAAAGCAGCGCGTTTTCGCCGAACGGGTTGTTGGAGACCGAGATCGCCGAGACCCTGCGGCGCTCGCGCATGCCGACCGCCTCGAACTCGACCTCGAACTCGGGCGGGTTGAAGATCACGCCGAGAGCCGCCTTCGTGCTCGCCCTGATCTTGCCCAGCCGCGAGCGATAGCTGTAGGAATTGCGGTAGCGCACCATGCGGGCATGCAGGCCGGCTGAAAACTGATGGATGAACGGGCGGCCGTTGGCGCTGGCGATGTCGACATTGTCGATTTCACCGGTAGCCAGCACATCGAGCGCCTGCCAAATATCGAGCGGCACACGCAGCGATCGGGCAAAGAGGTTCATGGTGCCGGCCGGCACGACGCCGAGCGCGATGCCGTTTTTCCAGGCGATCGACGCCGCCGCCGAAATCGTCCCGTCGCCGCCGCCGGCGACGATGCCGTCGATATCGTCTCGCTTGGCCGCCCGCTCCATCGCGGGGATGATTTCCTTGCCTGAAAAAACGATTGCATCGAAATCGTGTCCCGCATCTCGAAAGGCCGCCTCCGCTCTCTTCTCGTAGGCCAGCATGTCGGTGGTCCTGAAGGTGCCGCCGTCGCGGTTGAAAAAGCCTACAAGCTTCATACGGGCTCCCGTCCCTGGCGCGGAAATGGTCCTGCCTTGCTCCTCAGATGGTTGCGGCACCGTCGATTTCAAGCGCCGTCCCTCCACAGCAGAAATGACAGAAATGCAAATATTGCAACGGACATATGCACATAGCAGGACACTGCACTGCAAAAAATGCACTCGACGCCGGCCGCTCCCTTGCGGATAGATCAAGATACCGGAGAGATCGTCTCCACCTCCCGCCATTTAATCCCAACCGCCTCGCGGCGTCAGGGCCGTTACCAAGCAGAACCTTCCTACGGAGCTCTCATGAGTGAGATCGCCATCAATGATTCCATTGAATCCCGGCCGGATGACGAACTGCCGTCGGCAACGACGGTCGCTTTGGTTCAACTTGCACTCGCTTGCGGCGGCTTCGGAATCGGCACGGGCGAGTTCGCGATCATGGGGCTGCTGCCCAATGTCGCGGAAACCTTCTCGGTTACAACGCCACAGGCGGGCTACGTCATCAGCGCCTATGCCCTCGGCGTTGTTGTCGGCGCGCCCGTCATCGCCGTGCTTGCCGCGAAGATGGCGCGTCGCACGCTGCTTTTGACGCTGATGCTCATCTTTGCCGTGGGTAACATATCGAGCGCAGTGGCGCCAAGCTTCGAGACCTTCGCCGTGTTGCGCTTCATCACCGGCCTGCCGCATGGTGCCTATTTCGGCGTCGCGGCGCTCGTCGCCGCCTCGATGGTGCCGTTGAACCGGCGGGCGCGGGCGGTCGGGCGCGTCATGCTCGGCCTGACCGTCGCGACACTTCTCGGCACGCCGTTGACGACCTTCTTCGGCCAGTCGCTCGACTGGCAGGTGGCGTTCTGGTCGGTCGGAATCGTCGGCCTGCTGACCGTGGCCTTGATCTGGATCTATCTTCCGAAGGACAGGGTCTCCGAAGAGGCGAGCTTCTCACGCGAACTCGGCGCCTTCCGCCGGCCGCAGGTGTGGCTGACGCTCGCCATCGCCGCCGTCGGCTATGGCGGCATGTTCGCCATGTTCAGTTATATCGCCTCGACGACGACCGAGGTGGCGATGCTGCCGGAAAGCGCGGTCCCGATCATGCTGGTGCTCTTCGGCGTCGGCATGAATGCCGGCAATTTCATCGGCTCGTGGCTCGCCGATAAATCGCTGCTCGGTACGATCGGCGGTTCGCTCATCTATAATATCGTCGTGCTCACCACTTTCTCTCTGACGGCCGCCAACCCCTATATGCTCGGCCTCTCGGTCTTCCTCGTCGGCTGCGGTTTTGCCGCCGGGCCGGCGCTGCAGACGCGGCTGATGGACGTCGCCGCCGATGCGCAGACGCTTGCCGCCGCCTCCAACCACTCCGCCTTCAACATCGCCAATGCGATCGGCGCCTGGCTCGGCGGTCTCGTCATCGCCTGGGGTTACGGGTTTGCGGCCACCGGTTACGTCGGCGCAGCACTCTCCTTCCTCGGCCTCTTCGTCTTCGCAGCCTCAGCCCGCCTGGAGAGGCGAAGCCGGCGCGTGCAGCCCGCCTGACGACGTGCGCAGCTCGCGTCCTTCCGGGCTGCAGAAGACATAATCGTCGCCCCAGGCGGCAAGCGCATCAACGACCGGCTTCAGCGTCATGCCGAGCGGCGTCATCGCATATTCGACACGCGGCGGCACCACCGGAAAGACGGTACGCGACACCAGACCCGACTCTTCGAGTTCGCGTAACTGCTTTGTCAGCATACGCTGGGTGACGGCCGGCAGCTTGCGGCGCAGTTCGTTGAAGCGCAGTGTGCCCTTCATGAGGTGAAAAAGGATCACGCCCTTCCATTTGCCGTCGAGGTAGCTCAGCGTCGCCTCGACAGGGCAACCGGGAAAGTTCCTGACGAGTTTCGCGCGCGGCAACGACATTTTGCGGTATCCTTTTTGGTACTACGTACAGAATTTGTGCATTCTTGCATTGCTCGAACATAGTGCGCATCTAGCTCCCGTGCAAAGAACACAGGAGTTTCCCATGCGTGCCGTCGCCTATAAGATCCCACAGCCCATTGCCGCCGAGACTTCGCTGATCGATGTCGACTTGCCGATGCCGGAAGCTCATGGCCACGATCTGCTCGTCGAGATCAAGGCTGTCTCCGTCAACCCCGTCGATGTAAAGGTACGCGCCCATTCCGCGCCACCCGCCGACGAACTGAAGGTGCTCGGCTGGGATGCCGCGGGTGTCGTCAAGGCCGTCGGCACTGACGTCACGCTGTTCAGGCCGGGCGACGAGGTGTTCTACGCCGGTGTCATCAGCCGTCCGGGCAGCAATGCCGAATTCCACCTCGTCGACGAGCGCATCGTCGGAAAAAAACCGAAGAGCCTCGATTTCGCGGCCGCAGCCGCCCTGCCGCTGACCTCGATCACTGCTTATGAGGCGCTGTTCGATCGGCTGAAGGTGCAGGACGCTATTCCGGGCGCGGCACGCTCCATCCTGATCATCGGCGGCGCAGGCGGGGTCGGCTCGATCGCCATCCAGATCGCCCGGTCTCTCACCGATCTCACCGTGATCGCAACGGCATCGCGGCCGGAAACGCAGAACTGGGTGAAGGCGCTCGGCGGACATCACGTCGTCGATCATTCCAAGCCGATCGCGCCTGAGGTGGCAGCGCTCGGTATGGGCGCACCGGGGTTCGTGTTTTCGACAACCAATACCGGCGGTCACGTCGGCGACATCGTGGAAGCCATCGCGCCGCAAGGCCGCTTTGCACTGATCGACGATCCCAAGACACTCGACATCGTCCCCTTCAAGCGCAAGGCCATCTCCATCCATTGGGAGTTGATGTTCACCCGTCCGCTTTATGGCACGCCTGACATGATCGAGCAGCACAAGCTGCTGAACAAGATTTCGGAACTGGTCGACAACGGAAAGATCCGCACGACTCTCACCGAGACCGTCGGCCCGATCAATGCGGCGAATCTGAAGAAAGCGCATGCGATGGTCGAAAGCGGCCGGATGAAGGGCAAGGCAGTGCTTGCAGGCTTCTGATTCGCACTTGCAATGCGGTCTTTTGAGGCCGCCAGCCGCAAGCGACCGCCATACCCGCCGAATGCCGCGCCGCACAGGTGCGACATTCTGGCGGTAAGCATTTCTCCTGCTTGACTCTTTAGGCGTTCGGGGCCACCTAGCATGACACGTGGATGACACTCATCTTCCGCGGATTCCAACGGAGCCATCACTCAGATGCCAAGCGACAGTAGCAGTCGATTGCCTTTGCCGTACGCGGCCGCCCTCGTGCGCTGACCGACTCCTGTCGGCTCGCCCGATCGGACGCTACGGCGGATCGACGGAAAGGCGAGCCTCATGAATATCAATCGCTTCCCTCTTCGGGCAGGCCATGCCGCCCGTGCCTTCATCAACAACAGCCGCGGCGCGACGATCGCCGAACGCGTCGAGGCGTTGAATGCGCTCAGCGTCCAGGACGCCGGGCGTGTGCTATCAGGCATGCCGCTCGATTATGCCGTCAACATCCTCGACCGGCCGGAGCTTCGCAACGCCGCTGAGATCCTCGCGCTGATCAGCGCCGAGGAGGCCGCACGACTGCTGCACGGCATGTCCAACGACCGCGTCGCCGACGTGCTGCTCGAACTCGACGGTGAGACCCGCGCCAGGCTGTTTGCCAGCCTCGACGAGCCGGTGCGCATCGCCATCCAGCACCTGATGGGTTATCCGCCGCGCACGGCCGGCGGCATCATGACGACGGAATTCGTCAGTGTGCCGGACAGCTGGACCGTCGCCCAGACGCTCGACCATGTGCGCCAGGTCGAACGCTCGCGCGAGACCGTCTACGCCATCTATGTGCTCGATGAGATCAGCCACGCGCTGCAGCATGTGGTGACGCTGCGCCGTCTCATCACCGGCGAGCCCGACGCATCTATCCTCTCCGTGGCTCAGAAGGGCGCGCCGGTTTCGGCCGATCCACTGATGAAGCAGGAGGACGTCGCCCGGCTGATCCGCAAACACGATCTTCTCGCCTTACCCGTCGTAGACGAATATGGACAGATGCTCGGCATCGTAACCGTCGACGACGTGATCGACACGATGATCGCAGACACGACGGAAGCGGCCCAGAAGTTCGGCGGCATGGAGGCGCTCGGCCAGCCCTATATGAAGATCGGCTTCGCCGGCATGATCCGCAAACGCGCCGGCTGGCTCGCCGCCCTCTTCCTCGGAGAGATGCTGACGGCCAGCGCCATGCAGCATTTCGAAGGCGAACTGGAAAAGGCCGTGGTGCTGACGCTGTTCATCCCGCTGATCATGAGCTCGGGCGGCAATTCCGGCTCGCAGGCGACCTCGCTGATCATCCGGGCCCTAGCACTCGGCGAATTGAAGCTCTCGGACTGGTGGAAAGTTCTTCTCCGTGAACTGCCGACCGGCATAGTGCTCGGCGCGATCCTCGGCCTTGTCGGCTTCATCCGCATCGTCTTCTGGCAGACGGCCGGGCTCTACGACTACGGTCCGCACTGGCAGATGGTCGCGGCCACGGTGTTTGCCGCGCTGATCGGAATCGTCACCTTCGGCTCGATGTGCGGCTCGATGCTGCCGTTCGTGCTGCAGAAACTCCGGCTCGATCCGGCCAGCGCCTCGGCTCCCTTCGTCGCCACGCTGGTCGACGTCACCGGACTCGTCATTTACTTCTCGGTGGCGCTGCTCATCCTCAGCGGGACGCTACTGTAGCGCCTGAGTCCCATCCCCAACCCCTCCCCACAAGGGGCTTAAACTGCCGCACCCTTATTCCAAACATTTGACCTTTAGGTTGAAGTGAGACGGTGCGCCAAGTTAGTCCTTCCCCCTGTGGGGAGTTGGGGAGGGGTTTTTACAGAAAAAAGTATCGGAATTATCTTCCTTCCGGCAGCTTCAACGGCCCATGCGTCTTGATGCTGCGGATGGCGAAGTTCGAGCGGATGTCGCTGACATTCGGCAGGGTCAGAAGCGTGTCCGTCAGAAGGCGCTCATAGGCGGCGAGATCCTCCACAACCACTTCGGCCAGGAAATCGGCCGTTCCCGAAATCAGGAAACAGGAGACGATCTCGGGAATTGCCAGGAGCGCCTTCTGCTGCGCCTCGGAGTTTTCGCGGCTGTGATGGATGACCTTGAACTCGACGAAGACAGTCAGACCGAGACCGACCTCCTTGCGATCGATATCCGCGGTGTAGCCGCGGATGATGCCGGAACGTTCGAGATTGCGGATACGGCGCAGGCAGGGCGACGGCGAGAGGTTCACCTTTTCGGCGATCTCGACATTGGTGGCGCGCGCATCCTCCTGCAGACATTTGAGGATGGCAATATCAAATTTATCGAGATTTGGCATTTTCATAACATCCAATCGCCCCCTTTGGCAGAAGATTGCGTATAGCACGACTTTCCTGCCATAGATAGCAAGGACATGCCCCGGCCTCCGGCGCTAATCTTCTTTCAACCGGACAGGATCCGGATGGAGGAAAGGATTGGAACGATGAGCACGATCGCATTTTCAAACGACAAATCACCTTCGCAAACCTTGGGTTATGCCGCCGGCAGTATCACCGTCTTGATCTGGGCGACCTGGTTTCTGGCAACCCGCCACAGCGCCGCAACGTCGCTCGGCCCCATCGATATCGGTCTCATCCGCTTCGGCATTCCCGCGCTCGCGCTTTCGCCCGTCTGGCTCCGCACCGGCCTGCTGCCGAAGGGTTTGCCGCTCCATCTGCTGGCGATCATGGTCGCCGGGTGCGGCGCGATCTTCTTTCTGGTGACGGCGCTTGCCATCCATTCCACCCCGGCCGCCTCATCAGGCATCCTGCTCGGCGGCTCCATGCCGCTTGCCACCGCATTGATCGGCATGTTGCTGTTTCGGGAGCGGCCGGATGTAACGCGCATCGCTGGGCTGGCGGCAATCGTCGGCGGCGTAATGATCCTGCTCACCCGCAGCCTTGCCGATGCCTCCCTGCCCTGGACAAGCTTCGTCCTGCTGCCGGCCGGCGCCGTGCTCTGGGCAAGCTATACCCATGCCTTCCGCCGCTCGGGACTGACGGCCATTCAGGCGAGCGCGCTGATCGCCGCCTGGTCCTTCCTGATCATCGCCGGGCTCGCCCTCGTCTTCGGCGTATCGCTGCCGCAGGCCCCGCTTGCCGAAATCGGCCTGCAGGTGTTGAGCCAGGGCATTCTGTCAGGCCTCGTCGCCATGGTCGCCTATGGCACGGCCGTCCGCACGCTCGGCGGAACGCAGGCTGCCGCCTTCACGGCGCTGACGCCTGTTCTAGCGACTTTCGGCGGCGGCTTGCTGCTTGGCGAAACGATCGGCATTGCCGAAATCAGCGCCGCCGTAACCACCGGCATCGGCGTGGCGCTTTCCACCGGTATCGCAGCACGCCGCCACTGACGCGCCCACATCAGCCGCAAAAGCAGAAAACCGCCGGTAGTATCGCTGCCGGCGGCTTGTCTTATGGTCGTCCTTTGCTCGTTCAAGCCTGAATGACGACGACCCTGGCGCCGACCTCGACGCGATTATAGAGATCGATCACGTCATGGTTCATCATACGGATACAGCCGCTCGACATGGCGAGACCGATCGATTCCGGCTGATTTGTCCCATGTATGCGGAAATGCGTGTCGTTGCCGCCGCGATAGAGATACATCGCCCGCGCGCCAAGCGGATTGTTCGGGCCGCCTGGCATGCCGCCAGCGAGCCTGCGATAGCGCTCCTCGCGGCGCTGCATATTTTCGGTAGGCGTCCAGCTCGGCCATTCCGCCTTGCGCCCGACATAGGCGTTTCCGGCGAGTGCCAGCCCCTCGCGGCCGACACCGACGCCGTAACGCATGGCCCGCCCGTTCCCGAGGACATAGTAGGCGCGACGCGCCGGCGTATCGATGACGATCGTGCCTGCAGCATAAGCGGTTTCATAGGCGACTTCCTGACGGCGAAGCTCCGGCTTGATCTTGTCGATCGGCACCTGCTTCAGCGGAAACTTTTCATCGGGAAGCGCTGCGTAATTCGTCTGGCTGTTCAGGCCGGTGGAAGAGCAGCCGGCCATGAAAAGAGGCAGAGCAATCAGAAAGCCCCGGCGGGAGATCGTCATGAATGTGTCCTTAGTGCGTCAAGAAGATGTCGCAAGCTAAGGAATTTATGGTTAACGAATGGCTAAGAGCGGCCGTCGGCGGCCGATCACGAAGGCGTCAGCACGTGAAATTGTCGGCTGCGATGCCGATCCGCCTCACATATTCGGATAGACCGGCCCCTCGCCGCCCTGTGGCGGCACCCAGTTGATGTTCTGGTTGGGGTCCTTGATGTCGCAGGTCTTGCAGTGCACGCAGTTCTGGGCGTTGATGACGAAGGTCTTGTCGCCATCCTTTTCCACCCATTCGTAGACCCCGGCCGGACAGTAGCGGGTGGACGGGCCGGCATAGATGCCGAGCTCGGAACTCTTCTGCAGCGCCATGTCCTTGACCTGCAGATGCACCGGCTGATCCTCCTCGTGATTGGTATTCGACAGGAAAACCGAGGAGAGACGGTCGAAGGTCAATACGCCATCGGGTTTCGGATAGGCGATCGGCTTGTGATTTGCAGCCGGCTCCAGGCTTTCGGCATCCGTCTTGCCGTGCTTCAGCGTGCCGAAGAAGGAGAAGCCGAACAGCGTATTCACCCACATGTCGAAGCCGCCGAGCGCCACGCCGAGCGCCGTACCGAACTTCGACCAGAGCGGCTTGACGTTCCTCACCTGCTTCAGGTCGCGGCCGATGTCGCCCCGGCGCCATTCATTTTCGATCTCGACGACCTCGTCGTGACTGCGGCCTGATGCAATCGCCGCCGCGATCTTCTCGGCTGCCAGCATGCCCGACAGGACCGCATTGTGGCTGCCCTTGATGCGCGGCACGTTGACGAGGCCGGCCGAACAGCCGATCAGCGCCCCGCCCGGGAAAGAAAGCTTCGGCACCGACTGATAACCGCCCTCGGTGATCGCGCGCGCGCCGTAGGAGAGCCGCTTGCCGCCCTCGAAAGTGCCTCGGATCGCCGGATGGGTCTTGAAGCGCTGGAACTCCTCGAAGGGGTAGAGATAGGGGTTCTTATAGTTCAGGTGGACGACGAAGCCGACCGCCACCAGATTGTCTTCGAGATGATAGAGGAAGGAGCCGCCGCCGGTCTTCATGCCGAGCGGCCAGCCGAAGGAGTGCTGCACCAGGCCCGGCTTGTGGTTCTCGGGCGTGACCTGCCAGAGTTCCTTTATGCCGATGCCGAATTTCTGCGGTTCGCGGTCGCTGGAGAGATCGAACTTGGCGATCAGCTGCTTGGCGAGCGAACCGCGCACCCCCTCGCCGATCAGCGTGTATTTGCCGCGCAACTCCATGCCGCGGGTGTAGTTGGGGCCAGGCTCGCCGTTCTTCTCGATGCCCATGTCGCCGGTGGCAACGCCGATCACCGCGCCCTTGTCATCATAGAGCACTTCCGCGGCGGCAAAGCCTGGATAGATCTCGACGCCGAGTTCCTCCGCCTTGGTCGCCAGCCAGCGACAGACATTGCCCAGCGAGACGATGTAGTTACCGTGATTGTTCATCAGGGGCGGCATCATAAAATTCGGCAGGCGGATCGAGCCTGCCGGCCCCAGCAGCAGGAAATGGTCCGCCGTGACTTCCGTCTTGAAGGGATGCCCCCCCTCCTCGCGCCAGCCCGGCAGCAGCCGGTTGATCCCGACAGGGTCGACGACGGCGCCAGACAGGATATGGGCGCCGACCTCAGCGCCCTTCTCCAGCACGACGACGGACAGTTCCGGATTGACCTGCTTCAGCCGGATCGCCGCCGCGAGGCCAGCAGGACCCGCCCCGACAATCACGACGTCGAACTCCATGCTCTCGCGTTCGGGCAGCTCAGTCATCTCGGTCATTCATTCGTCTCCGCTTGGCCGCCGTGGCCATCATCCCATAAGCACTGTCTTGTCAAAACAACGAAGCATTGTCGAGCCGGGATGCGACAGCCAATCTTCAATTCGCACAATGCTATTGAACTGATCCGAGACTACAATAACGTTTACGTTAACGTCAAATATGAAACGCGGCACCACCGCAAGCCTCCCTTTCCTTTTTCGTCGCCTGCGCCTTATACATCGCTCGAAGACATCGGAGGATATCATGGATCTCGGCATCAAGGGCAAAAGGGCACTCGTTCTCGCCTCCTCGCGCGGGCTTGGCCTCGGCATAGGCGTGGCGCTGGCGCGGGAAGGCGCAAACGTGCTTCTGTGCGGGCGCAGCGGTGAACAGCTAGAGGCCAATTGCAAGGCGATCAACAGTGAAGGCAAAGGCCGGGCCGACTGGATCTGGGCGGACCTCACGGACGACCATTTCGTCAAGACGGCAACGACGGCGGTGAAGGACAAGTTCGACGGCCTCGATATTCTCGTCAACAATACCGGCGGACCGACGCCCGGCACGACAGAGGACATGACGGCCGAAAAGCTCGAAACCTATTTCCTTTCCATGGTCGCCCGGGTGATCACGCTCACCAATGCGCTTCTGCCTGATATGAAGGCGCAGGGCTGGGGCCGCATCCTGACGGTCGCCTCATCAGGCGTTATCGAACCGATCCCCAACCTGGCGCTGTCGAATACGCTGCGCCCGGCGCTTGCCGGCTGGAGCAAGACGCTCGCCTCGGAAGTCGGGAGTTTCGGCATCACCACCAACCTGCTTCTGCCGGGCAGCATTCTGACGGGGCGGCTCGACGATCTCGACGGCGCCGCAGCAAAGCGGACGGGCAAAAGCATCGAGGAGATCCGCGCCGACAAGGAAGCGCGCATTCCGGTCGGCCGCTACGGCAGCGTGGAGGAATTTGCCGCAACGGCCGCCTTCCTGTGCAGCGAGCCGGCAAGCTATATCACCGGCTCACTCATCCGCTGCGACGGCGGCGCAGCACGCTCCGTCTGAGGCATCCTTTCAGGCAATCCGGGCCGCCGCAGCGGCCCAGTTCGCCACGCCGCGGACCATCTGTTCGACATTGGCCGGATCGTCGGAAAGTTCAGCGAGTTCGGAAAGCCGATGGAAGCCGGTCATGATTGCAATGCGCCGCCGGTCGAGGCTGCGTCCGGTCAGCATTTCATAGGCCGAGATGATGCGCGCGGTCAGATCGGGCGAGATGAAGTTCGAATAGATGAACTCCTGGTGCAACGGACCGAAACCCGAATCGGCGAAGTCGTAAATGCCGTTGAGCCTGCGTTGCCGAAAGTCGAATGCCATGTTCCAGCCGTGACCGTCGAAGAAGCCGTAGACCTTGCCATAGGGGTCGGGCGGCAATGCTTCGAAATCCGAGACGACGGCTTCCGCAAAGCCCTTGATATCAGACGGCAGCTGCGGCAAAGCCTTCGCCCGCACCGCCTCCGGCGATTGCCATGGCTGGATCGCTCCGGCGCCCGCCGCCCGCAGGCGATCGGCATCGAGCGCGTGCAGTTCGGCGTAGAAGCGCGCGAGGTCGTCCGCCAGGTGCTGACGGTCGCCCTCCCCGAGCGCACCGTAATCTTCCGTGATGAGGTGTTCACCCTCGAGCTTGGCGTGGCTGGAGAAGATCGGCGGGCCGTCGTGAATGCGCATATCGGGAACCGCCATCGACAGCGACGGTCGAACGATATCGAGCAAGGCGGCTTCCTTGACAAGCGCTCTCTCCGCGCCGAGGTGACGGGGAAACTTGAAGATCAGCGTGTCGTCCACGTCGACCGCCATGGAATCCCAGCCCTTTGCCGCCAGCTTGAAGACGGAGGCCGTCAATTCGGGAAACACCCTTGTGATGAGAGAGCGAAATTCGCTGGCATCCAACTCAGTCATGACGACCTGCCTTCTCTGTTTTTCCGCTCTTCTTTGCGTTTGGGGAGCGGCATTAACTTGTCGCGGACCTGCCGGAGCGCAGCCGCCGGACCCACATCGATCTGCACTTGCCTATATTAGTATAGTTTGAATATTACTGAATATTCATTACAAAGATTTAAGCCTTTATAACCACTTAGTGATCGCGACCGGGAAATTATGTCTTTTTTGCGCCGCAATATAAGCGGCTCAATCAAAGCATAATTTCGCAATCTTGCTCAACCCCGGTCTCGCCATGAAGAAATTTTGGATTACCGTCAGCATCATCGCGGTTGCCGCCGTCGGTCTCTGGCAATTCGGCAATCTGATCCCTTATGCTTCGCGCATTCCTTACCTCTCCCAGTTCATCACGCAGCCGGTCAGCGGCAATGGCGGCGGGCAACAGGCGCAGGCCGATCAGACCCTGGCTGGGGATAACGGACAGCATCAGGGTGGCGGGCGCAGACGCGGCAGCGGTCCAACCGTCGTTAAGACCGTTGCGGCAATCAAGACGACGCTGCCGATGGATGTGACGGCTTCCGGCTGGGCCGACGCGGATGACAATACGACGATCGCCGCACAAGAACAGGGGCTAATCGTCAGCATCAATGCGCACGACGGGGCGACGGTGAAGGCCGGGGACCTGATCGCCAAGCTGGACGACCGGACGGCCAGGGCAGCCGTCGACAAGGACAATGCGATGATCGTGCGCGACACCGCAACTCTGTCGGAATCCGAGACCGCGCTGGTGCGCGCGCAGGACCTGTTCGACCAGAAGGCCGGCACCCAGCAGAGCCTCGATCAGGCGAGAGCCGCCCGCGACACCGCCGCGGCCACCGTCGACGCCGACAAGGCGACGCTCACCTCGGATAAGATCATTCTCGAGAATACCGACATTCGTGCTCCCTTCGACGGCCGGCTCGGCGACATTGCCATCAGCCAGGGCGCTTTCGTCAATGCCGGTTCGGCTATCGTCACCATTGCGAAATACGACCCGATCTATGTGAAATTTCATCTGCAGGAACGTTATCTGCGCGAGCTGAAGAAGGCATTGGCAGCCGGTCCGGTCGAGGTGAGCACAGCCCCTAACTCCACCAGGGGGCAAGTCCGCAAGGGCGCAATCAGCTTCTACGACAACACGGTCGATACGGCCTCGGGCACGATCCTTGCCAAAGCAAAGTTCGACAACGTCTCCGGCGCCCTCTGGCCCGGCCAATCGGTTAACGTCATCGTGCATTTCAACAACGACGAACAGCAGGTGGTGGTGCCGACGGTTGCCGTCAGCCCCGGCCCCGATGGTTTCTTCGCCTTCGTCGCCAGGGGCGGCAAATCGCATCTGACGCCGGTCACCGTCGCCCGCGCCAATGGCGGCTTTACCGCCATCGAATCGGGCCTTCAGCCAGGGGATCATGTCGTCGTCGAGGGCCAGGGCCAGCTCAACGACCAGCAGGCCATCAACGAGCAATTCGACGAAAAGACGCTTGATGTCGCCGCCGCCGAAGTGCCTCGGCAACAGCAGCAGTCCGAGACGGTCACGGTGAGAGCCCAGCAATGATCCCGAATTTTTGCATCCAGCGCCCCGTGGCGACGACGCTGCTTGCCATCGGCGTCATTCTGGCCGGCCTTGCCGGCTACAGGCTCGTGCCGGTTGCGGCCCTGCCGCAGGTCGATTTTCCGACGATCAACGTCTCGGCGCAATTGAGCGGCGCTTCGCCGCAGACCATGGCGACTTCGGTTGCGACGCCGCTGATCAAGCAGTTCGAGACCATCCCCGGGATCAGTGAAATCAGCGCCTCGAGTTCGCTCGGCAACACCAGCATCGTGCTTCAGTTCGATCTCAACCGCGATATTGACGCGGCCGCAGCCGACGTCCAGGCGGCGATATCGCACGCGACCCGGCAGCTGCCCGACAATCTGACGACGCCGCCGAGCTATCGAAAGACTAACCCGGCCGATGCGCCTGTGATGCTGCTCTCCGTGCAGAGCAACACCATGCCGCGCAGCAAGCTCGACGAGATCGCCGAAGACATCATCTCGCCGTCGCTTTCAACGCTTCCCGGTGTTGCCCAGGTCAGCGTCTATGGCGCGCAGACCTATGCGGTGCGCGTCGAGGTCGACCCCAACAAACTGCTCACGCGCGGCATCGGCATCGATACCGTCAACAAGGCGCTTGCTGCGGCCAACAGCCAGCAGCCTGTGGGCACGCTGCAGAACAATGCCCAGAGCATGACCATCACTGCGGATACACAGCGCACCAATGCCGAACAATTCCGCTCGCTGGTCATTGCCAATCCGAACGGCGCGCCGATCCATCTCGGCGATGTCGCCGATGTGCAGGACGGGGTCGAGAACCAATATACCGGCAGCTGGTATGACGGCCAGCGCGGCATCATCCTCGCCATCCAGCGTCAGCCGGATGCCAACACGGTCGATGTCGTCGACGCGATCAACGCCAAGCTGCCGCAACTGCACGCCGAAATTCCTGCTTCGGTCACGACTGTTGTCATGAACGACGCGGCAAAACCCATTCGCGACGCCATCGCCGATGTGAAGTTCACGCTTTTCCTGACGATCGGTCTCGTCGTTCTCGTCCTCTACCTGTTCACCGGCCATGCGACCGCGACGATCATCCCGGGGCTCGCCGTCCCGCTGTCGCTGATTGCGACCTTCGGCATGATGTATGTACTCGGCTACAGCATCGACAACATCTCCCTACTGGGGCTAACGCTCGCGGTGGGGCTCGTCGTGGACGACGCTATCGTCATGCTCGAAAATATCCTGCGCCATGTTGAGGAAGGCATGCCGGTACGGGAGGCGGCGATCAAGGGCGCCGGCGAGGTCAGCTACACCATCATCTCGATGTCGGTTTCGCTGATCGCGGTCTTCATCCCGATCCTCCTGATGGGCGGCGTCGTCGGTCGCGTGTTCAATGAATTCGGCATTGTGGTTGCCATCGCCATCATCTCATCGGCAATCGTCTCGCTGACCGTGACGCCGATGCTCGGCTCGCGCCTGTCGAACAATCACAGCCGCCCGCCGCTCCTCATCCGCCTTTTCGATGCCGGCTTCGAGCGGACGCTCAACGGCTACGACCAGGCAGTCGGCTGGTGCCTCCGCCATCGTCTGACGATCCTCGGCATCTTCCTGGGCTCGGTGGCTTTGACGTTCTATCTCTTCATGACGCTGCCAACGAGCTTCTTCCCGCAGGAGGACATCGGCCGCGTGACGATCAGCACCCAGGCCCGGCAGGACATTTCCTATTCCGCCATGGAGGCGCTGCAGCAACAGGCAGCAGCCGCCGTCAAGGCGAACCCGGCGGTCAGTCATGTGATGTCGACGATCGGCGGCAACCCGAACAAACCGCAGAACAACGGCACGATGTTCGTCGAACTCAAGGACAAGAAGGAGCGTCCGCCGCTTGATCAGACCCTTCGCGAGCTGCGCGCCGCGATCAACGATATCCCCGGACTGCAGGCCTTCGTCACTCCGAACCAGAGCCTGCGCTTTGGCGGCCGGCAGACTGCAAGTCAGTATCAGCTGGTCATACAGGCGCTGAGCGCCGACCAGACCGACCTCTGGGCTGGCAAGATCCAAGGGGCGATGCGTAAGGAAAGGCTGTTTACCGACGTGACCTCGGATGCCCAGAACAACGCGCTGCAAGCCAATATCGTCATCGACACCGAGCGGGCGGCGGCCTATGGGATCGACAATGATACCTTGCGCACGACGCTGCAGGAATCCTTCAGCGGCTATACGGCGGCGGAGATCCAGTCGACCGGCGACAGTTACGACGTCATCGTCGAATACGACACGAGCAAGCCGTGGGACGACCAGAAACTGTCGGAAATCCGCGTCGCCTCCTCCAATGGCAGCCTGGTGCCGCTGTCGAACTTCGCACATGTTCAGCGCACCACCGGCCCGGTCACCATCAATCAGACCGGGCAGCTCGTCTCCACCACCGTTTCCTTCAACCTGCCGGAGGGTGTTTCGCTCAGCGACGCGACGGCAGCGATCGACCAGATCAAGAAAGAGATCGGTTTGCCGACCGACGTCTTCACCTCCTATGGCGGCACGGCCGAAATCTTCCAGCAGTCGCAGGGCAATACGCCTTATCTGATCCTCGCGGCCGTGCTGACCATCTATGTGGTGCTCGGCGTGCTCTACGAAAGCTTCATCCATCCGCTCACGATTCTCTCCGGCCTGCCGGCGGCGGCCTTCGGCGCGCTTCTCGCCTTGAAAATCATGGGCTTCGACCTGTCGATCATCGCCTTGATCGGGCTCCTGATGCTGATCGGCATCGTCAAGAAGAATGCGATCATGATGATCGACGTGGCGGTGGAGACGATGCGCACGACCGGAGAAAAGGCGGCGGCGGCGATTCACGAAGCCTGTGTGCGACGCTTCCGGCCGATCATGATGACCACCTTCTGTGCCCTGCTCGGCGCGCTGCCCATTGCGCTCGGCACCGGCGCAAGCTCGGAGCTGCGCCAGCCGCTCGGCATCGCCGTCGTCGGTGGCCTCGTCGTCTCGCAGCTGCTGACGCTGTTCATCACCCCCGTCATCTTCGTCGAGATGGACCGGTTCGGCAATTTCCTCGGTCGGCTGATGGGTAGGAAGACGGTCGAGGCGCCGGTGTTGCAGGAGACAAGGGCAATGGCCGCCGAATAGCGGCCGTCTGCCAGACTTCAGCATTGGCGATTCAACGACAGGGTGCATGTCTTCTCTGCGAGCGGGAGAAGATGTGCGCCTCCGAGTATTTCGGTCTTCAATTCGCTTGAATGTGTCACGCCGCTATGGCATCACCCGCCCTCCTGAATCCGGGCGCTTCTGCGCCCCTTCGCGGAGCAATGCTCCGTCTCCAATAACAATCGGCATGAAGAGGTGCGGGCATGGCTCAGGCGCTGGGTTTCGACTTCGGCACGACGAATACGGTTCTCGCCATGGCGGATGGCGGGGCGACGCGCTCGATGGCGTTCACAAGCGCGGCGGGGACGGCCGACAGCATGCGGACCGCACTCTCCTTCATGAAGGATGGCCAGCTCGGCGCCGCGGCGCTGAAGGTGGAAGCGGGCCATGCCGCGATCCGCCAGTTTATCGACAATCCCGGCGAATGCCGCTTCCTGCAATCTATCAAAACCTTCGCGGCAAGCGCGCTGTTTCAGGGCACGCTGATCTTCGCCAAGCGCCACAATTTCGAAGATCTGATGGAGATCTTCGTGCGGCGCCTGCGTAGCTATGCCGGCGACAGCTGGCCTTCTCATGTCAGCCGCATCGTCACCGGCCGCCCGGTTCATTTCGCCGGCGCCAGCCCGGATCCGGCGCTCGCGACCGAACGCTATAACGAGGCGCTGTCGCGTTTCGGCTTTCCCGAAATCCACTATGTCTATGAGCCCGTCGCCGCCGCCTTCTATTTCGCGCAGAACCTGAAGCAGGATGCGACGGTGCTGGTTGCCGATTTCGGCGGCGGCACGACCGACTATTCGCTGATCCGCTTCGAAACTGTCGCCGGCAGGCTGACGGCAACGCCGATCGGCCATTCCGGCGTCGGCGTCGCCGGCGATCATTTCGATTATCGGATGATCGACAACATCGTCGCGCCGCTCATCGGCAAGGGCAGCCATTTCAAGAGCTTCGACAAGATTCTCGAAGTTCCGTCCAACTACTATTCCAGCTTCGGCCGCTGGAACCAGCTGTCGATCTTCAAGACCACGCGCGAATTCGAGGATTTGAAAAAACTGGTGCGCACCAGCCTGGAGCCGGAGAAGCTCGAAATCTTCATCGATCTCATCGACCATGACGAAGGCTATCCGCTCTACCAGGCGGTGTCGGCGACGAAGATGGCGCTTTCGGCCGCTGATGAGGCGCCTTTCGACTTTGTGCCGCTCGGCCGCGGCGGACATCGCAGCATCAAGCGCCGCGACTTCGAAAGCTGGATTGCCGAGGACCTCGCCCGCATCGAAGGCGCGCTCGACGAGGTGCTCGACAAGACCGAGACGAAGCCTGCCGACATCGACAAGGTGTTCCTGACCGGCGGCACCTCCTTCGTGCCGGCGGTGCGACGCATTTTCACCGAGCGCTTCGAACGCGATCGGATAGAAAGCGGCGGCGAGCTCCTGTCGATCGCCCATGGTCTGGCGCTGATCGGGGAACGCGACGACATCGCGCAATGGACTGTGCAATAAAGCCGGCAAGAACGGCCAATGTGCCGCCTGCCCTTTCAATGCCACGATCTCTCCGCTAGATTTGCCGCATGATCTCCGCCAACGACCTTTCCCCCGCCGAGCTTGCAGCGCTTCTGCATTTTCATGCGGATGCCGGCGTGGAATGGCTGCTGGAGGAGGAGGCGGTCGACCGCTTCGCCGAATTCGAGGCGATGAAGGCCGCGCGCCGTCCGGCGGCGCAGCCGCAGCAGGAACGGCCCACTGCCGAGGAGCGGCCATTCCCGGTGGATCGCCAGACATCGCCTCGTCCGAGTGCAGCAGCGCGTCCGGCCCCGGCCTCCAGCCCGCAACCGGCGATCCCGGATGGCGAGGCCGTGCAGCAGGCGCGTTTCGTCGCCGAAGCCGCACGCTCCCTCAGCGAGCTCAAGACCGCGATCGAAGCGTTCAACGGCTGCAATCTCAAGCACAGCGCCCGCTCGACCATCTTTGCCAGCGGCGACGCCGAAAGCCGCATCATGGTGATCGGTTCGGCGCCGAGCGCTGAAGACGACCGTGAAGGCACGCCCTTTTCTGGAAAATCCGGCCAGCTGTTCGACAAGATGCTGGCGGCGATCGGGCTCAGCCGTTCCGGCGTCCTGCTGACGCAGGTCATCCCCTGGCGGCCGCCCGGCAACCGCGCGGCGTCGCCGGCCGAAATGGATATCTGCCGTCCCTTCATCGAGCGGCAGATTGCGCTCGCCGAACCGCAGGCGATCCTGCTGCTCGGCAATTTCGCAGCGCGGTTCTTCTTCGGAGAAAACGATACGATTCACGGCCTGCG
The DNA here is from genome assembly GCF_005862215.1 of Rhizobium sp. MHM7A. NCBI lineage: Bacteria > Pseudomonadati > Pseudomonadota > Alphaproteobacteria > Hyphomicrobiales > Rhizobiaceae > Rhizobium > Rhizobium sp. MHM7A. Next base: position 51,914 of record NZ_VCHT01000003.1, read on the forward strand.
CGGCCGCTGGCGGGAAATTGCCGTCGCCGAGCGCGTCATCCCCGCAATCGCCAGCCTGCATCCTCAGGATCTGTTAACCGCACCGGTCAATAAGCGGCTGGCTTGGAACGACCTGCTGGCCTTTCAAGCGAAGCTTAACTCGCTCTCCCTGCTTAGAAATTAGCCGAAGTTTAACAGTTTATGAAGTGGTCCATGCGTTTTTCGCATGGCTGCATCGCGTCGAGGTGCATTGCAGAATCGATGCTGCACTGCAATATAAAGGGGTGTCTTGGGAGGAATTACAGGAACCAAGGCCATGAACAAGCGCTTCCGCCCTATCCATTGCGGGTTTGAAACCCTCCGCCTCGCCGGCGACCAAATTCGTTCCACTCACGGCCATAGCCGTTTCGGCTTTGCCGCGAACGAGCAGATGGTTGCGCGCGGCACCGGCATCAACAGCCGCACGGCGCGTCCGAACGCCATCTTTTCCGACTTCCAGCAATATTGAGCGGCAGGTTTAGAGCGCTTGCATTCGGAGGCGCAAAGGGCGCCGATGCAAAGAACCGTGCGACTGCCTGCCTTCCATGCCAGAGTAAACCGACATGTCGACGATCCTGCTATCGCTTTTGCGCAACATCGAAACCTTCGAGCATATCCGAGTCGCGGTCTGCGCCGCACGGGAATATGAGCGCGAGCTTTCGGTAAAGCCCGGTGCCGCCTCGAATGTTGGTGCGGCTACAGCAGCGATCGTTCTCTGATCAGACGGCTATTTCTTCTATCCGGGTCTTCGCCCATTCGAAGGCTTCGTCGACATAGGCGAACTTGACCGCCTGCCACGCGCAATATTCTTCGACGAAATCCCGCGATATCCATAGACGCGTCTTGCGCGGCTCATCATTCCAACCGACGCAGCCGCGCTGCGCTGCCTTTGCCAAGAGCCGCTGCAGGTGCGTGCGCGACATCATGAAATCGGCGGCGAGCGCGCGGGTTTCGACGCGGCCGACGAGAAACCTGCCCCGCTCGGTGTTTTCCATATCCAGCCGGCTGATGAAGTTGTCGATGACGAGGCCGCCGGCTTCGGTCCAGAGAAATAGCGCCACCTGCTCCGGCGGCTCCCGCCAGCCCGCATCTTCCAGGCAATGACGGGCAATGCGCGGCTGAACGAGCTTCATCAATGATGGATTTGCCTGGAAAAACGCCGCCCTGTCACCGCCGTCGAGCAGGTCCAGCGAGGCGAGATTGGCGTGAATCCAGGCGAACATCGCCTGATGGCTAACAGCCGCCGGTTCGAAATGTCGTGGCCGGCGCCGCTCGTCGCCAGGCGTGTGGATGATGAAGCGGTAGGTATAGAGTTCTTCGATGAAGGCGAGCACGGTGTTACGGCTCGCCACTTTATGCGCCGTGATGCGGCCGATCAGCCGGACGGCGGTAAGACCCGACGTCGGGTCGTGCGGATCATGTTCCAGGTGGAGGGCATAGGCAGTCTGGGTCAGGAGCCAGCGCTGATGGGAGGCGAGCAGTCTCGCCAAACGCGGACCGGCGTCGAACATGCCGCGCGTTTGCCCAGCCAAAAAGCGGATGCTCATCAGAAAGGAGCAGTTCCCCGCCAATTGCTCCGCCGTGAATGCCATTATGCTTTTCTCCACCTCCGCTCGCAGGCCAGCGTTCGGAGCAGCAATATCGAAGGCCGCAAAACGGCCCATTCAGACATGCATAGCGTTGAATAAATGATAGTTTCTCACGTTCAACAATCATATTCCGCAGTTCTACGCCATCCTGAGAATTCACCACTCTTTTCACTCGCCGGAAGCAAGAATGCCCAGCGGCAATCCGTGCGTTAAAATCCTGCCGGTCCCTAACCTCAGGCTTGCGGCGTCGTCGCCTTGCGCGCCTCCCGCTGTTCGATACCCAGCTGATGCTCGCGATAGATGATGAAGATACCGGCAGCAACGATGATGACGGTGCCGATCAGCATGGTCACGCTGGGCACGTCGCCGAAGACGACGTAGCCGACGATGCCGCCGAGCAGGATCGAGGTATATTCGAACGGCGCGACGGTGGAGACATCCGCATGGCGGTAGCTTTCCGTCAGCAGGATCTGCGCAACGCCACCGCAAAAGCCGGCAGCGATCAGATAAAGCGCCGACGGCCATGGCAGGACGAGCCAGCCGAAAGGAAGGGAAGCCAGCGAGAAGACCGACGCGGTGAGCGAAAAATACAGCACGATCGTCGCAGTCTTCTCTTCCTCGACAAGACGACGCACCTGGATCATCGCCATGCCGCCGAGAACGGCGGACAGCAGGACGCAAACCGCACCGAGGGCCTGCCCGGCTTCCATGCCGCCGTCGCGAAACAGCGTAAGTTTCGGCCAGGAGACGATGGCCACACCGACCAGACCGACGAAGACGGCGCTCCAACGATAGATGCGCACGGTTTCGCCGAGAAAAACCGCGGCGAAGATAACGGCGACGAGGGGTAAGGCGTAGCCAAGCGCGATCGCCTCCGGCAGCGGCAGATGCAGAAGGCCATAAAAACCGAAAGCCATCGACAGGATGCCGATTGTGCCGCGCTTGAGGTGCCCGACCGGATTGGCGGTGTGGAAACCTGCCTGCAGCTGACCGATATAGGCGAGATAGGCCATGATCGGAAAGAGCGCGAAGAAGGACCTGCAGAAGGTGACCTGACCCGGCGGAATATCCGGTCCGGCCAGCTTGATGAAGGTCTGCATGGCCAGGAAGACCACGACCGACGAGACTTTCAGCGCAATGCCTCTCATCGGGTTTCTGAGAACCGAGTGCATGATCCTGGCTCTGATGCTGACTTAACAGGAACGGGGAGACGCGTCCGACTCGGGGACGCGGCGAGTGACGTCAGCCATCGTAGCTAAAGAAAACCGAGAGGGGCGAAAAAATCGCACCAACGCCGGAAAATTACGAAATCACTTTCGGCTGCAGCCGACAATGCGGCTAAAAGAATTGCGATGGCCCTGGCTGATACCGCGCCGCGCTGCGGACGGCGAGCGACGCGGCGAACAAGGGGCGCTCAATCCATTGAGCGCATTTCGACCAGCAACATATTTTGCCCGTGAACTTCGCACTTGGGGGCAATTTGCTTTAACTTTGGTTCAGACTTTAATGTAATCATGCCCAGCAATTTAGGCAGAGCGCGCCCGCCTCTGTATCCGCGGTTATCAAATAACGGTCTTCAGGAAACACCATGCGAACAGATACCGGCCAGGTCATTCATCTGGCAGATTACCGTCCCACCGACTTCGTGCTGGAACGCGTGGACCTGACATTCGAACTCGATCCGACGGAGACGAAGGTCGAAGCACGTCTGATCTTTCATCGTCGCCCGGGCGCCGATATTGCGGCGCCGATCGTGCTCGACGGCGACGAGCTGACGCTGGCGGGGCTGCTGTTCGACCAGGTAGAGCTTGACCCTTCACGTTATGATGTCACGCCGGAAAGCCTGACCGTGAGCGACCTGCCGGAGAGCGCTCCCTTCGAGCTGACCATCACCACGATCATCAATCCCGAAGCCAATACGCAGCTGATGGGCCTCTACCGCACCGGCGGCATCTACTGCACGCAGTGCGAGGCGGAGGGCTTCCGCCGCATCACCTATTTCCCCGACCGGCCCGACGTGCTTGCTCCGTACACGGTCAACATCATCGCCGACAAGGAGGCCAACCCGCTGCTCCTGTCGAACGGCAATTTCCTTGGTGGCGCCGGCTACGGCCCCGGCAAACATTTCGCCGCCTGGTTCGACCCGCATCCGAAGCCGAGCTACCTTTTCGCCCTCGTCGCCGGCGATCTCGGCGTCGTCGAAGACACCTTCACCACCATGTCCGGGCGCGAAGTGGTGCTGAAGATCTATGTCGAACACGGCAAGGAGCCACGCGCAGCCTACGCCATGGATGCGCTGAAGCGCTCGATGAAGTGGGACGAAGAGAGGTTCGGGCGCGAATACGATCTCGATATCTTCATGATCGTCGCCGTCTCCGACTTCAACATGGGCGCGATGGAGAACAAGGGTCTCAACATCTTCAACGACAGATACGTCCTTGCCGATCCCGAGACCGCGACCGATGCCGACTATGCCAATATCGAAGCGGTCATAGCGCATGAATATTTTCACAATTGGACGGGCAACCGCATCACCTGTCGCGACTGGTTCCAGCTGTGCCTCAAGGAAGGCCTGACGGTTTATCGCGACCAGGAATTTTCCTCCGATCAGCGCTCGCGCCCGGTCAAGCGCATCGCCGATGTGCGCCATCTGAGATCCGAGCAATTTCCAGAGGATGGCGGTCCGCTCGCCCATGCCGTGCGGCCGACGACATACCGCGAGATCAACAATTTCTACACGCGGACCGTCTACGAGAAGGGCAGCGAGGTCACGAGGATGATCGCGACGCTGCTCGGCCATGACGTCTTCAAGAAGGGTATGGATCTTTATTTTGACCGTCATGACGGCGAGGCCGTGACGATCGAGGATTTCGTCAAATGCTTCGAGGATGCGAGCGGGCGCGATCTCACGCAATTCTCGCTCTGGTACCATCAGGCCGGGACGCCGCTCGTCACCGCATCGGGCAGCTATGATCCGGTAGCCGGCACCTTCACCCTGTCGCTCGAACAGATGGTCCCGGCCACACCCGGCCAGCCGAAAAAGGAACCGATGCATATTCCGCTCAGCCTGGCGCTGTTCGGCGAAAACGGCGGCAAGATCGAGCCGAGCGCAGTCAGCGGCGCGGAATATGCCGGCGAGGTGCTGCACCTGACCGACCGCGCCCAGACAGTGGTATTCCACGGCATCGGCTCGCGCCCGGTTGTGTCGATTAACCGCAGCTTCTCGGCGCCGATCAACCTGCATTTCGATCAAAGCCCGGTCGATCTTGCCAGCCTCGCCCGGTATGAGACGGATCATTTCGCCCGCTGGCAGGCGCTGACCGACCTGGCGCTGCCGAACCTTCTCAAAGCCGCCCGCGACGCGCGTGAGGGCAAGTCCGTCGCATGCGAGGCAACCTTCGTCGAGGCGCTGATTGCGGCCGCCGCCGACGAGAGCCTCGAGCCTGCCCTGCGCGCACAGTCGCTGGCACTGCCGAGCGAAGCCGATATTGCCCGCGAACTCGGCAGCAACAACGACCCCGAGGCCATCCATGCCGGCCGGCAGGCGATCCTGAGACAGATCGCCGACGCCGGAAAGGATGTTTTTGCCAGCCTTTACGCTGCAACCACGTCATCAGGCGGTTTCAGCCCGGATGCCAAAAGCGCGGGCCTGCGCGCCCTGCGCAATAGCGCGCTTACTTATCTCTCGCACGCGGAACAGACGCCCGTCCGCGCCAAGGCCGCCTTCGACGCAGCCAACAATATGACCGATCTCAGCCACGCGCTGACGATCCTCGCCCATTATTTTCCCGAGAGCGCGCAGACGAGCGAGGCGCTGGCCGCGTTCCGCGACCGCTTTGCAGAAAACGCGCTCGTCATCGACAAATGGTTCTCGATCCAGGCCGGCATCCCAGGCGCCAAGGCCTTGGAAAGGGTTCGCACCCTGATGGAGAATTCGCTCTTCAAGCGGACCAATCCGAACCGGATGCGGGCGCTGGTCGGAACCTTCGCCTTTGCCAATCCGACCGGCTTTGGCCGTGCCGACGGCGAAGGTTACCGTTTCCTCGCCGATGAAATCCTCGAAATCGACGAGCGCAATCCGCAGCTTGCCGCTCGCATCCTTACCTCGATGCGCTCCTGGCGCTCGCTGGAGCCGACGCGCGCCGATCACGCCCGCGCGGCACTGATGAAGATCGAACAGGCGCCGAACCTTTCCACTGACGTGCGTGACATCGTGGAGCGCACGCTTAAAGCGTAATTTGCCGAACTGGCCGCCGCACAGGATGTGGCGGCCGGCTCGCCCGCGATTCGAATCGCGCAAAAATAACAGAATTTTAAATAGTTAACGGTTTTTTACCTTTGCCTCTGGACAAGGCGAATCACCCGTGATTCTCTAGCTCAGGTTCGGGCGAGCGGCGCGCGAATCACACGAGGGACAAGGCGAAGAGATGATGGACGTGCGGCGGGCAACCGTGGCCGGAGGACGGCTGCGTGTCGATTTTGACGGGCTGAGGGCCTGGCGAAACAGCCTTTCCCGTCAGGCGACATCGGAACCGCTCCTTCGTCATCTCCCGAAGGCGGAGCTCATTTTGAAGCGCACCATTCCGGCGCTGATCATCGCCTTCCTCTCCGTCGTCGCCGCCTCACATTTCTTCGGCATGATGAGCGAATATGGCCGGCTGGAAGCTTCCGCCCGCCACGCCACAGCGCTCTCGGCGGCGACCGCCTCGGCTGTGTTCGCGGATGTGTCCGATATCTTCGACCGCGGCGATATCGGCCAAGCCCAAACACGCCTCACCAAATACCTGCCGCAGGACCGGCTGGACAGCGGCGCTTTCGTGATGCTGGTACAGGCCAGCGGCAAGGTTTTCGCCGCGACGACAGCCGGGCTTCCGCATGTCGGCAGCAATGTCGGCGATTTCTTCCCGGAGGTCTCGGCGATCCGTCGCTTCGGCGATCGGGCGGGCGTCATCGAAACCACGATCGGCGGTGTGCCGCACTATGCCGAGATCACTTTGATGGGCAACGCCGGCGGCTATATCGTCGCCGCCACCTCGCTCGAGGAGATCGGCCGGCTCTGGCGCGAGGAACTCGCGCTCAACGTCACGCTGTTTGCCGGCATATCCTCGATCCTGCTCGTCATCCTCTACGCCTACTACACGCAGGTGAAGCGCGCCCGCGACGCCGACGATATCTTTCTGGAATCAAACCTGCGCGTCGAGACGGCGTTGTCGCGCGGCCGCTGCGGCCTCTGGGACTTCGATTTCGAGAACCGCGAATTCTTCTGGTCGCGATCGATGTACGATATGCTTGGCCTGCCGGCCTCCGACAAGACGATGGGCTTCGGCGAAGCCGCCCGGCTGATGCATCCGGATGACGGCGGGCTCTATGAGATCGCACGCGCCATCGCCAGCGGCCATTCCGGCCAGGTCGATCAGATCTTCCGCATGCGCCATGCCGGCGGCCACTATGTCTGGATGCGGGCCCGCGCCCAGGTGATCCGCAGCAATTCCGGCCGCATGCACCTGATCGGCATCGCCATGGACGTGACCGAACAGCACCGGCTCGCCCAACGCTATGCGGAAGCCGACCAGCGGCTCGCCGACGCCATCGAATGCACCTCGGAAGCCTTCGTGCTCTGGGACAAGAACGACCGGCTGGTCATGTGCAACACGCATTTCCAGCAGGCCTATGGCCTGCCGGACAGCGTGCTGGTGCCCGGCACCGAGCGCTCGATCGTCAATGCCGCCGCCGCCCGCCCCGTGATCGAGCGGCGGGTCGCCGATGCCGACGGCTCGGGACGCACCACGGAGGTGCAGCTTGCCGACGAGCGCTGGCTGCAGATCAACGAACGACGCACCCGCGACGGCGGCCGCGTCTCGGTCGGCACCGACATCACGCTGATGAAACGTCATCAGGAGCGGCTGCGCGAATCCGAACGCCGGCTGATGGCGACGATCGGCGACCTCTCCGCCTCGCGCCAGACGCTCGAGCTCCAGAAAGCCGAGCTTTCGACGGCGAACGCCAATTATCAGGCGGAGAAGGAGCGCGCCGAGGCCGCCAACAAGGCGAAGTCGGAATTCCTCGCCAATATGTCGCATGAGCTGCGCACCCCGCTCAACGCCATCCTCGGCTTCTCCGAAATCCTGCAGAACCAGATGTTCGGTCCGCTCGGGTCGCTGAAATACGACGAATATGCCCGTGACATCCACGACAGCGGCAAACATCTGCTGAACGTCATCAACGACATTCTCGACATGTCGAAGATCGAGGCCGGCCATCTGATGTTGCACCGCGAACGCATCGACCTCGTGCCGCTGATCGAGGAAAGCCTGCGCTTTACCGCCATTCCTGCTGCAGAAAAGAACATCGTCATCGAGCAGCGCATCTCTTCAGGCCTGACGCTGATGGCCGACCGCCGGGCGATGAAACAGGTACTGCTCAACCTGCTCTCCAACGCGGTGAAATTCACTGACAATGGCGGCCGCATCGCGGTGCGCACGCGCCGCGTCAACGGAGCCGTGGCCGTCACCATAGCCGATACCGGAATCGGCATCCCCCGCTCAGCGCTGTCGAAGATCGGCCAGCCCTTCGAACAGGTGCAGAGCCAGTACGCAAAGAGCAAGGGCGGCTCCGGCCTCGGGCTCGCCATCTCCCGCTCGCTCACCTCGCTGCATGGCGGGCGCATGAAGATCCGCTCGCGCGAAGCTGTGGGTACGGTGATCTCGCTGCGCATTCCGGATAACGCTTAGACTTTCACCGTATTCACGAATATCTTTCTCACCGCTTTCGAAAGCCGCTTCACTTCCCCTTCCAGCGTCCTGATGTCAGGGCAGTCGCCGGCACGGCAGACGAGCTCGATGAGGCCGGCAGGCGCGTCGTTCAGGTCGAACTCGCTCTCGATGCAGAGCCGGATCAGCTGTGAAAGACTGGTATAGAGCGCGAAGGCTTCGAGGCATGTGTCGAGGTCGGCCGCCGGCATCAGCCGGTCGCCAAGGATCTTAAGAGCCTCGCCTGTGCTCTTGCCGTTCACGGCAACGCCGGCGCCTCTGGTTGGCGCGATCAACGCCAGGTATTGGGCGATGAATTCGAGATCGATGACGCCTCCGGGTATCTGCTTCAAGTCCCAGGGGCCGGATGGCGGCTTTTCCTTGTCGATCAGTCCGCGCATCTCCGCAACGTCATGCGCCACCTTGGCGATGTCTCGATCGGCTGTCAGCACTTCGCGGATGATATGTTCCGCCTCTGCGATCAGGCTGTCATCGCCTGAGATCAGCCGGGCGCGGCTGAGCGCCATATGCTCCCAGGTCCAAGCCTCCTCACGCTGGTACTTGCGGAAGGCATTGATACGGGTGGCAACCGGCCCCTTGTTCCCGGATGGACGCAGCCGCATGTCGACTTCATAGAGAACGCCTTCGGCGGTCGGCGCCGACAGAGCGGCGATCAGTCTTTGGGTGATGCGGGTGAAGTAGCGCGTGGCGTCGAGCGGCTTTGGCCCATCGGACTCGGAAGCCGCGTCGTCATAATCATAGAGCAGGATCAGGTCGATGTCGGAACCGGCCGTCAGCTCGAAGCTGCCGAGCTTGCCCATTCCCGCAACGGCGATGCGGCCGCCGGGATAATCGCCATGCGCGGCCCGCATCTCGCTCGTCACGGCATCGAGCGCCGCTGCGATGATGAGATCGGCGAGATGGGTGAAGGCGCGGGCGGCCATGGCGCCGTTTATCGCGCCGGTGAGCAGGCGGATGCCGATCAGGAAACGCTGCTCGGCGGCGAAGATGCGCAGCCGGTCGAGCACCTCCTCATAATGGCGCGCCTGGACGAGCGATCCCTTCAGGCGCTCGCCGAGATAGTCGCGCGTCGGCAGCTCGGCCATCAAGCCGGGATCGAGCATGCCGTCGAAGACATGCGGCTTGGCGGCGATCACCTCGGCAAGCCGGGGCGCCGAGGACATGATGTTGACGATCAGCGACAGGAGCGCCGGATTGCTGCCGAGCAGCGAAAAAAGCTGGATACCGGCGGGAAGGCCCGAAATGAAGCTATCGAAGCGCAGCAGCGCCTCATCGGCGCGCTTGCTTTCGCCGAAGACGCGCAGCAGTTCGGGCGTCAGCTCCGTCAGCCGCTCACGCGCCTCCACCGATTGCGTCGCGCGATAGCGGCCGTAATGCCAAGTACGGATGATGCGGGAAATGTCGGATGGCCTGGTGAAGCCAAGCTTCTTCAGCGTCACCAGCGTATCCGGATCGTCGCCCTGGCCGGTAAAGACAAGGTTTCCGGTTTCAGTGGAAAGCTTGCTCTCCTGCTCAAATAGGCGGGCATACCGCCGCTCGACCGTCTTCAGAACGCCAACCAGCCTTTCGGAAAAGCTCGGCGTGTCGGAAAAGCCCATCATGAAGGCGATGCGCTTCAGGTCGGCATCGGTCTCCGGCAGAAGGTGAGTCTGCTCGTCGCGCACCATCTGGATGCGATGCTCGACGTCACGCAGGAACCAATAGGCCTCCGTCAGTTCGTCGCGGGTCTGCTCATCGATCCATTTCGCCTTGGTGAGTTCGCCGAGTGTCTCCTCCGTCGACCGGCCGCGCAGCGCCGGCATACGGCCGCCGGCGATCAACTGCTGCGTCTGAACGAAGAATTCGATCTCGCGGATGCCGCCGCGGCCGAGCTTGACATTATGACCCTTGACCGCGATCGCGCCATGACCCTTATGCGCGTGGATCTGCCGCTTGATCGAATGAATATCGGCGATCGCCGCGTAATCGAGATATTTACGGAAGACGAAAGGCGACAGCCCACGCAGGAACTCCGCACCGGCCGCAAGGTCTCCGGCCAGCGCGCGCGCCTTGATGAAGGCGGCCCGCTCCCAGTTCTGGCCCCTGCCCTCATAATAGATCATTGCCGCATCGACCGGGATCGCCAGCGGCGTCGAGCCGGGATCGGGACGCAATCTCAGATCCGTGCGAAAAACGTAGCCGTCCGCCGTGCGCTCCTGCAGGATGCGCACAAGCCGGCGCATCATCCTCGGAAAGACCTCGATCGCGTCATCCGGGTCGGGCACGATGCCGGCCTCTTCGTCGAAGAAGACGACGAGATCGATATCGGAAGAATAGTTGAGTTCGGACGCGCCGAGCTTGCCCATGCCGAGCACGATCAGGCCGGAGCCCTCGCTTGGTTTCACCGGATCGTGCAGCCGGAGTTTTCCCCCTTCATGCGCCGCGAGCAACAGATGGTCGATCGCAGCCGCGACCGAAGCTTCGGCAAGCGCGCTCAGCCAGGCCGTGGTCGTCCGGCTGTCGAAAATGCGCGAGAGATCGGCGAGCGCAACGAGAAAAGCGGCCTTGCGCTTGATGACGCGCAGCCTGCTCATCACCACGGATTCCGCCGGCGCCGCCCCCTCGCCGTCCGGCCGCCAGCAGCCCCGCGCCTCGGCGATCAGCGCTTCGATCTGCGGCTCCAGAGGTTCGCTGATGGCGCCTGCGAGGATGGCGGGGTCGAGATTGACAATATCGCGCAGGTAGGGCGACAGCGTCAGCACAGCGGCGATGAAATCACGCAGCCGCCCTTCCGCTTTCAGCATGGCGGCCACCGAGGGCTCGCTTTTGCTCGCTTCCTGAAGATCGGTCAGCGCCAGCTTCAGCTCCGTCTGGCTCAGCGGACGCAGCAGCCCTTCGGCGACATCCTTCAGGCCATGCGTCGATTTTGTCAGCATGCGCTCTCCCTGGCTCTACATAGCAGATAGCGATCACCAGAATCGCGGCCCGCCACCTTCGTTCCGGGTTAACTTAGGGTCCTGGCGGAAAACCGCCAATATACGATTAAATCGATCGAGTTTCGGCCCAAGCCGTTCAAGCAGCCTTGGCCGGGAAGATCATGCTGACGGTCAGTCCGCGCTGCTCGGGTTTGTCGGGGTTGGTGTCGGAGAGCTCCAATCGGCCGTTATGCAGCTCCATCACCGCCTCCACCAGCGAGAGTCCAAGGCCGGTGCCGGGCTTCGAACGGCTTTCGTCGAGGCGAACGAAGCGCTTCACTACGTCACCGCGTCGGTCAGCGGGGACGCCCGGTCCATGGTCGGCCACCGACAGGCAAATACCGTCCGGGCGGCGGGCAAGCTTCAGCAACACCTCGCCCGCCCCTTTCGTATCGGAGGAATATTTGATCGCATTGTCGAGCAGATTGAAGATCGCCTGGCCGATCAGCTCGCGATTGCCCTGCACTTCGATATCCGGCTCGATGCTGGAAGCAAGGCCAAGCCCAGCCTCTTCGGCAGCCGGTTCGTAAAGCTCGGCGCTGTCGGAAACGATGGCCGAAAGCTCCACCGGCGACATCTCCGCCGCGACCGATCCGGCCTCGACCCGGGAAATCATCAGCAGGGCGTTGAAGGTGCGGATCAGCTGGTCCGATTCGGAGATGATGCCTTCAAGCGCTGCGCGTCGCGTATCGCCGTCGGTCATATCGAGGGCATCGGCCGCCTTGTTGCGCAGCCGCGTCAGCGGCGTCTTGAGATCGTGCGCGATGTTGTCGGAGACCTGCCGCAAGCCTTCGTTCAGCTTCTCTATGCGTTCGAGCATGGTGTTCAGCGACATGGACAGCCGGTCGAACTCATCGCCGGATCCGCCGACCGGCAAGCGCTGAGACAGATCGCCTGCCATGATCTTCTTGCTCGCATCCGACATGCGGTCGATGCGTTTCAAGGCGTTGCGGCCAATGCCGAACCAGATGATGATCGCGCCGAGCCCCATGATTGCCAAAGCCACCATCAGCGCCTGGCGCACCAGCAGGCGGAAACGCTCGGGATCGCCGAGGTCGCGGCCGACGAGAATTCTCAAGCCGTTGTCGAGCACGAAAATATTGGCGATCGCCTTATGCCGGCGCTCGACACCACCACCATCTGTATAGCGCTGATAGGCGAAGGGGGCCGAGGTCCAGCCGACCTCCTCGAAGACACCAGGCTGCACCGAGGCGACATTGCCGGCGAGAATATCACCAGAGGGCCCGGCGATGATGTAGAGATTGGCGCCAGGCTGGCGGGCGCGCCGCTCCATGGTGCGCAGCAGAAGGTTCATGCCGCCCGCGTCATAGGCGCGCTGCACCTGCTCTACCTCCTGCCGGACGGCATCGCGGATCTGACCCGTCAGCAGCCGTTCCGACATCGCTGTCACATAGAAGACGAGCGTCGCGGCGCAGATGGCAAATAGCAGAATGTAGAGTGCCGAAAGGCGGACTGCAGTGGACTTGAAGAGCACCCTGAAGCGGCTCATCCCTCATCCTTGATCATATACCCCGCGCCCCGAATGGTTTTCAGGAGCGGCTGGCTGAAGTCCTTCTCGATCTTCGAGCGCAGGCGCGAGACGTGGACGTCGATGACGTTTGTCTGCGGATCGAAATGATAGTCCCAGACGTTTTCGAGCAGCATGGTGCGGGTGACCACCTGGCCGGCATTCTTCATCAGATATTCGAGCAGGCGGAATTCGCGCGGCTGCAGCGGGATTTCCTTTCCGCCGCGGCGCACCTCGTGGGAGAGCCGGTCGAGTTCCAGATCGCCGACGCGATAGACGACATCCTGCTCCGGGGTGCCCTTGCGGCGACCGAGCACTTCGACGCGCGCCAGCAACTCACTGAAGGCATAGGGCTTCGGCAGGTAATCGTCGCCGCCGGCACGAAGGCCGGTCACGCGGTCATCGACCTGGCCGAGGGCGGAGAGGATGAGGACCGGCGTATGGATGCCCTTGCGACGCAATTCGCTGATCACCGAAAGCCCGTCCCGGCGCGGCAGCATGCGGTCGATGACGATGACGTCGTAGGTGTTCTCAGACCCCATGAACAAGCCGGCCTCGCCGTCGCTGGCGTGATCGGCGACGATGCCCGCCTCACGAAAGGCTTTCGTGAGGTAGGCCGCGGCTTCGAGATCATCTTCGATGATGAGAATCTTCATGCGGCCGACATTACCCACCGGCTGCGTTTCGGCAAGGCTCAAAGCATCTTGCTGCGGAGCGGGGCTCATCGCGATCATCCTTGAAAGGTCAAAGGAATAGAGCCGCGCGGACCTTGGTCCGCACGGCTTCGGTTTTCCTGCGGATCAGCCCTGACCGTTAATCGGAAGCGCGACGAAGCGGCTTCCTTCGCTGGACTGGATCTGGAACAGCGCGCGTGTGCGGCCGTCCTTCTTGGCCTGGTTCAGCACCTTGACGACATCCGCAGCGGTGGAGACCTCCTGGTTGTTGACCGAGGTGATCTTTTCGCCTTCCTTGATGCCCTTGTCGGCGGCATCGGAGTCCGGGTCGATGCCGGTGATCGCCAGGCCCTTGCCGTCGTCGGAAGGACCGACCGTCAGGCCGAGATCGGCAAGCGCCTTCTCGGAGGCAGGCGCCTCAGGCTGCTGCGGCTGATTGTTGTCATCGGCGTTGGCATCCTTCTGATCGGCCGGCAGCGTGCCGAGTTCGACGGTGAGCGACTGGGCCTTGCCGGCGCGCCAGACCGAGAGTTCGACCTTGCTTCCCGGCTGCATCCCGCCGATGCGGCGGCTGAGATCGCGGGCATCCTTGATGGTCTCGCCGTTGAGCGCGGTGACGACGTCACCAGCCTTCATGCCGGCCTTGTCACCCGGCGACCCCGGCTGCGGGGCGACGACGAGGGCGCCGCTCGGCTCGGAAAGGCCGATGGATTCGGCGATGTCCTTGGTTACCGGCTGTATCTGGACACCCAGCCAGCCGCGCGAAACCTGGCCGTCCTTCATCAGATCGGCGACGACATCCTTGGCGGTCGAGGCCGGAATGGCGAAGGCGATGCCGACGCTGCCGCCCGAAGGTGAGAAGATCGCGGTGTTGATGCCGACGACTTCGCCGTTGAGGTTGAAGGTCGGACCGCCGGAGTTGCCGCGGTTCACGGCCGCATCCACCTGGAGGTAATCGTCATAGGGACCCGAGCCGATATCGCGGCCGCGAGCCGAAACAATGCCGGCCGTGACCGTGCCACCGAGGCCGAAGGGGTTGCCGACGGCGACAACCCAGTCGCCGACGCGGACGTTGTTGTCGTCGGCCCAGTTGACATAGGTGAACTTCTTGCCTTTGCCGTCGACCTTCAGCACGGCGAGGTCGGTACGCGGATCCCTGCCGATCAGCTTGGCATCGAGTTCGGTGCCGTCATTCATGACAGCGACGAAAGCCTGGCCGTCGGAAACCACGTGGTTGTTGGTAACGATATAGCCGTCTTCGGAGATGAAGAAGCCTGAGCCTTGAGCGACCGGCCGCAGACGGCCCTTACCGGGGCCATTCGGACCCTGGCCGAAGCGGCGCGAATGACCCTGCTGGTCATTCGGGTCCTGACCGAACTGCCGGAAGAACCGCTTCAGCGGGTGATCGTCAGGAAGGTCGTCAAAGCCGCGGCCATTGAAATCGAAGGAGAAGCCGTCATTGTTGTCGGCGACGGGATTGACGCGGTTTTCCACGCGGACGGACACGACGGCGGGTGAAACCGCATCGACGACGTTGGCGAAGCTCGGAACCGCGGGCGCCTGGACCTTGACGGCTTCAGCATAGGACCGGGTAATTTCGAGCGGAACGCCAGTTGCGAGCACAGCGGCCGCGATACCGGCGACAGTAGACGCCTTGAGCACGGTGGCGAGGGACGGACGTCCGTTGAAATTCTTGAGCATTGGAGCACCTTCTCTTGTTCTTAGATCTTCAGACCGGCAGCGCCGGATCAGTCGATGACAGAAGATATAGGACGCCGCACCTTACTGCGAACTGTCCGATCAATGAAAAGTTCGTAATGTTTGAAATGTTCAGTCACGGCCGCCGCCTGCGGACGGCTCTTTTTCGAGAAGCTCGCTGAGCTTCGCCTGCTCTTCCGGCGTAAGCTTGCTTCCGGTCGGCCGGCCTGCCCTCTTGCGCGCGAAGACGAGCAGCGACACGCCGCCGGCGAGGATCAGCAGCACCGGCGCGCCCCAGAGCAATACCGTCCTCACGCTGAACCGGGGCTTCAGAAGCACGAATTCGCCGTAGCGCGACACGATATAGTTGAGCACCGCCTCATCGCTGTCGCCATTCCTGATGCGCTCGCGCACCAGCAAGCGCAGGTCCTTGGCGAGCTCGGCATTGGAATCATCGATCGACTGGTTCTGGCAGACCATGCAGCGCAATTCTGCCGAAAGGGTGCGGGCGCGGGCCTCCAGCGCCGGATCCGCCAGCACCTCGTCGGGATTGACGGCGAAGGCGGAAACGGGTGCGAAGAGCACGAACAGGGCGACGATGAGACTGAAGAGAGGCCGCCTCATTCCGCCGGCTCCATGGCAGGGGCGGCCGGTTTTGCCTTGGCCTTTCTGCGCGGGGCGCCGACGCGCAGACGCCGGTCGGAAAGCGAGACGAAGCCGCCGACGGCCATGATCAAGGCGCCGCCCCAGATGCAGAGGATGAACGGCTTCCACCAGATGCGCACGACGATGCCGCCGTTGCTGGTGGCGTCGCCCAATGAGACGTAGAGCTGGCTGAGACCGAAGGTCAGGATGCCGGCCTCCGTCGTCGGCATCTGCCGGGCGGTATAGAGCCGCTTGGCCGACCAGGTGTCGGCAACCGTGACACCTGCGCGTCGAATGGTGAAGTGGCCGCGCTCCTCGGTATAGTTCGGTCCCCTGGCCGGCCGCATGCCGTCAAACTGCAGGCTGTAGCCGCCGGCTTCGACCGTCTGGCCCGGCTTCATCTCGACGACATGTTCACTCTGGAAAGTGGTGACTGCAACGATGCCGAGCACGCTGACGCCGAGCCCGGCATGGGCGAGCGCCGTGCCGAAGGCCGAGCGCGGCAGGCCTGACAGGCGTCGCCAGGCGAGAGAGCCCGCCACCTTGCCAATGCCGGCGCGATACCAGAGATCGGCAACTGCGCCGAGGATGAGGAACATGCCGGCCGCCAGCCCGAGCACCGACAGCACCGGCCCGCCATGCTCGAGATAGAAGAAGACCAGGGCGGCTGTGAAAGCGAGACCGGCGACAACGTAGAGCCGCTGCAGGGCGCCGAGCAGATCGCCGCGTTTCCAGGCAAGCAGCGGCCCGAACGGCACGATGACGAGCAGCGGCGCCATCAGCAGGCCGAAGGTCATATTGAAGAAGGGCGCCCCGACCGAGATCTTGTCGCCGGTCAGCGTCTCCAGAAGCAGTGGATAGAGCGTGCCTGTGAGCACCGTGCCGCAGGCGACCGTCAGGATCAGATTGTTGAGGACGAGGGCGCCTTCGCGCGAGATCGGCGCAAACAGCCCGCCAGCCGACAGCTTCGGCGCGCGCAGGGCAAACAGCGACAGCGCCCCGCCGATGAAGATCAGCAGGATGGAAAGAATGAAGACGCCGCGGGTGGGATCGCTGGCGAAGGCATGCACCGAAGTCAGCACGCCGGAGCGCACCAGGAAGGTGCCCATCAGCGACAGCGAGAAGGTCAGGATGGCAAGCAGCACCGTCCAGATCTTCAGCGCCTCGCGCTTTTCCATGACGAGGGCCGAATGCAGAAGCGCAGTGCCGGCAAGCCAGGGCATGAAGGAGGCGTTCTCCACCGGATCCCAGAACCACCAGCCGCCCCAGCCGAGCTCGTAATAGGCCCAGTAGGAGCCCATGGCGATGCCGAGCGTCAGGCAGGTCCAGGCAGCCAGCGTCCAGGGCCTGACCCAGCGGGCCCAGGCGGCGTCGATGCGGCCTTCCAGGAGGGCTGCGACGGCAAAGGAGAAGCAGACCGAAAAGCCGACATAACCCAGATAGAGCAGCGGCGGGTGGATGGCGAGGCCGATATCCTGCAGCACCGGATTGAGATCGCGGCCCTCTGCCGGCGCCGGATCGAGCCGCAGGAAGGGATTGGAGGTCAAGAGAATGAACAGGGTGAAGGCGAACGAGATCCAGGCCTGCACGGCAAGCACATTGGCCTTCAGCGTCTCCGGCAGATTGCCGCCGAAGATCGCGACGAGCGCGCTGAACAGCGCCAAGATCAACAGCCAGAGCATCATCGATCCCTCGTGATTGCCCCAGACGCCGGAATATTTATAGATCAGCGGCACCAGCGAATGCGAATTCTCCCAGACATTCTCGACCGAGAAGTCGGAGACGACATGGGCATAGGTCAGGACGGCGAAGGAGAAGGCGACGAGCAAAAACATCACCATCGAGCCGACGCTCGCCACATCCATCATCGCCGGGTCATAGCGGCGGGCGCCGATCACCGGCACGACCGAGACGATGAGCGCCGTCGCCAGCGCCAGCACGAGCGCGTAGTGGCCGATCTCGATGATCATTGCGTCGCCTTTGCCTCCTGCCCTTGCCCCTTGCCTTCCTGCCACAGCCCCTGCTGCTTCAGTTTGTCGGCCACCTCCTTCGGCATATAGGTCTCGTCATGCTTGGCAAGCACAGCATCGGCGGTAAAGACGTTGCTGCCGGCGGCAAACACGCCCTCGGTCACGACGCCCTGGCCTTCGCGGAACAGATCGGGAAGGATGCCGGTATATTTGACCTTCACCGCATTGGCGCTGCCGTCGGTGACGGAAAACTCCACCGTCGAACCGGCGCCGCGCAGGACGCTGCCCTCACCCACCAGACCACCGAGCCGGATGCGGGTCTCCGGCGCCACCGGCGTCTTGGCAAGATCGCCAGGCATGTAGAAATACGCCACAGACTGGCTGAAGGCGAACATCACCAATAACACCGCCGCAAGGATGAAACTCATCCCGCCTGCAATCACCACAAGGCGCTTCTGCTTGCGCGTCATTGCGTCATTCCCTCCGTGGCGATGCCAAGTTCCCTGCCAAGCGCCAGCAATTGCCGGCCCTGCTCACCGCGCGGCGGAAAGGCGGCAAGCCCCCGCTTCAAGGCATCGGCTGCGCGATCCTTATCGTTCAATACGGCGTAAGAGCGGACGAGCCGCATCCATCCCTCGAAATTGTTCGGATCCTCGCTGAGTTTGGCATCGAGGCTTTCGACCATGCCGCGGATCATCTGCTGGCGATCGCCGGCGCTCATGCTTTCAGCCGCCGCCACGTCTTCCGACGTCGGTCCGCCAGGCGCCGCCGGCTGGGCAGCCGCGCCGCCATTCTTGGCGATATGCTCATTGACCAGCGGCAGCCAGGGCGCATCGGCGGGCGATTGCTGCGCCAGCGCCTCGAAGGCCCGGCGCGCCTCGTCGGTTCGTCCCGCCTGCTCCAAGCTGAGCGCGATGTAGAAGCGGGCACGCGGATTGTCGGGCTCCAACGTCAGCGACTGTTCCAGCGCCTGGCGGGCCTCCTCCGTCACGACCCCTTCGGAGATCGTGATCAGCGTCTCGGCAAGGCCGTCGAACCGGATCGGGCTCGGGCCGAGAAGCCGTATCGCGTTGCGGTAGGCCACCTCGGCATCGGCCACCCGCATCGTGCGGAAATAGATCGGCGCCAGCACGTCCCAGCCTTTGCCGTCGTCGGGATTCAGGGCCAGATGCCGTTCCGCCTTGGCGATCAGCACCGCCACGTCGTTGCCGGGATTTTCCAGCCGCGCTTCCAGTGGCTGCGATGGCAGGTCCGGCCTGCCCGTCGTCAAATAAAGACAGAGCCCGAGCACCGGCAAGATCAAGAGGACGAGGACTTCGATGATGCGGTGATGCCTTATCGGTTTCTCTATCGTCTCCGGCTCGCCGGCAGAGACGGCGATCAGCCGCCGGCCGATCTCGGCCCTGGCGTAATCAGCCTCTTCCGGGGTGATCAGCCCGCCACCAAGATCGCGGTCGAGTTCGCGCAACTGGTCGCGATAGACTGCCGCCTCGCCGGCGCGCCTCCTCTGCGCCGCCCTCGCACCGCGCAGAAGGGGGTAAAGCAGGATGACGGCGACGGCTGCCGTCAGAGCGGCAACGAGAATCCAGAACAGCATATCGGCCCAAATACGTGAAGCGCACGGCCATTCCAACTGCCAAAGCCGGAATGACGAAGAATTGAGGCTATTCGCCGCAATTTAGGGCCTTTCCTGGTCGGAAACCATCTCAGCCGAGCGGCGACCAGCTGCCGTCTTCGTTGCGGCAGGCAGCACCCCGCGCCACAGTGTCCTTGCCGTCGACGGTCAGCGTATGGGTATATTGCCGGCAATTCTGCGAACCGACCTGATAGGGTGCTGCCGCCACCACCTTGCCCGTCACGTCGTTGCCGTTCCAGACCACCGGCTGGCCGACCGCCGCCCCTTCCAGCGCCCGATATTCCGCCTCAAGCGCCCGCTGCTTGTTGCTATCGCTCAAGCTCACGCCGCTGCGGCCGACGATGCCGCCCTGAAGCGCTGTGATGAAGGCGGCCGATGCGGACGGCTTGCTCGAAAAAATGCCGCGCGAAGCAACGCCCTTCATCGTCGTGCAGCCGGACAGCACGACAGCGAGAAGAAGGACAGAAACCATCATGCCTTGCGAGCGTAGAATCATTGCGTCGAACCGCGATCAGAGGTCAAATTCAGCCGATCGAAGTGCAGCGTCCCCGTGTCAGCATTAAGGCAAAGCATGCTATACGTTTGCCACTATCTTTGTGACATCAAGCAGTTGGTCATGCAACATCCTTTGTGACGCCAGGCAGGATTAGCTTCGCCTTCAGCCCGCCCCATTCGCCACGCGAGAGCTCGAGCCGCCCCTGGTACTCGTTGGAAATCTCGGTGACGATCGAAAGGCCGAGCCCGGTTCCGGGCTTGCTTTCATCGAGCCTGCGGCCACGCTTCAGCGCCTCACGGATCTGGTCGGGCTCAAGGCCGGGCCCGTCATCCTCGACGGCAAGCTCCACCCAGCGTCGGCGGGCGCTTGCCTCCGCCCCTTTCACGTCCTCGCCGGCCTCGACGGCCGAAAGCCGTACCCTGCTCTTGGCAAAACGCGCCGCATTTTCCAGGAGGTTGCCGACGGTTTCCTCGAGATCCTGCTGTTCCATGGCAACGGCAAGATGCGGCGGTGAGACAACGAGATCAAATTCGGTGTCGACATTCAGGCGGCGCATGACGCGCACCAGCCGCTCCAGCGCCGGCTCGGCGTCGGTGCGGGCCAGCACGGATTCGCGCTGCGCGGCGATGCGGGCCCGGTTGAGATAGGACTGCACCTGCCCCTGCATTGATTCCGCCTGGCTGCGCACCAGTTCACCGTGGGATTTTTCGAGAACGCGCGCCTCATTGAGGAGAACGGCGATCGGCGTCTTCAGCGAATGGGCGAGGTTGCCGACCTGCATGCGCGCCCGCTCCACGATGCGGCGGTTGCTGTCGATCAGCGCATTCACCTCGTTGGCGAGCGGCAGGATTTCGCGCGGGAAGTCGCCCTTCAGCTGCTCGCTCTCGCCGGCGCGGATGCGCTCCAATGCGGCACGCGCCTTGTCGAGCGGTTTCAGGCCGTAGAGGATCGCCAGCGCATTGACGATCAGGCTGCCGACGCCGAAGCCGGCGAGCGCCAGATAGAGGCTGTGGGAAAAGGTGCGCACATCGTCCTCGACGACGTCGACATTGCCGGTCACACGGAAGCGCGCCGCGCGCCCGTCCGTGTCGAGCACCACTTCGGTCTCGGCGACTTGCACGCGGTTCCCTGAGGCGTCGGTCACCTGGTAGTAGCGCTCGTAATTCTTGTCGAAAGGCGCCTCGACAACCGAGGGGACCGGAATGAGCGCCGAGCCGAGCGAGGGCGACACCAGCGGCGCGGTGGTATAGGTGCCGAGCGGCTCCACCACCCAATACCAGCCTGTCTTCGGCTGGGCAAAGCGCAGATCGCCGAGTTGCGGGCTGCCGCTCAACGCCCCCTGATCGCCGATCGTCACGGAATTGATGACGTTATAGAGCTGGGCCCGCAGCAGATCCTGGAAACCACGTTCCGCGCTCTTGCGGTAGAGTGTCGAGATCAGCAGGCCGATCACCACCAGGGCCACCGTCGACCAGACCGTGGTCAGCAGCAACACACGTGCGGTGAGTGACTTAATTCGCATGTTTCGGCGCTTGGATTCGGTAGCCGAGACCGCGCACCGTTTCGATCAGGTCGACGCCCATCTTCTTGCGCAGACGGCCGACGAAGACCTCGATCGTGTTGGAATCGCGGTCGAAATCCTGGTCGTACATGTGCTCGACCAGCTCCGTGCGCGAGACGACCTCGCCCATGTGATGCATGAGGTAGGCGAGCAGGCGATATTCGTGCGAGGTCAGCTTCAGCGCCGTGCCGTTGACCGTCGCCTTCGAGGACTTGGTATCGAGCCGTATCGGTCCGCAAACGATCTCGGAGGATGCATGGCCGGCGGCGCGCCGGATCAACGCCCGAATACGCGCCAACACTTCCTCGACATGGAAAGGTTTGGTGACATAGTCGTCGGCGCCGGCGTCGATGCCGGCGACCTTGTCGCTCCAGCGGTCGCGCGCAGTCAGGATCAGAACCGGCATGCCGCGGCCGGCCCCGCGCCATTTTTCCAGCACCGTCACACCGTCCATCTCCGGCAGGCCGATATCGAGGATGATGGCGTCATAGGGTTCGGTGTCGCCGAGGAAATGCCCTTCTTCGCCATCGAACGCCTGGTCGACGACATATCCCGCCTCCTTCAGCGTGTCGGCAAGCTGCCGGTTCAGGTTGACGTCATCTTCTACTACCAGGATGCGCATCGGTCCGCCTTCGTCCGCTTCAATCGATCGTCATTTGAATAGACCGATTCCGGTTACATCGGAACCTTTACCGTTACCTTGCGTGGACGCTGGCCATTGCCCGACACGAGAACGGTAATGATGCAGCTATCTCCCACCGGTTGCACGGACAGAAGCTGCCCGCCCGTCTGCTCGACGACCTGGGCTGCGGCGGCGCTGCAATCACCCGCCACGCGCAGGACGAGGGTGCCCGCGCCGTCCGGTGAGGGCGCCGATACCACCAGTCCGGCGGCCATTACTGCGACGCTCAGAGGAAAGGCCATGTCTTATGCTTTCAAGGGTAGTTCCAACTTGGTGCGAATATGTACTCACGCGACCTGAATGGCAAATGAATGCGCTGTAATACAGGGAGTTTAGAACCATTCTCGACCGTCTGGACATTTGGTTCCCGCCGGCGGAAACCGCCGTCACAGCAGGTAGCGGCGATCCCTCCCGCATTGCAAAACGGTGCTTCACCAGGCTGCATCAATAGCTTTGCCGTCGCTCTGGCTATCGACCGGCCGTAGGTCGCCTTAAACCGGCCGCCATCGACGAATCGCCTCTATCTTCCACGGGTCAAACGGCAATGCAGGGCATCGATACGGACACCTTATACGTGTGCCATCTCGTCCTTGAATTGCGTCGGCTTTCCTCTTGTTCTCCATCTGAGAAAACTGCAGGGCGGCAGCGCGAATCGACGGCGGCCGCTTTATCCGGCCGGTCGAAACTGTTATGCCTTTGCCGCTCCCGCATCTCAGGCCGTTTCAGCACCGATGCCCAATTCCTTCCGCTTCCGCTCGGCGCAGACGGTCATCGTCCTCGCCATCACCCAGCTCATCGGCTGGGGCACGACCTTCGACATGCTCGGGGTAATGGGCCGCATCGTGGCTCCGGATCTTGGCTTAGCAAACGAGGTGGCGTTTGCCGGCCTGACCATCATGATGATCGTCAGCGCCATCGTCGGCCCGGCGACCGGCCGCTGGCTGGCCCGCTATGGCGCTGCCCGGGTGCTTTCGGCGGCGTCTCTGATCTTTGCGCTTGGCCTCTCTCTGCTTGCAGCTGCAAACAGCATTATTCTCTATGCCGCCGCCTGGGTCGTGATCGGCGTCGGCGGCGCGCTCGGCCTGTTCGCGCCGGCCTATACTGCCGTCGTCGAACGCGAAGGGATCAACGGCAAGCGGGTCATCGCCATCCTGATGCTGTTCACGGGGCTTTCGAGCGCCGTCTTCTGGCCGATCCTCAGCCTGCTCAACGAGGCCTTCGGGTGGCGCCTGACCTTCCTTATCTGCGCGGCGCTGCAATTCTTCATATGCCTGCCGCTGCATCTTTTCGCCCTACCCAAACCGATCGCTGTCCAGGTCGACGGCGGCGCGGCCGACATCGCCCCAGTGCCGCTGTCGAAGGCGGCGCAGCGTAAGGCCTTTCTGCTGATCGCTGCCTCGACGACCATCACCACCTTCATCACCTTCGGCATCTCGCCATCGCTGCTCGAAATCTTCCGCCAGTCCGGCGCCTCGCCGGCCTTCGCGCTGCAGCTCGGTTCGGCCCGAGGCATCCTCGGCATCTCGGCGCGTTTCCTCGACATGCTGCTCGGCCGGCGCGGCAATCCGATCCTCAGCGCCGCCATGGGTATCGGCCTGATGCTGGCGGGCTTCCTGATAATGCTGGTCGTCAGTCCTTCGACGCCGGTGCTCGTTACCTTCATCCTGCTCTACGGCTTCGGCGCCGGCGTCATGACTGTTGCGCGCGCGCTCCTGCCGCTGGCCCTGTTCTCGCCGCGCGAATTCGGCCTGCAATCGGCCCGACTGTCGCTGCCGCAAAACCTTGGCAATGCCGTCGCCCCCGTCGTCTTCACGGCCATCCTCGATCGCGCCGGCACCGGCCCGGCGCTCTTCGCCGCAGCCGTCCTCGCGGCGTTGTCCCTGACCTTTGTGGCGATGCTGATGGCGTTGGTGCGCGGCGCGCGGGTCTCGCAGCCGAGCCCGGCCATTTCGTGAGGCATGGATTCGGGCCGTTCGCGAATCTTTTGAATCGCTTGCCCCGGCTTTTTCGAAACCTGCCTCCGGTGGCTCAGAACTTCATTCAACTGCCGACGGCTCGATTCCAGAAAATCGCTCATCTGCTTGATATATTAACAAGATCCAACTTGAGACCAATCGCCTGCCGAAATCAGAGCGGACGCGTGACGGCCGTGCGGCTGTCGTAATCGGCAGCGATGCGTTTTTCCCGGAGCGGGCGCACGCGCTCGATCGAGCGTTGGTAATCGGGGTGCGCTTTATAAGCAGCGAGTGCCGCCTCATCGTCGAATTCGCCATAGACCACAAGATCGACCTCGGTGCCCAGTTGATCGGTTTTCACATTGGTGCCGATTTCCAGCAGCCGCGCGTGTGGAATTCCGGTCAGGATCGAAAGTCCCGCCCTCACCTCTTCCAGATGTTCCTCCTGCACGGTGAAGAAGACGATATGGCGGATCACGCGGAAGCTCCTGTCAGATTTCAGAGGTCGGCCTGCGCGATAACACGCGCGCCTCAGGCCTTCAACCGCGGGGCCCACCCCGAGCGGCATCCGGACGCAGCGCCACATTGAAGGCCATGGCATAATCCGCGAGCTTCTCGGCCCGGTCGGTGCCGTTGACGATGCGGCGCGCATTTACCCAGTCCTCGGTCGTGGCATTCAGGTGATCGGCGAGTTTGTGGCCGGTAAAGCTGCCCTGCAGCATGCCTTCGATCAGGATCGTCACGGCCGCATCCATTTCCATCGCCCGACCGGGTTCAGCCACCAGATCGATGCCGGTCAGCGCGCTCATCGTCTCGTAATTGCGCTTGTGGGTGAGCTGCACCAGGCCGCGCCCGAGCCAGCAGCGGCCATCCTCATCCGGCCGCCAATAGGGCGTCGTCACCCAGGAGAGCCTGCCTGCGGCAAAGGCGGCCTCGAGGATCTCGACCGCGCGCATATCGCTTTCAGCCAGCGTCTCGCGCACCGGCTGCATCGTATAGGCAGTTTCATGATAGGCGGTCGCAAGGATATAGGCGAGCCACCGGAGGTCGGCCTGAGCGAACCGTTTTTGCCAGGCATCGAGGATCGCCGTCATACCCACTACCTGAGGCTGAGTCAGTTCTCCTTTGAAGAGCTCTTGCCGCACCGCATCAAAAAAGAATATCCGATCCATGTGGACAACCATTCCGCGCTTCCTGTGAATTTCATGGTTAAAAGCGTCTTAATCGATTAAAATAAAACTTAATCGTTTAAAGTTCCTAAGCCCCTGATTTACACGCCTTTTGTCTTGTGCAATGCATATTTTCGCCCCGAAGCCCTACCACCACAAGAGGAGACTTCCGATGCAAACGCCAGCCAACACACAAACCACCATTCCCCAGCATGTCGTCGACCAGATGGAAAATGAGTGGCGCCAGATTCGTCCTGAACGGGAAAATGCGCGCCCGGCCCAGCAGCCGCAACAACAGCGCTGAGAGATACAAGCAAAGCGGCTTGGATGTACGGCCTGCCCTCATCGCGTCGCAGTTTCAAGCCGGTTCGCCAGCGTTTCCAGCGACCGGGTGAACACTTTTCCATCTCGGAGCGCGCGCGACAGGACCAGCGCGCCTTGAATGCCGCAGACGCCTTCTTCAGCAAGCGTCTGCGCCTCTGTCTCAGAACAGCCAGCCCGCATAAGCGCCGAACGCAACGCGTCGATCCAGCGCAAGAAATAATCGCCGATCGCCGAAGAAAACCGCTCGCGCGTGTCGTCGAGTGCGAAGGCGCCCACGAGGCAGATGCGGCCGCCGGCGCGGAAATATTCATTCACATTGACCCACATCGCCGCAATCGCCTGACGGGCGTCGTCATCCCTCAGCGGCCGATAGATCGCCTGTTCGAACCAGGCATCCACATCGGCGAGCACGGCGCCGGCCATCTCCTCCTTGCCGCCGGGGAAGAAATGATAAAGGCTGCCCTTGCCGATGCCCGTGCGTTCCGTGATGCGGCTGAGAGTGGCGCCCTCATATCCGAGCTCGCGAAAGGTTTCCGCGAGCAGCGGTATGATATCGGCGCGTTCGTAGACGGTCTTCACCGGCCTGAATTCATCCTGTTCTAGAGCATCTCGCGCAAAAGCGTGCAGCGGTTTTGCGAGACATGCGGAAAATCAAACACCCAAAGCGCGGCGAACGAAGCTGAAAGATCGCGACGTCCTTTAGAGGCCGAGCTCGGTCAGGCCGGGATGGTCATCCGGCCGCCGGCCGAGCGGCCAGTGGTATTTGCGCTCCGTTTCCCGGATCGGCAGATCGTTGATGCAGGCAAAACGGCGCTGCATCAAGCCGGTCGCGTCGAATTCCCAATTCTCATTGCCATAGGAGCGAAACCAGTTGCCGCTGTCATCGTGCCATTCATAGGCAAAGCGCACGGCGATGCGATTGTCGGTAAAGGCCCAGATTTCCTTGATCAGCCGGTAATCCAGCTCCTTGGCCCATTTGCGGGTGAGGAAAGCAACGATCTCGGCTCGGCCGGTGATGAATTCGGCGCGGTTCCGCCAACGGCTGTCCGGCGCATAGACGAGCGAGACGCGCTCGGGATCACGGCTGTTCCAGCCGTCCTCGGCAAGACGGACCTTGCGGGTGGCAGTCTCGAGGCTGAAGGGCGGGACGAGGCTGGACATGCTCTCTCTCCTGTACTGATCTGTCATCATTGTACTCATCGGTACAATGACTTGCAAGCGGCATGATGCAGTCTCTTCTCAACGGTCGAGATTGCGGCCCCAGCGCAACGGCAGAGCATCCGGACGAAACACGATGTTTTCAGGCATAAACCGCCACAGCCTTTCGGCCCTTTCAAAGCTGGCGATCTCAGGGGAGGACAGTAATATTTCGGCGCTTCCGGTCATCTGCAGCATATCGCCGGTTTCGAAATCGACGAAGACCAGCCCGGCCGTGGGGTTGACGAGAAGATTGCCGAGCGTGTTGAAGAACCGATTGCCGGGAAAATCAGGGATGGTCAGCACGCCGTCGGCGCCGAGCCGCACGAAGCCGGCACTGCCGCCACGATGGGAGACATCCACCTGCCGCTCACCGTTGTCACGATCGACATAGGAGGCGACGAAAAACGTATCGGCGCTCTCGACCATGCGCCGAGCGCGGTCGTCGAGGTTGACGGAGTGAAGCGGTCGGATCGTTGTCGGCATATCGGGATCGCGGACGAAGGCGGCTGAGCGCGGCTGGATATATTGCGGGCAGTTGCCGAAGCTCTGGTCGACCCGCAGGCGGAAAGCCTCGGCATCCGTCCTGCGGATGACGCCGTTCAGCCGATTGCGCCTGCGGGTCTCAAGCTGTATGCCGAGCAGCGCGATCGCGTCTCCATCTTCCATGCCTGCATCGGCAGGATCGTCCGGATCGCGCCGCAGCTCGACGTCGAGAGCTTCCGGCACCGGCGAGGACATGAACCCCGGCCGTCCCGCCCGCACCGTCGCCCAAACATCGCCCCTGGCGTCGACCGCGCCGAGCACCACGAAAGGCAGCATTGGAAAGAAGGCGCGGTGCTGTTCCGGCATGGCCTTGCGGATGAAATTGCGCCCCGGCCCGTCCATGCGTTCGACCACGCCGATACTGCGCTGCATTGCAAGTTCACCCTCGTGCCAGGGCGATGCGGCATCCTGTCCTGTCTCGTTCAGCATCATGGCCTCCTTTCGGGATCATCGGGAGGCCGGGACGGCAATCCGCCCCGGCGGCTGTTCATGCGGCAAGACCGATCTTCGTCTTGCGAAAGCCGACGAAACCCGGCAGCGCCTCGACGCGCGCAAGCCATGCGCGGACGCTCGGATAGGCCGAGGTATCGACGTTGCCCTCCGGCGCATTGGCGATGTAACTGTAAAGCGCGATATCGGCGATGGTCGGCCTGTCGCCGAGCAGGAAGCTGCGGGCGCCGAGCTCCGCCTCGACCAGGGCGAGGATGCGGTGCGCCCGGGCAATCACCTCCTGCGTGCGGAAATCGGCCCCGAAGACGGTGATCAGGCGGGCCGCACAGGGCCCGTAGGCGATCTCGCCCGCGGCGACTGACAGCCATTTCTGTATCCGCGCCGCCGCAACCGCTTCCTCCGGCAGCCAGTCGGTGCGGCCGTATTTGCGCGAGAGATAGACGAGGATGGCGGATGAATCGGCAATGACCGTGCCATCATCATCGAGAACCGGCACCTGGCCGAACGGATTGAGCTTGAGGAAATCCGGCGCCTTGTGGGCGCCCGCCGCCATGTCGACCTCGACCAGTTCATAGGACACACCAAGCAGCGACAGGAAAAGATGGGCGCGATGCGAATGGCCGGACAGCGGGTGATGGTAGAGTTTCATGATGGCTCCTCTGTGAACGAACGCGATTGGCGATGGCTGCTCGGGACCATCGGCAGCGAATCTACGACCTTCCATTGAGATGCAGTAGAATGCTAATCTGAGAGAGGGATTTCCAATTTATGGAAGGACAGCATGGACCGCCTCGAAGCCATGACAGTGCTTCTCACCGTCGTCGAACAAGGCAGCCTGTCGGCCGCCTCCCGGCATCTGCGCTCGCCGCTTGCCACCGTCAGCCGCAAGGTTTCGGAACTGGAAGCGCATCTCGGCGCGCGGCTCTTGCAAAGAACCAACCGGAAGATCGCGCTGACGGAGGCCGGCCGCTCCTATGTCGAGGCGGCACGGGAAATTCTCAACCGGGTGGAAGAGGCGGAACGGACGGCGGCCGGCGAATACAGCGCACCGAAGGGTGAACTGACGATGACGGCGCCGATCGTCTTCGGGAGGCTGCATGTCCTGCCGGTCGTCGTGGATTTTCTGAAGGCCTATCCTGAAATCAATCTGCGGCTGATGCTGGGCGACCGGCTGGCGAACCTCGTCGAGGATCATATTGATCTCGCGCTCCGGATCGGCAACCTGGCCGACAGCAACCTGATTGCCACAAGGCTCGGCGCGATCCGCCGCACGGTCTATGCAAGCCCGGATTATGTCGCCCGGCACGCCGCAATCCGCGACCCCAGCAATCTTTCCGCCCATGACTGCATCACTTTCGAGGGCATGGCCTCCACGCGCAGCTGGACATTCGTGGAGGGCAAACGGGAGCTCGTCGTGGCAATCCGCTCAAGGCTTGCGGTCAACACCGCGGAGGCGGCCGTGGATGCCGCCGTCGCCGGTCTCGGCATCACGCGCGTGCTCTCCTACCAAGCCGCACAAGCCGAGGCCGCAGGCCTGCTGGTGCCGCTGCTTGCCGATTTCGAACCGCAGCCGGCGCCGGTGCATCTCGTCTACCCCTCGCAGGGGTTGGTGCCGCTGAAATTGCGCGCGCTCATCGATTTCACGACGCCGCGCCTGCGCGCGACGCTGAGATAGGCCGCAGCTTCAGGCTAGTTTGCCCTCTTCCGCCTTGTAGAAATACTGGCTTGCGACCAGCCAGCCCTTCAGCGGCCTGAGCGGCGGAATGCAGGTGGCGAGCATGAATGGGCCGGTGACAAGAAGCTGCACCCAGATCGGTGCCGAAAACGCCACCTCCAGCCAGACGCCGAGCAGCACGCTCGGAATGCAGGCGAAGCAGATGACGAAGAAGGCCGGGCCGTCGGCCGGATCTGCGAATGAGTAATCGAGGCCGCAGGCTTCGCACTGCGGCTGCAGCGTCAGGAAGCCCTTGAACATATGGCCATGTCCGCAGCGCGGGCAGCGTCCCCTGACGCCGGTCTGCATCGGAGGAAGCGCGGGATATTCGGTGTCCATGATGACTGTCCTATCTGGTGGCCCCATTCAATTCAGCGCAATGTATGCCTTCAATACAAATACATTGCCCGGGCGACACCAATCAATCTGTCAGATTGCCGCATAAGCCCGGTAACTAATCAGGGCAGGTCATTCGAGGAGCGGCCTGCCTGGGGCATGCCAGGCCGCGATCGCCGGATCAGAAGAACGAGGCCGCCATCTCCGGCGGGCCTTCGAGCGCATGGGCCATGAACTCCAACGCACCCCACAACTTCTCCCGTGCGATCGGGCCGCCGAGGCAGACCCGGACGACCTCGGGCGCGGTGCCCTCGACCGTGAAGGCATCGCTTGCCACCACACCGATGCCGGAGGAATGCATATGGCTGCCGAAGGTGGAACGGGTCCAGCCGTTGGTCAGAGGCAACCAGATATTGAAGCTGAGCGGATCGGCGCGGTAGCTGTCGGCAGGCAGGATGGCGGCGACCATCTGCTGGCGGGCGCCGGCCTCGGCGCGGATGAAGCGCAGGATCGCATCGGCCGTGCCGTCCTCGATCCAGCGGGTGGCGAGCGCCATATTCAACGGCGAGGCCATGACATTGTTGGCGCGCATGGCGCTGACGAAGGGCCACACCGCCCTGGTGTCGGGCGCCGCCACATAGGCAAGGCGCAGGCCGGCGCCGAGGCATTTCGCCAGGCCGCCGATATGCCAGGTCAGATCGGGCGCCGTTGCC
The DNA here is from genome assembly GCF_005862215.1 of Rhizobium sp. MHM7A. NCBI lineage: Bacteria > Pseudomonadati > Pseudomonadota > Alphaproteobacteria > Hyphomicrobiales > Rhizobiaceae > Rhizobium > Rhizobium sp. MHM7A. The sequence goes on from NZ_VCHT01000003.1 coordinate 82,539, forward strand.
GCAAGCGGCGCAGGCCCTTCCTCCGGAATGAAGCCATAGGCATCGTCTTCGACAATTGGCAGACGATATTTGCGGGCGACGGCTGCGATTTGCTCTCGGCGGAGAGCGGGGATCGTCAGCGTCGTCGGGTTCTGCAGCGTCGGATTGAGATAGAGCGCCTTCGGCTCCAACCTTTCGCAGGCCCCGGCCAAAGCATCCGGCAGGATACCGTCCCCGTCCATCGGCAGGCCGACAAGATTGAGCCGCAACTGTGCTGCGATCGAGCGCATACCGGGATAAGTGGTGACTTCTGAAAGCACGGTCTCGCCGGGCTTTGCCAGCAGGCCGAAGATCGCCAGCAGGGCCGGATGGGCGCCCGGCGTGACGAAGATCCGCTCCTGCGAAGGCATCAGGCCCCGGCGGCCGAGCCAGGCGGCGGCAGCCTCCTTGTCCATGCCGGAGCCGCCGAAGCCTTGATAGCGCAGAAGCGGGACGAGGCTCGCCGCCACTGCCGAGATGCCCTCACGCATGCGTGCGATCAACTCCGGATCGTCCGGCTCCGGCGGGAGGTTCATCGAAAAGTCGACGACGGACGCGCGGCGGGGTCGGGCGCGGTATCGCGCAAATCCTGGCGCTGCGTGAGCGCAGCGCCAGTGACGAAAGTGCCCCGGCCGACATGGGAATCCACGAGACCGCGCTTCTGCGCCTCGACGTAACCTCTCGCCACTGTCGTGAAATCGACGTTCAGCCGCTTGGCAAGTTCACGCTGCGGCGGCAGACGGTCACCGGCCATCAGATGGCCGCTGCGCAGATCCATTTCGATCAGATCGGCGATCGCCATGTAACGCGGGCTGCTGCTGCGGCTGAGATCTGGATGCCAGTCTTTCATTCGTGATCCGGTCATTCTGATAGGTACATTGACCGTATATTGTTGCATCTCATCGCTGTCACGAGAAAAGTCAGCCTCTGCGTTGGAGGCTCTGACGGCCGACCGGATGCATCATTGAATCGATGACGCCGCAAAGGCGTCGATGCCGGTCAGCCTCGCCGACAAGACCCACAGCCGTTCGGCCTGCTCGGGGTCGGTGGCGTGATCGCTCACACCGCCCGGCTTCCCATCGATCGCGCGGTCCGCAACATCGCAATCTTCGCAATAAAGGCCCCCCATTCCCTCGAGCTGAGGCGAGGTCGCCGCCCATAGCTGCGTGGCGGCGCCCTGCGATGGTGTCTTGAATGTCGGGTCGATGGGATTGCCATTCGCGTCGATCCAGCCCGCACCCACCATTTCCTCCCGTGAAAGATAGCGCTGCAGCGGCGTGAGGATCTTGCCCGGATGCAGCGAGAAGGCGCGGATGCCGGCGCCGCGCGCGAGCCTGTCCAGATGCAGGGCGAAAAGCGCATTGGCAGTCTTCGACTGGCCATAGGCCTGCCATTTGTCGTACCCGGCCTCGAACTGCACGTCGTCCCATCGGATTCCGGAGATCTGATGACCGCCTGATGAAACCGAAACGACACGGGCATTCCGCGAGATTGCCGGCCAAACGCCGTTCACCAAAGCGAAATGGCCGAGATGGTTCGTTGCGAATTGCGCCTCCCATCCATCGCCGACGCGGGTCTGCGGGCAGGCCATGATGCCGGCGCTGTTGATGAGGATATCGATGCCGCGGCCGGACGCGACGATGCGCTCGGCGAAGCGGCCGACGCTCTCAAGATCGGAGAGATCGAGCCGTTCGACCTGCACGCCATCGATGCCGGCGACGGCGTATCGCGCCGCTTCAATGTTCCTTGCGCCGATGATTACCTTAGCGCCGGCGCCCGCCAGAGCGCGCGTGGTCTCTAGCCCGAGGCCGGAATGGCCGCCGGTGACGATGGCGCACTTGCGGGAAAGATCGAGACCGGCCACAACCTCAACGGCGGTCGTGCGGGCTCCAAATCCGGAGCCGATAGGCACTTGTTTGTCGTTCATGATGATTGCCTTTGTTTCTGCTCGTTGTCAGGAGGACAGTCGCGAAAATAGGGTGTGGCGATCAGACGATCTATGCGTTAAAGTCCGCCATCTCTTCGCCATCGTCCGGATCTCAGCATGGACCCCTTATCCAACGTCCTCGCCCTGCTCAAACCGCGAAGCTATGTTTCCGCGGGGCTTGCGGCCGGTGGCGACTGGGCGATCGATTTTCCGCCTCCTGATGGCATCAAGTTCAACGCAGTCATTTCAGGCTCGTGCTGGCTCACCGTCGATGGTGTTGCCGAAGCCATCCGGCTGGAGGAAGGCGACTGTTTTCTGCTGACAAGCAGCCGGGCCTTTCGTCTCGCCAGCGATCCATCTGTCGAAGCGATTCCGTCCGACGTGATCTATTCGATTGCCCGAGACGGGATTGCGACTTGCAACGGTGGAGGCGAGTTCTTCCTGATTGGCAGCCGTTTTTCCTTTTCGGGAGGGAATTCGGACATCCTGCTCGCCATCCTGCCGCCAATCGTTCATGTGAAAAGGGATTCCGATCACGCCGCCGTGCTACGCTGGTCGCTCGATCGGATGACGCGCGAACTGCGCGACGGGCAGCCCGGCGGTTTTCTGATGGCGGAGCATTTCGCCCATGTCATGCTCATGCAGGTGTTGCGCCTCCATATCGCATCGCCGGACGCCCGCGGCATCGGCTGGCTTTTCGCACTCACCGACAGGCGAATCGGTGCGGCTCTCGGGGCCATGCATGCCGATCCGGCCCGCAAATGGACATTGCAGTCGCTGGCGGAACGGGCATCGATGTCCCGGTCCACCTTTGCTCTCCATTTCAAGGCAAAGGTCGGGCTGGCCCCGATGGATTACCTGACGCGCTGGCGCATGCTCGTGGCGGGAGACCGGTTGGCAAATTCGACCGAAGCAATTGCGAGCGTCGCCCTATCGCTCGGTTACGATTCCGAAAGCGCATTCAGCACCGCTTTCAAGCGGGTGATGGGGTGCTCGCCGCGACAATATGGTGACGCTCAGCAGGCCGATGATAAGATGCGGAACAATATTGGCGCTCAACCTTGATTGGTGCAGCCAGCAGCGGACGATCGCATCGGCGCGCCTAAATTCCGTTCGGCATAGTCTTGCAGCCGCCGACCATTCTCTTACCTATTCAAGGAAGAATGTGCCGGCCGTCAACCTTGCGCCGGCGCGCATCGGGATGAAAGCATGAATATCGATCCGATCCTGCGGTCAGTCGTGGCCGTCCGTTCCTCCATTCCGGAAGATGCCTTCACGGCGGAGACCCTGGGCACCGTCCGGGAGGGCAGCGGCGTGGTCATTCGCGACAATGGGCTGGTACTGACCATCGGTTATCTCATCACAGAGGCCGAGGAAGTCTGGCTGACGACCCGCGACGGCCAGGTGGTTCCCGCCCATCCGCTTGCCTATGACCAGGAGAGCGGCTTTGGTCTGGTGCAGGCGCTCGGCGTGCTGAAAGCCCCGACCGCCGATTTCGGCGATGCGGCCGCGGCCAAGCCCGGCGATCCCGTCGTGCTTGCCGATGGCATCGGCGAATATGTCCAGGCAAACATCGTGGCCCGGCAGGAATTCGCCGGCTATTGGGAATATCTGCTGGAGGAGGCAATTTTTACCGCACCGGCCCATCCCGCATGGGGCGGCGCGGCCCTGATCGGCGCAGATGGCAAGCTTCTCGGCATCGGTTCACTCCGCCTGCAGATGAGCCAGGACGGCGAGATCGCCGACATCAATATGGTCGTTCCGATCGATCTCTTGCCGCCGATCCTGGACGATCTCTTGAACCGCGGCCAGGTCAACAAGCCGCCCCGACCCTGGCTCGGCGCGTTCTCCGCCGAAAGCAATGGCGGCGTGGTGGTGATGAGCGTGGCGGAAGGCGGTCCGGCCGCCCAGGCGGGCCTGCGTCAGGGCGATATCATTTCGGAGATCCGCGACGAAGAGGTCGATGGCCTAGCCGATTTCTACCGCAAGCTCTGGAGCAGCGGCCCCGCCGGCGCCGAGATTCCGATTCGGATCCTGCGGAACGGCCGGGAAGCCTGGCTGCGGGTCAAATCCGCCGATCGCAACAGCTTTCTGAAAAAGCCGCAGTTGCAGTAGCATCGCATCGGCGCCTATGAACGAGGCAAGTTCGTTCGTTGACTTGGAGCGGTCGTTGAAAGATGCTGCCGTTCAGTCCTGGTATGAACGGAGTTGCGGCCCATGTTCGATCACATCTCCATCGGCGTCAAAGATCTCGAAAGAGCCCGCCGCTTCTACGATGCGGCGCTGGCGCCGCTCGGATATGAGCGCCTGTCGAATTCCGACGGCATGATCGGCTACGGCTCGGAAGAGGTCGGCCTCTGGGTGATGCAGGTTGCGCATCCTGTCGTCGCGGACATGCAATCCGGGCTGCATTTCTGCTTCGTTGCACCGAATGAGGCCGCGGTCGACGGCTTCTACGCGGCCGCGATCGCATCCGGCGGCTCCGATAATGGCGAACCGGGCATCCGGCCGGATTACGGCCGCTTCTATTACGCCGCCTTCGTCGTCGATCCGGACGGCTACCGCCTCGAAGCCTATTTCCATAAAGGCGAGATTTGACCGGCCGTCAGGCCGCAGCCCTTGAGATCGACACGCGGCACCCGGAAGCCTGAAGCGCCTCGGCGGCGACGTCGAGAAACAGTCGGCGGAACCAGAGTGCCCGGCCATCGGCCTGGTCGACCCGGCGATAAAGCATCGTCACCGGATCCGTTGGCAACGAAAGCGGCGGCTCGCAGATCGTCAGCCCATGCAGCTGCGCCATGCAGCGGCCGATCGATTCCGGCACGACGGCAATGGCGGGCATCGCACGCAGCGCCGTCGGCAGAGCGGAAAAGCGCGGCACGGTTGCCACCACACGCCTGCTGTGGCCGGTGCGGCCGAGGGCGATATCGATTGTCGTCGAGGCATTGCCCTCGAAGGAGACGGTGACATGCGCGGCGTTGGCAAAGTCCTCGATCCTGAGCGGCGCCTGCAATCTCAGTTGGGCCTGATCGTAGATGCAGATCGAAGTCTGATTGAACAGCGGCGCACGGATATGCCAGGAGGCCGGCTCGTCGTGCACCGAGACGCTGAAGTCGAAGACGCCCTCGTCCAGCCGGCGGGCGGCGTCGCGCTTGTCCGAAGCTATGCCTATCAGCCGGGCGCCCGGCGAGAGCTCAAGCAAGCGGGCGGCAAGGGGCCCGAAGAACGCCGATTCCAGATTGTCGCACATGCCGATCCGGAACTCGCCGTGCCAGATTGCCGGATCGAATTCGGCCTGCGGTCGGATGGCGCGTTCGATGCCCGACAGCGCATCCTCGATCGCCGGCGCGATGGAAAGGGCGCGCGGCGTCGGTTGCAGGCCGCGGCCGACGCGCACGAACAATTCGTCATCCAGCGCCTCGCGCAGGCGCCGCAAGGCGGCCGAGAGGCCCGGCTGTCCGAGTAGCAGGCGCTCGGCGGCACGGCTGACATTGCGCTCCTGCATCAGCACCGAAAAAGCGAGCAGCAGATTGAGGTCGATCTTTCGAAGTGTGGCGTCATTCATCATCACCAGTAATACCTGGCATGGCTACTATCAATTTGCAATAGGAAAGGAAGCTGTACATTTTCTCGTTCCCTGCCGCCCGGCAACCTCCCTCCGACGAGGCGGCAGCAAAGAAGGAACGATTTTGATGACACTTTCCAAATCGCGAAGCGGAGCGGGCTTGGCATTGCTCCTGCTCTGCACCGCCAATTTCCTCGACGCCATGGACGTCTCCACCATCGGCGTAGCCCTCCCCGCCATCCAGGCCGAGCTCGGCATGAAGGCAACCTCGCTGCAATGGGCCGTCAGCGCCTATGTGCTCGGCTATGGCGGCTTCCTGCTGCTCGGCGGCCGAGTTGCCGACGTCTTTGGCCATCGCCGGGTCTTTCTGTGGTCGCTGGCGGTCTTTGCCGCCGCCAGCATCGCCGGCGGCTTCGTCGACAGCGGCCCAACCTTGATCGCGGCGCGGCTGATCAAGGGCATAGCCGCCGCTTTCACCGCACCTGCCGCCCTGGCGCTGCTGCTCTCAGTCTTCGGCGAGGGAAGCGCGCGGGCAAAAGCGCTCGGTGTCTTCGCCTCCACCGGCGCGACGGGCTTCGTGCTCGGCATGGTGCTCGGTGGGGCGGCGACGATCTTCAGCTGGCGGGCGACGCTAGTCATGGGTGCGCCGGTGGCCATCCTGACGCTGGTTCTGGCGCCGCTGGCGTTGCCGGCCGACCAGAAGAGGACCGGAGTCCGGCCCGCCTTCGACTGGGCCGGCGCGATGACGATCACGCCAGGACTGCTGCTCTTCGTCTTCGGCATCACCAATGCCGCGGCGGTTGGCTGGCAGGCTTTTGCGACCTGGGCTTCGCTTGCGGCCTCGCTGGTGCTGATCCTGCTCTTCCTCGCCGTCGAAGCACGCCATGCCGATCCGATGGTGCCGCTCGGCATCTTCCGCAGGGCGAGGCTGCGGCATGCCAATGCGATTGCCGCCCTCTTTCAGGGCGCCTATGTCGGCTTCCAATTCCTGGCGACGCTCTATTATCAGAACGTCATCGGCTGGTCGGCCTTTACCACCGGTTTCTGCTTTGCCCTCGGCGGCGTCTTCGTGATGTTCCTGGCGCCGCGCTTCGCCACGATCGCGCAAAACCGCGGCGCCGCCGGACTGATGGCGGCGGGTGTCGGCCTGCAGGCGCTGAGCTACGTCTTCTGGGTGACGGCCTTCGGATCTGTCAATCCGATCCTGCTCGTCATCCTGTCGCAGATCCTGCTCGGCCTCGGCTATGCCCTGACCTACCCCTCCGTGCAGGTCGCAGCCCTTTCCGATGTCGAGGACGACAGGTCCGGACTTGCTTCCGGGCTGCTCTTCGCCTCCTTCCAGATCGGCGGCGGCATCGTGCTTGCGGCTGCCTCGGCGGTCTTTGCCGCCGCGCCGCAATTCGGATGGGATCCTTATGCCGCCGGCATCGCCTTCGTGGCGCTGCTTGCCGTCGCCGTCACCCTGCTTGCGGCCGCCGGGCCGCGGACATCCCTCGCCCGCCCGCCTGCCCACCAGGCGGCGGAATGATCGTCACGGCCCGCACCGCGAATGGTGCGGGCCGCGCCTGCGCCGGAGCCGCTGTCCGTTGCAACAATCCCGTTGCGTTGCCCTGGCGAAAGGCGCATTGTTTCAGCTTCGGCAGCCATTGCACGGGCGCTGCCGAGAGGGTGTCACACCCCCGCCCCGACGAAAGGAGGACTTCGATGTCTTCCACTTCCGATAAGCCATATCTGACGTCGTCCGATCTCGACATGCTTCAGGGCGTGCTCGATGCCGCCGGCTACAAAACAAGAATCCCGACCCGCGACGAAGAGACCTGCAACGCCGCAGCCATGCTGCTGATCAAATTGTTCCAGGAGGGCGTCAACTCGCCGGCCATGCTCTTGCGGGCGCTCGAATACCATTTCGGCAAACCGAAGAAGCAACCGAAACCGGTCACCCCCGTCTGCAACCGCTATGCGATCCAGGGATTGCCGCGCGAGCGCCGAGCCAAGCCGCCGGCCAATTCCGCCGGCCGGTGACGCGCGGGCAACGGCTTTCAATTCCGATCCAAAGGGAGATCCATCCATGGCAAAAGGTCAGCTGAGAAGCAATCGCGAGGCTCGCAAGCCGAAGAAGGACAAGCTGGCGACGAAGCCGGAGACCAGCTTCGCCGGCCAGATGAAGACGGCGGCCCAAACCGCGCCTCAGGGCAGCGGCGCCCCGAAGGGCGGCGGTCAGCCTCACCGGTAGCCGGTCACGTCAGCCGGTTTGCCCGGCTCCTGCACTTCCACCAGGTAGCGCCAGCAATCCGGCCGCGACCCGTCGATGTCGTCGAAACCATATGCCTTGGCCAGCTCGCCGCTCGACAGCGAGTGGCCGTTCCAGCGGGTGCGGTCAGGATCGGCTGCCAGGGCCGCGATCGCCCGGCCGACGAAGCGCGGAGTTTCGGAAATGGCGAAATGCGGCTGCGCCTTGGTGGCGTCGCGCCAATGCTCCTCGTCCACGCCGTAGGCCTCCAGCATCATTTCGGAGCGCAGCCAGCCCGGCGTGATCGAAACCGCAGTGGCGCCGTGTTTGGCCAGATCTTGCGCATGCGCCCAGGCCATGCGGGTGACGCCCGTCTTGACGAGGTCGTAGAAGGGCGAAAGCCGGTAATGCGTGGCGTTGTATTCGGCCGTGCCGTCGGTTACCTCCACCAGCAGCCCGCCCGGCCGCTCGATCATCAGCGCCAGCGCATAATGGGCTGTGATCAGGTGCGTCTCGATGCCGAGCCGCAGCATGCGCAGGCCCTTGTCCAGCGAATGCTCCCAAACCGCCTTGTCCCATTCGAACAGGTTTTCGCAGCCCCAGATGTCGTTGACGAGAATGTCGAGCCGGCCGGCCTCCGTTCGGATTTGCGCAACGAGCGCCTCGACCTGCTGCGGAACGAGATGATCCACCTGCACGGCAATGCCCTTGCCGCCCGCCGAAGTTACCAGCTCGGCCGTCTCCTCGATCGTTTCCGGCCGAGCATAGTCGGACTGTTGGACGCGCGTCGTGCGGCCAGTGACATAGACGGTGGCGCCGGCAGCGCCGAGTTCGACCGCAATGCCTCGGCCGGCGCCGCGCGTGGCGCCCGCTACCAAAGCCACTTTATCCCGCAAGTCCGCTGTCACTCCTCCATCCTCCACGCTAGAACGAAAACCGGCCGGTCGCGACCGACTCCAGTTGAATATAAACGAATGTTCGTTCATATTCAGAATGAAAGCAAGAGGTATTTGATGCCGCGCCGCCGCACCCTTTCCGACGAACAGCTTCTCGCCATGGTGCTGGCGCTGATCCATGCCGAAGGGCCGGATGCGGCGACTTTTGCCGCGGTGGCGAAAGCGAGCGGGCTTTCCGGCTCGACCCTGGTGCAGCGGTTCGCGACAAAGGCGGCTATGCTGCGCGCAGCCCTGCTCTATGCCTGGGACCGGCTGGATGCGCAGACGGCAAAGCTCGCAGACACCCTGCCGAAGACGCCGGACGGCGCCGTCGCGCTCCTTGTCGGCCTGTCGCAGGATTACGGCGATGATGCCGCCGCCTATGGCGAGGGATTGCTGGTACTGCGCGAGGATTTTCGCGATCCGGTGCTGCGCGCCCGCGGTGCGGCCTGGGGAACGGCGCTGACGGCGGCGATCGCCCGCTGTTTCGGATCGGCGGATGCGCCGGAGACGATCGCCCGGCTGATGCTGGTACTGCGCGAGGATTTTCGCGATCCGGTGCTGCGCGCCCGCGGTGCGGCCTGGGGAACGGCGCTGACGGCGGCGATCGCCCGCTGTTTCGGATCGGCGGATGCGCCGGAGACGATCGCCCGGCTGATGCTGGCACAATGGCAGGGTTCGCTCACCTGGTGGGGATTTGGCGCTGACGGTCCGGTGGCCGCCTATGTGGAGAGGGAATTGCGGCGCTTCCTGTCAGCAGTGAAATCCTGACGGCCGCTCACGCTTCTTCCTCGTCCTTTTCCGCGCCCACGGTCAGCGGCCAGTCGACGACGTAATCCTCGAGATCCTCGACATCGATCTCGTTTTCATTGATCGTGCGACCGCGCGCGGAAATGCCGGCGGCATGGACGGTCTCGGGATCGCCGGAGACAAGCGGATGCCACCAATAGAGATCGCGACCCTCGTTTATCAGCCGGTAGCCGCAGGTCGGCGGCAGCCAGGCGATCTCGGGCACGTTCTCCCTGGTCAGTTGCACGCAGTCCGGCACGAAATCCCAGCGGTTCTCATAGCTGGAGCAGCGACAGCTTTGGCCGTCGAGCAGCTTGCATCTGACCGAGGTGAAATAGATATCGCCGCGATCCCATTCCTCGAGCTTGTTGAGGCAACAGAGGCCGCAGCCGTCGCAGAGGCTTTCCCATTCGGCGGTGGTCATTTCGGCAAGCGTCTTGCTCTTCCAGAAGGGCAGATCGTTCATCGTCCGTTTCTTGCAACAGCGGCCCGCAAATTCACGTGACCGCCACTCTATCTCTCTTGTTATCCGCGACAAAATCAATCAATTCTTCAGCATGCTCCTGGTATCGGAGAGCTTTGGGCCTAGTGGCCTCGCGCTTTCGTCGCTTTCCGGCGACCGGACATGAGGCAAGCGCGATCAGGCGGGAATACAGGACGTGCAGGATCCGGACAACCCTGAAAAAGGGCCTAAAAAGGGAGCAGACACGCGAGCCGGTGACACAGCGGGCAGGCGGCCGACGAAGAGCCGCCACATTCTGCTGCGCATCGATTCGTGGATCGATTCGACCGTCTGGAATGCGGGCTTCCGCGCCGCCGAGATCTGGGAAGACACGACCATCTTCTTCCGCCGCTTTCGCGTGCGCGGCTGGAAGCGCATGGTCTTCGAACTTGCCGGCGAAGGGCTGACACTCGGGGCCGCCGGGGCGGTGATGATGCTGGTGCTTGCCCAGCCGGCTTTCGAGGCGACCAAGGAGGACTGGCGCAACCGCGGCGATTTTGCTGTCACTTTCACCGACCGCTACGGCAACGTCATCGGCCATCGCGGCGTCATCCACCAGAATTCCGTGCCGATCGACGAGCTGCCGGATTCCCTGATCAAATCCGTCCTTGCCACCGAAGACCGGCGCTTCTTCGACCATTTCGGAATCGATGTCGTCGGCCTCTTCCGCGCGATGGTCACCAACGCTCAGGCCGGCGAAGTCGTGCAGGGCGGCTCGACGCTGACCCAGCAGCTCGCCAAGAACCTCTTTCTTTCCAACGAACGCTCGCTCGACCGTAAGATCACCGAAGCCTTCCTGGCCCTGTGGCTCGAGGCGAACCTTTCCAAGAAGGAAATCCTCTCCACCTATCTCGACCGTGCCTATATGGGCGGCGGCACCTTTGGTGCTGCGGCAGCCGCGCAGTTCTATTTCGGCAAGAACATCACCGATGTGAACCTTGCCGAGTCAGCCATGCTTGCCGGCCTGTTCAAGGCGCCTGCCAAATATGCGCCGCATGTTAACCTGCCGGCGGCACGTGCGCGCGCCAACGAGGTGCTCACCAATCTCGTCCAGAGCGGGCTGATGACCGAGGGCCAGGTGATCGCCGCCAGGCGCTACCCGGCCACCGTCGTCGACCGCAACGAGGTGGAATCGCCCGATTTCTTCCTCGACTGGGCTTTCGACGAGGTCCAGCGGCTTTCGCCGCGCTTCCACCAGCATTCGCTGATCGTGCGCACGACGATCGACATGGGAATCCAGAAGGCGGCCGAGGATTCGGTCGAGACGTCGCTGCGCGAATATGGTGAGGCCTATCACGCCAAGCAGGGCGCCATGGTGATGATCGAGAACGGCGGCGCCGTCAGGGCGATGGTCGGCGGGCGGGATTACGGCGAGAGCCAGTTCAACCGCGCAACCCGGGCGCTGCGCCAGCCGGGGTCCTCGTTCAAGGTCTACACCTATGCGGTGGCGATGGAGAGCGGGATGACGCCGCAGACGACGATTGTCGACGCGCCGATCTACTGGGGCAACTGGAGCCCGCACAATTACGCGAATCGCTATGTCGGCCGCATCACTCTCGAGACGGCGATCGCCCAGTCGATCAACACCATACCGGTGCGGCTGGCCAAGGAGAAGCTCGGCATCCAACCGATCCGTGCAATGGCCAAGAACCTTGGCGTCGAAACACCGATCCGCGACGATGTCACCATCCCGATCGGGACATCCGAGGTGACGGTGCTTGATCAGGCGACCGCCTACGCCACCTTCCCGGCCGGCGGCTATCAGTCGCGCCGCCACGGCATTACCCAGATCCTCGATTATGACGGCGACGTCCTGTACGATTTCGATCGCGACGAGCCGCCGCCGAAACGGGTGCTGTCGGAACAGGCCGACGCCTATATGAACCAGATGCTGTCGCGCGTTCCCTATGTCGGCACGGCACGCAAGGCAGCGCTCGACAATGGTATCGTGACAGCAGGCAAGACCGGCACGACCCAGGCCTATCGCGACGCCTGGTTCGTCGGCTTCACCGGCAATTACACCTGTGCCGTCTGGTTCGGCAATGACGACTACACCTCGACCAACGAGATGACCGGTGGCTCGCTGCCGGCGATGACCTTCAAGCGCGCCATGGACTATGCCCACCAAGGCATCACGCTGCGCGCCATCCCCGGGATCGAAAACCCCCTGCCCTCAGAAAAGGAACTCGCCAAGACCGCCGCCGCCAAGCCGGCGGACGGATTGCCGCAGCTCATCCGGCCCCGCATGCTATCGGTTCAATCGACTGATATCCTCAAGAAGCTCGGAGAGAAGCTGAAGGAGGCCGCGCCGCTTACGCCACAGAAGGTCGCGAGCGCGCAATAGACGGCCCGAAGAACTGCGGCAGATGTCCCGCATCCGCCCGCCGCCAATCGGCGCCTATGTCGCCACCCGGCATTCCACCCCGCCAGAATCAGTGGTAACCCTGTCATCCCGTTTTCCAAGGTCATGACGTGTTTCGATTTCCCCTTTTCATCCTGATCACGCTGATCGTCGCCTTTGGCGGCGGGATCATGATTTCGCTTTACGCGCTGGATGCGACACAGGGTTTCGGAGCGATCAAGCTCGGCGCCTGGGAGGCCTTTCCGGCCTTGCAGACGGTCGATGCCGACCCTTATGCCAAGTCGCATCGAGCACGCGCCGGAAAACTTCTCTACGGCAGCGCGGAAGGGCTGACCTTCACGGCGAGCGTCGATGACGAAGGCGCACGGCTAAATGCCGGCTGCCGTTACCGCATCAGCGGGCAGACGCCGCCGGCCCGGCTCTGGACCCTGTTCACGGCTGACAATGGCGGCAATCCGGCGGCGGTGAAGACCGGCCTTCCCGCAGCGCTCAACTCCTGGACGGTGCTGCGCCAGCCCGACAGCAGCTTCGCGATCGAAATCTCCGCCGTAGCCCAGTCGGGCAATTGGCTGGCCCTGCCGCAGGCCGGAACCTTCCGTCTGGTGCTAACGCTGTTCGACACGCCGACCGCCGGCAGCTCCGGCGTCATCGACCTCGCCATGCCGAAGCTCACCAAGACCGGATGCGGCAATGCTTAGAATACTCTTCGCCGTCCTGACCGGACTTTTCGGCGCGGCGCTCCTGCATCTCGTCATCATCCTTTCCCTGCCGCACTTCACCGGCAGGGATGCGGCCACCCGCGTGGCGGCGGAAGGAGAACCCAACAATTTCCACCTGCTGACCGACCATTATGACGAAGCGGGCCTTGCCAATCGCGACCCTTTCGTGCGGACCGCCGTCTGCTCTTTTGACGTCGAGGATGCGCCGGTGCATTTCACCGCGAAGGGCAATGTGCCCTTCTGGTCGATCGCCATCTACGACAGCGCCTCCAATGAAGTCTTCAGCATGAACGACAGGACCTCGGTCGGCGGCGCGCTCGACGTGCTGGCAGGCAGCCCGATCCAGCTGACGGATCTGCGCAAGAACCTGCCGCAGGAGCTGGAGCAGGCTATCCTGGTGGAAATGGCAAGGCCCGACGGTTATGCCGTCCTGCGGACCCTGGCGCCACAGGCAAGCTTCGATGAGGCGGCGCGCAACTTCCTGACTGAAGCGGGCTGCGAGCAATTCACCATCCGCTAACTGCCCGCATTTCGGGCCACGCGCTGCGGTTGAAGAGGCGCTTACTTGTTATTGGCGCGCGGCGCGGGCGCCGGGCTATGTCTAGGGCTCTCGGCGAGCCGCTCGTAACGGACCCCGGTGAACCAGAGGATCTTGGCTTCGCGCGGTTCCTTGTCCAGGCGACGCGGCGCCCGCGGCCGCCGATCCGCCAATGCGACTACTATTGCCATTCTCGTCTCCATGCACTGCCCGAGACGGATGAACTTGCGATGGATTTCACCCTGCCCGCCACTCTGCGGGCCGGCGCGTCCTGCGGTGCCGGCATGACCGGACCGAGGGCATTCGCGCCTTTCCCACGGCACCTGACTGAAATACCGTGATGCGGAGTTTCGACGATCCAAACACTCAAATCGCGTCGTTCCTGTCCGAATTGAGACATATGACAGTTAACAGTTTACTAATATTCGGCGGATGCCAAATACAGTTTCCGTGACTTCTTCTTCAACGCGCGAGGAGTCGATTTGGTTTCATGCGGATTGCTGAAAGCCCCAAAGGCGGGCAGTTATGAAATACTAGAGATAATTCATGTAGTTGACGGCAGCGCAACGACCCATCTGCAGCAAGCGGCGCCGCTGTTGCAAATATGCGGCACAAAAATACTTGTTGCGGCACGTCTTGATCTGCTCAGGTTTGCCTTGCCGCGGTCACGCGTTTTAGAGGCGGATCGATGGCAGTTCCGCCAGGTTCGAAGCCGCTGCAAGCAACAGCCTGATCTTCATCTTCCTCTTTGCGGCATGTTTTGACTGCTTCCTGAGACGGACGCATCGGGAGCGTGAAGCCGAAGCTGCATGTCGACACCGCCTCCCCTTTGGCACGCTGATGAAGACAGCCGCGAAAGCCGCCGACCGCCGGACCCGATCAGGAGGGGACCGGGCTGTCTCGGCAGCGCACCGGCGGCAGAACGGCCGCAGCGCCATTTCAAAACGATGGCTTTCCGATTGCCGACCATCCTTTACACCCTTAGCGTGTACATTTCTGTAGCATTTTAATAAAATCTTCAGCATCCATTAACCGTACCGGTGTAGGATTTGTTCATATCGTGTGGTCCGACAGGCGTCCCCGCCAGCGCTATCGGCCCCATGGTTTCCCTTGGTTCTGCGTTTTCAGGGTGTGCTTGTGCGTGACCGGTTTCGAGACCTAGAGGGCCCGTTGGCCGTCAGGAAAAAGGACGTGGTGTTAATGGCGACCGTCAGCAGTTTCGAGAGCCTGTCTCGTCCGACACGATCCGAGCTGCGCCAATTCGCCGAACTTTTCACACCGCTGTTCCAGGCTTCCTCCGACGAGGCCAAGCGACAGGCGGTCGCCGCCCTTTCCCAATGCAAGACCATGCCGGCAGCCGTGGCGTTGTTCATAGGCAATCAGCCGATCGAAATCGCCGCGCCATTTCTTACCGCCTCGAAGGCTATCTCCGACGACACGCTGATCACCATCGCGCGCATGCAGGGTGCTGCGCATGTCAAGGCGATCGTCAGCCGCGATTCGCTGTCACCGAAGGTCATCGACGCGCTGGTGGCCTTGCGCCAGACCCAGCCGCGCGCCGCGGCACCTTCGGCGCCGACCACCGAACTGTTCGCCGTCCCGCTTTCGCCGGCTCAGGCGGAGAGCAGCGAGGCCGAAGCGCTGGAGGGGCAGCGCCTCGCCAATGAAGAGGCCTTGCGCGGGCGCATCCTCGATCTTGCCGGCCATCTCGGCCGCGACGATCAGGACAGGCTCGGCCTGCGCACCCTCACCGACATTCAGGAAGCGCTGCTGGTGCGCTTCGCCCGCTCGCGCGAGGCGACGCATTTCGCTACCGCGCTCGCCGACGCGCTTTCCGCCAGCCGCTGGCTTGCCGAGCGCATCATGCTCGACCTGTCCGGCCAGCAGCTCGCCACGACGCTGACGAGCCTCGGCATGGGCTTTCTCGACGCCGTCTTCGTGCTGGAAAAATTCTATCCGCATCTTGCCGAACGACAGCACAATGTGACGCGCGGCTGGATGGTGCTCGATGCGCTCGATCCGGAGGAATGCCACGAAAGGGTGGAGAGCTGGCGGCGCGCTGATCGCTACACCTACAAATCCGAAGCATCCGATTCACGCACATCTCGGGAAACGGACAACCACCGCTTCAGTCGCCAGCCGCCGGCGCAGCGCGACATGCGCGTGCTGGGACGGCGGTCCCGTTGAGCTGACCGGACCTGGCTCTCAACGATCACCCGCCAGCGGGATCACGTCGCCCAGTTCCTCCGCCTCCAGCTCGACGATCCAGAGGTCGGGGTCGAAGCGGCGTTCGCGCTCCAGCATCACCCGCACCGCTTCCGGCTCGCTGCGCGCGAGACGGACTTCGAACAGGCGGTCGCGGACCTCGTCTTCGCCGAAAGCGGTCTGCGGCGCCGGCGCATAGAGCGTTTCCAGGCCGTCGCGAAAGTGCTGGCGGATGAAGATCGCGCCCGCTTCCTCCGCGCCCCTCTTCTCCACAGCGGCGAAATCGCCGTTTGCGAAGACGCGGCGCAGTAGCGAGGACACGAAGATGTCGGCGCGTAATCTCATCGAGGCGATATAGACTGGGCCGCGGGCGCCGGCAATCCGCAGTCGAGCTTTGACGAATGCGTCAGACCTTGACTGCCAGCCGCAAGCCGCCCCAATGGCGGCCCCTGACGGTGATCGGCGCGGAGATATCCTTCATCATCACGAAATTGCCGCCGCCCATGTCGCGCCGATAGGTCTGGACGAGGAAAGCCGCGGTGCTGCGGCCGGCGGCAAGGCCGACGCGATCGGCGAAGATGCGGCGATTGCGGCAATTGGCCGTGTTCCAGACGACATCGCCCGGCCGCTGTGGTTGCGAGAACTTCCGGTTATGAGTTGGCAGGTATCCGTTTTCGTCGACTGCCGCACAGAAGGCAATGCGCTCGTCCAGGGCAACGACAGGCTCCTGAATCGGCGGCAGCAGGCGGTCGGCGAGTTCGGTGAAGGCGGCCATCATCTGAGCCGGATCGGTGCCCGGTATTGGCCGGTAGCGTCGGTCGAAGAGGGCGTCGAGACCGATCTGGCCCTCGGCGACGGCACGTTCGAAAGCGCCTGAAATCTGCCGCGCCACCGATTGCGCTTCCTCGATCCAACGGCTGTCGGCGGTCTTGACGCCGGCACTAGCCGTCAACTGGATCAGCGTTTCCGACAGGCCGACGACACTGTCGACGCGTTTAGCCGCCTGCTGCAGCCTGACATTCGAACCGGCGACCTCGCCAGACATTTCGCCGAGTTTCTGGACGAAGCCGGCGCATTGCTGGTCGACCGCCTCGGTGGTGTTGGCCATGACGGTCGAACTGTCGAGAATGCGGGTGATGACATGTTCCATGCTTTCGAAGGCACCGCGCATCGCCTCCGACTTGTCGCGCACGCCGGCGGCGCTGTCGCGCGCATCGCCACCGACCGCCGACAGACGGTCGATCTTCACCCGCAACTCATCCAGCGTGTCCTGAATGGAGCCCGTCGCCTTCGAGGTCTGCAGCGAAAGTGCGCGCACCTCAGCGGCGACGACGGCAAAACCCTTGCCTGCATCGCCGGCGCGCGCCGCCTCGATCGCGGCGTTCAGCGCAAGGAGGTTGGTCTGACGGGCAATGGTGCTGATCTCCTCGGCAATCTTGTCGACATCGGCAAGCGATTTCGAGAAGCCGGCGATTTCAGCGCCGATGACGTTGGAAGACTGAACCATATGGCCGATCTCGGCGACGGAGCCGGATAGGCGGTCGGCGGACTCCTTGAGCATTTGGCGCGCTTCGGCCGCGGTGCGGTCGGTCTCGCGCAGCGACAGGGCGACGGAGCGATTGGTCTCGGCAATCGAAAGCGCGGTGCTGGTGACGTGATCGAAGGCGGAGGCATGGCGCGCCGACATCGCCGCCATGTCCTGAATGGCGCCGGCAATATCGACGAGATCGATGCCAAGGGTGGAGGCTTCTTCGGCAAGGCGCTGCAGGATGTGGCGCAATCCCTCGCGATCACGGCCTTCCACTTCGACCGCCGGTTCTCCGGCCAGACCGTCTATCGCCTTCAGCGCATGCATGACCGACATCCCCCGCCCTCAATTGGCAAAGCTTCGGACAACATGGTTAATAAGTTGCAAACGACGCCGGCGTTTTAGACTTAGGTTGTAGTGCCTGCCGCGAATGCCTAAATCGCGCCGATTTCCTTCAATTTCTTCAGCACTGCCTCGTTCGGCTCGCCGTTTTCCGGAAGGTTGTAGTGCTTCTGGAAGTGCCGAATGGCAGCACGCGTCTGCTCGCCGGCCACACCGTCGACGCCGACATTGGCATAGGCCATGTTAGAAAGACCCTTTTGAATCTTCAGCACCAGGTCGACAGCGGCGAGCTCGTTTGATGGAAGCTGCTTCGCGGCTGCTGGAGCCGTCTTGACGGTCTTTTCGGCGCTGCGGATCGCTGCGGCGACCGGGTCTTCCGCCGCCGCCTGCGAGCTTACATCCTCGCGCGGCTTTTCCACGGGCACGGTCGAGGGGCCGGCAGCGTCCGTTTTCAGCGCAGCCAGCACCTCCGGCGTCGCCTCCCCGGTCTGGGCCATGCCGACGGTCTCCTGGAAGAAGAGGATGGCCGCACTGGTGCGGGGGCCGATGATGCCGTCAGCTGTGCCATTATAGAGGCCGCGGCGCACCAGCTGCTGCTGGATGTCCATGACGAGCTGGCTCGGCTGCTGAGCGGGTGCGGCCGGCGCCGGCGTCCCGCCGGTGGTGGCGGCATCCTCCGGCCGTTCGATCCGGAAGGTGGTGACGTCAGCCGGTTGTTCGTCGGCCGGGCGACGGGCACCGAGCACGTTAGGAGACTGCGGGTCGCGAGTGCGGAAAATCGGGTGCGGATGCAGCCCAGGCTGATACCAGAGCGCATTGGCCGCAACGAAGGAGAAGATGACGAAGAAGGCGATCGTGCCGCCGGCGACAGACGGATTGCGACCGATAACGCCGCCCAGTGCGGATGCCCCCTGCAGGCCGAGACCGCCCAGCGCAGATGCGCCCTGCAGGCCGAGGCCGCCGAGAGCGGCCGCACCCGAGACGACAAGGCCCGGCTGTTGTCGTCGCTTCTTCCCCTTAGGCGATTTTCGCTTGCGCGCGGCCATCGAAAAGCCCCTCTCTCAATTCTACTCCGGTACCGACCGCGTCCTTCAGCCGCGGCGGAAATTCGACAGTCGCGCCATGGTCGGCATTTTCGGCGCGCCGGGCGCCCGAGCCGTCCATCGCGATCTCGATGGTGATGATCGTACCCTCGCCCGGCTGGCTGGCAATCGCAAAATTCCCGCCATGCAGCGCCACCAGCCCCTTGACCAGCGAGAGGCCGAGACCACTGCCCTCGAAGCGGCGGGTGTAATCGTTCTGGATCTGGACGAAGGGCTGGCCGAGCATTGCGAGCTTGTCGGCGGCAATGCCGATGCCGGTATCACTGACCGTCAGCTTCAGGATGCCGTCACGCGCCGCCGCATCGACGGAGACGACGCCGCCGGCCTCGGTGAATTTCACGGCATTGCCGACGAGGTTGATGAGGATCTGCTGGATAGCGCGCTGATCTGCGACGACCTCGCCAAGCCCGCGCTGAATCCGGCTCGTCAGGGTGACGCCCTTGGTCTTGGCTTGCAGTGCCAGCATCGATTCGCAGGATCTGACGGAGCCCGAGATATCGAAGGCTTCGAGAATCAGTTCGTAGCGGCCGGCTTCGATCTTGCTCATGTCGAGCATGGTATTGACGACCGAGAGCAGATGCGCGCCGGACTCGCGGACGAGGCCGACATATTCACGCTGGCGGTCGTTTTCGAACTTGCCGAAATATTCGCCGATCAGAATATCGGAGAAGCCGAGAATGGCGTTCAGCGGCGTGCGCAGTTCGTGGCTGACCGCGGCGAGGAAGCGCGACTTGGCATCGTTTGCCGATTCGGCGTCGGCCGCACGGTTCTGGGCTTCGGCCCGCAGCTGCTGCTCGACGGACACGTCGCGCAGCTGGGCAATGACGGCGGCAAGCTCGCCATCGGCATCGCGTCGCGCCGTCATGTCCATTCTCAGGTAGGCGAACTGGCGCTGATCGCGCGAGACCGAGGGCCGGTCGAGGCGCAGATCGACGCTTGCAGCATCTTCGCCGCGCCTGAGGTCATCCAGCGCCTGCAGGAACAGGATGCGGTCGGAGACATGCACCTGCTCCAGAAAGCCCCTGCCCTTCGGCTCGCGCATCCAGGCAAGGAAATCGCGCCGGTCGCGGCCGCCTATGGTGGCGACGCTGCCGTGCGGATCCAGGAAGAAGACGAGGCCGGGGGTGACGGCGAGGAAGAAATCCTCTGCCGACTGTGTGGCAATGCCGGCGGACGAGCCCTGGCGGGCAAGCGCGATGCTGCCAACGGCGGAAAAGAGAAAAGCGGCGCAGACCATGGCGACGCCGGCCGGCAGCGCGACGGCGGGGCTGGTGACCGCCGAAAGACCGACAGGGGCGGCGACGAGTGCGGCCGAGGAGAGCAGCACGAGGCGCCGCAAAATCGCAAGCTCGCTCTGGCGCACGGCTTCGCCGCCACCCGTCCGGGAAAGCCAGCTTGTCGCCGCCCGGTCTACGAGGGCCGTCACCCAGCCGCCAATGTCACTCAATACTCGCACGCAATACCCGCCCACAAAGGCTGTCTGTCGATCCGGACAATAGGCCCCCGCGACTTAAGGAAAGGATAAGGCAAAAGCGCTGTTCACAGCCAGAAAGCGCAGAAATTCCCGTTTTGAAGCATCCGAGGGCTCCTTTGCTTTTTGTGGTTAATAGCCGGTAAGCGACGGATTTCCTTCATATTTCAGCACCGCGTTAACTCCTGTGGCAAGGCGAACCGGCAAAAGCCCTGCAATTGCAGGCAGGTGCTGCCCTGATGCTTAACGACAGTCACTCGCATTTGAATTAAATGCGGTTCAAATGCGCTTCGCTAAAATTTGAATTAAATTTGCCGCAAATGCGCGCGAGTTTCGAAAAGCGGCATTCGCAACTTGCCGGTAGGGTGAACGCACACCGGACAACCGGCCTGATTCGGCGACAGAACCGACGGGAAAACAGGATGGGCAACGACAATGTGGTTTCTGATCAAAGGATCCTTCTGGTTTGGCCTAGTGCTCGTGCTTCTTTCCGTCTTCAGCACGGAAGGATCGGACAAACTCGCCGACGGCCCGCAATTGCAGCTTTCCGATGCCTTCCTGGCGGCGAGCGGCGCCTATGACTATCTCACAGGCATGTGTTCGGAAAAGCCGGAGGTCTGCGCCAAGGGCACCGAGACCCTGACGGCGCTCGGCTACCGGGCCCGTGAGGGCGCCCGCGTCGCTTACGAACTTCTCGACAGCCAGTTCACGGACGAACAAACGACGACGGCAAGGCTCGCCGAACCGGCAAACCGGACGGCACCCGCCATGCCCTCCCTCGCCTCCCCTTCCGTTCAGGAGAAGGTGCGCGAGGCGAAGGCTGCGCTCAACCAGCCGATGCCTTACCGTCCGCCAGTCGACGATGAGTCCGAGACCGTGGTAACCGGCGCGATCCCGCTGCCGACGCCGAAGCCGGCGATCTGACGGGACTGCGGTCAGCCGCCCGCCGTCTTATGCAACTGTTCGACCTTAATACCGCAATGTCCGACCCGAGACTGCGTTTCGTTGGAATTTCTTGAGCTTGCATCGGTGGTCCGCATGACGCGGAAATGCCCCTGCCTGACGTGCCTGCCCTGTTTAATTTAGCATGTTGCTGCGCCGTGCGGATGCCCATCCCTCACGGCGTTTCTTTTTGCGATAACGATATCGCGCAACGTAAAGGCTAAAGCGCATGCAAACCTGGAAAGACTGCCGTGCGCTTTAGCGGTTCAAATTTGCCGACCTTTCACCTATATGCAGTTCTAGAGCATGTCCGGACGCAAAAATGCCGCGCAGTTTTGCTCACATGCCAACGGTGAAAGGCTTTTAATGGCATCCCTCGACCAGATCATCGACGACTTCGCCTTCCTGGACGATTGGGAAGACCGCTACCGCTATGTCATCGAACTCGGCAAGGCACTGCCGGAGCTCGCCGAGGAAAAACGCACCTCAGAAAACAAGGTGATGGGCTGCGCCAGCCAGGTGTGGCTGGTGACGCATACGTCGGGCGATCCGGAAAACCCGATCATGAGTTTCGAGGGCGATTCCGACGCCCACATCGTGCGCGGCCTTGTCGCGATCGTGCTTGCCACCTATTCCGGCAAGCCAGCTTCCGAGATCGCTGCTCTCGATGCCTTCGAGATCTTCTCCAAGATCGGCCTGGTGGAAAACCTGTCGTCGCAGCGCTCAAACGGACTGCGCTCGATGGTGAAGAGAATCCGGGAAGAGGCGAAAATCCGCGCTGCGGCTTGAACGCGATCATTCGGTTCAAACGAGCGTCACAGACCGAGCGATTCCAAGCTATCCTGCCGCCTCGTCGAGTATATTAACACTTCCTCAAAATATAGGAATACATTCTAGGCTGCACCGCCAAGCATTAGGTGCATTGCCTCGTAATAACTCGTCTTACCCTGCCTCATCCGCGATAGCCGCGAAACAGTCTGGAAGATTATTTTCCTCGCGGCGAGCGGGATGAATTTGGGCCTACTCGGATTAAAGTCCGAATTCCTGTCATTTTACAGATCAGGCGCTCGAAAACGGCTCGCGGCTCGGCATCATGCTTGCGGTACAGACAGAAAAGCCGGGCACAAGACCCGGCTTTTGTCGTTGACAGCTTTTGATAAGCTCAGCCGCGGCCGCGCTTGCGGCGCTGACCCAGGCCCATCTCCTTCGCCAGGCGCGAACGCGCTTCGGCATAGGCGGGCGCTACCATCGGGTAGTCGGTCGGCAGGTCCCATTTCTCACGGTATTCTTCCGGCGAGAGACTGTGATGCGTCATGAGGTGACGCTTGAGGGACTTGAAGTTGCCGCCGCATTCCAGGCACGTAATCTGCTCGTCCTGTACGGACTTGCGGACAGAGACTGCAGGCTTCTGCTTTTCGACAACGGCCGCAGCGGGCTGCGGTACGGATGTGTTGCTCAGTGCCGAATGCACGTCGGAAATCAGATTCGCCAGGTCGCTGACCGGGACAACATGGTTGCTGACATAAGCCGCGACGATGTCGGCCGTCAGTTCCACAAGCAGCTCCGGCGCATTGCCGGTCGCCATATCCGTCATATTTTTTCTCCTGTTAGCATGCTCAAATGATCTTTGACTGTCACGCCAAAGACCCGCCTCGTAGAAGCGAGCAGCAAAAGCACAGGAAGCAATCTTCTGTTTCGAAAAACGTGAAATCCACCCCTAGATTCCGAAGTCCGAGACCTGTTCTTATACTGCCTGACTGAAAACCACTACCGTCCTCTTCCAGGCGATGGCCCCAGTTAGACATTGAAAATCAAAACTGAGGGACTTGGAAGCAGAACGATTGTAATTCACAATCAGAATTCTACTTGCATTTTCAAATACCATCGTTTGGCCGAAAGGCCAATTATTATTTGTCGTTTTTCTTGAGAAAAAATGGCTGATGAAGAATTATAGGACTTTAGGCCAAGCTTTACTCACAGCTTCCTGTGCATAAGTTCGGCGTAAAATAGGTTAAGAGGCCAACAGCATCGGCTCAGAGAGTTGCCATGATCAGGCCAGCGAGCGGGAGAGACGCGTCAGCAGCCGGACGACCGAGCCGTGCAGGATGAAGAGCAGAAGCGTCAGCGGCCAGAGCAGGCAGGCGAGAAGCCCGGCGAGACGATGAAACGTCAAACCCGCATGATTGGCCCAGCCCTCCAGCAGAGTGACCGCCATGGCGGTCACGGCCACAAGGCTGTAGAGCAGGACGATTGCGGCTTCAAACACCAATGGCTCCTCAATGCACGTAACATTAACCCTAACAGAAAACCCTTAATAGATGTAAAAGCAGACGTCTTCCCTGACTGCTGCATGCCGCGATTCCCGCGGCACGGCGCCGGAGGCTTGATGAACCAAGGACGGCGCACCACATTTTCTCGCGAAACGGAACCGCCCTTCGGCGAAAGGAGCACGTCATGTCCGAAACTGCAACCACCGCCAAGATCCATAAAACCGACGCCGAATGGAAAGAGCAACTCACGCCGGAGCAATACCGCATCACCCGCCAACACGGCACCGAACGCGCCTTCACCGGCCCTTATTGGGATTCCTTCGAGACGGGGCTTTACCGCTGCGTCGGCTGCAACGCACCGCTTTTCCGCTCCGACACGAAATTCGATGCCGGTTGCGGCTGGCCGAGCTATTTCGAAGCGGTCACTCCGGAGGCAGTGACAGAGCATCAAGACACGAGCTACGGCATGGTGCGCACTGAAATCCGCTGCGGCACCTGCGATGCCCATCTCGGCCACGTGTTTCCCGATGGCCCGCCGCCGACCGGCCTGCGCTATTGCATCAACGGCCATGCCATGGCGTTCGAGCCGGGGGAGTAGGCGCTGAGTCACGGCAGTCCGCCGACCCTTGGCCCCGCGGAGGCGCCGTCATGGCCACCCGACACGTCCCTAGTCTCGACCGGCCTGATCGGGCACGGCAAAGAGAGCGGGCTCGGGAGGCCCGAGCCCGTCCGATCTCGTCATGCGGTCGACACCGGATGGTTATGACTGAACCAGATGCTGCCCGCCGCGAGGACCGCGACGACCAGGCCGACAATCACATGCGCCCACATGGCTGCTATCACGGCTGAAAAGCCGAGGATCCAAGGAGCAATCACGGCCCATATCCCGAGGACGAGGTTGCACCATTCCTCCGCCTCATAGAAGGCATAGAGGGCAGCGACGGCAATCACGGTGATGGCCGCGCCCACGATCCACGCGTTCCAGGCGGCAGAGGCCTCAGCGGCGAAACCGAAAAGCCAGGGCGAGATGAAAAGGCCAAGACCCGCAACGATATTGACGATATCGAAAGCGGTCCGGTTGTTGGAAGACAGAGACTTCAGCATCGATCATTTCTCCTTCTACTTGGTTGCATCATCAATCACCGCCTCCTGCGGGCAGAAGACGGCTGCAGCGGCAGCGCTTGAATCGCCATCGCCGCAGAGCTCGTTCATCGTGGAGTGAGAAGCCGGAAAAGAGATGCGGGCAACGCTATTCCATGGGAACTGCGGCCCCGTGAAAGGAAGACGGCTGCGCCGATAGTCGTTCGAGGCGCGGAAGCCGGAGATCGGTGCTATGTTTTCGAGGCGTGTATTTCTGATGATCTCCACGGTTTATCCTCCCCAACCTGGTGAAGGATGAGCAGCGGCCGGACAGCTGGCCGGCCGCCGCACTCGTCAGCTTCTGATGGCGATGCGCTTGACCTGTGACTGTGCCTTTTCGGTCTTGGGCAGAGTGACGGTGAGAACGCCGTTCTTGAAGGTGGCGTCGACCTGGTCGTCCTTGACCTCGGTGCCGAGCGGGATGCGTCGCTCGAAGCGGCCATAATAGCGCTCCGAGAACTGCTTCTCCCGGTCTTCCGTTTCAGAACGCTTTTCACCCTTCAGCGTCAGCACGCCGTCATTGAGGAAGACCTCGATGTCCTTTTCCTCAAGACCGGGTACTTCGGCCGTCACCTTGATCTGCTTGTCGGTGTCTGAGATCTCGACACTCGGCCAGCCTGCACCGAAGCCGCCGGCGCCACGAAGTGACGGAAGGCCGGAGCCGAAGCCGCGGAAGACGTCGTCAAACAGCCGGTTGACCTCGCGGTGGAGCGACAGGAAAGGATCCCGGTCGTCCTCGCGAAAAAGACTCGGCATCTGATTGCTGTTATTGCGGCCCCAGGGAATCAAATCACGAACACTCATGGTTTTACTCCTTTCTGATGGAGCACCAGACGACGCCTGGCGCCGTCTGGCCCCTACTATTGGAACGCTCAGGCCGCCTGCGTCTCGGCCTCGATCTGCTTGGTCTCGGATTTCGACACTGCGTGACCATTTCCGATCTCGATCTGGCGCGGCTTCATCGCTTCAGGAATTTCGCGCTTGAGATCGATGGTCAGCAGACCGTTGACAAGACCGGCATCAACAACCTTGACATGGTCGGCCAGTTCGAACCGGCGCTGGAACGAGCGCGCGGCAATGCCGCGATGCAGATATTGAACATCTTCGCCGTCCGCCTTCTGCCCCGAAACAATGAGCATGTTCTGCTCTTGAGTAACCGCCAGCTCGTCCTGCGAGAAGCCCGCCACCGCCATGGCAATGCGGTAATCGTCCTCATCGGTCTTGACGATATCGTATGGCGGCCAGTTGTCGATTGTCTCGGCGCGCCTTGTAGCCTCGAGCGCGTTCAACATCCGCTCGAAGCCGATGCTCGACCGGAACAGGGGAGAGAAATCGAGGTTTGTCCTCATAGCCATATCCTCCTTGCAAGCAACATGGATACAAGGAGACGCCAAGAGCGACCGGCGTCTCCTGGACCGTGCGTCAATCCCACTTTGGCGATCGACAATAATTATATAATTCAGTAGC
The DNA here is from genome assembly GCF_005862215.1 of Rhizobium sp. MHM7A. Lineage (NCBI taxonomy): Bacteria > Pseudomonadati > Pseudomonadota > Alphaproteobacteria > Hyphomicrobiales > Rhizobiaceae > Rhizobium > Rhizobium sp. MHM7A. The sequence continues at coordinate 108,592 of NZ_VCHT01000003.1, forward strand.
TTACCATTTCAAGAGGATGGAACTTCTCAACCAAAAAATTGAATTTTTCGGAGGCGCTACCATATCTCGGCGAAACTTGAGCGAGTTAATGGCTATGACAATGACTTCAGCCGAGGTCGTCGCCGTCCTCGGGCCCGCCGACAAAACGCTGGTGGCCGAGATCATCGCGACAGGTGCAACGCAGGCCGAGCTTGCCGAAGCATTTGCGTGGGCCAACAATGACGAGGCCCTGATGGGTGAAGGCCGGCATTTGCCGACAGGCAGGGTTGCCGCGCTTGTTGATCTGCTGAGGTTCGATGAAGAGGAACCGGATTAGGAAAGGCGGGAGACCCGCCCTCCCTAGACCGTCCTTCACTAGGCCGTGGTGAGCACGCGGACATCGCCCTGGCGATTGATCACGTCGACCACGACCTGGTGTCTCGACCGGCGGATGGCCACGTCAACCGAGCCATTGCCGATCAGCAGACGGCGCAAGATCACCTCATCGAGGAAAGAAGGAAGCCGCGGCACGCTGAAGCTGATCTGCAAGCTATTCGGATCGAAGTCGAGGCCGAGGCAGGATTGCAGCAGCGACAAAGGGGCTGCTGCCGCCCATGCTTGCGGCGAGCAGGCGACCGGATAAGAGGTCGGTCCCCGCGCGCGCTGACGTGGCAGGCCGCAGAGGAGTTCGGGAAGCCGCCGCAGGTCGATATAGGTCGCAGCGGCAAACAGGCCCTCGAAGATCTGCGCGGCCTCGGCCCGATAGCCATAGCGGGCAAGGCCACTGGCGATCAGGGCATTGTCATGTGGCCAGATCGAGCCATTGTGGTAGCTCATGGGATTGTAACGTGCTTCGGTCGAGGGAATGGTCCGGATGCCCCAGCCACAGAAAGACGGGGCACTCATCAGGGTGCGGGTCACCTGTGCGACGCGTTCAGGATATGCAATACCGGTGAACAGAGCATGGCCCGCATTAGAGGAGCGGACCCTGCAGGGCCGTTTATCGCCGTCGAGGGCCAGCACATAGGTGCCCAGCTCCTCATCGAAGAAGCTCACGTCAAAGGCGCGGCGCAGTCCCTCCGCACGCGCGAGAAAGCTCGCCGCGCGTTCCGGCTTGCCCCTTCGCCGGAAGATTTCAGCAGCACTTTGCCAAGCGCCGTAGACATAGGCCTGGACTTCGGCGATCGCGATCGGGCCTCGGGCCAATGTACCATCGGCATGGAAGACCGAGTCGTGGCTATCCTTCCACGCCTGATTGATCAGTCCTTCTTCCGTCAGCCGTCCGTATTCGACGAAGCCGTCGCCATCGCGATCCCCATGTTCGTCGATCCACGTCAGCGCCGCTTCGATATGCGGCAGCAGACGGTCGATGGTCGTAAGATCACCGGTTCGTTTAAGATAATCGCCGGCCAGCATCACGAACAGCGGCGTCGAGTCGATGCTCCCGTAATAACGCCGGAATGGAACCTCGCCAAGTTCGGCCATTTCGCCGCAACGCACCTCGTGCAGGATCTTGCCCGGCTCGGCGTCCGAGGCGGGATCGACTTTCGTCGCCTGATTGGCTGCCAGGTGACCGAGAACCCCGCGCGCAATCTCCGGATCGAGCCAAAGTGTCTGAAGCGCCGTGATCAGGGCGTCACGGCCGAAGACGGCGCTGAACCAGGGAACACCGGCATAGGGATAGGAGCCTTCCGCCTTGTCGGTGATCAGCATGTATAGGTCGGAGATGCTGCGCCGAGCGACCTCGTTGAAGACCTCATTGGATGTTGCGATCGACGCCGCGCGCGAAGAAGAGGCGCGTAACGCACGGCGGGCGTCCCGCAGGGCCAGGAAGAAGGAAAGGCGGCTCAGTCGGTCCGCGGAGGCCTGATCGCAGCCGATCTGGATGAAGAGCGATTTGGTCTCGTGCGGCTCAAGATCGAGATCATAGGTGACAAGATCGTTCCGAATTTCGGCGGGTTCGGGCATGAAGGAGAGGCGCGTCGTCCGCTTTCGCTCGTCCAGGCCAATATAGGCAAGCAGGACGCGATCCTGCTCCATGACGGCAGGAAGGTGGCGCCCTCTTTTTGCCCTTGCGGTGCCGCGGACTTCGAAAAGGTCGGCGAAATCGGCCTCGAAGGCGATCTGGATCCGGACATATTGCCGACGGTCGTCATAATTCCTCACGGCCAGCCGTTCATAACAACAGGCATTCCACAGAAAGCGCGACCGGCGCAGATGAATGAGGTCATGCCCCAGAACCAGTCTTCCGTTGTCATCGAATTGATCAGGATTGGTCAGATCGCAGGTCAGCGTGGCGTTGTCATCCCGCAATGTCGACGACAGCAGCATCGGCCGTTGTCCGTTGATCGTCAGGAAAAGATGAGAGAGATAGCGGGTGTCCCGGTGGAAAAGACCTTCCGGACTGCCGGGACCGGAAAGAGCGTCGCCATTATGGTCGAAGACGGCGAATGTATCACCGTGCTTCAGGGTGCGCGGCCGGCGCTCCTGCAGCGATGCGGCGGCCGGAATGAAGAACTGAGCGACCGGCGCCGCCAGGCCTGAGAATGCTGTGGCGGGGTTGCTGTCCGCAGACGCGTTCGACATGTCTCCTCCTTGACTCAGGCGACAGCCTGCAGGTCCAGCGCTTGACCATTCGACCGGCGGATGGGCGCGGCTTTGGTGCGAACGCCCGGCAGGTTGCGGTAAATGTCGAGATAATCCCACGCCATTCGTTGTGCGGTGAAGCGCTTTTCAAACGCGGCCCGCACTTTGCGTCGATCGAGGCGGAGCGCCCATTCGACGTTTTCGGCCGCCTCAGTGACGCTGTCGACCAGGATGCCGGAGACGCCATTTTCAATGACCTCTGGAACCGAGCCACAGCCGAAAGCGATGACCGGCGTGCCGCAGGCCATGGCCTCGATCATCACCAGCCCGAAGGGCTCCGGCCAATCGATCGGGAAGAGCAGTGCGCCTGCATTTCCAAGGAAGTCAGCCTTCTCAAGTTCATTGATCTCGCCGATGAATTCCACATGCGAATGGCTCTTTATCATTGGCTCGATTACGTTTTCCCAATACGCCTTGTCGGCGTTATCGATCTTTGCGGCAATCTTCAGCGGCATTCCGACCTTTGCCGCGATCTGGATGGCGCGGTCGGGGCGCTTTTCCGGAGAAATACGGCCAAGGAAGGCAAGGTAGTTGCCCTTTGGTCTCTCGGTGAAGGGAAGAAGATCGGCCGGCAGACCATGATAGACCGTTCCGCGCCAATCGACCGGTGGCATCGGGCGGCGCTGATCATTGGAAATCGACACCAGCGGTATATCAGGGAACGTCGTGTAGAACGGCTTGAGATCCGGCAGATCGAGGCGCCCGTGCAGCGTGGTAACCGTACGGTCGGCGAAATCGCGGATCAGCGGAAAATGCAGGAGATCGATGTGGAAATGTAGCACGTCGAACTCATGCGCCCGCTGGCGGATCTCCTCCAGCATCACGACCTGGTGCGGCAGATGTTCCCTCACCGCCGGATTGAGCCGCAAGGCGACGTCCGCACACGACACGAGTGTCGCACGGGTGACGGAATCGCCGCTGGCAAAGAGCGTCACCTCGTGTCCCTGTGCGACGAGTTCTTCCGTTAGATATGAAACGATTCGCTCCGTTCCCCCGTAAAGCTTTGGCGGAACGCTCTCGGCGAGCGGTGCAATCTGGGCGATCTTCATCGGCAAAACCTCCTCAGTTGAGCAAAGAGTCGTCGGTAAAAATCATGCCTGCATCCTCAGGGGGCATGCGCGGCAGGTCAGATAGAGGGTCAGGTTTCGAATAGCTGTCGGCGCCGTCCCCCTTTCCAGTAGCTGCACATGCTAAGCGCCGGAAGCAGGCGTGCCGGCAGTTTTCGCCGACGGGTTTTTCGGCCACTCGGGGAATCGGACGAAGCCTGGCTTCCAGGTAGCCGATCGCCCTTGTCCAAGGTCTTCAGCGCGTCAAGAATCTCGTCATAGGAAACGGCACTTTCAGCGCCGGGATAAAGGCGAAGAGCAGGTGCGGATTCGATCGCGAAGATATCGGATGCCCATGAAGCGAGAATGGCCCGCTTCTCGTCATTGTTGATGTCGTCGGCCGCGAGCACATCGCGCGGGTGACTGAAGTGCTTCGCCGGTTGAAGCAGATGCGCCGCGCTGATCGCAGCCAGGCCATTCTGCTGTATGGAATTACTGATGCTTTCCTTTCTCATTGCTTGGCTCCATTGATGTCGACCGATGGAACTTGGTTCATTCGATAGTGCGTAGAGAGGCCCGCCCCGGGGGCAGAGCGGGCCGAGCGATCGCGTTAGAAGTCCATACCGGCGCCGGCGGGCATGGCCGGAGCGGCTTCCTTCTTGGGCTTCTCGGCAATCATGGCTTCCGTCGTCACCAGCAGCCCGGCAACGGAGGCAGCGTCCTGAAGTGCGGTGCGCACCACCTTGGCCGGATCGATGACGCCCTGCGCATAGAGATCCCCATATTCGCCGGTCTGAGCGTTCCAGCCATAGGAGAATTCGCTCTTCTCCCGCAGCTTACCGACGATGATCGAACCTTCCGCGCCGGCGTTTTCGGCGATCTGGCGAACGGGGGCCTCGATCGCGCGACGGACGATGTCGACGCCGACGCGCTGGTCGTCATTGGCGGTCTTGACAGCGTCGAGCGCCTTGACCGCGCGCAGAAGGGCGACGCCGCCGCCCGGCAGAATGCCTTCCTCGACCGCTGCACGGGTGGCATGCAGCGCGTCGTCGACGCGATCCTTCTTTTCCTTCACCTCGACCTCTGTCGAGCCGCCGACCCGGATGACGGCAACACCACCGGCGAGCTTGGCGAGACGTTCCTGCAGCTTCTCGCGGTCGTAATCGGAAGTTGTTTCCTCGATCTGGGCGCGGATCTGAGCGGTGCGACCATCGAGCTCCGTCTTCGAACCGGCGCCGTCGATGATGGTCGTGTTTTCCTTTTCGATCGCCACCTTCTTGGCGCGGCCGAGCATATTGAGCGTCACATTCTCGAGCTTGATACCGAGATCTTCGGAGATGACGGTGCCGCCGGTCAGGATGGCGATGTCTTCGAGCATGGCCTTGCGGCGGTCGCCGAAGCCGGGCGCCTTGACGGCAGCGATCTTCAGGCCGCCACGCAGCTTGTTGACGACAAGCGTTGCGAGGGCTTCGCCTTCGACGTCTTCAGCGATGATGAGGAGCGGTTTGCCGGATTGAACGACGGCCTCGAGAACCGGTAGCATCGACTGCAGATTCGACAGCTTTTTCTCGTGAATGAGGATATATGGATCCTCCAGTTCGACCCGCATCTTGTCCTGGTTGGTGACGAAATAGGGACTCAGATAACCGCGGTCGAACTGCATGCCTTCGACGACTTCGAGTTCGGTTTCGGCGGTCTTGGCCTCCTCAACGGTGATGACGCCTTCGTTGCCGACCTTTTCCATGGCTTCCGCCAGGTAACGACCGATCTCGGAATCACCATTGGCGGAAATGGTGCCGACTTGAGCGATTTCGGAATTGTTGGAGATCTTGCGGGCGTTGTTCTTCAGTTCCTTGACGACAGCCTCGACGGCGAGATCGATGCCGCGCTTCAGGTCCATCGGGTTCATGCCGGAGGCGACCGCCTTGGCGCCCTCCTTGACGATTGCCTGGGCGAGCACCGTGGCAGTCGTGGTGCCGTCGCCAGCGAGATCGTTCGTCTTCGATGCAACTTCTCGCAGCATCTGAGCGCCCATGTTCTCGAACTTGTCTTCGAGTTCGATTTCCTTGGCGACGGAAACGCCGTCCTTGGTGATGCGCGGCGCCCCAAAGGACTTGTCGATCACGACGTTTCGGCCTTTCGGGCCGAGCGTCACCTTCACTGCATTGGCCAGCACATCGACCCCACGCAGCATGCGTTCACGGGCATCGCTATGAAACTTGACTTCTTTCGCAGCCATTCTGTCACTCCTTCAATAGGCAGCTTTTTGACTAATGCGCGGACATCGCCTTAGGCGGCGATCTTTTCGGCGGCCTGGGCTTCGATGATGCCCATGACATCGCTTTCCTTCATGATCAGCAGGTCTTCGCCGTTGATCTTGATCTCCGTGCCGGACCACTTGCCGAACAGGATGCGGTCGCCGACCTTGACGTCGAGCGCCTGAATCTGGCCGGCATCGTTGCGTGCGCCGGGGCCGACGGCGATAACCTCGCCTTCCTGCGGCTTTTCCTTGGCGGTGTCGGGAATGATGATGCCGCCCTTGGTCTTTTCCTCGGAATCGACGCGACGGACGAGAATGCGGTCATGAAGCGGTCGGAACGACATGTTTTCCTCCAATGGACAAACAATAACGATGTTGTTCCCCTGGCCGGACCGGATGACCAGTCCGGGCGGGTGCAAACCTCTGTCGAGCGTTTTGCGCGAATGATCTGGTTTTGCGATTTTTCAATTTCAAGAGGGCGCCACGAAAAAATTAGCACTCACCCGGCGCGGCTGCTAACATCCTGGAAAGGAACAATAAACATGGCAGCCGCGTTCAGAAATCCGTTGATGGCCGCAAAATTTTGCGCCACCTTTCGAGCGTCATGAACGGAGATGAAGCATGCAATTTTCATCAGATCTGGACCGTCAGCTGAACGGCTATGGGCTGACCACTGCGCATATCCTCTACCACATTCCTGATTTTGAATCCGTGCTGCAAACCTACGTCTGGCAGGATTACGATCTTGCCCCGGACTTTCCGGAAATGCACAAGTTCCTCGATTTCTGGCAGTCCACGCTCGACGGCCCGCTGCATTCTGTTCGCTACACCCACCAGCGGCTGATCGGACCGAACGAATGGCGCCGCGTAATGGGCGAGTTCAAACTGCACTAGCAATATTCGGCCAGCCAGGCATTGCTGCCATAGGCTTTTCAACCGCGGGCATTGCCGCGAAGGCCCGAGCAATCACTCATGCTCGGCGGGACATGGCCAGGTGGCCGGCGTCGAGAGGCCGGACGGCAGCTTGGTCGAGGCATCGCCGCAAGCCAAGTCGATCTGCGCCTGTTCGAGCCCGGCGGCAGACGAGAGGTCAAGGCCTTCGATGCGGGTCAGGAACATGAAGGCGCGGTCGAACGTCGGCGGGCCTTCGAAGGTGGCCTTGGAGAGATCAACGCGGGAGAGATTGGCGAAAGAGAATTTCACCCCCGTCAGTACCGCCTTGTCGAAATCGGCGCGGCCGAGCTCTGCCTTTTCGAAACTCGCGCCGGTAAGCCGGGCCCCGGCGAAATTGGCGCGTTGCAGTTCGGCGCCGGCAAAGGAGGCGCCGTCCGCAGCAACATTGGCGAAGCTGGAGCGATAGGCTTCGATCTTGGCGAAATTGGCGCCTTCAGCATGTGCACCCTCGAGCGAGGCGCGCACCAGCGTCGCCTTTTCGAGGTTGGCGGACTTGACGTTGGCGCCGGCGAGATCGGTCAGCGAAAAATCCGTGCCGGCGAGATTGGCGCCTTCGAGATCACTGCCCTGCAACATCAGGTTTTTCTTCGAGCATTCCTGCCAGTCGAGCTTTGGCGAGGCCGTGCTCCCGCAATCGGCGGCGCGCGTGGGGATTGGAGCAGAAGCGAGAAGAAGAAAGGCAAGGAGGCCGAGCGGCGATCGATGCGTTGCCATTGTACTATTCACCTCCATGACCCTTCAGGCTTCATTTCGAAGCAGGCTGCCTTCCACTTTTCTACACAGCTCAGGCTGCAATAAAAAGATGGCGAGCGCCGTTCACGAAGGATTTGACCGGTCAATCCGTCCGCCCGGGCAGACGGAGTTCCATGCAGGTCAGATCCAGCCAGCGGCCAAACTTTGTGCCGACCTCTGAAAACCTGCCGACGACGCGGAAGCCGAGCTTTTCGTGCAGCCGGATCGAGGCCACGTTGTCGGCCTCAATGCCTGCGATCATCACATGGACATTGGCGGCCGCGGCACGCGTGATCAGCTCGCGCATCAGGGCCTCGCCGATGCCGGCGCCGCGACGGTCCTTGTCGACATAGACGGAATGTTCGACCGTGTGGCGATACCCCTCGAAGGCGCGCCAGTCGCCATATGAGGCGTAGCCCGCGACCGCGCCCGAGATCTCGGCGACGATCACCGGAAAGCCGCGCGCCCTGCGCGCGTTCAGCCATTCCCGTCGGTTTTCGAGATCGACGAGCGTCTCATTCCAGATCGCCGTCGTGTGCTCGACGGCATGATTGTAGATATCCCGGATATTGGGAAGATCGGCTTCGGTGGCGTCGCGGAGAAGGACGGCGTCTGTCATGGTGGCCCGGTTCGGAGTGATTGCGACGGTTGGCATACGCCGCAGTTCAGAAGATGTAAACGCCGGGTGCGACAGAAGGGACGGCTTGCTGGATAGCCTCGGCCGCAGCTCAGAAGCCTGGCATTGGCAGGCTGAAACAGGTGAAGACGGCTGAATAATGCACGGCCGCGGCAATGACGACAAAACCGTGCCAGATGGCGTTCTGGAAGCGCAGCTTCTCCCAGACATGGAAGATGACGCCGAGCGAATAGATGACGCCGCCAATGACGATCAGCAGCATAGAAGCTGAGGGAATGCGCGCGGCGACAGGCCCCGCCACCAGCACGCCGCTCCAGCCCATGGCGAGATAAAGTAGGATGGCGAGACGGTCGTAACGTCCGGGAAAGGCGCATTTCAGCACGATGCCGACAGCAGCGAACAGCCATATCGCCACCAGCATGAAGAGGAGCAGCGGATCGTCGGCGCCGCGTTCGAGGAATGGCGTATAGGTGGCGGCGATCAGGATGAAGATCGCCGAATGATCGAAGCGGCGCAGGAACCATTTGGTGCGCGAGACCGGCCAGACATTGTAGGAAAAGGAGATGGCAAGCGTCAGCACCAGTCCGACACCATAGATCCAGGCGGCGGCGAGCGCGCCGTGGGAGCTCCAGACCGTGGCGTAGAAGATCAGAACGGTGGCGCCGATCAGCGCCAGAACGAGACCGACGCCGTGAACGATGCCGTCGGCGATCAGCTCATATCTGTCGTAAGCCCAGCGAATGCCGTTGAACTCGGCCATGCGCGCCAATCCGTTTCTTACCCGACCTCGATGGTGGCACCGAACGGACGGAGGCGCAACCGCGGCACATCGGGTCGGCGGTAAATCTTCGTGACAGACCGCACGAGGTCTGCTCCTCAGCGGCGCGAAAGATCACTCGACAATGGAGCGGCACAAATTCAGATCTTCTGCCGCTCGACCAGGACGGAGCACTTGGCGTGACGCACGACACGGTCGGCCGTGGCACCGATAAAGTAGTTGGAGAAGTCCGGAATATGCGAGGCGAGGATGATCAGGTCAGCGTGGTGGCTTTCGGCGGCCGCGATGATGGCCTTGGCCGGCGGTCCGCTGCGGATGTCAATCGTTGCCGCGACCCCGGTTGCAGCGACCAGCGCTTCCAGCTTGTCGCGGCCGTCCTTCATGGCGTCCTCGAGCATATTGGCCGGCAATTCGATCGCGACGTAGGTCGGCACATCCTCGACGACGTTCAGCGCGATGATCTCGCCGCCCGCGTCGAGCAGCGACGCGGCCTTGCGGAGAATGTTTTCTCCCCTGTTGAGACTGCTGAGCGCGATCGCCACGATGATCTTCCTGTACATGGCTTCCCTCCATGACTGAGATGCACAAGCTTGCTCCTATGAAGATATGGGCGCGTTGATCCCGATCAAGCGGGCGCAGGTCATCGTCAACGCCTGCTCAACGCTTCATCCTCAAAAACGAGCCTTCTGTGAACAATCGAGATAGGCCATATAGGGGTTAAGTACGGCAACCGAGGAGATCAGGCGAATGAACCGGCGACGCTTCCTCGGGTTTGCTACGGGCGGCATGGTTGCCGCCACCGCCGGTACGCCCTTAACTGCAGAGGCAGGAGAGCAATTAATGACAGAAGAAACATCCTATGCGCTGACGCGGCCTGCTTATATCGACCAGGCACATCTCGTCGTCACCGACCTCGGACTGGTTTCCGGCTTCTATCAGTCGATGCTCGGCCTGAAGGTCATCGAGGAGACGGCGAGCGGCGAGGTGCTCGGGGTCGGCGCTCTGCCGCTGCTGACGCTGACGACGGCTGGGAATGCCGCGACCGCGCCGCGCAATGCCGCCGGCCTTTTCCACACCGCTTTCCTGATGCCCAACCGCAACGAACTGGCGCGCTGGCTGCGCCATGCCGCTCACAACAACGTCGCGCTCGACGGCGCCTCAGACCATCTCGTCAGCGAGGCGATCTATCTTTCCGACCCCGAAGGCAACGGCATCGAGATCTATGCCGACCGGCCGCACGAGGAATGGAAGTTTCACCAGGACGGCATGGTGGAGATGGCGACGCAGCGCCTCGACCTGCAGGCGCTTTACAACAGCGCGCCCGACGATCGATGGGAAGGCATGGCTGAGGGAACGGCGATCGGCCATCTGCACCTGCAGGTCGGCGATATTCCCCAAGCCGACGCCTTCTACCGCGACGTGCTCGGCCTCAAGCTGATGGCCCGTTATCCCGGCGCAAGCTTCTTTGCGACAGGCGGCTACCACCACCATCTGGCTGCCAATATCTGGAATAGCCGAGGTGCCACCGCCCGCACCGACAACATGACCGGGCTTTCTGACTACCGGATCCGTTTCAACGACAAGGCGGCGCTTGATGCAGCGGTCTCCAGGCTCGACGCGCTGGAAGTAAAGAGCGAGAAGCGCGATGGCGGCGTCTTTCTCCGGGATCCCTGGGGCATCGGCCTGACGCTTTCGGCCTGAGCCTTGGAAGGCTATTGACCTTCTCTGTCCCGGCTGCGTCGTTCAGCCGCCGCTTCCGGGCGGCGTTGGCGAGCGGTCCGTCGCTTCGGGCGGCCGTGCGGGGCCGGAGACCGGATCATCGTTGAAGGCCCCAGGGCCGGACGGCTGCGCATTGATCGGATCCGGCTTGGTCGAAGCTGTCGCCGTCGGATCATTGTTGCTGGGATCGGGCCAGATCGCAGCGCTCACGCCGGCAATGACGAGAACGGCCGCGCCCGCCACAAGGACAGTCCAAACCCGCCACCGCCGCTGATCGGCGGCTTTGAGCCTCGTCTCGTCCTCATAGGGAGGATCGGTCGAATAGGTCTGCGTGGTTTTCGTCTGATCGGGATCTGCAATCATGGGCTATCTCCTTCTGACGTCGAACGCCAGCGACTGCGAGGTTGTTCCGGCGCAGGATCAATTCGGCACGGTTATCGACGAAAGGGCGGACGCCTCCGCGATCAACCAACCTGCCTGCAGGCGGACCCCCGACGGCGCCATGAGCCGGCGGAACCGGAACCGCATCAGCGCGTTCTTGTGGCGAAGCAATGGGGCTTCGGGAACCTCACGGAATGGGCATCGCCAACGGCATCCGCAAGCACGCAAAGAAGATCGCCATCGGCGAACGCCAAACCAGCGCCTGGGCCAAGTCGTTGCAGGAGGCAGCGGAGGAACTGCCGTCCCCGCCAGTGCATCGACTGGAAAAGGACGGGCTCGATATCAGCATGGCCTGGGCGATCATCGGGATCTTCGGCATCCTCGGCCTTGCCGCCGTCTACATGATGTCGCTGATCCTCATTCCGATCACCCTTGCCGTGGTCGTCGGAATGATCCTCGGCATCGCCGCCGAGAATCTGAGCAAAATGGGTGTGCCCAGGCTCGCAATCGCTTTCCTTCTGTCAAGCGGAGTCGCTTTGGTCATCGTCCTGCTGGTCAGCTCGCTTGCCGATCCGCTAACGACGCTTGCCAATGAAGCCCCGGCTTTCGTCGAAAGGACGATAAGCCGGATCATGCCTTACCTGGAGCGCATCGAATGGCTGCACATCACGCCGGCGACCTTCGAAAGCGGGCCGATGTCGATCGGCGCCCTGCTCGAAAACACCGGCAGCGTACTGCATCTGGTGACAACAAGCCTGACACCGGCGCTGATACAAGGGCTGATCTTCTTCGCCGCACTGCTCCTCTTCCTCGCCAGCCGGGTCAATCTGCGCAAGACGATCATCATGACCTTCCGCACCCGCCCGCAGAGGCTGGCCGCGATCCGCATCATCAATGCCGTCGAGCAGGTGCTCGGCTTCTACTTCGCCACAGCCTCGCTGATCTATGTCGGGCTTGGCGTAGTGATGACGGTCATCGCCTATGCAAGCGGGTTGTCGGCGCCGGTGCTCTGGGGCTTCTTCGCCTTCGTATCGAGCTTCATTCCCTATCTCGGCATCACACTGATGACGTTATCCGTCGCCATCGCGGGCATCATCACCTATGACGGCTTCATTGTCGGCCTGATACCGGCCGCGGCCTTTTTCACCGTGCACCTCGTCATGGAGAACCTCATCTTCCCGGCGGTGATGGGGCGGCGGCTGGAAATCAACCCGTTTGTCGTCTTCCTCGCCATCCTGTTCTGGACCTGGATGTGGGGCGCCGTCGGCGCCATGCTGGCGCTGCCGCTGTCACTGATCGCCATGACCATCATCGAGGAATTGCTGATCGAGGAAAGGCCGCAGCCGCAATTGCCTAAGTGATCAAGCGAGGAGACATCCGTGGCGTCCGATCTCCATCTCGACGAATCCGATCATGACCAGGTGGTCAGCGGCCGTTCGCTTTGGAGAAAAAGTGCCATACGTCCGCAATGGCGGCCGATGGCCGGGAGCCTTTCCACAGATGTCGCGGTGATCGGTGGCGGTATCACCGGCGCGCTAATCGCAGATCACCTGACGGCGCGCGGCTTCTCCGTTGCTATCATCGACCGCGAGGCGCCGGGCTTCGGCGGCACCGTCGCCAGCACCGCAATGCTGCGATGGGAAATCGACAGCACGCTCACGGAACTCGACGCTTATTACGGCTTCGAACGGGCGGCTGGAATTTACCGCCGCAGTGCCGCTGCCGTCGCCGGCCTTTCGAAGCTGATCGCTGCGAAGGGAATCGCCTGCGGCTTCCGGCCGCGCAACACGCTTTATCTCGCCTGCAATCTGGAAGGCGCCCGCGACCTAAGGGAAGAGCGCCTGCTTCGCCGGCGGGCCGGCCTGCCCGGCGTCTATCTCGAGCATCCCGATCTCTTCACGCAATTCGAGCTCGACCGGGATGGGGCAATCTATTCGCCTGGTTCGGCGGAGGCCGATCCGCTGCTGCTCACCTGGGCTCTGATTGCGATGGCCATCCGGCGCGGGGCACAACTGATGGGCGCCTCCGTGACCGCGCTGCACAGCGAGGGCGATTGCGTCACAGCCGAGACGGACGGCCCCTATGTCATAGAGGCGCAGCATGTCGTGCTGGCGACAGGCTATTCGATGCCGGGCCTCGACATGCCGAAGCTGCACCGCACGAGTTCGAGCTGGGCATTCGCCACCGTGCCGCAGGATCCCGCCACGTTCTGGCGCGACAGGGCGCTGATCTGGGAGGACAACCATCCACACCTCTACATGCACACGACTGCTGACAATCGCATCGTCGCCGGCGGCGAGGACGACGTTACGACCGACGCCGCAGCGCGGGATCGAAAGCTGCCGGCCAAGATCAGCGCCATCCAGGAGAAATTGAAGCGGCTATGGCCGAAAGCCGATACCCGCGTCGCGCACGCCTGGGCCGGAACCTTCGGCGAAACTGCCGACGGCCTGCCGCTGATCGGACCCCTGCCCGGAATGCCGCACGTGTTCGCCGCCCATGGCTATGGCGGCAACGGCATCACCTTCTCCTATCTCGCCGCCCAGATGATCGGGGCGATGATTGCAGGGATCCACCGCGAGTGGTTCGAAGATTTCGCGCTCGACCGGGAGGGGCCGGGGATACGGCGGTTTGGCGAGGATAGGTTGGGCATCGGGGATGAGTTGAGATAGAGGTTTCGCATTGGCTGCTGTGCCATGATACCCCCGGCACAGCTTCAGCCGTAGATCTACTCCGTTGTCTTGTCGTCGCCGGTATCCTCGACCTCGTCGAGGCGGACGAACTGCACGCCTTTGGCCTTGAGATCGACCAGCGCCTTCGCCACTCCCTCGCCCGCCGCATGGGTCGGCTGATTGATGTGGGAGATGACGACATCGCCGTCCCTGGCGGAGGCGATGCGCTTTTCGGTGATAGCGGCGCCGAGCAGCGAGCCGCCGTCGCCGTTCACGGAGTAACCCGCGATGCGGTAGCCCATGGCGCGGATCTCGCCGATCGCGGACAGATCGTACTCGGCTGTGGAACCGCGGAACAAGTGCGGTGCGGGAATGCCGGCCGCAATCATGGCGGCGGCGCCGCCTTCGACCTCCCGCCGCACCGCCTGCGGCGAGCCGGCCGAGGCAATGCCATAAATCAGCGTCGGCCTGTCGACGGCCGGAATATGGTTCAGGCCGTGGTTTTCGAGCTCGAAGAGATCGGGATTCTGCAGGAGGACTGCAAGGGCCTGCGGGTTGCGCTTCAGCCAGCGGGCTGTGACGAAGATCGTCGAGGGAATGCGCTCGCGCACCAGCGTCGAAAGGATGCGTTCGTCCGCCTGCCCCATGCAGGCATCGAAAGTCAGCGCGATGCGGGCATGGCCTTGTATGTTGGAACGGGCGATATGCAGATGCGGCTCGACGAGCTTTACGGCCGGCGGCTTCGGCGGCGGAGCAGCCGGTGCCGGAGTGGCCGCGGCCGGCGGCACTAACGGCAACTGGTCCGCAGATGCAGCAGCCGGCATGGCGGCCAGAAGGAACGCCGAAGCGAAAAGGATGCGGTTCATATCGGGGCTTCTACAATTCGAGTCCATCGACTTTAGCGGCTGCTTTTGCATACGCCATGCGGCCGGATGTCACCGCACTCGCCCGAACACATGCAACAGCATCAATCGTAGAGATAATATTTGCCCCACTTATCGCGCGGCACCTTCTCGCCGATCTGGTAGTCGAGCTGGCGCACAGTGATATGCTGCGGGCCGGTGATGCAGGTGAAGGAGAGATGGTACCAGTCCCCCTTGCTGCGGAAGACCGCGCCCGGCGCATGCAGGGAATTGTCGCCGGCGATCGGATCCTTGAACGTATAGGCGATCACCTTATCGGGCTTGAAGCCGGCGCTGTCCTTCGTGATGCGGCTCATCGCCTCAGTATCGCAGCTCTGTTCCAGGCGGGTCGCGGGGTCGAGTTTTTCCAGTTGCTTCTTGATTGCGGGATCGACGGCAAAAGCGGGAGCAGCCAAGCTGGCCAGGGATACAAGCAGGAGCAGACGTTTCGGCATTGCGGAGAAATTTCCTTGCTATTGTACAGTCTTCATGCGGCCAGCGGCAGCTTGCCGGAGGGCTGGGCACGTGCAAATTTCGCTCTGAGATAGCGGACTTTCTTAAATATTGTGGTGACATCAAGGCAAGCCGGGCGGAGCTGGCCCTCGCCGGTGAATGGTCGTCCGCACCCCCTTGGCGCAGCCTTGCCGCTTGATCCGGCAGCGGCGCGCCTCTATCTCTTGCCAACCCGACCTTCCCACCGGAGCCAATTCCTTGTCCGTTTTCAAGAGCCTGCCGACACCGCCCGCCGCACCGAAGAAGCCCGTTTCCGATACGCGCCACGGCATTACCCGCACGGACGACTATGCGTGGCTGCGCGCCGACAACTGGCAAGCAATGTTCAAGGATCCGTCGATCCTCGACCCCGAGATCCGCCGGCATCTGGAAGCCGAAAACGCCTATATGAATGCGGCGATGGAGGACACCAAGCCGCTCCAGAAGGCACTGTTTGCCGAAATGCGCGGCCGCATCAAGGAAGATGACAGCTCGGTGCCGGTGAAGGACGGCGCCTATGCCTATGGCACATCCTACGTGACCGGCGGCGAGCAGCCGCGCTATTTCCGCATTCCCCGCGACGGCGACGTCGCCGACGAGACGATCCGCACCGTGCTCATCGACGGCGACAAGGAGGCATCAGGCAAGGCCTATTTCCGCCTCGCCGGCCTCGACCATTCGAGCGACCACAGCCGCGGCATCTGGGGCTATGACGACAAGGGATCGGAGTTCTTCACGCTGAAGGTGCGCGACCTCGCGACCGGGGAAGACCTCGAGGACCGAATCGAAAACACCGGCGGCGGCGGCGTCTGGGCGCCGGACGGCAAGAGCTTCTTTTATTCGGCGCTCGATGAGAATCACCGGCCATCGAAAATCTTTCACCACATTGTCGGCCGGCCGCAGTCGGAAGACCGGCTGGTCTATGAGGAAGTCGATGCCGGCTTCTTCATGGGCGTCGGCGGCTCGCTGCTCGACGACTTCATCTATATCGACATTCACGACCACGAGACCAGCGAATACCGGCTGCTGTCGACCAAAGACCTCATGGCCGAGCCGAAGCTGGTGGCGGCGCGCGAGGAAGGCATCGAATATTCGCTGACCGAGGGGGGCGACGTCTTCTACATTCTCACCAATGACGGCGGCGCCAAGGATTTCAAGATCATGGAAGCGCCGGTGAACAATCCGGGCAAGGAAAACTGGCGCGAAGTCGTCGCTCACAAGCCCGGCACGCTGATCATCAGCCACATGGCCTATGCCCGCCACCTCCTGTGGCTGGAGCGCAAGGACGGGCTGCCGCAGATCATGATCCGCGACCGGGCGAGCGGCGAGGAACATGCGATCGCCTTTGCCGAGGAAGCCTATTCGCTGGGGCTTTCGGGTGCGGCGGAATATGACACCGATGTCATTCGCTTCTCCTATTCCTCGATGACGACCCCGTCGCAACTTTACGACTACAACATGGTGACGCGCGAGCGCACGCTCTTGAAGACGCAGGAAGTGCCATCCGGCCACAATCCCGGCGACTATGTCACCCGCCGCGTCTTCGCGCCGGCATGGGACGGCGAGACGGTGCCGATCACCCTGCTCTACCGCAAGGATACGCCGCTCGACGGCTCGGCACCATGCCTGCTCTATGGATATGGCGCCTACGGCATCACCATTCCGGCCGGCTTCAACACCAACTGCCTGTCGCTCGCCGACCGCGGCTTCGTCTATGCCATCGCCCATATCCGCGGCGGCAAGGACAAGGGCTTTGCATGGTACGAGGACGGCAAGATGGAAAAGAAGACGAACAGCTTCAAGGACTTCGTCGCCGCGGCCGACTATCTGAATCAACAGAAGTTCACATCTTACGCGAAGATCATCGCCGAGGGCGGATCGGCCGGCGGAATGCTGATGGGCGCTGTCGCCAATATGGCGCCGGAGAAGTTCGCCGGCATCATCGCCGCCGTTCCCTTCGTCGACGTCCTCAACACCATGCTGGACGACACCCTGCCGCTCACTCCGCCGGAATGGCCGGAATGGGGCAATCCGATCGAAAGCAAGGAAGAATACGAGCGGATCGCAGCCTATTCGCCCTATGACAATGTCGGTGCCAAAGCCTACCCGCCGATCCTGGCGCTCGGCGGCCTGACGGACCCGCGCGTCACCTATTGGGAGCCGGCCAAGTGGGTGGCGAAACTGCGCGACAGGACGACCGGCGAGGCGCCGATCCTGCTCAAGACGAACATGGATGCCGGCCATGGCGGCGCTTCCGGCCGGTTCCAGCGGTTGGAGGAGATTGCATTCGAGTACGCGTTTGCCATCAAGGTGGCGGGGAAGATGTGAGCGTTGAGGGCGTGCCGTGCCACACGGCACAAGGTCAAGGGAGAGAGAAATGCCCGTCTACATCGCCCTCCTCCGCGCCGTTAACGTCGGCGGCACCGGCTCACTGTCGATGGCTGAACTCAAGGAGATCTGCGAGGGCCTCGGCTTTAACGACGTGAAAACCTACATCCAGAGCGGCAATGTGCTGTTCCGCTCGGATGAGAAAGAAAAGGCAGTCGAGGAAAAGCTCGACGAGGCGCTCAGCAAGAAGATGGGCAAGCCGCCGGGCGTGATGGTGCGCAGCCGGAAGGAACTTGAGGCAATTGCCGCCGAAGCGCCCTTTCCCGATGCCAAGCCGAATTTCCTGCTCGTCTACTTTCTGCCAGAAGCGGTACCCCGCGATGCGCTGGAAAAGATGGTTGCGCCTGACGGCGAGGAAGCGCAGCTCGCCGGCCGGGAAATCTATGTGCACTATCCCAACGGCTCCGGCCGCTCGAAGCTGAAGCTGCCGGCATTGAAGCCCGGAACGTCTCGCAATCTCAACACAGTGCGCAAGCTCGCCGAACTGGCGGCTGAGATGGACGGCTAAGGCTGACCGCTGCCGGCCGCGCCAAAGGCTTGGCCCCGCCTGACGGCCGGGAGGGGAGGCTCGACAGCC
Source organism: Rhizobium sp. MHM7A (assembly GCF_005862215.1). NCBI lineage: Bacteria > Pseudomonadati > Pseudomonadota > Alphaproteobacteria > Hyphomicrobiales > Rhizobiaceae > Rhizobium > Rhizobium sp. MHM7A. The sequence goes on from NZ_VCHT01000003.1 coordinate 126,755, forward strand.
GGCAAAAAGAGCATTCGCACGAAGGTCCGCAGCATCAGCACCTGCTCGGCCAGAGTGTTCGGCTCCTTCAGCGTCTTCGAGAGGACGATACCGCCTTCGAGCACAGAGGAAACCATATCGGCGAGTTGGTCGACATTGACGGGCTCGCGCGGCGGGTAGACTTCCATGATTTCGCGCAGCATGCGGCCGAAGCGCCGCCGCCAGGCAAGAACCGCATTGCGGTTTGTCTCCTGGATCTCCCGGTCGAACAGCCGCTCATAATAGCAGACGGTCGCCACCAGGCAGCCGGGATGGCCATTCGGCAGATCCGCAAGCAGCTCGGAAAGGAGTTTCAGGCCGAGCAGGAAGGATTGCAGCGGATCGTCCATCAGATCGCGCGCGCGGCCGAATATCTCGTCGTAGATGCGCTCGTCGTTTTCGATGTAGCGGTTGAGCAGCGCCTTGGCGAGCTCGTTCTTATCCTTGAAGTGATAGAAGAAGCCGCTCTTGGTGATCCCGGTTTCGGCGATCAGCTCCTCGATGGAGGTCCCGCCAAAACCCTTCTGCAAGACTGCCGCTTCGGCCACATCGAGGATGCGGCTGCGCGTTTCCTCTCCCTTTCGCATATCCCCTCCTGTACCTGCGGTACAGTTCCGAGCGCCGCAGGGTCAGACCCGTATCCGTCCGCGCCAGCATCGGCCTCGCCAAGCAGTTGATTTCCAACCGGTAAAACCGAAACAGCCGCCAGTATACCTCAAGTCGTCTAGTTTGGCAGCCGATTAAGCGGCAGAACATCACTCATCGACGGCAGCCAGTCCAGGCGCCGCGACGGGAGAAACTTCAACAATGGCAAAGTATAGACATGACTTGCCGCAGCTGAAAGGCGGCACCTTCCTGACCGATGGCGGCATGGAAACAACGATGATCTTCCACGATGGCATCGCGCTTCCACATTTCGCCTCTTTCGTACTGCTGGCCTCCGAAGACGGTCGGCAGCGCACGCGGAACTACTATCGCCCTTACCTCAATATCGCACGGCAGCACGGCACCGGCTTCGTGCTCGACACCGCCACGTGGCGGGCAAACCCGGACTGGGGGCGAAAGCTCGGCTATACGAGCGAAGCATTGAATGCGGCGAATGAGCAAGCCGTCGAGCTGCTTGCGGGCTTGCGCAACGCCTATGAGCAGCCAGGGCAACCGATCGTCATCAGCGGCGCTATCGGTCCGCGCGGAGATGGCTACAAGGCGGGCATGATGAGCGCGCACGAGGCGGAGGACTATCACGGCTTCCAGATCGAGACCTTCGCCGGCACCGAGGCGGATATGGTGAGCGCCTTCACGCTGACGAATATCGACGAGGCGATCGGCGTGGTGCGTGCGGCAAAGTCATTCGCCATGCCCTGCGCCATCTCCTTCACGCTGGAGACGGACGGCAGGCTGGTGACGGGCCGAAGCATTCAGGAAGCGATCGAGACCACGGATGCGGCCACCGGCGGAGCAGCGGCGTACTACATGATCAACTGCGCTCACCCGACGCATTTCGAATCCGCCCTCGACCCTTCAAGCACTTGGGCAAAGCGTATCTTCGGCATCCGCGCCAACGCCTCGACCATGAGTCACGCGCAGCTGGACAATAGCGAGACGCTGGACGCGGGCGATCCCGACGATCTCGGTCGGCGATACCGCAAACTTCTTGATCGCATGCCTGAGCTGCGCGTGCTCGGCGGTTGCTGCGGCACCGACCATCGCCATGTCGCGGCTATCTGCGAGGCATGCCTGCCGCAGGCGGCGTGAGACCGGCAGGGAGGGCTGGACGATGAGGATGGTGGGGATGGTGCGGCGTGAGCGAGGCTGGCGTGATCTGTGGCTTGCGATCACGCGATGGCGTAGGCCCGCCGAGGCCGAAGCGGCGGTAGAAGTAGCGCTGCGAGACATCGATCTTGCAGCCTTCGGCGGCCTCGACGGACCAATTGCCTACGGGATCGAGGCGGACCGGCGCGAAGGCCGGCCATCGCGACGCCAGCGGCTGCGGCCGCTGCTCGACATCTGAGGAAGGAAAGGCGGCGTCAGGCTCCGGCGGCGCCTTTCGTCCGTCGCGCCTTATAGCCGCTGATCTCCTCGCCGGCAGCCGGCGAGAAGCGCAGGTTCCAGACGGTTGCAGTGATCGAGATGATGGTGACGACGAGGAAGGCGGTGGAGAAATCGCCGAGATCAGGCGTTTCGGTGCCTGACAAGGCCATGGAGCCATGCAGCGCCAAGGCCCCGATACAGATACCGAGCGACAGCATCAGCTGCTGGAAGGTGGTGTAGAAGCTGGTGGCCGAGCTCATCCGCTCCCTTTCGATCTCGTCATAGGCAATGGTGTTGTAGGCGGTGAACTGGAACGATAGGAAAAACGCGCTGAGCACCAGGACGACGAAGATCAGCGGCATCGGCCAGTCCGGCCTGAAGGCGGCGCAGAGGGCGTAGCCGGCCGTGCCGAGGATGCCGTTGAGAACGAGGCTTCTGCGGAAGCCGAGCCGGCTGAAGACAAGCTTCGCCATCGGCTTCATGGCGAGCGCGCCCAGCGCGGTGGCGATGACGATCTGGCCGGCGGCGGCCGCCGATAGGCCGAAGCCGATCTGGAACAGCAGCGGCAGCAAGAAGGGCTGGGCGCCCTGCGTAATGCGCGTCAGCGAGCCGGCGATAACGGAGGTACCGAAGCTCGGCACCTTCATCAGCGAGAAATCCATGATCGGCGAAGGATGTCTGCGGGCATGTTTGAGATAAGCGATGCCGAAGATGAGACCCACGGCGATCAGGAAGATCGAAAAGGCCCCCTCACCTTCATGGCTCGACATTTCGAAGCCGAAAAGCAGCGAGCCGAGCGAGATGCCGGAGAGGATGAAGCCGAGCGTATCGAAGGGGCCGGTCGCCTTGCCCTTCACCTCATCAATATAGATCGAGACGAAGATCATGCCGATAATGCCGATCGGCACGTTGATGTAGAAGATCCAGCGCCAGTCAAGATAGGTGACGATGAAGCCGCCGAGCGGCGGGCCGACGATCGGGCCGATCAGCGCCGGCACCAGCAGCCAGGACATGGCGCTGACCATATCCTTGCGAGCGACGCTGCGCATCAGCACCAGGCGGCCGACCGGCATCATCATGGCGCCGCCCATGCCCTGCAACAGCCGCGCCAGCACCAGGAAGGGCAGTGTCGGCGCGAGCGCACAGAGGATGGAGCCGATGACGAACACTGCAATGGCGGCGCGGAAAACGGTGCGCGAGCCGAAGCTGTCGGCCATTCGGCCGCTTGCGGGAATGAAGATCGCCAGGCTCAGGAGATAGGAAGTCAGCGCGATCGACATGGCCGGTGCGGTGACGGCGAAATCGCGCGCCATGGTGGGCAGTGCGGTCGCCAGCACGGTGGCGTCGATATTTTCCATCAGCATCGCACTCGCGACGATCATCGCGATCATGCGGAAATTGGGCGCGGCGCGCGGAACCGTCGGCGCCTGGTAAATCTGATCCGACATCTTCCTGAATCACTCGCGGTGGCGCGGCGGAGCAGAGGAAGCAGCAAGGCCGCGGGGGATGACATGGCGCATGGCCAAGGGAGACGATCTGCTATACGCCCCTGATCATGGCGGCGCTATGTCCTTTATGGCAAAGCAGCTTTGACGAGAGGTAAAGGCGGATCACGATTGCTTGCATCGGCGCGATCTTCGTGACGGGGCCTTTCATGCCCGCCAAGAGGAAGTATCGAGCGCAGGATATTAGTATGACCTTTCCGCAAGGACCGCAGGCGCACCGGCTTCATCGGCGCAGCGATGCGGCAGCTCGAAGCTGCCGCATTGGGGACCCGACATCGGTGATGGAATATCTCCTTGTCTGTGGCTTGAGATGAACCGTGGCGCGGGCTCAGAGCGCGCCGTCGGCGAGCAGCTCGCGCGTGCGCTTGAGCGTCGACTGCAGGGCGGCCTTGTAGCCCTTGTCGCTGTCGAACTGCGCCTGCTCGGCCTGCTCCTCGGGACCACCCGCCTGCTTGTCGCGCAGGCCCAGGTAGCAGTAGAATTTGAGCTGAAGCTGGCCGGCCTCGTCCTCGAACAGCTCATTGATGATGACGCCTTCGCGCGGACCGATCGCCTGGAAGAAGGTGACCTTGCGCTGCGGCTCAAGCGTGATGATCTCGCGCAGATCAGCGCCGCCGATGGTGGCTTCACGCACGAAATGGGTTGCGCTCTCCTCCATCACATCGCAGCGCGTGCAGAGGCCGGCAGGCAGGAACAGGCGCGCGTCACGCGCCTTTCGTTCCAGGCCCTTCCAGACCTGCTCACGGGTTAACTCAATTTCGCCGGGGCGGTTCACCGGCACGGTGGCGGTTGAATAGATCATGATGGATCTCCTTCTCGTCGGATCGGGGTGCCCGGCCTTCAGGCGGCGGTCGCAATCGCGGCCGCGAAGTCGCGATAGGAGTGCAGCGGGCGGCCCAGCATCTGGGTCAGGCGCTGGACGTCGCCGGCTTCAGGGATCATGCCGTCGCTGAGGTAGCGCTCGGCCATCAGCCGCATTTCATAGGCCATCCACTTCGGCATGAAGCTCGCCACGTTCCGCTCGAACCCGCTTGGATCATCGCCACCATAGATGATCGGGCGGCCCAGCAGGTCCGACCAGATCTTGGCCACATCGGTACCCGCCAGCGTGTCGGGGCCGACCAGGTTGATGGTCTCGATCGGCAGCTTGCCGGGCGCGGTATCGCGACGGATCAGCTCGATCGCGGCGACCTCGGCGATGTCGCGGGCATCCACCATGGCGATGCCCTTGCTGCCGATCGGCATCGGATAGACGCCGTGACTCAGGATCACGTCCTTGATCATCAGCTCATTGTCGATGAAGTAGGTTGGGCGCAGGACGGTGGCGCTGAAGCCCATCTCTACGAGCATGCGCTCGGCGCCGAATTTCACGGCGAAATGCGGCACGTTCACCGCGCGATCGGCTTCGAACACAGAAAGATAGACCACCCGCTCGATCCCCGCTTCGCGGGCGATATTGAGCGTGATGATCGCCTGGGTGAATTCGTCGCCAGTGACGGCGTTGAGAAGGAACAGCGTGCTTACGCCGTTGAAGGCGCTGCGCACCGCATCGATGTCTAGCAGATCGCCCTGGACGACTTCGACGCCGGCCGGAACATTGGCCCGTGAAGCGTCGCGGGTCAGTACGCGCGCCTTTGCGCCGCGCTGGACGAGTTGGTCGACGACATGGCGCCCGACGCGGCCGGTGGCGCCAGTAACGAGAATGGTCATGGGGGTCACTCCGGTTGGTTTCAGTTGACACCCTCCAAATTAATGATCCAAATTATTCCCGATAGACGCTGTATTTGGACGCAGTGTCTCGCCGGTGGAACACATGGACCTGCTCGCGCTTGCCGATTTCAATCTCGTCGCCCGCCATGGCGGATTCGGCAAGGCCGCACGGGCGGCGAACCGTCCGAAGGCGACGCTGTCCCGACGCGTGGCGGAGCTGGAGGCAGATCTCGATCTGCGCCTGTTCGAGCGAGGTGCGCGCACGCTGAAGCTCACCGAGGAGGGGCGCGCTCTGTTCGAACGGACTGGCGCGCTGCTGACCGAGCTTGATGAAACGGCGAAGGCGATCGCCTCGGGCGGGCATAGCCCCAGGGGACGATTACGGATTAGTGCGCCGCTGCTGTTTTCCCAGACAGCGCTGGGAAAGCTCGCAGCGGGATTCGTCCTGAAATACCCCGAAATTCAGCTTGAGATCACGACGGAAGACCGGGCCGTCGACATGATCGAAGAAGCCTACGACTTGGTCATTCGCGTGAATCCGCAGTCGGATGAAAATCTCGTCGGGCGCGTTTTCCTGCGTGACAGGTTGGTCGTGGTGGCAAGCCCCAACCTGCCGCGTCCAGTTGGCCGCGAGCCCGTTCCTGCCGTGATCCGGGGATCGATGACGCAGGCCGAATCGTGGGAGGTCGCGACGCCCGCGGGCAAGTCGCGCCTGGCGACCAAGCCGGTTCTGAGCCTCTCGTCGTTGATCATGGTTCGCGATGCCGTTCGCGCCGGTGTGGGCGCAGCGCGTCTACCCCTCTCCCTGGCCAACTCCGATCTGGCCGCCGGCACGTTAGTCAGCTGGGGCGAAGTGGAAGAGTTTGAGACCAGCCTTTGGGCACTCTATCCGACACGGCGGCTACTCAGCGCGCGGGTCTCGGCGTTTCTGGACTATCTGGAAGCAGCCTTTCCGCAGGGAACGCCTGAAGAACTTGCCGCCTATATTGAACCATGAGCGGGGCACTCCTCCTCGAGCGATCGCCTATGCGGGAAGGCCTCGTGTTCAACTCCACCGGGACGCGCGCGGCGCAAGACAGCATCGTTCACTGGAACTGCCCCAGGTGGCGGCGCCGTGTGGCCGGCGCGCTCGAAACAGCAGTCGCGGTCATGATCGCCGTTCAGGGCTACTCGCGATATCGGCCTGCTTTTCGGCGCGGTGATCATCGTCGCGGCAGCTTTTACTGTCCTACGCCACCGTGATGCTTGCCCCCACTTTGAGCCTTCGTCGGCTTGATCGTCCTGGCGGGCATCGCCTGACGAACGGAAGCTTGCCCCGGGGCCTGAAGACCTGGCTTCACGGGAGCGGCTTGCGCTGCGGCCACCCCGGCCCTACCTATGAATGATGACCTCGACCTCACAGAAAATCAGGTCCGGCGCGGCCTTTCCGTTCGACAACAGCTATGTCGGCTTGCCCGAGCGCTTCTTTGCGCCGCAAGCGCCGACCCCGGTGACCGAACCCTGGCTGATCAAGCTCAACGAACCGCTTGCCGCCGAGCTCGGGCTTGACGTCGAGGCGCTGCGCCGCGACGGGGCGGCGATCTTTTCCGGCAATCTCGTTCCCGAAGGGGCCGAACCGCTGGCGATGGCCTATGCGGGGCATCAGTTCGGCGGCTTCTCGCCGCAACTCGGCGACGGGCGGGCGATCCTGCTCGGCGAAGTGGTCGCCCGCAGCGGCCAGCGTTTCGATATCCAGCTGAAGGGTGCGGGACCGACGCCTTTTTCACGGCGCGGCGACGGGCGGGCGGCCATCGGGCCGGTGCTCAGAGAATATATCATCAGCGAGGCGATGTTCGCGCTCGGCATTCCCGCCACGCGGGCACTGGCAGCCGTGACGACGGGCGAGCCGGTCTATCGCGAAGAGGTGCTGCCGGGCGCGGTCTTCACCCGGGTCGCCGCAAGTCATATCCGGGTCGGAACGTTCCAGTATTTCGCGGCAAGGGGCGATACAGACGGCGTGCGGGCGCTCGCCGACTATGTGATCGAGCGGCACTATCCCGCGCTGAAGCAGGCGGAGGAGCCCTATCTCGCGCTGTTTTCGGCGGTGTCTGAGCGCCAGGCTGCGCTGATCGCCCGCTGGCTGCATGTCGGCTTCATCCATGGCGTGATGAACACGGACAATATGACGGTTTCCGGCGAGACGATCGACTTCGGCCCCTGCGCCTTCATGGATGCCTATGATCCGGCGACCGTCTTCTCGTCGATCGACCAACATGGCCGTTATGCCTATGCCAATCAGCCGGCCATCGGCCAGTGGAACCTCGCGCGGCTCGGCGAAACGCTGTTGCCGCTGATCGACGCCGAGCCGGACAAGGCGGTCGACAAGGCGAATGCAGTGATCCGGGCCTATGGCGAGCGGTTCCAGGCTGCGTGGCTGGCCGGCATGCGAGACAAGATCGGCCTTGCCGGAGACGAAGACGGCGATCTCGACCTCGTCCAAGCGCTGCTGTCGCTGATGCAGGCGCAGGGCGCCGATTTTACCCTGGCGTTCCGGCGGCTGTCCGATCTTGCCGGCAACGACGCCGCAGAACCAGCCTTTGCCGACAGCTTCCGCGAGCCGGAGGCCTGCCGTCCCTGGCTCGCGCAGTGGCGCGAGAGACTATCGCGTGATCCGCAGACACCCGCCGAACGCGCCATCACCATGCGCAGCGTCAACCCAGCCTTCATCCCCCGCAATCACCGGGTCGAACAGGCGATCGAGGCCGCGGTCGAGAACGGCGATTTCTCGCTGTTCGAGGCGCTGCTCTCGGTGCTTTCGAAGCCTTACAAGGATCAGCCGGAATTCGCCGCCTATATGGAGCCGCCCAAGCCGGAAGAACGGGTGCTGCAGACCTTCTGCGGGACGTAAGGGCGGCTCGCCAGCATCGCAAGCGTAGCCTCCCCGCATTGGCCGGATCGGACCCGCCGATCGGACGAAAAATTCAGTCGATAACGGACTGACATTTCCGACATGGGAACTATTTTCTGCACCGAGGGTTGAGAACGCTCTTGCGAGGGATCTGCCTATGAAGAAGAACAACCTTCTGATCACCGCTGGCGCCGCAATCGTCTTGATCGTCATTCTCCTGCTTTTCACCGGCATCGGCACAGACGAACCGCCGACCCCCGGACAGCCATCCCCGCACGCGCTTGACCAATCCCAGCAGTGATTAGGAACCGCCATGGCTATCATCGTCACTTCCATCCTATTCATCATCATCGGGCTTGCGCTCGGCGGCGGCGGCCTCTGGCTCGTGACGCTCGGCGGCAGCGTCTTCTATCTGTTCGCCGGCTTGATGTTTCTCGTCACTGCCGGGCTGCTGCTGATGCGCAAGGCGGCGGCGCTCTGGGTCTATGCGGTGCTCGTCGTCGCCGCACTCGCCTGGGCGGTCTGGGAGGTCGGCTTCGACTGGTGGCAGCTAGGCCCGCGCGGCGGGGTCATCATTCTTCTCGGCCTCTGGCTGCTGACGCCCTGGATCCGCCGGCCGCTCGGCTTTCGCAGCCCGACGGGCATCGCCTACGGCGCCAATCCCTGGCCGCTCGCCGTGCCCGTCATTCTCGCCATCCTCGTCGCCGTCTATTCGATGACATCAGACCCGCATGATCTGGCCGGCGAACTGCCGAAGGATCAGGTCGCGGCCAGCCCCGCCGTCGGCGGCAGCGTGCCTGATGGAGAATGGCACCAGTATGGCCGCACCCCCTTCGGCCAGCGCTATTCGCCGCTCGACCAGATCACCGCCGAGAACGTCTCGACGCTGAAGGAGGTCTGGAGATATCAGACCGGCGACGTCAAGCGGCCGGAGGATATCAGCGAGACGACCTATCAGGTGACGCCGCTCAAGGTGAAGGACACGCTCTATCTCTGCACGCCGCATAACTGGGCGATCGCGCTCGACGCCAAGACCGGCAAGGAGAAATGGAAATACGACTCGAACTCGGGCATGAATCCCAACCGTCAGCATCAGACCTGCCGCGGCGTCACCTATTATGCCGATCCCGATGCCGCCGCCGGCCAGCCCTGCGCCGAGCGTGTCTACCTGCCGACCTCGGACGCCAGGCTGATTGCGCTCGATGCGGCCGACGGGAAGGTCTGCACCAGCTTTGCCGATCAGGGCGTGCTGCACCTGGAAACCGGCATGCGCTTCAATCCGGCCGGCTATTATTATTCCACCTCGCCGCCGGTCGCGGTGGCCGGCAAGATCATCGTCGGGGGGGCGGTGAACGACAATTATTCCACCGAGGAGCAATCCGGCGTCATCCGCGCCTTCGACATCAAGACCGGCGCGCTGGTCTGGAACTGGGATTCCGGCAACCCTGATGTGACGACACCGCTCGCCGAGGGCCAGACCTACACGACCAACTCGCCGAACAGCTGGTCGGTCTTCAGCGTCGACGAGTCGCTCGGCATGGTCTACATCCCGCTCGGCAATCAGGTGCCGGACCAGATCGGCATCAACCGAAGCGACAATGTCGAGAAATTCTCCTCCTCGATCGTCGCGCTCGACATCGCCACCGGCCAGCTGCGCTGGGTGCGCCAGACGGTGCATCACGATCTCTGGGACATGGACGTTCCGGCGCAGCCGGCACTGATCGATCTGACCAAGCCCGACGGCACCGTGGTTCCCGCCCTCGTCGGCCCGACGAAGCAGGGCGATCTCTATGTGCTGGACCGGCGCAGCGGCGAGCCGATCATCCCGATCAAGGAGATCCCGGCCCCCGGCGGAGCGGTCTCTGGCGACCACACTGCCCCGACGCAGCCGATCTCCGACCTCACCTTCTCGCCCGAGCCGCTTAAGGAAAAGGACATGTGGGGCGTGTCGCTGTTCGACCAGCTCCTCTGCCGCATCGATTTCCACCGCTATCGCTATGAAGGCCGCTACACGCCGCCGTCGCTCGAAGGGACGATTGTCTATCCCGGCAATTTCGGCACCTTCAACTGGGGCTCGGTGGCGGTGGATCCGGAGCGGCAGATCATGTTCGGCATGCCGACCTATCTCGCCTTCACTTCCCGCCTGGTGCCCGCTGCCGATATTCCGCCGAGAGGCCAGGACGAGAAGGGCAGCGAACAGGGGCTCAACCGCAATGACGGCGCGCCCTACGGCGTCTTCATGGGACCCTTCCTCGGGCCTCTGCAGATCCCCTGCCAGGCGCCGCCATGGGGCTATGTCGCAGGCGTCGACCTGCGCACCGGCAAGATCGCCTACATGCATAAGAACGGCACCGTCCGCGATATGACGCCGCTGCCGCTGCCCTTCAAGCTTGGCGTGCCCGGCATCGGCGGCCCGATGCTGACCAAGGGCGGCGTCGCCTTCCTCGGCGCGGCGGTCGACAACTATCTGCGCGCCTACGACGTAACGAACGGGCACGAACTCTGGCGGACGCGGCTTCCCGCCGGCGGCCAGGCGACGCCGATGACCTATACGACCGATGACAACAAGCAATATGTCGTCATGGTCGCCGGCGGCCACGGCTCTGTCGGCACCAAGCCCGGCGACTATGTCATCGCCTACACGCTGCCGTGATGGGGGGCTGCTTTTCTCGAGTGGAAGAGCCGGCGCAAGTTCTAGGCAGGGTTGCCGCGCCATTGTCTCCCCGTTTTATGGGGAGATTTTTTATGGAAATCAGTAGCAATATTCGCAATTACTATGGGATCGGCGGCCTTTTCGATCAGCAGCCCAAATCCAAGAATCAACAGACGACGGAATTCACCACAACCGCCCGCAGTGGCGGCCCCGGTCTCGAACCAAGCAGCACGCCTCTGTCGATCGCCAACACTGTCTGGGCTCTTCTAAGCACCGAAGGCCCCTATATCGATGCACCTTCGGACAAGGAGGCAGCGGCGAGCGCGGCGCACCAGTCCCTGATCGACGAGTTTTCCGAATGGGGCAACATGACGCCGGCGGAGTATATCCGAGCCCGCTACCTGGAGCAGCACGATCTCACCGAAGCCGATCTGGCCGCCATGCCTGCTGACCAGCGCGCGGCAATCGAAAAGGAGATCGCAGAGCAGATCAAGCGCGAGATGGCCGGCATCGAGACTGACGGCAGCGAAACGACGGATGACATCGCCGCCGTCTGAGCGGGAGCGTTTCGCGCAGCTGTCCCACACGTCGTCGGTGTGACGAACGCCGAGGCGTCCAAGGGGGGCGGCCATGGGTGTGGGCTTTAACGTGCCAACAGTTGCAGCGTGGTCACTTGGGAGATAGTTGTAGGGAAGGTCTTTCTCCGGCTCAAACCGGACAGCTGTCGATCATGCCCTCCGCATTACCTGCGTCACACCATCTCGGTGATCATCTTGCTGACTTCGGCAAAGATCGGATTGAGATCCTTCACCGGCGCGGTCGCCTCGGCGATATAGACGGCCGCGACGATCGGGCCGCGGTCGGGCGGCCAGATGACGGCGATGTCGCCGAGAGAGCCGTTCGGACCGGTGCCGGTCTTGTCCCCCACCTTCCAATCCTGAGGCAGGCCCGCCCGCAGCCGCTCTTTGCCTGTTGAACTTGCCACCAGCCAGGCGATCAGCCTGTCCGAAGAGGCTTCGGTGAGCACCGAGCCGAGCGTCAGATTTCCGAGCGTGTCGAGCATTGCGTCCGGCGTCGTGGTGTCGCGCGGATCACCCTTTCTGCCCTCGTTGAGCGTCGGTTCGGTGCGGTCGAGGCGCGTCGTGCCGTCGCCGATCGAACGCAGCCAGTCGGTCAGCGCCGGCGGGCCGCCGAAGCTTTCGAGCAGCAGGTTGCCGGCCGTATTGTCGCTGACGGTCACCGCCGCCTCGCAGAGTTCGGCGATCGTCATGCCGTCGACGCCGGCGTGTTTTTCACTGAGCGGCGAATAGTCGACCAGCTTGTCCCTGCCGTAAGTCACCCGCCGGTCGAGCTTTTCGTCGCCTTTGTCGACGCGGGCCAGCACGAAGCCGGCGGCCGGCGCCTTGAAGGTGCTGCACATTGGAAAGGCCTCGCTGCCACGATAGCCGAAGGAAATGCTCGTCTGGGTGTCGAGCACCGAGACGCCGAGACGGCCGCCGGTGCGTTTTTCCAGCGCGGCAAGCCGCCGCTCGATATTGTCGTCGCCCTCCCCGGCACTCTCCTGCGCATCGGCGGGAAGCGCCAGTGCGGATAGACCCAAGGCTGGCAAGCAGAGTGCCGAGCCGATCAGCGTGCGGCGAGTAAGACTGATATCCATGAAATCCTCCGGCGAGTCGGTGACAGAGCTAAGGACCGATTGCGGCGGCATCTCGTCCGCTCGACAACCTTGTTCGTCCGCGCGGCAACTTCGCCAATCAGGCGGCGCGCGTGACCTCGACCGTCACATGCGACAATTCTTCGAGCGCCGAAAGCCTGCCCTTGTAGAAGGCCGGTTCGCGCGGCTGCGACGTGACGACGGCAACGATCGCCGCGTGATGGCCGGGGCCGACCTGCCAGACATGCAGATCGGTGATCCGGTCCTCCTCGGTCTCGATGGCCTCGCGGATTTCGCCCGGCAGCGTCTCACCTTCCGGCACGACGTCGAGAAGCACGCCGCCGGACGATTTCATCAGGCTCCAGGACCAGTTGGCGATGACCAGCCCGCCGACGATGCCCATGATGGGATCGAGCCAGAGCCAGCCATAAAGGCTGCCGAGGGTGAGTGCCGCGATGGCGAGCACGGAGGTGAGCGCATCGGCCATGACATGCAGATAGGCGGCGCGGATATTATTGTCGCCGGCCTCTGTGTGGTGGTGGGCATGGTCGCCATGGCCACCATGGGCGTGGTGGTGTGCGTGGTGCCCATGCGCGTGATGGCCATGCGCCTGACCGCCGCCCGCCAGCAGCCAAGCGCTGGCGAGGTTGACGGCAAGTCCGATGACGGCGACCGCGATCGCCTGGGCAAAACCGATCGGCACCGGATTTGAGAGGCGCAACAGGCTCTCCCAGGCCATCAGCAGGGCGATCAGGGCAAGGACAATCGCGCTGGCGAAGCCGGCGAGATCGCCGAACTTGCCGGTGCCGAAGGTGAAGCGCGGATTGCGCGCCTGCCTGCGGGCGAAGAGATAGGCAAGTGCGGAGATCAGGAGAGCGCTGGCATGGGTTGACATGTGCCAGCCGTCGGCGACGAGGGCCATGGAGCCGTAGACGGTGCCGGCGGCGATTTCGGCGACCATCATCACCGCCGTCAGCGCGATCACCAGCCAGATGCGCCGCTCGTTGCGCGCGTGATCGGCGCCGAGGAACACATGCTCGTGCTCCAGGTGGTTCATCGCAGCTTTGTCGCTTCCGGCACTCATTACAGGCTCCTTCGTCACGCTGGAGCGATTCGGCTTTCAGAGCCGCCCCAAGTTTCTGTTTGTCTAGTTTCCTGAGAAATCCGCCTCGCTGGCTCTAGCGGATATAGGTTCTCAAGACTTCGGATATTTCCTCGACCGCCTCAGCCCTCGCCCTATCGTCCTCGGCATTCAGAACATGTTCGCGCAGGTGATCATCCAGCACCTCGCCGGTCAGCCCGGTCAGGGCGCCGCGGACGGAAGCGAGCAGCTGCAGGATTTCGCCGCAGGGGCGCTGGGCCTCCAGTGCCCGTTCGACCGCCTCCATCTGCCCTTTCAGACGGCTGATGCGGGCGATGAGCTTCTTCTTCTGCAGGGTGGTGTGCGACATGGAAGGTTCTCATTTTAGTATAGGGGGGTACCCTATCATGAGCATGGAGCCAAGCGCAAACGTCGGCTTTTTTCGCTTTCGGCCCCGGATGAACAGCTGGACCGGCGGATCGATGACCCTTCGGCGATCTGCCATTGACAAACGCCGCGTTTGCGACGATTGATGCTCCATGATCAAAAACGTGCACCAGAGCCGCTCGTATTTTTGGCTGTACCTGTAAAGGGCGGCCGGACAGATCATATTGTCAACAAGCCGCCGTCAGGCGGCTTTGTTGTATCGGCAGCGTCCTGACGGCAGATTATCGAAGGACGCGAAGACCATGACCGACATCGAAGACAGCGAAATTTCACTGATGCGCCCATCGGTGGTGACGATCCGCACCGCCAAGCCGCGCGATCTGCCAGAGCTCAACGAAATGATCGCCCTGCTTGCCGCCCATCACGGCGATGCGGCCGCTGCGACGCCCGAGCAATTGGAGCGCGACCTGTTCGGCCCGCTTCCCTGGATTACCGCGCTTGTGGCCGAGACCGGCGAAGGGCTGATCGGGTACGCCATTCTCGTGCCGCTCTACAGGGCGCAGGAAGGCAAACGCGGTATGGACCTGCATCATCTCTTCGTGCGCGATGGCCATCGCGGCCACGGCACCGGCCAGCTGCTCGTCGACCGGGCGCGCGAGACCGCGCGCAATGCCGGCTGCGGCTACCTCTCCGTCAGCGCCGCGACCGGCAACGTGCTGGCGCACCGCTTCTACGAACAGATGGATTTTACCCCGCGTCCCGTTACCGGTATGCGTTACATGCAGTCGATCGCCTGAAGCGCTTCGCGATCCTTCAAATTCGCTCGGCCGACGCTTCAAGTCTTTGTCCTATAAGGAACTTTCATGCCTGATTTCAAACTCCATTGCTTCGCTCTCTCGGGGAATTGTTACAAGGTCGCGCTCTTCTTTGCGCTTGCCGGCATCGAGTGGGAAAGCGTTTTCGTGGATTATCTGGGCGGCGAAACGCGAACCGAAGAATGGCGGAAAACCGTAAACGAACAGGGCGAGGCGCCTGTGCTCGAACATGGGCACACGAAGATCAGCCAATCGGGAATCATCCTGGATTATCTATCGGAGGTGACAGGGCAGTTTGGGGCGCAGACAGCCGAAGAGCGGCGAGACATCATGCGCTGGATTCTCTTCGATAACCACAAATTCACCAGCTATTACGCGACGCTGAGGTTCATCTACGGCCTCCAGAAGAGCGGCGAGACACCGGTCGCCGAGTTTTTAAGACTGAGGGCCAAAGCTGCCTATGCCATTGTCGACGAACACCTGACAGGCCGGGCCTTCATGGTCAGCGACCGGCTGACGATCGCGGACCTCTCTTTGGCAGGCTATGTCTTCATGCCGGAGGATACCGGGATCGATCACAGCGCTTATCCGGCCATCGCAGCCTGGAAAGACCGGATCAGCAACATGGCCGGCTGGCGCCACCCCTATGATCTGATGCCAGGCCCCACCTCCCTGTAAAGAGGCGTCGGTTTTGCAAGGCGCTAACGCCCCGGCACCACCTTCAGATAGGCGGCGATCGCCTCGCGGTCGCTGGCCGGCAGGCGGGCGATATTCTGTTGAACGTCGACCATCTGGCCACCGACGGAATCGAAATCGGGCGTGAAGCCGGTCTCGAGGTAGTTGACGATGTCCGCCTCGCTCCAGCCGCCGATGCTCTCGGAGGCCGGGGTGATATCGGGTATGCGGCCCTTGCCTTCCGGATTGGGCGCGCCGGCGAGCCACTGATCTGCCTGGAAGCCGCCGAGCCCATCGCGCGGCGTGTGGCATTCGCCGCAATGGCCGGGGCCTTCGACGAGATATTGCCCGCGCTTGATCTTGTCGTCGCCCCTGGCGAGCGCGACGCGCGGCTGATCGTTGAGATAGAGAAATTTCCAGCCGCCGAGCGCCAGGCGGACGTTGTAGGGAAAGGGCAGTTCATGCGGAGGCGTTACGTTGGCGCTCTTCGGCAGCGTCTTCAGGAAGGCGAAGAGATCGTTGACGTCCTTGTCGCTCATGCGCGCATAGGAACCATAGGGAAAGGACGGATAGAGATGCTCCCCGCCCCGGCCGACGCCGCGCTTCATCGCGTTGCCGAACTCGGCGAGCGTCCAGGCGCCGATGCCAGCCTTTTCATCCGGCGAGATGTTGGGCGCGTGGAAAGTGCCGAAAGGGCTCTTGAGCGCCAGACCGCCCGACAGCGTCAGCCTGGCATCGCCTTCGGAACCGGGCGCAGCATGGCAGCTGACGCAGCCGCCCGTCCAGAAAACCATCTCGCCGTTTGCCGTGTCCGGCGCACCGAGGTTGGCCCAGTGGCTCTCCGGCAGCGGATCGGGCGCGGTGACAAGATAGAAGGCGCCACCGCCGAGCACGGCGACGCCGATCAGACAGAGCAAAAACCGGATGAACCTACGGACCATACGCCGCCTCCCCTTTGAAGACATTCCTCTCCGGTCGATCCGCGACCGGTCCGCATGAGCGGACAATAATGCGATCCGCGCCGGCGGCCAGTGCAGCGCGAATCGAGTGTCCAGATCATTTTCGCTTTTGCGCAATTCCAAACACAAAACCGCTCCGCAGTTTTGCTGGACTTGCTCAGACAGGCCTATCGCTCACTTACTAAGCCGATAGGCCTTGTGACAGCCAGCGCAATTGGCGCCGAGTGTATTGACCGCAGCGCCGACGGCTGCGGCATCAGCCGGCAGCTGAGCGAGAGCGGTTTCGGCATCGGCGGAGAGCTTTTCGGAACGAGCCTTGAAGTCCTCCATGTTCTCCCAGATTTTCGGGCTGGCCCCAGGGTCGTTCATATCGCTGCCGGGCTTGAACTGGTCGGGGAAGGCCTTGGCAGTCGTCGCAATCGTCGTCAGCGCCGCCTTCACTGCCTCGGCATCATAGGGCTTGGAGCCTTTCGCGATGGCTGAAAGCGCGCCGGTCGATCCACCCATCTGCTTCATCTGCGCGACGCGCGAATCTTGCGTGCCGTCGGCGGCCGTCACCGAACCCACGGCCAAGCCGGCCATCGCTGCGGCGGCAGCTACTGCTTTCCAGTTCATATTTCCTCTCCATTTCTCTGCGTTGTTCCTGGGGCCAAGACGGCCAGTGGCCAATCTGCACCGGCAGAATGACAAAAATCCATGCGTCCAGGCGGTCACGTTTTGCCGGAGGGTCATAAAAACAATGTGATAAGCACTGGCGACTCATGCAGTTTTCCAACCCTGCCAAAGGCTGAAGGCGGAGACTGTAACCAGCAGCAGCCCGGCGAAGCGGCCGACAAAGGCCGTGGCGTCGGGATTTGCGACCAGCAGGTCGCGGCTGCGGCCGGCTGTCATTGCCAGCGTGCCGTAAACGGCGAACTGTGTGGCGACTGTCATGGCGCCCATGATCAAACCCTGGATCCAGACCGGACCGTATTCCGGCCTCAGAAACTGCGGGTAGACGGCGAACATGAAAATATAGGCCTTGGGATTGACGAGGCAGGTGACGGCGCCCTGACGGAAAGCGCGCCAGGCGGAGCGCGCCGTCGCCGGCCCGACCGCCTCCACAGTGATCGAACTGCGCATCAGCGAAACGCCGATCCAGATCATATAGGCAACGCCGGCAAAGAGCAGCAGGTTGAAGAGCTGCGGCAGCATGGTGACGAGCACGCCGACGCCGGCCGCACCATAGGCGGAATGCACCGCACCGCCTGCCATGATTCCGCCTGTGGCAGCCAGCCCGCGGCGGACGCCGCCCGTCAGCGAATTGGCGAGGACGAAGAGCATGTCCATGCCCGGCACGATGATGATGCCGAAGAGAAGGGTGAAGAAGAGCCACAGGTTCTCATGGTAGTTCATGTCAGTTACCGCCTTCATTTCCGCGGGCCATTTTCGAAAGACCGCGATTGATTTCAATCCGATAGGCGGCTCTATACGCAAACCCAACTGACAGTGTATTGTCAGGAGCGTGGGAGATGGAGGCAAAAGATGCGCAAGGCGTCACGGCTTTTCGAGATCATTCAGATCCTGAGGCTCGCCAGAAAACCGATGACGGCGGCTGTTATGGCCGAGACGCTCGAAGTGACCGTGCGCTCGATCTATCGCGATATCGCCGCCCTTCAGGCAATGCGGGTGCCGATCGAAGGCGGACGCGGCATCGGCTACATCATGCGGCCGGGCTTTGACCTGCCACCCTTGATGTTCTCGATCGAGGAGATGGAGGCGCTCGTTCTGTCGCTGGCGTTGCTCGAACGGACGGCCGACGAGGAGCTGAAGCAGGCCGCCCGCCGGGTCAACCGGAAGATATCAGGCGCCGTGCCGGCACCGTTGCGCCAGGCGCTGGACAACAAGGCGCTTTATGCCTGGGGCTCGACCGCGCAGCCGGCTGCAATCGACCTTGCGATCGTGCGCCGGGCGATCCGCGACGAACGCAAGCTGACACTCGCCTATCGCGACGAGCTCGGCCGCGCCAGCGAGCGGACGATCCGGCCGATCGCGTTGATCTATTATTCGCAGACCGCCAATATCGTCGCCTGGTGCGAGCTGCGTCAGGCGATCCGCAATTTCCGCAGCGACCGGGTGGAGCGCTGCGTGGCGAGCGAGGATTTCTTCAAAGGCGATGGCGACAGGCTGCGGGAGTTGTGGACGAGCGGCTGGACGGAGAAGGCTGTGTCGGGTAGCGCGCAAGCGTTTGGTGGATGAACCCTCGCGGCGCCTGCCTGCGGGCAGGACCTCGATGTTGTAGGAGCGGGCTAGCTCAGGAAATCTTCCAAGCTCTAGTAAGCAAGCGTGCGGCTCTGCTCTCGGCCGAAGCCGCGGATTTCGATGCGGTCGGGGTGGAGCTCGACGATGGCGAAGGCGTTTTCACTTTCTGTGTCGACCACGCCCTTGAAATTGACGAAGTGGCAGGCGCCGGCCTTGCCGTAATTGCCGACATGGTCGTGGCCGTTGAGATAGGCGACGACATGACTTTGCGAGGCGAGCAGCGCGACGACGCGCTCGCTGTCCCACATGCCGTGCTCGCCGGCGGGATAGACGGGATAGTGGTTCATGATGATGACCTTCTCGCCGGCCGCTGCAGCCTTTGCGATTTCATCGGCCAGCCAAGCGAATTGCTTGTCGCTCAGCGCGCCATTCCAGCGATGAGCATTCGCTACACCTTTGGCTTGCAGCTCCGCCAAAATCTCGGCAGCCAAAGCGCGATGAGGATGGTTATCCGGCGGCGCGAAGGTGCTGACCTCGTTGCCGTCGAGCACGACGAAGCGCCAGCCGGGACGGGAAAAGCTGTAATAAGGCGACGGCATGCGAAGACGGGCAGCTACTTCGGAAAGGTGCCCGGCTGAGACGGAGAAATCGTGATTGCCGAGCAGGAACAGCGCCTCGTGCCTCAATTTACCATAGACCGGCAGGATATCGTCGAAGCTCGCGAAGCTGCGGTCGATGACGTCGCCGAGCGTCATGACGAAACTCAACTCCTCGCCGTTGAAGACCTCGATCGCCTCGGCGACCTTGACGAGGCTGTTGGCGTAATAGCGGTCCATCGCCACATGCGGAGCGATTGCCGCATATTGCGGATCGGCGATGATGCCGAAGCGGAGCGGAGGAGAAGCGGAGGAGGACATGGGGCGTGATTAGGAGCGGCGGATGACAGGGCTGTGAAGGCCGATAGAAAGAAAACACCCGGCGTTTGAGGCGCCGGGTGTCGAATTGGATCAAAGCGCTTACTTCGTTGCTTCTTCGTAGCGTTCCAGGACGTAATCCCAGTTGATCAGGCTGTCGATGAAGGCCTCGAGATATTTCGGGCGCGCATTGCGATAGTCGATGTAATAGGAGTGTTCCCAGACGTCGACGCCGAGGATCGGGGTGGCGCCGTGAACCAGCGGATTCTCGCCGTTCGGCGTCTTGGAGATTTCGAGCTTGCCGTTCTTGACCGAAACCCAGGCCCAGCCCGAGCCGAACTGGGTGGCGCCGGCATTGGCGAAATCAGCCTTGAACTTGTCATAGCCGCCGAGATCGGAGGCGAAGGCCGCTTCCAGCTTGCCCGGCAGCTTGTTGCCGCCGCCGCCCTTCTTCATCCACTTCCAGAAGTGGATATGGTTGTAGTGCTGGGCGGCGTTGTTGAAGAGCCCGGCATTGGTGCCGAAGGACTTCTTCACGACCTCTTCGAGCGAGAGATCCGACAGGCCGGCTTCGGCGGCGAGCTTGTTGCCGTTGTCGACATAGGCCTTGTGATGCTTGTCGTGGTGAAACTCCAGCGTTTCCTTCGACATGAACGGTGCAAGCGCTTCGTAATCATAGGGAAGTTCAGGCAATTCGAAAGCCATGTCAGATCTCCTCTTGGCAATAGATTGCGTCATCGGCAGGTGAGGCGGAACATAGGAGGGGAAAGGAGGAGAGGCAACCGGCGAAATATCAAAAAACGACCGGACGGAGGAAAATTTGCCTCAGTTTCAGGGCGAGATTCTAGCGCGCAAATCGCCCGCCATGCCGCCGCCAAAACCGCTTACACCGGCGACAAACATTATTGGAGATCCGATATGAACAGGAATATAATCCCGCATCTCGTCATTGCCGCGCTTCCGTTTCTTGTCACTGCGGCGCATGCCTCCGCGGACGAGGCCTGGAAACAGCTGGCCGCCGACGTGGAAGCCAAGTGCAGGAAGGCCGCGGTCGCGATCGAGAAGCCGAATGCCGTTGTCGATCCCTTCGGCACCTCGCATTACGGGCTGGCCCTGGTGACGGGAAAGCCGAAGGGGGCCAAGGGGCTCGTCGTACAGATCTGCGTCTATGACAAACAGGAGAAGTCGGTCGAGATCGGCAGCGCGATGGATGCTAAAGAGTTCGGGCTCACGCCAGCGAAATAGCCGGTCGCGGCAATTGTTTGTGACTACGGTCACAATTCCGAGCGGAACCCAGGCTCGCCCCCGCGAGTTGAAGTCCTGGGCTTTTTAGAGCAGGGCGCGTCTAGGACAGGCGCCAAGGCGCACTATGTTTGCGACAAACGCATGATCTTTCTGAGGACGATTCCGATTCTCGAGGTTGTGCGCAGGGAGGTTTAAGCATGTCGGAGCTTCGCAACCGGGCGGAAGATCAGCAGAAAATCTATCAGCGCTGGGCACCTGTTTATGATCGTGTCTATCGCGGCATCTTGCGCGACGGCCACCGCAAGCTTGCCGCGCTTGCCGCTGCGGCCGGCGCCGATATTCTGGAAATCGGGGTCGGCACCGGCCTGACGCTCGCCCACTATCCCAGCCGCTGCCGGGTGACCGGCGTCGACATCTCCGAACATATGATCGCACGGGCGCGCGAAAAGGTGCGTCGCGAAAACCTGCAGCATGTGCAGGCGCTCGAGGTGATGGATGCGCACGCGCTGCGTTTTGCCGACAAGTCTTTCGACGTGGTCTGCCTACCCTTCGTCATCACGCTGATTCCCGAGCCCGAGCGGGCGCTTGACGAATGTGCCCGGGTGCTGCGGCCGGGCGGTGAGATCATCCTCGCAAGCAAGCTCAGCGACGGCGCCGGTCTGCAGGGCGCGATCGAGGCGGCGGTGGCGCCGCTGGTGCGTCACATCGGCTGGTCTTCCGCCTTCCGCATCCACCGGATCGTTGCCTGGGCCGAGCGCCGCGGCGATTTTTCAACGACCGATATTCTGCCGGTCTTTCCGAACGGCTTTTTCAAGATCGTCCGGCTGAAGCAGCGCGGCTTTTCCTCCTGAGACCAAAATTTTTTCCCGCATCGCCGATTCTGATGCTACCGTTCGCCTGAGGGGACTGCATGACATCGGATATCTTCTTTTTCATCGCCGTTGGCTTCTGCGCGCAGATCGTCGACGGCGCGCTCGGCATGGCCTTCGGCGTGCTGTCGACGACGAGCCTGCTGGCTTTCGGGGTGCCGGTGGCCAATGCCAGCGCCATGACGCATGTGACGGAAATGTTCACGACGGCGGCGTCAGGCCTGTCGCATGCCTATCATCGCAATGTCGACTGGCGGCTGGTGGCGCGTCTCGCTCCGGCCGGCATGATCGGCGGCGCGATCGGCGCCTATCTGCTTGCCAATATCGACGGCAAGGTGATCGAGCCCTTCGTATCGGCCTATCTGATCGCAATCGGCCTCCTGATCCTCTACAAGGCCTTCCGACCGCAGATCAGGCGCGAGGTGCGCGACTGGGCCGTGCCGCCCGTTGGCCTTTTCGGTGGCCTGCTCGATGCGATCGGCGGCGGCGGGTGGGGCCCTATCGTCACCAGCACACTGGTCGGGCGCGGCCATGATCTGAAACGGGTGATCGGTTCGACGAATTTCACCGAATTCGCGGTGACGCTGACGATTTCGATCACCTTCGTCGTGACGCTCGGCTGGTCTGAGCTCAATTCGGCGATCGGCCTCATCATCGGCGGCGTCATCGCCGCGCCTTTCGGCGCCATCCTCGTCAAGCGGCTGCCGGTGCGGGCACTGATGGTGGCGGTCTCGATGGTCATCATCACAACGTCAGCGATGCGGCTCTTCTAGCCCGCCCCGGAACTACAGATTCCGGCCGAAATAGACCTCCACCGCGGCGATCCTGTCGCCGCGAAAACGAAGGCTTTCCATGTTGGCGAAGCTCGTGCCGTCCAGTTTTTCGGCGCGGTAACGCGCAACAGCCTCGTCGCCCTTGATCGCCAGGAATTCGATGTGGATCCCGCGGAAGAGCGGCTCCTTCGGCCAGCAACGCTCGAAATAGGCGGTCCTGTCGATATGATCGTCGCGCGTGCTGGAGAAGGTGAAATCCTCCGTCAGCATGGCGCCGGCAATATCCTTGCCGTCGGCGACATAGGCGGCATAGAGGTCTCGGACGGTCTTCTCGCGAGACGGGCCATTGCGTTCATGGCAAATCCTCCCTTTAACCGATTGCGTTACGCAATCAGTTAGGCTCTAGCACTTTTAGCTGAGATGATCCAGATTGCGGCGCAACTGCGCTGCAGGATCGATGCCGAGGCAAGAATGACAGACACCCAACGGGAGGCCAGCGCCAGGCCGGGCTCGATCTACTGGAAGCGCAACCTCGCCGTCTCGCTGATCGGCTCCTTCACGACAATCGTGGCGATGACGCTGCTGCTTCCCTTCCTGCCGCTTTATGTCGAGGAGCTCGGCGTGACCGACCATGCGGCGATCGTGCAATGGTCGGGTATCGCCTATGGCGCCACCTTCCTTGCCGCGGCCCTCGTTGCGCCGCTCTGGGGGCGGCTCGGCGACATCTACGGCCGCAAACTGATGCTGGTGCGCGCCAGCCTCGGCATGACGCTGGCGATTTCGCTGATGGGCATGGCCGGCAATGTCTGGCAGTTGGTGGCACTGCGCCTGTTCGTCGGGCTTGCCGGCGGATATGCTTCCGGCTCGATGGTACTGGTGGCGACGCAGACGCCGAAAGACCGCTCCGCCTGGGCGCTCGGCATGCTCTCCTCCGGCATCATGGCCGGCAATCTCGTCGGGCCGCTCATCGGTGGGGCGCTGCCGCCGATCATCGGCATCCGCGGCACGTTTCTCGCCGCCGGCGGCATGATCTTCGTCGCTTTTCTCGCCACTATCTTGCTGATCAAGGAAGAGAAGTCGCCGGCCCGCAGCCGGTCGGCCAAGGCCAGCGGTGGCTGGAAATCCATTGCCGACAAGCGGCCCGTCATCGCCATGCTGGCGACGGGGACGCTTCTGATGTTCGCCAATATGTCGATCGAGCCGATCATCACCGTCTATGTCGCTCAGATCGTGCGCGTCGAGACGCAAGTCACCATGCTCTCGGGGCTCGTCATGTCGGCCGCCGCCCTCGGCAGCATTCTTTCGGCCTCGTGGCTCGGCAGGCTCGCCGACAGGATCGGCCACTGGCCTGTTATAGCGGGCGCGCTCGCCGTCGCCGGCCTGCTATTGATCCCGCAGGCCTTCGTCACCAGTTCCTGGCAGCTGATCATCCTGCGTTTCCTGATGGGCGCAGCCCTTGGCGGGCTTCTGCCCTGCATCGCCGCCGTCATCCGCCATAGCGTGCCGGACAGCGCTGCTGGCAGCATTCTCGGCCTTTCCGTCTCCTCGCAATATGTCGGTCAGGTGGCGGGCCCAATCCTCGGCGGCTTCGTCGGCGGGCATATCGGCATGCGGGCGGTTTTCCTCGGCACCTCGCTGCTGCTTGTGGCGGGTGCGGCTTATGCCTGGGCGGTGCGGCTGAAGAATGCTGAGGCATCAAACATCCGTGCCTCGGCAGATCAGCTCGACGCCTGAGCGGGCGATCGCCTCCAGCTCTCAGAGTGTGTTGACGGCGACCGGCAGGGCTCGCTTATGAGCCGTCGCCCGATAGGCGGCAAGGATGCGGCGGCGGGCGATCTCGCCGACCGGCTTGCCTTCAAGGAAATCGTCGATCTCGTCATAGGTGACGCCATAGGCCTCCTCGTCGGGACGCAGCGGCCGCTGATCCTCGAGATCGGCCGTGGGCACCTTGAACACCAGTTCGTCCGGAGCGCCGAGCCGCTTTGCCAGCAGCCGGACGCGGCGCTTATTGAGGCCGGCAAGCGGCAGGATATCGGCGGCGCCGTCGCCGAACTTGGTGAAGAAGCCCATGACTGCCTCGGCCGCGTGATCCGTACCGATGACGAGCCCGCCGAGCGCGCCGGCCAGAGCGAACTGGGCGATCATCCGCTGGCGGGCCTTGATATTGCCGAGGATGAAATCCTGCCGACCGGCATCGGCGAAGGCGAGACCGCCGTTCTGCGCGGCGGCCAACACAGCATCCGCCGGTTCCTTGATGTTGACCACCATCGAGCGGTCGGCGCCGATCGTTGCGAGCGCCTTCGCTGCATCGGCCTCGTCCGCCTGGATCCCGTAGGGAAGGCGCACGGCTATGAATTCCGCCGAGTGGCCGCTGTCACGCAGCTCGCGCACCGCCCTCTGGGCAATCAGCGCCGCCGTCAGTGAATCGACGCCGCCGCTAATGCCGAGCACGTAGCCGCGCATGCCGGACGCCACAAGATAATCCTTGAGAAAGGCGGTTCGCCGCTCGATCTCATGCTCCGGGTCGATCTCGGCGGCAACGCCGAGTTCCCGGATGATCTCGCCTTGTTCGTCTGACAGCACGGTCATGGGATTCTCCTGGTTGTTTTGGGATTCGCGGCACTATGGCGGAAAGATGTAGGAAGGGTAAGGTGCTTGGCACCGCCACGCCTACCGCACAATCCTAAACAGCTCCACCGGCTCCCCAAATCCCTTCAGCCGATGCGCGCCGGTGGAGACGGCATCCCCTGCCCCGGCCTCCTTACGGAACGGCGATGACATCAGAATGGCCTCTCCCAGGTCGCTGCAGGCGGTCTGGATGCGGCTGACCAGATTGACGTCGCCGCCAATGACGGTGAAGTCGAGGCGCCGGCCGGAACCGATATTGCCGTAGCTGACCTCGCCATAATGCAGCGCGATGCCGGCCTTCACGCCGATATCCTGATACTGGAAACGGTCGATCTCATCGAGGATGGCGCGGGCCGACGCCAGGGCGGCGCCGCA
Source organism: Rhizobium sp. MHM7A (assembly GCF_005862215.1). Classification (NCBI taxonomy): domain Bacteria; kingdom Pseudomonadati; phylum Pseudomonadota; class Alphaproteobacteria; order Hyphomicrobiales; family Rhizobiaceae; genus Rhizobium; species Rhizobium sp. MHM7A. Next base: position 152,175 of record NZ_VCHT01000003.1, read on the forward strand.
GGAGTGGACGGCATCGTAGCCCGGGAAGAAGGCCAACACGGCATCGCCCATGAATTTCAAGAGTTCGCCGCCCTCGCTGGTGATCGCCGGCACGATCCGGTCGAAATAGGCGTTCAGCAGGCCGAGGACGGTGCTGCCCGGCAGCTGGTTCGACAGCTCGGTAAAACCTCTGAGATCGCAGAGCAGCAGGGCCGCCTGCATCGACTCGATCTCGCCGCGGCGAACGCGGCCGGCCAGAATCCGGCTTGCCGTCAGCGGGCCGATATAGGTGTCGAGCAGGCTGAGCTCGACCTGGCGCAGAATGCGCAGCTCGCTGGTATTGCGCAACGCCGGCAGGATGCGTTCGATCAGTTGCTGCTCGGAGGCGGAGAAACCGCCCGGCCGCCTGGTGGCGAAGACGGCGGCACTGACCGGGCCGTCACTATTGCAGAGCGGCGCGATGATGAGCTGCATCAGGCCGCGGTCGGCAAAGACGTCAATATGCTGCCAGCGGCCGTGCATGCTTTCGCCGGCGCCGACGACCAGTGGTTCCCGGGTGTCCATCACCTTGTGCAGCGGTGTGTTTGCTATCGCAACCCGGGCGCCGTGTTCACGGTCGTGGATCTCTACCGGCTCTCCGGGCGCCCAGGCGATGGTGCGGCCGATGAACTCGGGATGCAGCGTCATCAGATGCAGGGTCAGCCTGTCGAGCGGCAGGCCAAGCGCCTGAAGCCTGCGGCCGAGGCCGGAGATGAGGCCCGCTTCGTCGAGCGCGTGGCATTCGTCGCCGGAGAGCCATTCGATAATCGAGAGCAGCGCGCCGGTGCTGGCGGCATCGCCGGCACGCAGTCGCTGCAAGCGAACGAGATCGGGAGCGTGGATTGCAGTTGTCATGGCATTCTCCTCCTTGAAGTGAGCGGGCGCTAGTGGGCGCCGCCGCCGGAGAGTCGACCGGGTTTCCTGAGAAGCAGGCTTGCCAGCAGGGCGACGACGAGGGCCACACCGAGCAGGAAAAACGTGTCGCTGAAGGCCATGATATTGGCCTGCTTGCGGATTTTGAGCGCGATGGCAACGACAGCCTTGTGGCCGGCGAGAGCCTGGTCGGCGACGCCGTGATTCATGAAATAGGCCGTCAGCCTGGCGATGCGATCGCGGGTGGCTTCCTCGAAGACGGAGACCGAGTTGGTCAGGATGTTCGAATGGAACTGTTCGCGCTTCGACAGGAAGGTCTGCAGCGAGGCAATGCCGACCGCGCCGCCGAGATTGCGCATCATGTTGAAGAGAGACGACGCCGAACCGGCATTCTCCTGCTCGATACCTGATGTGGCGATCGCCGAAAGCGGTGTGAAGACGAGCGCCTGGCCGACGGCACGCACGATGTTCGGCCAGAAGAGCTGGTCGCTCGCATAATCTCCGGTCATGTGCACGTTCATGAAATTCGAAACGGCAAACAGGGCGAAGCCGACTACGATCAGCAGACGGACGTCGAAACGCCTCATCAGGCGCGGCACCAGCGGTATGAGCAGCAGCTGCGGAATGCCGGTCCATGCGAGGACCATGCCGATCTGCTCGGAATTATAGCCCTGGATGCGGGCGAGATAGATCGGCAGCACGAAGACCGAACCATAGAGCGCGATGCCGAGCAGAAAGTTCGCGACGATGCCGAAGCCGAAATTGCGCCGCGCCAGCAGACGCAGGTTCAGGAGCGGATTGGCCGTCTTCAGCTCGATGACGATGAACAGCGTCAGCGAGACGGCGGCGACGACCGCCAGGCGGAGGATGAACTCGGAGCCGAACCAGTCCTCCTTGTTGCCCTCCTCCAGCACGGTCTGCAGCGCTGCCAGGCCGATCGCCATGGTGACGATTCCAGGCCAGTCTCCTTTGGCGAGCAGCTTCAGGTTCATCGGCGCCCGGTCGAGGGAGGCAAAAAGCAGGCCGACCATCAGTGCGCCGGGCACGAGGTTGACATAGAAGATATATTCCCAGCCCCAGTTCTCGGTGAGATAGCCGCCTATGGTCGGGCCGATGGCCGGTGCGAAGGTGGCCGAAAGGGCAAAGAGCGCCAGGCCGATCGGCTGTCTGGCCTTAGGCAGAAGCGTGATGATGATGGTGAAGGCCATCGGGATCAGCACGCCGCCGGAAAAGCCCTGAATGGCGCGCAGGACGATCATCTGCTCCAGATTGGCCGCAAAGGCGCAGGCGACCGAGAAGATCAGGAAGAGGATCGCATTGACGAGCAGATAGTTGCGCAGCGAGAAGACCCGCGTCAGCCAGCCGCTCAAGGGAATGACGACGATCTCGGCGATCAGATAGGAGGTCGAGATCCAGCCGCCGTCATCCGTGCCGGCGCCGATGGCGCCCTGAATATCGGCAAGCGAGGCGTTGACGATCTGGATGTTGAGCACCGCCATGAAGGCGCCGAGAGTGGAGCCGATGACGGCCATCCACATCCGGAGCGGGCTGATGGCGACGGGTTGGACGGGCGCCGCGACGGCGGGACGCCCGGGGGAATTGCTGTCGGCGGCGATCTGAAGAGTGGCCATGGTTGATCTCTTTCCGGTTCTCACGGGAACCCTCTCTGGGCCGGGTCGGCGATCATTCGGGGACGGCGGAAGATTACCCGGCCGGACTGGGCAATCCCTCCCCGGCCGAGGAGGTCCGGGCGGCCCTGGTATCGATTTCAGACTCGACCGACATGCCGGAGCGCAGGAGACCGCTCAGAGCATGGTCGTCGATGAGGATCTTGACTGGGATGCGCTGGACGATCTTGGTGAAATTGCCGGTGGCGTTGTCAGGCGGCAGCAGCGAGAATTCGAGGCCGCTTGCCGGCGATACGCTGTCGACATGCCCCCTGATCGCCTTACTGGGAAAGCTGTCGACCTTGATCTCGACCGGCTGGCCGGGGCGGACATGGGTCAGCTGCGTTTCCTTGAAATTGGCGACGACATAAACCGCATGCAGCGGCACGACCGCCATCAGCTGCGTGCCCGAAGTGACATACTGGCCGACGCGGATCGAACGGGCGCCGACCGTGCCGTCGACGGCGGCGACGATGTGAGTATAGGAGAGGTTGAGCTCGGCCTGGCGCGCGGCGGCAGACGCGCGGTCGCGCTGGGCAATGGCCTGTTCGCGCTGGCTTTGAAGAACCGGCACCTTGCTCTCAGCCGCAACGAGAGCCGCCCGGTCGCGCTCGACAGCGGCGGCTGCCTGGTCGCGGGCCGACTGGGTCTGTTCGGCGCGGGACTGCGTGCCGGCGCCGCTGGTGATGAGCCGGGCCGAACGGGCGGCATCGGAGACGGCGAAATCCAGCGAGGCCTGCGAGGCATCGATGGTTGCCTTGGCCTGGCCGATGACCGAGTGCTGCAGGGCGATCTGGGCATCGATATTGGCAATGGCGGCTTCGGCCGCCTTGAGATCGGCCCTCGCCTGCGAAAGGGCGGCCTGGAAGTCGCGGTCGTCAATGCGGGCGAGGACCTGGCCAGATTTCACCGGGTCGTTGTCGTTGACCAGCACTTGCTTGATATAACCGGCGACCTTCGGGGCAACGATGGTGTAGTCGGCCTTCACATAGGCATTGTCGGTGGATTCGATGAACCGGCCGACCGTCCAGTAGCGATAGCCGAAATCGCCTGACCAGGCGACGCCGGCAAGCAGAGCGGCGGCAATGACCGCGCGCTTGACAGTCCTGCGGCCGGTTTTCACCGGCACGCCCGCGGCCGGCGCCGCGACGACAGGCGCTTCGCCGGCCGGGGCTTTCGGCGCTTCGGCCGCGGGTGCGGCATCGGCCTGCCGGGCAGTGTCGAAAACATCCTTGCGGGGCAACTCAACCATCGTGCGTCTCCTTCAATACTGGCCCCGATGAGAGACCTTGTTCAATTGAAGGGAAAATGCACCCTGCCGTTCACCCTGATAATCTGCTTATATCGGGAAGGATCATCAACTCTGAGCGGATAATCCGAGGGTAATATGGATCGGCTGACAAGCCTCACAGTGTTTGGTCGCGTGGTGGAATGTGGCGGTTTTTCCGCCGCCGCACGTCGGCTCAACATGTCCGTCACGATGGTCGGCAATCATGTGCAATCGCTGGAGGATCGGCTCGGTGTGCGCCTCCTCAACCGCACGACGCGCAAGGTGAGCCTGACGGAAACCGGCAAATATTATTATGAACGCTCCTCGCAGATCCTGGCCGAACTCGATGAGGCAGACCGGACGGCCGGCGCACTGAGCACGACGCCGCGCGGCACGCTGAAAGTCTATACCAGCGGCGCCATAGTGCGTTTCCTGCTGCCCGTCGTCAGCGAATACATGGCGCTTTATCCGTCGATCTCGCTCGATTTCAGCACCGGCGAACGGATGGTCGACATGATCGAGGATGGCTACGATCTGGTGATCCGCACCGTGCCGCCGCCGGATTCCTCACTCGTCGCACGCAAACTGACACCCTGGCGCCACATGCTCGTCTGCTCGCCGGCCTATCGCGACAGCCACCCGATGCCGCAAAGGCCGACCGAGGTCGCCGACCACAATTGTCTCCAATATGCCTATTATCCCTATGGCGAGGAATGGCGCTTCGAGGATGGCCAGGGCAGGCAGGAAAGCGTCAAGATCGGCGGCAACACCGTCTCCAATAGCGCCGAGATGTTGCGTTTCCTGACACTGAACGGTCAGGGCATTTTCCTCGCGCCCAGTTTCGTGGTTTTCGACGACATCGCCGAAGGGCGGTTGGTGAAGATCATGCCGGACTACCGGCCGGTCGAATTCAGCATCAACGCCGTCTATCCCAACCGCAGCCATCTGGCGACGAAGGTCCGGCTGTTCATTGATTTGCTGGCCGAGAGGTTTGCGGAGCATCGGAAGTGGATGACGTAAGGGAGAGCGCGCCGGACTATAGGCCGGCCCTCGCAGCAAGAAAATGCCCCTCACCCTAACCCTCTCCCCGTTCTGACGGGGAGAGGTGACGTGCCCTGCGAGAACTGAGGGAGGAACGGAGACGTTACGGCATGTCCCTTCGCCCCGCGTGCGGGGAGAAGGTGGCGGCGGCCGGATAAGGGGCGGGCTGCCTCTTCGCCTAATTCAGCTTGGGGAAAACCGGCACGATCTTGACGTCGGATGGCGCTGCGCCGCCCAGAATGTCGATTTGTCTGGTCAGCGTCTCAGCCGTCTCCGGAAGGAACGGCGCAAGGAGAAGAACGATCTCGCGGAGAAGGCCGCCAAGTGCGGCGAAACTGGTGAGCAGGCGCGTTTCCAGTTCAAACCGCTCCGCCTCGGCAGCCGGGTTCAGCGCCTTGACGATCGCCCATGGTTCCAGTTCCACCACGCGCTTATTGGCGTAGGAAACGAGATCGAAGACGGCCGCCAGCGCTTCATGGAACGAAGCCGTGTCCATCGCCCTTTTCACCGCAAGCCTCGTTGCCGAGACTTTCCCTTCATCGGTTTCGTCGAGCCTCACACAAACGACGATTTTCTGCTTTGCCGCAATCGACAATATCCGGTTGAAGAGGTTCCCGAGCTGGGAGATCAGTTCGCCGTTATAAGCCGCTTCCAGGCGTTCGACGGTAAAATCGCCGTCCTCATGCGCGCGTATGTGCCTCAGCAGGAAATATCGGAGGGCATCGGCGCCATAGTCTGCCGCGAGCGGCAGCGGATCGACGGCGTTGCCGTTCGACTTTCCGATTTTCCGGCCGTCGACCGTGACGTAACCATGGACATGGATTGTCGTCGGCAGCGGCAATCCGGCCGAAAGCAGGATGGCGGGCCAGTAGACGGCGTGGAACCGAGTGACACCTTTTCCGACGAGGTGCTCGCGTCGGTGAGCGTCGAGCCAGAATTGACGCAGCGCTGCGGTTTCGGCCTCTTCACCATATCCGAGGGCGCTCAGATAATTGCCAAGAGCGTCGTACCAGACATAGATGGTCTGCTCCGGGTCGCCGGGCACCGGAATGCCCCACCCCCTCGCCCGTTCGGAGCTGCGCGAGACGCTGAAATCGTTCAGGCCGGATTTGATCAGGGCAAGGACTTCGTTGCGCCGCGAAGGCGGATTGATCCGCAACTCATTCGTCTCGATGGCAGTGCGAAGTCGCCGCTCATAGCGGGAGAGCCGGAAGAACCAGTTCGTTTCGCTCACTTCTTCCGGCTTGGTCAGGTGCTCCGGGCAGCAGCCGCGGCAAGTTCGCCATCTGAATAGAATTGTTCGCAGCCGGTGCAATAGAGGCCGGCATAACTTTTCCTGTAGAGGTCGCCCGACGCTTCGCAGGCCCGCCAGAGCCTTTCCACGGCCGGGCGATGGCGTGGGTCGCTGCTCGTGCGAATAAAGTCGTCGGCATCGATGTTCAATGCCGTTTGCAGCTCGTGGAATCGTCGGGCGTTGTCGGCAACGAACGCCGATGGTTCGCATCCGGCCCTTTCGGCAGCGAGAACATTCTTCAGACTGTTTTCGTCCGACCCGGTCTGCAGCCGCACAGTCCAACCCTCGGCCTTGCGATATCGGGCAAGCGCATCGGCCTGGACGAGTTCAAGGGCAAAGCCGATATGCGGGCTGGCATTGACGTAAGGGATGGTCGTTGTGAGATAGAGAGACTTATCAGTCATCGGGGGCCTTTCCTGGAAATTCAGGCGGGCCGCCGGAGACAAGAAACCCGCCGGTTTGGCGGGGGCTGTTTCCTCAAGCAAAAGCGCAAGTCATCCATCCCCCGTCAGCAGGGGCGCATCATGCTCTTGTGGATGTCGATCTCGTTGCTCATCACCCAGCTAGAGCACGAGGCCGCGATCAGGTCAACTGCGGCGCGTAGGGTGAAGCAGGCGTCACATAGAATTGCTTCGGCTGCGCCGAACCGCTCCAGCCCTGCGCTTGCGCTCCGGGCGTTCGCAGTTGCAATCGATTCACCGGATCGATTGCTTCGGCTGCGCCGAACCGCTCCTCACCCTCACTCTTCGCTCTCACTTCTGCCGTGGGCCCAGTCCATGTAGAGCTCCAGCGTCTTGCGGGTGACGGGGCCTTCCTGGAAATCGCGGTCGTCCAGGCGGGTGACGCCGACGACCTTGGAATAGTTGCCTGTTGTGAATATCTCGTCGGCCTTCATGAAATCCTCGACGGAGAGCGTCGCTTCCACGACGTCGAAGCCGGCCTTGCGCAACAAGCCGATGACCCGGGCGCGGGTGATGCCGGCGAGGAAAGTTCGGTTAGCGGCCGGCGTCATCACGATGCCGTCGCGCACCAGGAAGACGTTCGACGAGGCGGTCTCGACGACATTGCCGTTCAGATCGCGCACCAGCGCATTGTCGAAGCCGCGGCTGCGCGCCTCGGTGATCATGCGGCCACTGTTCGGGTAGAGCGAACCGGTCTTGGCCTCGGTCATTGCGGTTTCCGGAGAAGGGCGCCGGTAGGGCGAAACGGTGAGGCTGGTGCCGCCATGGCGGCCCATCGGCGCCTCGAACAGGCAGAGCGCGAAGCGGGTCGATTCGGCGTCGACGGAGACGACGCTGCCGGGTGCACCATGTTCGCCCCAGTACATTGGCTTGATGTAGATCGCCGTCGCGCCATCGAATTTGGCAACGCCTTCCCAGGCGAGTGCGGCGATCTCCTCGGCCGACTTCACCGGCTTCAGGCCCATGGCGAGCGCTGAGCGGTTGACGCGCTGGCAGTGCAGGTCGAGATCCGGGGCGATGCCGTCGAACCAGCGGGCGCCGTCGAAGACGGTGGAGCCGAGCCACATGGCATGCGAGGTCGGCCCAATCAGCGGCGGATTGCCGGGGAGCCATTCCCCGTCGACATGTGTCCAGGTGGTTGAACGCGGTGATGTATCGACGGCCATGCTACCCTCCCTATCAAGTCGCGAAAGCAAAAGCCGCAGCGGCAAGCCCGGTCAAGGGCAAATCCGGGCGGGAGATGCGGAAGCAATAAAATGCCGGAGGACGCCGCCGGGTCGCAATATTCGTGCGCGGCGACGGGAGCTTCGGCGATGCGTGCATCAGCAAAAATGATGGAATGAATGTTGGATCGGCCGGCTGCCGCATGCGATGATAGCAATCGCGGAGAGACAGCAAGGAAGACGCCGATGAAAGCCATGTTTTACGAAGCCTTCGAGAAGGCGCCGGAGATCCGCACCCTGCCCGATCCGACGCCTTCGGAGGACGGCGTCGTCATCGCGGTCGGCGCAAGCGGGCTCTGCCGCAGCGACTGGCACGGCTGGATGGGCCACGACCCCGATATCCGCCTGCCGCATGTGCCGGGGCACGAGCTTGCCGGGCGGGTCGTCGCCACCGGCCGCGGCGTGATGCGCTTCAAGGTGGGCGACCGGGTGACCGTGCCCTTCGTTTCCGGCTGCGGCCACTGCTCGGAATGCCATTCCGGCAACCAGCAGGTCTGCCCGAACCAGTTTCAGCCGGGCTTCACCCATTGGGGCTCCTTCGCCGAATATGTGGCGATCGACTATGCCGACACCAATCTGGTGCACCTGCCCGATACGATCGACGATGCGACGGCGGCAAGCCTCGGCTGCCGCTTTGCCACCTCGTTCCGCGCCGTTGCCGACCAGGCCCGCACCGGCCCCGGCGAATGGATTGCCGTGCATGGCTGCGGCGGCGTCGGCCTCTCTGCGATCATGATCGCCACCGCGCTCGGCGCAAATGCAATCGGCGTCGACATATCCGAGGAAAAGCTCGCCTTCGCGCGCGAATGCGGCGCGGTGGCGACGGTCAATGCATCTGATGTCGCCGACGTGGCCGAGGCGGTGCGCGAGATCACCAAGGGCGGCGCGCATGTCTCGATCGACGCGCTCGGCCATCCCGCCACCTGCTTCAACTCGATCAACAACCTTCGCCGGCGCGGCCGGCATGTGCAGGTGGGGCTGATGCTCGGGGAATACGCCACCCCTCAGATCCCGATGGCTCAGGTGATCGGCCACGAGCTCGAAATCTACGGCAGCCACGGCATGCAGGCCTGGCGCTACGACGCGATGCTGTCCATGCTGGCGGCCGGCAAGATCGCCCCGCAGAAACTGATCGGACGGCGCGTCAGCCTCGAGGAAGCCGTGCCGGCGCTCATGGCGCTCGACAAGGCGGAGGCGACAGGGATCAGCGTAATTACGCGGTTTTCATAGGGAGCGTTTTCCCCTCCCTGCCGGGACGAACACGCGAGGAAGCAATAACTTCCTCCGTCAGGTCGGAAAGGAGTAGGTATGAGTCAGGGCATATGAAGTCGCAAGAATAATACATCTTCCCTCCTCTCTAAGTAGCATCGATTGATCGCTAGACTGGCTGCACAGGCACATGATCTGTCGCGGTCTGAGGTAACGGAACGGTTCTGCGGTTGGTGGACAGTTTCCGGTATTTTGTCGGTGTTAAGTTGTGGTGGCGGAGAAACACTCGGTTGAAATTCGACAGATTGCGATAGCCCACCTCGAAGCAGATGTCCGTTATTGGCAGAGAGGTATCGGTCAATAGCTGACCCGCCTTCCAGATACGAAGCTTGTTGATGTGGTCGGTGAAGGTGTGGCCGCTGTTTTTCTTGAAGAATCGCGAGAAGGCGCTGTCACTCATGCCGACCATGCGAGCCATATCAGGCAACCGGATGTCCTCCGACAGATTGGCAAAAAGATACGCGAAGACCTGTTGTAGGGCTTCCAGCGAACCATAGCTCAGGTCCGGCACATAAGCCTCTGAAGACAGCGTATCGAACTCGTCAGTGTCCCGCAGCAGTGAGAGCAATGACAGGAAGGTCGCAAGCCGCACCGAGCCGGTCTGGAACTCCATGTCGAGTATCAGCGCCTCCGCCTGTTCCCGCGCCCGGCCCTTGAAGGAGAGCCCCCGCTGTGCGCGGGCGAGAAAGTCACGCAGCCCCGCCAGTTCCGGCAGGAAGGCCGAAGCCTGCTCCAGCTTGGCCGGCGGAAACTGGATGACGATGTCACGTCCTGGAATGCGCTCATTCGGTCCGAGCGGCGTCACCCAGTCGTGCGGCAGGTTGCTGCCGATGACGGAAATATGGCCCGGCGTGAACGCGCCGACATGATCGCCCGCAAGTAGGACGCCGCTGGCGTTGGGAATATAGTGGATCTCCACCTCCGGGTGGAAATTCCAGACGTTGCGTTCCCACGGATAGTCGTCGCGGCGCCAGAGGAACGACTCGTCCGCCCCGGTCAAGACATATTCAAATCTCGCGACCTTCGGCGAAATAACTGACATTGCGGATATCCTCCAGTGCTTCCCCGCCATGCTCGCTGCACCGACAATCAATATTCGATTGTGCAACGCACACAAAAATTCATGAAGATATTCGGCATTTCGCGCATGAGAGTATCAGTATCGCGCAACGGCCGCGCTTGTGTCCACCCCTTCTTTCTACAAGTATTGAGGTCCGTTGAGCGTGTCGGAGGAGAGTTGAGAACGCACAACCGGACCGATTTTGCGATCCAAATGGAGGAGAACAATGAACAGTTTCGTCAAAGCCGTGGGCGTCGGCTTCATTTCGCTTGGCCTTTGGAGCTCGACATCTCTTGCTCAAGATTCCTGGTGGAAGACTGCCGCCCAGCCCTATCAGGGCGCGACCATCCGGGGCATCTCGGAATCGACCCCAGCGTCGAAATATGTCGAGCAGGTGCTCGGTCCCAAGTTCACCGAAGAGACCGGCATCAAGGTCGAATTCGAGGCAACATCCTGGGACCAGATGTACGACAAGGCGATCAAGGACATGGAGGCCAATACCGGCATCTATGACTTCGTCTATATCGAGCAGGACATCGTATATACGTATCTGGCCCGCAACTTCCTGGTCGATATCACCAAGTCGCTCGCCGATAATGCGAAGATCGCTTCGCCGGACTTCAAGCCGGAGAATTTCACCACTTTCCTGAACTATTTCAAGGATCCGAAGTCGGGCAATGTCATGGGCGTCCCCATGGAGGCATTCATCAAGCCTTACCTCTACCGCAAGGATCTTTTCGATGATCCGGCAATCCAGAAAGCCTACAAGGATTCCACCGGTGCGGATCTGAAGCCCGCGACGACACATGACGAGTATACCCAGATCGCCAAGTTCTTCACCGAATATGGCGCAGACAAGGAGCTCTGGGGAACCACCGTACAGGCCTCGTCGAGCCACCCCGCCGCCTTCTACGAATTCTTCGAGTCGATCGCGCCGACCTTTGGCGTGTACAACTGGGGCATCGACGGCACGACCTTCGCGGCCACCGAAGCTAACGGCGGCCAGATGAACTCCGCCGCCGCTAAGAAGGCGCTCAACTACTGGGTCGGCCTGCTGAAATACGCGCCGCCGGAATCGACGTCGTCCACTTGGGACGAGGTTGCCGGGACATTTGCCGCCGGCCGCGCAGCCCAGGGCCTCGTCTACGGTGAAAACGCTGCCTGGATCGCTACCGACGAAAGCAAATCGACGGTCGTCGGCAAGGTTGGAGTGTCATTGCCTCCGGTCGAGGCGGGTGTCATGGAAGCAGCCGAGTCCGGCAAAGGATATATCGGCTATTACGATGGTGGCGCGTTCGGTATCCCGCATTCGTCCAAGAACAAGGACGCGTCGCTGCTATTCCTGCAGTATATCGGTCAGGCTTCAGTGCAGACCGACTGGGCGCTGGCCGGCTCTCGCATCGTCATGAACTCGACCTACGACGATCCCAAGATCGTCGATCAGGACAAGAAGATGAACGGCTATTACACGCTGATGCGCGAGGACGGAAAGCTGTTCGCCGGAGCTCCGCCGTTCCCGTTCCACTCGCAAGTTCTGCAGGTAGTCGCGCCGTTCATCTACAAAGCGATCGTCGGTGAGATCAAGCCGGACGATGCGCTGGACCAGGCCGCCACCGCAGCCGAAGCTGAACTCGTGAAGCTCGGCTACCGCAAATAAAGACCGCACCTCCCAAGCGGTTGGCGGTCGCCTTCAGCAAGGTGGCCGCCCCTTTCCTGACTGCGGTTTGCGGGCCTGCCCGCGACGCTGGTAGTCAGGCGAATAAGAGTCAAGGACGATCTGACGGAGCGCAGGATGAGACAATCCAACATCGGATGGCTGTTTCTAACACCGGCCACGCTAATCCTGTTCATTGTCGGGTTCGTTCCCTTCATCTACATTCTCTATGTTGGCTTCTTCGACTGGAACACCAACGCAGTCGACCCCACCCTGCGCTGGGCCGGCCTCCAAAATTATCGCAGCCTCGTTTTTGACACGACATTCCTGAACTCGCTTGCGCGCACGCTGGTTTTCGCATTCTTCGTCGTCGTGAGCGAACTGTTGTTAGGCTATGTCCTGGCCCGCGCGCTGATGGCAGACCGCCTGTGGGGCCGGCAGTTCTTTCGCACGATCCACACACTGCCGATCGTTGTCGCGCCCATTGCAGTCGGCGCTACCTGGCGGCTGCTTTGCGTTCCCGGCTTCGGTATCGTGCCCTATTACCTGAAACTGTGGTTCGGCATCGACTACAACATCTCGACCAATGCCTATCACGCCTTCGGCACGGCGATCATCATGGACCTGTGGCACTGGACGCCGTTCGTTACGCTGTCGCTCATGGCGGGACTGACCGCCTTGCCGAAAGAACCGCTCGAACAGGCGCAGATCGACGGCGGCAACAAGCTGCAGATTTTCTGGTACGTGATCGTTCCGATGTTGAAGCCGGTGCTGCTGACAACCGTCTTCATCCGGCTGATGGACGCATTGCGCTCGGTCGACGAAATCTGGATGCTGACCAAGGGTGGTCCGGCTGAGGCGACCCGGTTCATCGGCCTTCATATCTGGATCAACGTCTTTCCGAAGACTGATTACGGCTATGGCGCGGCCATGTCGCTGCTGACGCTTTACGTCACGATCGTTCTGAGCTGGCTGCTGTTCGTCGCCATGACCGGCCGCAAGGGAGGTGCACAATGAAACGCTCCGGTATAGCCTCCTTCGTCCTTTGGGTATGCCTGACCATTCTGACACTGCTTCCCGTCTGGTGGATGCTGGTCGTTTCCATGCGCCCCCGCGTGAAGCTTTATTCGAAGTCGTTCCTCATCGACGATCTTTATTGGAACAATTTCCTGGCGGTGCTGAACAGCTCGACCTTCCTGCAGTATCTCTGGAATTCGCTGATCGTGGCGACATCGAACGCAGCGCTGGTATGCGCGCTCGGCCTGCTCGCGGCGTTCGGGCTGTCGCGTTACAAAATCGGCGGCGGTGACAACGTGTTTTTCTGGTTGATCACCAACCGCATGGCGCCGCCAGCCGTGTTTCTGCTGCCGCTCTTCCTGCTGTTCACCAAGTGGTTTGTGTTCGGTGATTTCATGCTGTTCGACACGAAGATTGGCCTAATCCTGCTCTATTGCGTCTTCAACCTGCCCTTCGCCATCTGGCTCTTGAAGGGCATGCTCGACGGGATTCCGCAGGAACTTGACGAAGCGGCGCGGGTCGACGGTGCGACAACCGGCCAGGTGCTGTCCAACGTCATCCTGCCGCTGGCGCGGCCGGGGTTGGCCGTCACCTTCATCCTGACGTGGATTTTCGCCTGGAACGAGTACCTATTCGCAGCGACCCTAACGTCGTCGGCTGACGCCAGGACCGTGACGACAGCGCTTGCTGAATATGTCTCGGTCACCGGAACGAACTGGGGCGAGATGGCGGCGATGGCGTTCCTGACCACGCTCCCGGCCCTAATCGTGCTCGGCTTCGTTCAGAAGCACATCGTGACCGGCCTCACGTTCGGCGCATTGAAAGGGTAAAGATAATGGCTGGCGTTCAATCCCAGAAAACCCAACGCGACGGATTCCTGCCTATCCGAACCAACGGCTTCGACAGGGGCTTCATCTCGGTCGTGATCCTGATCCTGGTGCATCTTCTATGGATGCGCTTCCTGGAGGGCGTGTTGCCCCTATGGGTGGCGACGGTGCTCTGCCTGGCGCTGGCCGTGTTCATTATCCGAAAGGGCTGAAAACATGAGATCACTCGTCCTCGAACGCAAAGACGAACTGCGCATTCGCGACCTGGACCCGAAGGAGGCGCTCGGTCCCACCGACGTGCGCATCGCCATCAAGACCGTTGGCGTCTGCGGATCGGACGTTCACTATTACACTCACGGCGCGATCGGCCCTTTCGTTGTGCGCGAGCCGATGATCCTCGGCCACGAAGCCGCCGGCATCATCGAAGAGGTCGGCAGCGCCGTCCAGAACCTGAAAGTAGGCGACCGCGTTTGCATGGAGCCCGGCATTCCCGACCCTCAAAGTCGCGCGTCGCGACTGGGTCTCTACAATCTCGATCCCGCGGTGCGCTTCTGGGCGACGCCGCCGGTCCATGGCGTACTGAGACCGAGCGTGGTCCACCCGGCCGCCTTCACCTTTAAGCTTCCGGACAACGTTTCCTACGCCGCTGGCGCTATGGTCGAGCCGCTGGCTGTAGGCTTTCAAGCAGTCTCCAAGGCGAGGCTGACGCCCGGTGCGATCGCGCTGGTCACGGGTGCCGGGCCGATCGGCATGGTGACGGCGATCGCGGCGCTGTCGGCTGGCTGCGCCAAAGTTATCGTTACCGACGTTGTCGACGAAAAGCTCGACGTGGCGCGCAGGCTCGGCCCTGCCATCATGACCGTCAACGTACGCTCCCAGGACCTGAAGAGTGTCATAGCCCGCGAAACCGACGGCTGGGGCGTCGATGTCATCTTCGAATGTTCCGGCGCGGCCGAAGTGATCGCAGACACGGCGCACCATGCTTGCCCCGGCGGCGCCATCGTCCTTGTCGGCATGCCCCTGAAGCCGGTACCGCTCGATGTGGTCATCGCCCAGACCAAGGAGCTGCGCATCGAACACGTGTTCCGCTACGCCCATGTCTATCCGCGCATCGTCGCGCTATTGGGATCGAACCAGATCAATGTCGATGCGCTGATCACCGATACCTACGCCTTCGAGGATTCTGTCGAAGCGTTCGATTACGCCGTGCGACCGAAGCCGTCCTCCGTGAAGATTCAGATCGAGCTTGGGAAGTAGCATGTACCTGCGGAAGCTGGATCTCAGTGGAAGAGTGGCGGTCGTCACCGGCGCGGGGCGCAACATCGGCTATGCCTGCGCTGATGCCTTATCGGAAGCGGGCGCGCATGTCGTACTGACTGATCTTGATGAAGAGCTCGGTCAGTCGGCCGTCTCGAAGCTCGCCGCGATGGGGCGAAAGGCCGAATTCATTCGTCTGGACGTGACCGATTCCGGCGAAACCGACCGTGTCGCGGCGGCGATCGCGACCAAGCTTGGTCGCGTGGACATTCTGGTCGCCAATGCCGGCATCGCTTCGCACAGTCCGGCGGAGGCGATGTCAGATGAGGATTGGCTCAGAGTCCTGAACGTGAACCTCAACGGCGTGTTCTGGAGCAATCGCGCTTTCGGAAACCTGATGCTGAAGGCGGGCAAGGGCTCGATCGTCAATATCGGTTCGATGTCCGGCATCATCGCCAACCGGCCGCAGCCGCAAGCTGGTTACAACGCCTCGAAGGGTGCCGTTCACATGCTGACGAAGTCGCTTGCAGCCGAATGGGCCGAGCGGGGCGTGCGCGTCAACGCCGTCGCGCCAACCTATATCGCGACGGACATGACGAAGACCGCCGTCGCGAGGACCGGGTGGGACAAGGACTGGATGGACATGACGCCGATGAAGCGGATGGGCGAAGTCGAGGAAATTGCGTCTGTCGTCCTGTTCCTGGCCTCCGATGCCGCCAGCCTGATGACCGGCAGCATCGTCGTTGCCGATGCAGGATACACCTCATGGTGAAGCTGCCCGTGGACCCGTCCCGAATGATCGGCGGCCATGCCGCCACAACTGACTAAGGATAGACACATGGCAACGATCGAGCTCGACAAGGTCGACAAGCATTACGGCTCCTATCACGCACTGCGCAACATCTCGTTCGATATAGCCGACGGTGAGTTCGTCGTACTGGTCGGTCCTTCCGGTTGCGGCAAGTCCACGCTGCTGCGATCGCTCGCCGGCCTTGAGGAGATCACCGAGGGCACGATCAAGATTGGCGGACATCGCGTCGACAACATCGCCGCCAAGGACCGTGATGTGGCGATGGTGTTCCAGAATTACGCGCTCTATCCGCACATGACCGTTCGGGAGAACATGGCCTTCGCACTGAAGTTGCGCGGCGAAAATCTTGCGGATCGCAATGCCAAGGTCGACAAGGCTGCCGAGATGTTGCGGCTGACGCCCTATCTCGACCGGTATCCGAAGGCGCTCTCCGGAGGTCAGCGGCAGCGTGTTGCCATGGGGCGCGCGATGGTTCGCAGCCCGAAGGCGTTCTTTTTCGACGAGCCTCTGTCAAACCTGGACGCTGCGTTGCGCGTAGACATGCGTTCGGAGATCAAAGCGCTTCACCAGCGCCTTGGCGCTACTTCCGTCTATGTCACGCATGACCAGATTGAAGCCATGACGATGGCGGACCGTATTGTAGTGCTTCGTGACGGCAAGGTGGAGCAGATCGGTGCGCCGCTGGAGCTTTACGACCGGCCAGCAAATATCTTCGTCGCCGGCTTCATCGGATCGCCGGCGATGAACATGCTACCAGCCACGATCGATCTCTCTGCGAACTCAGCGCGGCTCGCCGACGGGTCAGCCCTTACGCTTCCAAAAGGCACGCGGGCAAGTAACGGCCAGGAGGTGATATACGGCGTCCGTCCTGACCAGTGGCTACTGTCGAACGGAGATACGGGGGTACCGGCAACTGTCGAGTTGATCGAGCCGACGGGTGCCGAAATACTCGTGGCAGTCCAATTGGCGGGCAAGCGGATCTTATGCGCCTTTCGCGAGCGCCACGCGTTGAGGCCGGGCGACAGGATAAGGCTCGACGTCGATCCTGCCGCGGCTCATGTGTTCGACAAGCAAACCGAGCAAAGACTCCCGTTCTGAGCAACAGGCATCGGAAGGATCAACCATGTCGGACTTTACAGGAAAAACGGTAATCATCACCGGTGCCGGCAAGGGTATCGGTCGCGCCTGCGTTGAACTGCTCACCCACCGTGGCGCTCGAATCGTAGCCTTGTCGCGTTCGCAGGCCGATCTGGATGATCTGGCGGCAAAGTTCGGCGCGACCATAATATCAGTCGATCTCGCCGACAATGCAGCAGCACGCGCCGCCATGAAGAAGGCGAGGCTGGCAGACGCGCTGATCAATTGCGCGGGAACCAACGTGCTTGAAAGCGTCATCGATATGACCGAGGAGGGCTATGAGCAGGTCCTCGGCATCAACCTGCGGGCCGCGCTGATTTGTGCGCAGGAGTTCGCGCGGGCTCGCATTGCAAACGGCGGCGGTGGTACGATCGTGAATGTGACCTCGATCGCCGGACATCGTGGTTTCGTGGATCACGTGGCTTACGCCGCTTCGAAGGCGGGACTGGAAGGCGCGACACGTGTCATGGCCAAGGAACTCGGCGCCTATGGAATCCGGGTCAATGCAGTGGCGCCTACGGTTACCATGACGGAGCTTGCCGCCAAGGCGTGGTCCGAGCCTTCCAAACGTAACCCGATGATTGTTCGCCACCCGTTGGCGCGCTTTGCAGCGGTCGACGACGTCGCGCGCTCGATCGCACTGCTTATTTCAGAGGACGCCCCGATGATCACTGGCGCAGTACTGCCAGTCGATGGCGGCTTCCTTGCTGTCTGAAAACCAAGAGGCGAGACAAGACGATGACTAAATCACTCGAAGGAAAGATCGCTGCGGTAACCGGCGCAGCTTCCGGTATCGGGCTGGCGACGACCCGTGCCCTGGTCGATGCCGGCGCCAAGGTCGTGATGGTCGACTATAACAGACAGGCGCTGGAAACGTACGCTGCCGAGTTCGGCGACGCCGTAGTCATGCAGGTAACCGATCTTCTGGACGCCGCAAGTTGTGCGGCCATGGTGCCGGAAATCCTGGCAAAGGTCGATCATCTCGACATCCTGCACTGCAATGCAGGGTCCTACATTGGCGGGGATCTTATCGATACCGATACCGCGACAATCGATCGGATGCTGAATCTCAACGTGAACGCCGTCATGAAGAACGTCCGCGACATCGCTCCGCATATGATCGAGCGCGGGACCGGGGACATTTTGGTCACTTGCTCCGTAGCCGGCCATGCGCCGATCCAGTGGGAGCCGGTCTATTCCAGCTCCAAGTGGGCGATTACCAGTTTCGTCCAGATCATGCGCCGGCAGTTGAAAAACCACGGCATCAGGGTCAGCCAGGTCTCGCCCGGCCCGGTCGTTTCCGCTCTGCTTGCCGATTGGCCCGCGGAAAACCTTGAGAAGGCAAAGGCCAATGGGAGTCTGATCGAGCCCTCAGAGGTCTCCGATGCCATCATCTTCATGCTGACCCGCCCGCGAAACGTCACGATCCGGGACATGATTGTCTTGCCGACAAATTTCGACGTGTAGGTACATCCGCAGTGTTTTCCTCCGCGGGCGTCGTGTTGCTCTTCCCTCCGCAGTGATCTTCGCCCGGCTCTTCCGGGCGTGTCTCGTCAAGAGCATGAACAATCCAGCGAGAACGATTCATGTTACCTAATCAGAACGTCGGGGGCATGTCCGATGGAATTAGCGGGACACCTCGAATCTAAAAGCCGGCGGTCTCGCGCACCTCGATCGCCCCCATCCGAGCGAGCGGGTCCCGCCCCGCGATCTCCATTGCCTCCGCAAGGTTCTTCGCTTCGATGAGCAGGAAGCCACCCAGATGCTCCTTGGTCTCTGCGAAGGGCCCGTCGGTCCAACTTGCCTTGCCGGCCCGAACGCGCAATGTCTTTGCGGTCTTTGGGTCGGCAAGAGCATTGGAGGCGAGATAGTGGCCTGATCGTTGGAGTTCTTCATTGGAAGCCAAGGACTCCCGGTCGATCTCGGCCCATTCCTCCTTGCTGGCGGCATCAGCAAGTGTTTGATCGATGTAGAAGAGACAAAGGTAGCGCATCCGGTTCCTCCATGGTGCTGCCGATACTAGTCGCATTTGGACACCGCGAATCGACAAAGAGCAAAATAATGCTGTACGCTTTCCGGTGAGAGCTGCTTGCTGCTCTGCGTGAGCAGTGCCTCATAATGCCTCGTGTTCGCTTCGCTTTCCTTGCTCGCCATTCTTCTTGGATATTATCTCTCCGCTTGAGCAAGCGGATAGGAGGTGACCTCCGACCCATCAATCCTAGAGGCGCGAGCCGAAGAAGAGGATACAAGGGAACGGCCGCATTCCGTCTCGCCGGCACTGTCACGCGCCGACTACGGGAAGAGGGCGACATGAAGCGGCGCAGCTAAAGGCAAACGCACTCATACCGGCGGGTCAGCCATCGCGGACGGATTCTGGATCCAGCACTCTGATCGTCTGGGTGGAGCGGTCATTCTCCGATCTTTCCAGTGGAGACTCTGGGGGCGCCAAGCCGATGTCACGGAGCAGGCGAGAGTTAAACCGCGAGAGCTCGTTCAAGCTTCGGCGGTACCTTCGCTGATGTTTCAGCATCCAAACGGCTTGCAAAGTGCGCACGACACTGAAGTGCGGCGACTGTTCGACTTGTTCGGAATGCATAGTGGCAGCCATACTTGTCCCTCCTTTGACTGGTCACGGCGCTCCGTCTTAATCGAACAGGATCGGCCGAAATCGACACGCTGGTTTCCGGTGCTTGATCCGAGCGGGTGGCAAGACGGTGCGCGGACCATGGCCGTGGTTTGATGAGTGACACGATCTTGAGGGAATAGCGCCGGCCGACCCGCAGGACTTCGTGAAGGTGCTTTTCATGATGAAGGCGGCGGGCTTACCCACGTTGGGTTTTATCGAACTTCACAGCAAACGATGTTCCGGCAGGCCTGACCATTGAGGGCGCTGCGTTACAAGCAATGACATTGCTGGTTGGCCCAATTACGTGATGAGCCGTTGCACGTGCTCGAATGGTATGTGTGACGAGCCCATCGCGGCGAGCCGGCCGCAGGATCATCAAGGGGGCGGCAGGCCCGTGTCATTTTCACGCAGGCTGCCCCGGATCAGGGACCTTGCGGAAACGGCCCGCCGCACCGATATCCGCCGCGACGGCTTCACCAGGCATTTCCCGTACCGAAGTCACCCGCGATCTTGTCCCCGGCAACAGGGCAGTTGCCAAAGGCGGCGCAAAGGTCTAACGGCTGCGCCGGCAAGAAGGCGCCTACAAGAAAAGCCTCGCTAAGAAGAAGAAAGAGACATGATGTCCAACTCATTTGTGAAAATACCTGCCGAAAAGCGATATTTCGTGCTCGGCGACCAGATCGAGCGGCGGCTTCGGCTCCGCGGAACCTGGCTCAACATCTTCGACGTAACCGTGCCTTCAGGCAGCCGGACTCCGAAACATGCGCATGCGAGCCCGGAAGTGTTTCGCATCCTCGAGGGCCGCCTGACGATCTGGCGGCTGACCGACAGCGGTCCCGAAGAGATCGAGGCCGGCGCTGGCGACATCATCACAATCCCGCCCTTCATGGTGCATGGCTATGCCAACCGCGGAACCGTTCCGGCGGTCTTTTCGGCGATCGTCGACCGCGAGATGGCCGAATTCATCGAAGCGGAAGGCACGAGCGAGCCGCTGAAAGCCCCCTCGCCCGAGACCATCGCCCGGATTAGGGCCGCTGCCAATGCTTATGGGATCACCATTCTGGCGGCTTGACATTTTGAGAGCGTGATGCCGGAACGCTCTTGCGTCTTCGGCATCACGCATGAATGCAATTCCCCTGAAATTCCCCGGTGGACGGCCTGTTTGCCGCCATTTTTCGAAACTGTCACATCAAGGCGCTATAAGGAATTCGCCCAGCGCCTCTTGCGCCGGGCCTATTTCACCGCCAAAATTGCGCCATGCCTGATAGCGACCCATCCAGTACAAGCTCCGCCCGGTCAAACCGGAAAGCCGCCGCAGAAGATGCTGGCGCCTGTCGTAAACGGTGTGACGATGTCTGCCTCGCCTCGCACCCAGCCGGGCTCACAGAAAGCTTTGCCGATGGGTAATGCGCATATATAGCGTCTCTGCGAAAGCCCCGCCGCCTCGCCTTATGCGGCATCAAAACCTCAACGAATAGGGTCCCTGTGTTTCTGGAAATTGGAATTGTGGCGCTTCTCACCATCTTGAATGGTGTGCTCGCCATGTCTGAGCTCGCCGTCGTGTCTTCTCGAACGGCCCGCCTGAAGGTTCTATCCGACAATGGGAGCAAGGGTGCAGCTCAAGCAATCAAACTTGCCGAAACCCCCGGCCGATTTCTCTCCACGGTTCAGATCGGCATCACGCTGGTCGGCGTTCTCTCCGGCGCTTTCTCAGGCGCCACGCTCGGGGGCCGCCTGGCTGGATGGCTGGAAGGTCAGGGGGTGTCGTCGACTGCCGCCGACGCCATTGGCGTCGGTTCCGTCGTCGTGGCAATCACCTATCTTTCCCTGATCGTCGGCGAGCTTGTTCCAAAGCAGATCGCATTGCGGGAACCAGAAGCGGTTGCGGCGAGGGTCGCGCCCGCCATGGCGCTGCTTTCAAAAATTGCGCTGCCTCTCGTGTGGCTTCTCAACGCCTCGGGAAATCTTGTGCTCAAGCTCCTCGGCCAAACAGGAAAAGTCGGCGACAACGTCTCTGACGAAGAGATCAAGACCGTTCTGGCCGAGGCGCAGTCGGCGGGTGTTATCGAAAGCGAGGAGTCCGCGATGATCTCAGGCGTCATGCGGCTGGCGGACCGCACCGCCCGGGCGCTGATGACACCGCGACGGGACGTCGAAATTATCGATATCGATGACAGCCTCGATGAAATCCGGGCGCAGTTGCACCGAACGAAACGGTCTCGATTGCCGGTTCGCAAAGGCAGCTCCGACGAGGTGATCGGCATCCTTCCGGTCAAGGATTTTTACGACTCGATGTCCGAACACGGCAGTGTCGACATCAAGGCTCTGACGCAGGACGTTCCGGTCGTTTCAGACCTTGCAACCGCCACCAGCGTGATCGAAGCCATCAGGAAGTCGCCTGTTCACATGGTGCTGGTGTTTGACGAATACGGCCATTTCGAGGGGATTGTTTCGTCAGGCGACATCCTGGAAGCGATCATGGGCGCGCTCCAGGAGGGGCCGATCGATGAGCAGGCCATCGCGCGTCGAGACGACGGTTCCTATCTCGTATCCGGCTGGACGCCGATCGACGAATTCGCCGAGTTCCTGAATCTCAAGCTCGAAGACGATCTCGAATATCAGACCGTGGCCGGCCTGGTGCTGGAGGAGCTGAAACACTTGCCGGAATTGGGGGAGAGCTTCACGAGGGATGGATGGCGCTTCGAGGTCATCGATCTCGACGGCAGGCGCGTGGACAAAATCCTTGTGACCGAAGATCGCACCTGAGCTCGACGGCCGCAACTTCGACAAGATCCGCATGCGCAACAGGAAAACGTGGCCCGACATCAGGAGATAGCGCAATGGCGTGGTCCGCCGGCCAATATGTGAAGTTCGAGGACGAGCGCACGCGACCGGCGCGCGATCTTCTGGCGCAGGTGCCGCTGCAGAGTCTCCGTCGCGCCGTCGACCTCGGCTGCGGACCGGGCAATTCCACCGAACTCATTATCGAGCGATATGGAGCTGCCGGCGTCTCCGGCCTCGACAGCGACATAAATATGCTGGAAGCGGCGCGCAGGCGGCTGCCGGGAACGGCCTTCGTGGAAGCCGATCTCGCCAGCTGGCAACCCGCCGAACCGGCCGATTTGCTGTTTGCCAATGCGGTCTTCCAGTGGCTGCCCGATCATCTGGACATCTTCGACCGGCTGCTGGACGGGCTTTCCGAAGGCGGCGTTCTTGCCGTGCAGATGCCCGACAATCTCGGCGAACCCTCGCATCTGGCGATGGAAGAGACCGCCCATGCCGGGCCCTGGAAGGCTGCCTTCGCGGCGAAGGGCGTGCGCCGCAGCCCCCTGCCCCCGCCGTCCGCCTATTACGACAGGCTGATCGCCAAGGCCTCGCGCGTCGACATCTGGCACACCATCTATAATCACCCGATGGCCGATGCGGGGGCGATCGTCGAATGGGTCAAGGGAACCGGGCTGATGCCCTATCTCGCCCATGCCGGCGACAGCCATCGCGAGGCCTTCCTTGCCGATTATCTCGAACGTGTCGAAACGGCCTATCCTAAGCTGTCGGACGGGCGGGTGCTGCTCAGATTTCCGCGGATTTTCATGGTGGCGGTGAAGAAATGACCGGCTGCGCCCGGCATGCTCTTCGCACTCTTGCGCTCACAGTTCGCAGGGATTGCACATGAGATTCCGAGGTCGATGGATCCGTCATTGCCCCGAAACCGCTGCGCATTTCCAAACGACGTGCTTTATTTAACGGCGGCCAGTCCGCCAGCCAGCAGCGCATCCAGCTGGGCGATCTCCGCTGCAGTCAGGCTGATCCCTTCGGCTTCCGATTTGATCCGCGCGGCGAAGCGGCGCTGCGATGGCAGCCGCGCGCCTTGTCCGACGATCGTTTCGAAGAGGATTTCGGCGCGCGCGAACGGATCGCCGGGGCGGCCCCTGGCGAAGTTCTGGGGTGATATTGCAATGATCAGTTCGCCATGAAACGGCGCCAAGGTCGTCGTTCCGAGGTAGTCCAGAACCTCGGGGCTGGTGAGATCGCCGATCATGATTCCGGCGAGCAGTTCTATCATGGTGGCGATGGCGGACCCCTTGTGGCCGCCGAAGGGCATCATTGCGCCTTCGAGCGCAGCAACCGGGTCAGTGGTGGGATTGCCTTCAGCATCGATCGCCCAACCGTCCGGCAGTTGCTTGCCAGCGCGGCGGTGCAGTTCGATCTCACCGCGCGCCGCCACCGACGTGGCAAAATCGAACACGTAGGGCGGCTGGTCCTTGCGAGGCCAGCCGAAGGCAAATGGATTGGTGCCCAGCAGAGGCTTGCTGCCTCCGGATGGGGCAACCGTCGCATAGCTCGGGCACATCACCAATGCTGCCAGGCCATGCGCGGTCAGTGCCTCGACCTCGGGCCACAGGGCCGAGAAGTGCGAGCAATCATTGATGACCATGGCGGCGATGCCAAGCCGCCTGGCGCGTTCCGCCAGGGCGGGTACGCCAAGTTCAAACGCCGCACTGGCGAAACCGCCCTGCGCGTCGACCCTGACGATGGCGCTGCCGTCATCCGGCGCAAGGACAGGAGCGGCATCGGGCTTCACCTTGCCCGCCTTTACCGTGCGCAGCGCACCCTCGATGCGGTAAATTCCGTGCGACTTGCAGGCATCGCGCTCACCGGCCACGATGACATGGGCCAAAGCCACCGCCTGGATCTTGTTCAAGCCTGCGCGCTCGAAGATGGCGACGACTCGATTTTGCAGCGCTTCGACGCTCATCCTAACGGCTTCAGTCACACAATTCTCCATTCTAGATCAAGTTCGGCTTTCGCCCTCCGGCCTTTGGCCGCCAGCGACACTCTGGCAAGTCTTCGACCGTCCTGCAGCCCAGTTGCGCCATCGTTGCCGTCAGTTCGGCTTTCAGGACGTTCATCAAATGATCGCCGCCGCGACGCCCGATGGCGGCGGAAGCAAACAGGAAAGCCCGGCCAATCAGGACGAAATCGGCGCCGAGCGCCAGCATCCGGGCGATATCGAGGCCGGAGCGCACGCCTCCGTCGGCGAGCAGCAAGGTCTTGGGGCCGAGTCGTGCGCGGATTTCACCGATGACCTCCGCCGCCGACGGCGCGGCGTCGAGTTGGCGTCCCCCATGATTGGAGAGGATCAGACCATCGCCGCCCAAGGACATGTATTCCTCCGCTTCGTCGGCGCGAAGCACACCCTTGACCAGGATCTTGCCTGGCCATGCGTCTCGGATTTTCTTGAAGCGCTCGCGCGTGACGTGACCCGTCATCACCCTGCCGACAAATTCGGCCGCTGCGGCAAGGCTCGAGCCCTTCGGGTAGTAGGGCGAGAGATTGGCGAAGTCGGGAGCGCCGTTTTGCAGAATGCCCATCGCCCATGACGGCCGCATCGCGACCTGCATGATCGTTGAAAGGTCATAGACCGGCGGGATGGTCAAACCATTGCGGATGTTGCGCTCGCGCCGGGTGGACGCCGGAATGTCGACAGTCACGACAAGAACGTCGTAGCCCGCTCTGCGCGCCCGATCCACCATGTCGTCTTCCATGGCGGGATCATTGGGTGGATAGAACTGGAACCAGCTGTGATCACCGCCTGCAGGACGGATCGTCTCAAGCGAGGTGTTGGCGAAAGTGCTTAGGATATAGGGAACGTTATGCTGTCTGGCAGCCTGTGCCAGCGGCAGCTCCGACCCGGGCCACAGAAGGCCGGCCAGCCCAAGCGGCGCGACGGCAAATGGCGCGTCGAAACGATGACCGAACAGGCTTGCCCCGGTATCGGGCTCGTCGGCGTCGGCGAGGTAGCCCGGCATAAGCACAACCTCTTCCATGGCCGCCAGATTGCGCCGCACGGAAGCTTCGCGCCCGAGTCCGCCGGCGAGATAGTCCCAAGCGAAACGCGGCATGCGTCTTTGCGCGGCCTTTTCCATGTCGGCGACGCAGGGGAAGCGTCGTTCTAGCGCTGAGTCCATCTCGGTGCTTCAATATTCAGGAGAAAAGGACAGCGGAACGCACTGGCGTTCCGTGGCGGGATGGGTTGCCTCGATCACGGTTCGCTTGACGTCATCGCGCCCAGCAGTTTCGGCAGGTCACCGAAGCGCGCGACGAGGCTGAAGACGATCGCTGCCGTCGCCACGAACAGGACCGTCACCGCCGCCATGGTCGGCGTGTAGCCGTAGCGCAGCGAATTGAAGATTTTGATCGGCAGCGTTTCCATCGTGAAACCGACCGTCATGTAGGCAACGATGTATTCGTTGAGCGACAGCACAAAGGCAAAAGCGTAGCCTGACACGATGTACGGCGAAATCAGTGGCAGAACGATGGTTCGGAACACGGTGCGATCGTCGCCGCCCAAGGTCGAGGCGGCCTCTACCAGCGAGCGGTCGATCGCCGAAAAGCCGAGCGAAATGGTCACCAGCGGCAATGTGACGAAGAAGATGGCGTGGCCGATCACCGCCGTCCACGACTGCCCGTAAAATCCGGTCGTGGCCCAGAAAGTCAGCAGGCCGAGCGCCGTGATAACCGGCGGCAATGTAAAGGGCGCCACGCCGAGCAACTGGAAGAGATTGGCCCAGGGCGCGTGGCGGCGCCATAGGAACCAGGCGAGCGGCAAGGCGATCAGCACTGCCAGCGCCGCCGACGACAGCGCGAGCACAAGTGACGCGATCAGCGCGTTGCGCCATTCCATGTCGAGAAATATCTGACCATACCAGCCGGGCGAGAAGCCTTGCGGCGGGAAGGTGAGGCTCTGCCTGGCGTTGACCGACACGCCGGCGACGACGATCAGCGGCAGAGCGAGAAACAGTCCGACGACCCCGAAAAGAACGTTGCGGAGAATAGTCATTTGATCGCCCCTCCTCGGCGGCCAACGAGCAGGGTCAGCGCTACAAGGGCCAGTGTGACCAACACCAGGAAAACCGCCATGGCAGCCGCGAAGGGCATGTTCGATTGATAGATCGCCTGGTCGGTAATGTGCACGGAAAACGTCCAGTGCTGCGGGCGGCCGAGCAGTTGCGGCAACAGATAGGACCCGAGCGCGAAGATGAAGACCATGATCAGCGTGGCGACGATCGTATCGCGCAGTGCAGGCACAACTACGGTGAAGAATGCCTTGACCGGCGAAGCGCCGAGCGTACGCGCGGCCTCCGAAAGCGTCGGATCAAGCCGCACCAGAGCGGGATAGAGGACTAGGACCGTGTAGGGGAAGGCCTGGTAGACCATGCCGGTGACAACGGCCCCGATGCTCGGTGTCAGGGCGACTGCCTGCTCCATGAGGCCGAGCCACACGAACAGGTTGGTGATGCCGGCCGTGCGCGAAAACAGCGTCGACCAGGCGAAACCGATGATTACCTCAGAAAG
This sequence comes from Rhizobium sp. MHM7A, assembly GCF_005862215.1. Classification (NCBI taxonomy): domain Bacteria; kingdom Pseudomonadati; phylum Pseudomonadota; class Alphaproteobacteria; order Hyphomicrobiales; family Rhizobiaceae; genus Rhizobium; species Rhizobium sp. MHM7A. The sequence goes on from NZ_VCHT01000003.1 coordinate 179,036, forward strand.
GGACAGGATCGAAAGGAGTGCGACCAGCCAGACCACCTGGGTGCTCCGCTTCATACGGATGAGCAGATATGTGAAAGGCAGGGCCAGAACGACACACATGACGGCCACCGCAATCGCAAGGATCAGCGAGAAGCTGAGCACCCCGCCAAAGAAGGCAGAGAGGAAGCGGACATAATTGTCGAAGACAAAATCAGGCGTGTAGAAGGCGCCCTGCTGGCGCTTGAAGAAGCTGACGGAAATCATGGTGCCGAAAGGCACGACGAAGAAGACGATCAGCATGATCGCCGGGAAGGCTAGCGGGGCATAGTCGCCAAGCGTCTGGGGGGCTTCGCGTCTCATTTGTCGAGCACCACGCAGTCCCTGTCGGTGAGCGCAATGCCCACCGTCTGGCCAACCGCCACATCGGGGCGCTCGCGCGGCGTCGAGACCGCAATGAACTGCTGACCGCCGACATTGACAAAGGTTTCGACGACGCCGCCGAGATCGCGCACGAAGGTGACCTCGCCCGTCAGTGCACCGGCCTTCGGCGGGCCCAGGCGCACGTCTTCCGGCCGGATCGAGAGCGTGGCGCGCTCGATCCCTGGCGACAGCGACAGGTCGGCGACCGGCTGCCCCAATATGCTGACCGCGCCGCCCTCTCGCCTGGCCTCGACCAGATTTGTCTGGCCAATGAAATCCGCGACGAAGCTGTCTGCCGGTCTGCGATAAATCTCGGTCGGCGACGCCGCCTGGCGTATCTGACCGCCGTTCATGACCACGACCGTATCGGCCATGGTCATCGCCTCGCGCTGATCGTGCGTGACGGCGATCGTGGTGATGCCGAGCCGCTGATGAAGCTGGCGAAGCTCCACCTGCATGGCTTCGCGCAGCTTGGCATCAAGCGCCGACAGCGGCTCGTCGAGCAGAAAGAGTTTTGGCGAAATCGCCAGTGCCCTTGCAATTGCGACGCGCTGCCGCTGGCCTCCGGAAAGTTTCGACACGGCGCGATCAGCGTAGCCTGGCAAATAAATCATCGCCAGCAGCTCTTCGACACGCTTCGCCTGCTCGTCCTTCGGACGGCCGCGAATGCGCAGTGGGTAGGCGATATTCTCGCCTACCGTCAGGTGCGGGAACAGCGCCAGCGACTGGAACACCATGCCAAGTTCACGCTGGTGCGTCGGCGTCCTGGTGATGTCTTTCCCGTTGAGCGTGATGCGGCCCGATGTCGGCAGATCGAGACCTGCGATCATGCGCAGCAAGGTCGTCTTGCCGCAGCCGGAGGGGCCGAGCAGACAGACGAATGCGCCGTGCGGCACCGTCAGGTCGACATTGTCGACGGCGCGAATGACGCTGAAGTCCTTGACGATATTCTGAAGCGTGAGTCCCGACATATGCCTCTTCCCAACCGAAAGGCAGGCCCCTGAACGGGGCCTGCGAAAGCACGATGAGCGTCAGCTGGCGATCATTTCCGTCCACTTCTCGTTCAGCCAGTCGGCCTTGGAGATGTACATGTCGTAGTGTGGAATGATCGGTTCGATGTCGGAAGAAACCGCCGCGAATTCCTTCTCGTTCAGGTCGGTCGTTTCGCGCTTGACCGTTGGCGAGGTGCCCACCTTGCGTGACAGCACGGCCTGGATGGACGGCTGACACATATAATCGATGAAGATATGCGCCTCTTCCGTCTTCTGCGACGCCTTCGACAGCGCCCACGAGCCTGCGTCCTGAATGCCGCCCTCCTTCGGGAAGGTCGAGCGAACGGGTTGGCCGTCCGCGGCGGCGAGGCCGGTCACGTCGTGATAATACTGTCCCATCGGAATTTCACCCGACTTTAGCGCCTGTTCGAACTGCGCCTCGTCGCGATACCACAGGCGGACATTCGGCTTCAGCTCGGCGAGCTTGGCGAAGACCTTGAGGATGTTCTCCTCAGTGTCGAGCGCCTGGGCGCCGCCGAAATAGGTCTTTGCCGTCACGTCGAGCAGGAAGGAGTTGGAGACGAGCGCCAGCAGACCGAGCTTGTCGGCATTGGCCGGGTCCCACAGCGCTGTCCAGCTGGTCGGCGCTTCCTTGTAAACATCGGTGTTGGTGACCAGGGTGATGAACCATGAGACCGCGCCGATGCCGGCGACGCGGCCATCCGGGTATTTGTTGATGAAGCGCTCAAGCAGGTTGCTGGAATTCTTGATCTTGGCGAGGTCGAGCGGAGCCCAGAGCTCTGTGGCCTGACCCTTGCGCATCGACACCTGCGACATCATGGAAACGTCAGCCGGCGCCTGGCCTGCCTTGGCTGCCTGCTGCATCTGCACCAGCCAGGCCTCGCCGGTCGGCTCTGCGACGGATTCGACCGCTATGCCGGTCGCCTTGGTGAACTCCGGAAAGATGTTCTTGTCGAATGAGTCCTTGAAATAGCCGCCATAAACACCGACCTTCAGCGACTTGTCCTGAGCGCGCAGCACATTGGGCATTGCCAACATGGCTACACCAGCACCTATTCCGACGCCGAGCACGGTGCGGCGGTTCATTGTCAATTTCGTCATCGTCTTTCTCCTAACCGATGCGGCACGCCGCTTCCCTCTTTCAATGTATTCGAGGCCTTTGCGGCCTTCTTTTCGTTCCTGGCCTTGAGCTGCGGCCAGGCCCGTCAGGTGGCACGGCGGATTGCCGGGCTGAACGCCATCAGGCTCAATATTTCGAACAGCATCTGCGCGCCGGCATGGGCTGTGTTGGTGGTGGCGTCATACTGGGGCGCGACCTCGACGACATCGCCACCGACCAGGTTCACGCCCTTGAACCCCCGGATGAGCTCCAGCGCCTCGCGGGTGGTGAAGCCGCCGATCTCCGGCGTTCCGGTGCCCGGCGCGAAAGACGGATCGAGGCTGTCGATGTCGAAGGAAAGATAGGTCGGCCCATCGCCGATGACGGCCTTCGCCTTTTCGATGATTGCAGGGATGCCCATTGCCGAGATCTCCTCGGCATGGATCACCGTCATGCCCGAGGCGTAAGAAAACTCCCAGAGATATTCAGCCGAGCCGCGAATGCCGATCTGAATCACGCGCGTCGGGTCGAGCACACCGTCGAGCACGGCGTTGCGGAACGGCCCGCCGTGGTGGAACTTGGTCAGGTCGTAAGCACCGCCGGTATCGCAATGGGCGTCGATATGGATCATGCCGACCGGCCGCTCCTTGCCGACGGCCCTCAGAATCGGATGAGTGATCGAGTGGTCACCGCCTACCGAGAGCGGCAGCACACCTGCGGCAACGATCTGCGCGACGCGTTTTTCGATATCTTCATGCGACAATTCCAGCCGGTAACGGCTCTGAAACGCCACATCGCCAATGTCTGCCACGCGCAGTTCCTGAACCGGCGCGCAGCCGAGCACATGGTTATAAGGCCCGATACGCTCAATGGCGCGCAACGCGCGCGGTCCGAAGCGCGAGCCCGGGCGGTTCGTCACGCCCAGATCCATCGGCACGCCGAGGATCGCGACCTGCAGATCACCGAAATCCGGATTCTCGTTGTCGACCTGCATCAGCGGGGCGGAGAGGAATGTCGGGATTCCCGAATAGGGCGCGAGCCGGGTGCCGCTCTTGTTGAAGATCTTCTCCGCGACCTTGCGGAACTCAGGATGGTGCAGCTCACCGCCGTGGCTGTCGCCATATCTCGCTCGGAGTTCGGAAAGCTTGGTTTCATTCCAGGACATGACGGCCTTCTTGAGGGTGACGATGTTGCGATCAGGATGGCAAATCGGTCCTCGGCTGCAGCTTTGCCGCAGAGGCCGATGGCTTCTCTCAGTGATTGAACGGCAAGCTCGCTGGAAAAGCAATTGATATTAATCTACAGTTTCATGCAAGTTTTTCTCACAGGTCTTTGTCTCATGTCCAGCCGTCTGCCGCCCCTCAATCCGCTACGCGCGTTTGAGGCAACCGCCCGCCATGGATCAGTTTCCGCGGCGGGTCGCGAGTTGAATGTCACCCACGGCGCGATCAGCCATCAGATACGCACATTAGAGGAATCCCTAGGCGTGCGCCTGTTCGAACGGGGCGGCAAATGGCTGAAGCTTACAAGCCAGGGCGCGTTGCTGATGCCGGTCGTTTCCAACGCATTTTCGGACATCGCAGCAGCGAAAGCCGCGATGACCCGGCCCGCGACCGGCGGCACGCTGCGCGTGACCTGTGTTGCGGCAGTACTGTCGCTGTGGCTTATCCCGCGGCTGCAGGAATTCACCGATCAATATCCCGACATCCAGCTCGACCTGCGCGCCTCGAACGACCCGAACAATCTGAGCTCCCCGAATGTCGACCTGTGCATTCTCTACGGCGGCGGCAACTGGCCCAATTATTGGTCGCGCCTGTGGAGCCGGATGGAGCTCTTCCCTGTCGTCAGCCCGGCGCTCATGAACAGGCGTCCACTGCGCTCCCCGCGCGACCTGCGCGACCATATGCTGCTGCACGCCGATCGCGGCAATGAGTGGAACACCTGGCTGACCGCCGCCGGCATTGCGCTGCCGGCGCGCCAGCACATGATGAGCGACGCGCGCCTTTCGATCGAGGCCGCCATGCACGGTCATGGCGTTGCGCTCGGAGACAACATCACCACCGCACATATGATTGCGCGTGGCGAGCTGATCGCGCCATTCGAACTTAGGGTTCCGGCCAACGACGCGGTCTATGTGGCCTGCCGAACGGAGGCTCATGCTACGCCAATCGTTCGCGTCTTCATCGACTGGTTCTATGCTTCGCTCGTCCGCAACTGAGTATGGTCGAGGGGAGCTGGGCTGAGCGCCAAACGGGACATCGCCGCACTCCTTGCAACCTACCTGGCCGCGGCACCCGCGTCGCCGTCAAATGCCTGTTACCCCTCGCCGCCTATGTTGCGGCGAAACCGGCAGGCATTATAGTCGGCCGCACAATCTCGGAGATGAGACACATGCACGCTGCCCCTACCCCGCCGGTCACCCTCGTCATCTTCGGCGCGACGGGCGACCTGACGCGCCGCCTGCTGGTGCCGGCGATCATCAACCTGACGCGCCAGCGCCTCGTCGGTGAGGATCTCAATATCCTCGGCATCGGCATCGAGCCGGGCGACGACGAATTCCTGCGCGGGCGGCTCGATGCCTTTCTCAATCATCTGAACGGCGAGGAACAGACGGAGAAGGACGAGGCCTGGGAGAGCCTGCGCCAACGCATTTCCTATATGTCGGGCGATTTCACCAGGGAGGATGTTTTCGTCGAGATCGGCGAACGGCTGGGACCGAACGCCAATGCCGCCTTCTACCTCGCGGTGCCGCCGTCCTTCTTCGGCACGATCGTCGAGAAACTTGCCGCCCATGGGCTGACCGATGAAAGCGACGGCGTCTTTCGCCGCGTCGCCATCGAGAAGCCGTTCGGCACCGATCTCGCCTCGGCGCGGGCGCTCAATGCGCAAATCCTCGCCCAAGTCGACGAAAGCCAGGTCTACCGGCTCGACCACTTCCTCGGCAAGGAGACGGTGCAGAACCTGATGACGGCGCGTTTCGCCAACATGATCATCGAATCGCTGTGGAACAGCCGCTATATCGACCATGTGCAGATCACCGCCGCCGAGATCGTCGATGTCGGCAGCCGCGGCAAATTCTATGACGCCACAGGCGCGCTGCGCGACATGGTGCCGAACCATCTCTTCCAACTGCTGGCGATGATCGCCATGGAGCCGCCGAACAGCTTCGATGCCGAAGCTATCCGCAATGAGAAGAGCAAAGTGTTGAAGGCCTTGCGCATCTATACGCCCGAGGAGGCAAAGACGCATGGCGTGCGCGGCGCCTATGCGGCCGGCCCGCTCAATGGCGTCGAGCTTCCGGCCTATCGCGACAGCAGGGACGTCTCACCCGACAGCCGGACCGAGACCTTCGTGGCGCTGAAGCTCTATGCCGATACCTGGCGGTGGGCGGGTGTGCCCTTCTACCTCAGAACCGGCAAGGCAATGACGGCGCGCGACACGGAGATCGTCATCACCTTCCAGCCGGTGCCCTTCGCGCAGTTCCGGGAAACCGAGGTCAATCGACGCCTGCCGCCGAACCGGCTGGTGATCCAGGTGCAGCCGGACGAGGGCATGAGCATGGAGATCTCGATCAAGTCGCCGGGGCTTTCGGTCGATACGACGCCGGTGTCGCTCGACTTCCGCTATGCCGACAAATTCGACATTGGCAAGACCACCGGATACGAGTCGCTGCTCTACGACCTCTTCATCGGCGACCAGACGCTGTTCCAGCGCGCTGACGGCATCGAGGCCGGCTGGGCGGCGGTGCAGCCCTTCCTCGACATCTGGAGCAAGGACCCGAGCACGCCCGAAGCTTACGCGCCTGGCAGCATGGGGCCAACCTGCGCCGACGAGCTCATCGAGCGCGACGGACGCAAATGGCATGAACTCGGCGTCATCCTGCACCACGAGAGCAAGAAGGACAAATAGAGCCCGCCTACTGACCTTCGCGGCATGCGGGGCTGACGGAGGCGCCGCTATTGCCGCCCTGCGTGGCAAGCGCGCCGCGTGCCTTGCGCGGCGGGCAGCGCGCCCAGTCGACGGGACCGGCCGGGACACCGTTGTCGATGCTGCCGGTTTCGATCGAGTCGAGCGGGATGATCAGCCCGCTTTGCGTCTCGGCGCCCGGCGCGGTGCCGAGCGGCGGCGTGCCATCGATCCGGCCGCTGGCATCCATGCCCATGTTCGACTGGGCCAGAACCGGGGCGGAGAGGCTGAGGAGAGCGATCGACGTTGCTGCAATGAACCTGCGCATGATGCTGTTCCTTCTGGTGTCGGCGATGCAACAGAAACAGCGATCCTGCGCCCCTTGTTCCCTATGGAGCGAGTACGGACGATCAAAGTTTGGCGAGCAGAACAAAACCGTCCTTGGGCTCAATCACGCCAGCGCGACAGCACCGTCTCGAGACCCGTGGGATAGAGTTCAAGGGCGGTGTCCCGCAGCATGTCGCGGCCGAACCAGCGTGCCGTCGCCGCCGTCTCATCCAGCTCGCAATAGCGGATCTCATCGCACTCGTAGAGGGTTTTATCCGCCAGTTCGATATCGGCCGCGAAGATGAATTCGTGGCCGAGTGCGCCATGGTGTTCGAAGATGTTTTCGAGAAGATGCCAGGGGCCGACGATGCGGATTTCCGTCCCGAGCTCCTCCCGGATTTCGCGGTGCAGGGCCCGTTCGCGTGTCTCGCCGAATTCGATCGAGCCGCCGAGCGGCCGGACACCCTTGATGCGGCCGTTGTCATCTTCCACTTCCGCGGCTAGCAGCCGGTTCTCCCGCCAGGCAAGGCCGATCACTTTCACCCTGATCTGCTGCGGCGGGCGCCAGACGGTCATGCAGTTCATCCATCTTGAGAGCTCAGGGAGCGACAAAAGTAAAGCCCCGCAGCGTTGCCACGGGGCTCTTGCCGTTCTGTCGTCGTTCAGACGAACTGGCTGAGGCCGGGGACGGAGGCGACGACTTCGTCGACAAGCTCTTCGCCAGCATATTGCTTGGCGATCGCGATGGTCTCCTTGGCGAGCGAGGTGATCTCGCCCATGCCGAGGCCCTCGCCCATCAGCTGCTGGCCGAGCCCCATGATGCCGCCACCGCCGAGCGAAGTCATCAATCCGCCGAGCAGGCCGCCGCCGCCCTCACCTGCGCCATTGAACTGGGCGACGAGATCGGCGCCGCCGGGAATTGCTTCGATCATCCGCGCGACCGGGCCGTCAGCGGCCTCGCGCTGCAAGAAGCCGAGCATCATGCCGAGCGCCTTCTCCGCCTGCTCCGGGGCAATACCCACGCGATCGGCGATTTCAGTCACAATTTCATTCATCGTCAGCCTCCTGTCATTTTGACGTTAACGTCAACGTTAGTCGAGATTCGAGCGCAACTCAAGCCAGGGTTACCACGAGGCTTTCATCCGCTTTTGCTTCCGAGACAGACAGTTGTCCGCATCCGGCTGCCTGCTTATAACAGGGAAACGATGGTTCGATGAAGGCGGCGTAAGGCCAGGCCTTCTCAGCAAATGGCGGCAGAGCCGAAGGGAGCACTGGGGATGATCGAGGACGGCAGGATTTTCATCGGCGCGAGCCGCAATCCCGACGACAGCATCAACAAGCCGGAATATCTCGACCTGAAATTCGGCAATCGCCACGGCCTCGTCACCGGCGCCACCGGCACCGGCAAGACGGTGACGCTGCAGGTGCTGGCGGAAGGCTTTTCCCGGGCCGGCGTGCCGGTCTTTGCGGCCGACATCAAGGGCGATCTGTCCGGCATCGCCGCCAGGGGCGAGCCCAAGGACTTCCTCACCAAGCGGGCCGAACAGATCGGTTTTGCCGATTATGAGTTCGACCAGTTCCCGGTGATTTTCTGGGATCTGTTCGGGCAGAAGGGCCACCGGGTGCGCACCACCGTCGCCGAGATGGGGCCGCTGCTGCTCGCCCGGCTGATGGATGCCTCCGAGCCGCAGGAAGGCGTCATCAACATCGCCTTCAAGATCGCCGACGAAGCCGGGCTGCCGCTGCTCGACCTCAAGGATTTCACCTCGCTCCTGAATTATATGGGCGAGAACGCCTCCGAGCTCTCCAGCCAGTACGGCCTGATCTCCAGGGCCTCGGTCGGCTCGATCCAGCGGGCGCTGCTCGTGCTCGAACAGCAGGGTGCCGAGCATTTCTTCGGTGAGCCGGCGCTGAAGATTTCCGACATCATGCGCACCAGCAACAATGGCTACGGCCAGATCTCGGTGCTTGCCGCCGACAAGCTGATGATGAATCCGCGCCTTTACGCCACTTTCCTGCTCTGGCTGCTGTCGGAACTGTTCGAGGAACTGCCTGAAGTGGGCGATCCGGAAAAGCCGAAGCTCGTCTTCTTCTTCGACGAAGCCCATTTGCTCTTCAACGACGCGCCGAAGGTGCTGATCGAACGGGTCGAGCAGGTGGTGCGGCTGATCCGCTCCAAGGGTGTCGGCGTCTATTTCGTGACGCAGAACCCGCTCGACGTGCCGGAAACGGTGCTCGCCCAGCTCGGCAACCGCGTCCAGCATGCGCTGCGCGCCTATTCGCCGCGAGAACAGAAGGCGGTGAAGACGGCCGCCGAGACATTCCGCCCGAACCCGGCCTTCGACTGCGCCGCCGTCATCACCAATCTCGGCACCGGCGAGGCGCTAGTCTCGACGCTGGAGGCCAAGGGCGCGCCGTCGATCGTCGAGCGCACGCTGATCCGCCCGCCGTCCGGCCGCGTCGGCCCACTGACCGATGGCGAGCGCCAGCAGGTGATGGACAAGAGCCCCGTTCTCGGCGCCTATGACGAGGACGTCGACCGCGAATCCGCCTTCGAAATGCTGACGGCGCGCGCCAAAAAGGCGGCTGAAGCCGAGGCCGCCAAGCGGGCGCAGGCAGAAGCGGCAGAGCAGCCGGGCACGACCTCCGGCTGGAGCCTGCCGGGCTTCGGCGGCGATGAGGACAACCGCCCGGGCCGTGGCCAATCGCGCGGCAGGTCTTCCGGCTACCAGCGCGAAACGGTGATGGAGGCGGCGATGAAGAGCGTCGCCCGAACGGTCGCCACCCAGGTCGGCCGGGCACTGGTGCGCGGGATCCTGGGGAGCTTGAAGCGGTAGGTTCGGCGGTCTTGCAGAGCCACGGGTCTCCGCCTCTCCCATCGGTCCTCCGCAGGCATGGCTACATGCCTCGCCCTCTCCGTTCACTTCGTTCTGGTATGACATGTCCCCTCTCGCCCCGCTTTTCAAGGGGAGAGGGTTGGGGTGAGAGGTAATCTCAGGACGAAGCCGGCCGAGAAACCGGGCGGCAAGTTCGCCACTTTATCTTGAACCTTCGGCGTTTCTTCCCTAAATTGCCCGCCAAAGACCATTTCAACAGGATGTGTGCCGCAATGGATTTCAACCCGATCGCAATGCCAGTTCGCCTTGCCAACGGGGAAATCCATATCCTTGCCTGCATCCATCACTCTCTCGCAAATTTCCTGGGCCACGCCTGACGGGCGCCCGCTTTTTTCCGATCTCGATCTCAGTTTCGGCAGGGACCGCAGCGGTCTTGTCGGGCGCAACGGCGTCGGCAAGACGACGCTTCTGAAACTTGTCTCCGGCGATATCCGGCCGCATTCCGGGTCGGTATCGATCAACGGCAGCCTCGGGGTGCTGCGGCAGAGCGTTCAGGTCGCGGCCGAAGAGACCATCGCCGATCTCTTCGGCGTGACCGGGCTGCTTGCGCTTCTTCGTCGCGCCGAAGCCGGCGAGGCAACGGCCGACGAGCTTGCCTCGGCGGACTGGACGCTGGAGGCGCGCCTCGCAGCCGCGCTCAACCGGACGGGGCTCGACGCGGAGCCGCAGACGCCGCTTGCCGCACTCTCCGGCGGGCAGCGCACCCGCGCCGCGCTTGCCGCACTTATCTTCAGCGAGCCGGATTTCCTGCTGCTCGACGAACCCACGAACAATCTCGACCGCGAAGGCCGCGAGGCGGTGATCGCGCTGATTTCAGGCTGGCGGGCCGGCGCGGTCATCGTCAGCCATGACCGGGAATTGCTCGAAAGCGTCGATCAGATTGTCGAGCTGACGTCGCTTGGCACGACGCGCTACGGCGGCAACTGGAGCCATTACCGCGAGCGTAAGGCTCTTGAGCTTGCCGCCGCACAGCATGATCTTGCCGATGCCGAAAGACGCATGGCGGAGGTTGCCAGGAAAGCGCAGGCGAATGTGGAGCGTCAGGCACACAGGGATAGCGCCGGGCGGAAGATGGCCGCCAAGGGCGGCATCCCGCGCATCATGCTCGGCGGCATGAAGGAGCGGAGCGAAACCACAGGGGGCGACAGTGCGCGTCTTGCCGAACGAAGGCGCGCCCAGGCCCTTGAAGAGACCAAGGCGGCGCGCGAGAAGATCGAGATCCTCCAGCCATTGTCGGTGAGCTTGCCGGCGACGGGGCTGCCGGCCAGCAAGATCGTGCTGAAGTTCGACGGTGTGACGGCAGGCTATCAGCCTGATGAACCCGTCATCTCAGACCTCTCCTTCGACGTGACGGGTCCGGAACGCATCGCCATTACCGGGCCCAACGGCTCGGGCAAGACGACGCTGCTCGCGCTGATCACCGGCGAGCTCAAGGCGTGGGCCGGCACGGTCGCCGTGATGACCGGTTTCGCGATGCTCGACCAGAAGGTCGGCCTTCTCGATCCATCGGCCTCCATCAGGGACAATTTCCGCCGGATCAATCCGCAAGCCGATGAAAACACCTGCCGGGCCGCGCTTGCCCGCTTCATGTTCAGGGCCGATGCGGCGCTGCAGACGGTTTCGAGCCTCAGCGGCGGTCAATTGCTGCGCGCCGGCCTTGCCTGCACGCTCGGAGCCGCACCGCCGCCGCTGCTGATCCTTGACGAGCCGACCAATCATCTCGACATCGACTCGATATCGGCGGTCGAGGCGGGTCTCAGCGCCTATGACGGGGCGCTGATGGTCGTCAGCCATGACGAGACGTTTCTCGAAAATATCGGCATAACGCGGCGGCTGGAATTGCGGAGCGGCGGTGGTCCGGCGGGGTGATTTCCGGATAACGGTAGCGCCTTCCGCCGGTAGCACCTGACGCCGACACACCCGCCTCGTCCTTCGAGGCCCTTGCGGGGCCACCTCAGGATGGGGCTCTCGTGAGAGCCGAGCGTGGCGCCATCCCAAATCGGCGTGCCTGCGCCTCCCTTGCCTCTTTTTGCGGGCAATGGTATTCCCATCCTGCAACCTTTTCGAGAAAGGAGGATCACGTCATGCAGTATTATTTCCGGCATCATCGCCAGCGTGGTCCCGTCGACGCCCTGCAAATGCGTTTGCAGGGCTGACCAGAGACGCTTTTACATCTCTTCCTGGTCTGCCCTTCGTGGCCGATGCGCCGCCGTCAGATGACTGCGCGCATTCCTCTCATTCCCGGGCCCGAAAGACGCAATCCGTGATGGCCTGATGCCACCGATTGCGCCTACCCCCGGTCAGGACCAGAGAACGAACATGACCCTCATCAATATCCGCAATCTCGGCGTGGCGCTGGGCAATCCGCTGTTTTCCAACCTCAATCTCGTCGTCAATTCAGGCGACCGCATCGGCCTCGTCGCCGCCAACGGGCGCGGGAAATCCACCCTGCTTGCCTGCATTACCGGCGCGCTGGAGCCGAGCGAGGGCGAGATCACCAGGGCGCGCGGGCTCACGATCGGCCATGTCGCGCAGGATGTGCCGGCCGCACTTTCCGACACGCCATTCCATGATGCGGTGCTGCAGGCGCTGCCGGCCGATCAGGCCGAAAGCGAGAGCTGGCGCGTCGACGTCGTGCTGGAATCGCTCGAGGTGCCGGAGGCGATGCGCGGCCGGCCGGTGAAGCAATTGAGCGGCGGCTGGCAGCGGCTCGCCATGATTGCCCGCTGCTGGGTGACCGAGCCCGACGTGCTTCTGCTCGACGAGCCGACCAACCATCTCGACCTCGAAAAGATCGCGCAACTGGAATGCTGGCTGAATGCGCTGCCGCGCGACGTGCCGGTCATCCTATCCAGCCACGACCGCGCCTTCCTCGATGCGACGACCAACCGGACGCTGTTCCTGCGGCCGGAGCAATCGCCGGTCTTTGCGCTCCCCTATAGCAGGGCACGCGCCGCCCTCGACGAGATCGACGCCTCGGAGGCACGCCGGTACGAGCGCGACATGAAGGCGGCGGAGCAGCTGCGCAAGCAGGCCGCCAAACTCAATAATATCGGCGTCAATTCCGGCAGCGACCTGCTCGTCGTCAAGACGAAGCAACTGAAGCAGCGGGCGGAGAAGCTGGAGGATGCGGCAAGACCGGCGCACCTCGAACGTTCGGCCGGCGCCATCCGCCTGTCCAACCGCGGCACGCATGCCAAAGTGCTGGTCACATTGGAAGACGCGGCGGTGACGACTCCGGATGGGACGCTGCTGTTCAGAACCGGCCGGCAGTTCATCTGCCAGGGCGACAGAATCGTGCTCCTCGGCCTCAACGGCGCCGGCAAGTCACGGCTGGTATCGATGCTGAAACAGGCGATCGAGAAGACGGAAATGGCGCAGGACGGCATCAAGGCGACGCCCTCGCTGGTTCTCGGCTATGGCGACCAGGCGCTTGCCGATCTTGCCGACAAGGATACGCCGATCGGCACGATCATCCGCCGCTTCGATGTCGGCGACCAGCGGGCGCGGGCACTGCTCGCCGGCGCCGGCATGACTATCGACATGCAGGGAAGACCGATCGGCCAGCTTTCCGGCGGCCAGAAGGCGCGGCTCGGAATGCTGGTGCTGCGGCTGACGGAGCCGAACTTATATCTGCTCGATGAGCCCACCAACCACCTCGATATCGAGGGGCAGGAAGCGCTGGAGAACGAATTGACTGCGCATGAGGCGAGCTGCCTACTGGTATCGCACGACCGCAGTTTCGTGCGGACGGTCGGCAACCGCTTCTGGCTGATCGAAAGGAAGCGGCTGGTGGAGGTGGAGAGCCCGGAGGGGTTCTTTGCTTCTGTGGGATCGCGGGGATGATGGGTGTCTGGCACTGCCCCTCACCCTAGCCCTACCGCGGTCGAGCCATTGGTTCCGACCCGTGGCTCGACCTCCGTCGGTGGCGGCAGCCGGATGAGGGCTGGCCACACGATGCACCGTCAACGACACACCGAAAACATTACCGCTTCGGCGCCACCAGGCAGAAGAAGGCGCCCTGGGGGTCCGTGGCCTGAATGATCCAGCTGCCGCCGGGGACCTCCATCGGGCCGTTGACGACCTTGCCGCCGCCCGAGGTGACGCGTTCGATCGCAGCGTCAAGCGCCGGCACGATGAAGTAGTAGCACCAGAAGGGCATCGGCATGCTGTCCGGCTTGGTCATCATGCCGCCGGTCTGTCGGCCGTTATGGGCGAAGAGGTAATAGACACCCATCGGCCCCATATCCATCTCGCTGTCCTTCGTCCAGCCGAAGAGCTTGGTGTAGAAGGCAAGCGCATCTTTGCCGTTGCCGGCATAGAGTTCGTGCCAGCCGATGTTGCCGGGCGCGTCGGGGGCGAGTTCCGGCCAGGTCTGTTCCATCGGCGCCGGCGTCATGATGCAGATGACGGCACCATCCGGATCGGCGACGACGGCGAAACGGCCGATGGTCGGGATATCCTGCGGCGGCCGGCGGACCGCGCCGCCATTGGCGGCGAAATCCCTTGCCGTCTGATCGACATCGTCGACGCCGACATAACCCGTCCAGTTCGGCGGAATGCCCTGGCCTTCAAGCTCGGCGGGAAACTCCATCAGACCGGCGACGCCGATGCCGTTCGCCTCGAAGACCGTGTAGGTCGGCATGCCCTCCACCTTCATTTCCGAGGTGGTCCAGCCGACGACGGAACTGTAGAATTTCGCGGCGGCCGAGGTGTCGGGGGTCATCAGCTCACACCAGATGAACTTTCCATGCGTCTTGGACATCACTCTCTCCCTCTTCTGACGCCTTTCGCTGCGTAGGGCGCCCTGATTGTCAGATTTTGCGGGTGTAATGCGCTTCCATGAACTGCTTCCAGGAGCCGTCGGCCTGCTTGGCGCTGGAGGTGAAAGTGCGGCGATGGTCATCGATGAAGGTGATCCGCTCGCGGTAGTCGGCGAGGCCCTCGCCGTTGAAGTCGGGTCCCGTCGTATAGAGGTCGAGCACATTGCCGGAGGCGTCGACCTCGCCCTCATAGACCCACATATAATCCATCATGCTGCCGATCCAGCTGCCGACATACTTGCCTTTCTCGGCGTTGTAACCGAGCGTCAGGATCGTGGTGGCCTGCTTGCCATCCGGCATGGGGCCGGTTCCTTCGGCGACGAACCAGATGCCGTGCAGCGAACGGACGGTCTCCGTCCAGTCCTTGCCGTCGGACATTTCGGGAGCGGTGACGCTCCAGTCGCCGACCAATCTCTCCAAAAAGGAATGCTCCTTCAGCACTTCGGCGGTCTTCATCATCCTCTTCTCCCTTCGAATGACGATATTCCAGACATTTGAATGCTCAGTGACAGCAGGACTGCGCCTTGGCGGCATCCTCATATTCGTCATGCCGGCGGACGAAATCCATTATGGCCCCCTCGTTGCGGCCCTTCGGCGCGCGGTCGAGGATCATCAGAGTGCCGATCAGTTCTTCCGGGCCGCGGGCGTAGCTCGAATAGGTATGAAAGATCTCGCCCTTGTCATTGCGGTAGAAGGCGCTGAGGCCAGGCAGTTCGTCATGGGCCTCGGCCGGCTCGATGGCAGTGAAGTTATAGAAGACCTTGTCTTTGGCAAGATCCTCCTGGCTGAAAGAAACGTGATAGTCGAAATTGAAATCGCTGCCGAAGGACGAGACCCATGGAAATTTCCAGCCCATGCGCCTCTTGTAGGCGGCGATCTTGTGGAGCGGCGCACGGGAAACGGCGACCCAGGTGACGTCGTGGTTGTTGAGATGCGGCAGGGCGCCATCCACATGATCAGACAGGAAGGAGCAGCCGGTGCAGCCGGCCTCCCAGTCCGGCCCAAGCATGAAATGATAGATCAGCAGCTGGCTGCGACCATCGAAGAGATCGGCGAGCGATTTCCTGCCTTCGGGCGTGTCAAAGATGTAATCCTTGTCGACCTTCACCCAGGGCAGCGCCATGCGCTCGGCGTTGATACTGTCGCGCAGCCTCGTCGCCTCCTTTTCCTTCAAGAGCAGGGCGCGGCGGGCCTCAAGCCATTTCTCGCGGGAAACAACCTCATTCTGCATGGGATGCGCCCTCCTCCGGCGCCTGCCGGTGAAGCCGGCTCATCTCCTTCTCCTTGACTAATTACATTGATATCAATAGAAAATAGTCATGTCAAATTCGATCGAGATTCCCTTTTCCACGACGCTGATGGTGCGCGACACCTGCCTCTGCCTGCATGTGCAGCGGGCGGCGCGAGCGCTTGCCCGGCTGTTCGACGATGCGCTGCGGCCGGCCGGGCTTACCAACGGACAGTTTTCGCTGATGATGTCACTGAACCGGCCGGAACCGCCGCCGATGGGGCCGGTCGCCGCCCTGCTCGCCATGGACCAGACGACGCTGACGGCGGCGCTGAAGCCGTTACAGCGCAAGGGCTGGGTGGTGGTAATGGAGAACCCCAGGGACCGGCGCGGCCGGCTGCTCAGCCTTACCGCCGAAGGCAAGGCCGCACTGGCGCGGGCGCTGCCGATCTGGGAGAGCACGCATGCCGTTCTCGACCGCACGCTGCCGGACGGCGGCGCGGCGCGGCTCCGGCAGGACCTGCAGGCGCTGTCGGGGGTGACGGTGGAAACGCCGAAACGGTCTGGGTCATCCCGCCGCCCACTTCGAAGCGGGCGTACTATGGGGGCATAAGGCGAGCTGGAGTGATCCGCCGCTGTTCAAACTTGCATGCTGATACCCGGGTAAGCCCCACGGCTCATCGATTTGTGGCGAGGACGGCCCCTTACCCCGGGATGGACATTGAGGATTCCAATCGCTTGATCACTGCCACAGGACACCGTGTTGAACACGGAGGTCTGAGCGATTAGCAGTGGACAAGATTGCATGCCTGTTGTCCGGCAAGGCTGGTGATCCGGGCTCGAACAGCCGTTTTTGCTGGAGGAAGCGGCCACCGCAGGATTTTCTCGAACTCCTGTCGCCGTTCATGTACATCTCCTGCGCGGGTTCCCATTTACCCTACTATGCTCCTACCGGGCGGAATGACGAGAATCGCAATGGTTCTTCAAGGAAACTCTCGGAGTGACATGCATGGCCGAGCCGCATGATTTCGATGTCCTGTCGCCGCATTTCCACGCGAATCCGTTCCCCACGCTCGACCGCATGCGAGCCGAGGGCGCTGTTGTTCGCATGAAGTTGCCGATCCTCGGCCGCACGAGGTTCACAGTCACACATGACGCCTGTGCAGCACTGTTGAAGGATTCCGAGAGCTTCGCGCGCGACCCGGCCAATGCGGGGAGCAGGACCCAGGCGCGAATCCTGAAGTGCCTCCCGAGAACGATCGGCCTTCTGGCATTGAACATGATCGGCTACGACGACCCCGAGCACCGCCGTCTGCGCGGTCTCGTCGACCAAGCATTCCAGCGTCGATCGATTGAGGCCATGAAGCCGATGATCACGCATATCGCCGATCGGCTCCTCGATCGGATGGAGGGAAAGAGGGAGGTCGATCTCATGTCCGAGTTCTGCCGGGACCTGCCGCTTTCAGTGATCTGCGCGGTGCTCGGCCTGCCGGAGCAGGATCACGATCACTTCAAGAGTTGGCTCGGCGGTCTGAAGGACACTGCCAATGTCGGCGCCATCATCCGTGCCATTCCCGGCGTTGTTCGTGCGGTGCGTTATCTTCGCCGCGTCTCGCGACCGGGAGGTGGAGCCTTGTCTGACGGCCTAGTTGCCGCATTGTGCGATGCCGACATGGATGGGCTGAGGCTCAGTGAGGACGAACTTGTCTCGATGATCTTCCTGCTCTTCGGAGCTGGGCAGGAAACCACCACGCATCTGATTGCCGGCGGCCTTTTCACACTGCTGTCGCACGAGGATGAACGGCTACGGCTGCAGAATGATCCAAGCCTGATGCCGACCTGCGTCGAGGAATGCCTGCGCTACGTCTCGCCGGTGCAGATGACCAAGCCGCGCTTCGCCAGACGCGACATGAATTGGCAGGGACAGCAATTTCGTCGTGGTGACATGATTGCCGCTTTTATCGCCGCGGCCAATTGCGATCCTGCCAAGTTCGAGAACCCGCACCGTTTCGACATCACGCGCCACCCGAATCCGCATCTCTCCTTCGGTACCGGAGTGCATTTCTGCCTCGGCTTCCAACTCGCACGGGTAGAGGCCGCAATCGCGTTCGAACGTATCCTTACGCGCTTTCCAAGCTTGAGCCTGAATGGCAACCCAGCAAACATCAGGTGGCGCAAGCGCCTTGGGATTCGCGCCCTGGCACACCTGCCCGTGGAGATGGCGGCGTGAAGATAGCTCATGGATCGGCTGGAATCGGGTGGTGGGCTGATCGTGACCGAGTCCTGACGCACCACCCCGTGCGCAATCGCTGCAGGGAAAAAGCGGGGGCATAATCGTCGCTGACAGGATGGCGAAATCCGCTGCCTTCGACCTCGGCGTAAGGCGTGACGGCGGGTGCCTGCAACCATGGTCAGCCTTAATGTGCGAAGGCCCGACCGAGCCGCGGGCCTCAACCCGTCCTGTGGATCCCTGTCTGACGGGGCGAGAGGACTGCCATGGCGAGGGGGACGGTGTGGTCTCTGCCAGTTCCCATCGCCCCCCGCAAGCGGAGATCCGAAGATCGGGTTGAGACGAGTGGCTCAACCCAGCAAGGTATCGGCAGGCGGACGAGGGGCCGCCTCACCGATCTTCCGTGGTCGTTACTCCAATCAGGCGACGGTGACCGGAACTTCGGTCGAGGTGCGCATGGCGTGGCTGTAGGGGCAGACGATATGGGCCGCGGCTGCGAGCTTTTCGGCAGTTTCACGGTCAAGACCGGGAATATTGACGGAGAGCGCCACTTCGATGCCGAAGCCGGTGCCGTCCTCGCGCGGGCCGATGCCGACCTTGGCGGAGACTGTCGTCTCTTCCGGAATCTTGACCTTCTGCTGGCCTGCGACAAATTTCAGGGCACCGAGGAAACAGGCGGAGTAGCCGGCAGCGAAAAGCTGTTCGGGATTTGTGCCGGTTGCGCCGTCGCCGCCAAGTTCCTTGGGAACGGTCAGCGTCACGTCCAGAACGCCGTTTTCGGAAACGGCGCGGCCGGCGCGGCCGCCGGTGGCAGAGGCTTTTGTCGTATAGAGAATAGGCATGACGATCTCCTTTAGTTGGCCCTTCTATCGGGTTGGATTTTTATTATCGCACAATTAAATTGCACGCAAGTGAATTTTGCGAATTGCGTTTCGCAGGTGGTAAGAGGACAATCACAACCTCGGGGATGACGGATATGAAAGCGCAGACAGCAAAGACAATGGAGATACCTGAGGAGGAGAAGCGGCTGGAAAAGCAGCTGTGCTTTGCGGTTTATGCGACGGCGCATGCCTTCACCCGTGCCTACAAACCGATCCTCGACAGGGTGGGCCTCACCTACCCGCAATATCTCGTGATGCTGGTGCTGTGGGAACGCAGCGCCCTGCCGGTGAAGACGATCGGCGAGCAGCTGGATCTCGATTCCGGCACGCTGTCGCCGCTACTGAAGCGGCTGGAACATGGCGGGCTGATCAAACGCATCCGCGATCTGCGCGACGAGCGGCAGGTGATCGTGTCGCTGACGCCAAAGGGCGAAGCGATGAAAGGAGACGTCGATACGATCATGACGGCGATCGGGAAAGCCGCCGGCTGCACGCTCGAGGAAATGGCCGAGATGCGTGACATGCTGCATCGACTGCGGACCAATCTCGGGCGGGCGGGAGCGGCCGACGGTTGAAAGCCCCTGCCCCAGACCCATTGGGGCTATGGCGGGATCAAGAGCGCCGCTTGGCGACCTTCGCAGTTGAGCGCCGCTTTTTTGGAGGCGCAGGTGAGGCTTCCGCTTCCTCGGCGGCCTGCTGCAGACGCAACGCCCGCAGCTTCTCCGTCTTCTTGTCGCGGGCTGACGCCTCGGCCGCGATGATGGCGCGCGCCGTGTGATCGGTCGCTTCCGCCTTGTCGCGGGGCGAGAGTTTGGCGGGGTTGAAGAATTCTCCCTTCGTGGCGGTCATGTGCCCCTTTCTCAGGTCGTGGCGGCTTTTGATCCATTCTCTATGCATTAAGAGGCCGAAAATGGCCCCGAAAGCCGTGGTTCCCGGCTGGCGGTTTGCGCCAGCGACCGTGATCCACGTTTGGAATCAGCGGGCGCGGAGCGCCTTTTTCGGCGCCGGCAACAGCCCTTCGCGCTGCAGCTTCTTGCGGGCAAGCTTGCGCTGGCGGCGAACGGCCTCCCCCTTTTCGCGGGCACGCTTCTCCGACGGCTTCTCATAGGCGCTGCGGGCTTTCATTTCCCGGAACAGGCCTTCGCGCTGCATCTTTTTCTTAAGCACGCGCAACGCCTGATCGACATTATTATCCCTGACGAGTACCTGCAAACGAATATCCTTCCTATCGCGGCGATGCCGCTGTTAAATGATGAAAACTGGCGGGGCTACTTGCCCATGCGGATGCCCGAAAACTTCAGCCACGGCTCGGCGCCGCCGGCTTTGGCAGCCGCCTCGGATGAAGCCCGCCGTGGCGACTCTCCGAGGTCGATATCGTCCTCGGTGATGCGGCGCTCGAAGTTCTCGCCCGGGAACTGGACGCGATATTGCACGTGCCCGTGATCGTTGGGCAGAATGCTGGCGATCCGGCACCGCCGGTCGGCCTCTGTCGTGCGGGTCAGGCCGGATTTCAGCACGATCATGTCGCCGACTTTATAGCTTGGTCTGCTCATTCAGCGTCCCTCGACTCTTCGGCTGCTCGATTTGAAGAAAACAAAAAGGCCGGGCTTGAACCCGACCTCTTCCAGTCATTCAGCCACCAAGCTGCCTTTGATGGTCAGCGCGCTGCCAGTACATCCGTGGTCAGCTCGCCGCGATCTGTGGTCAGCCCAGGTGAATGACAATCATGCGGCCTGAAGGTTGTCGGCTGCGTTCTTGCCGGACCGCTTGTCGCGGACGAGATCGAAGCGGACCTTCTGACCTTCGGTAAGCTCGCGCATGCCGGCGCGTTCGACCGCCGAGATATGGACGAAAACGTCCGTCGAACCATCATCGGGCTGGATGAAGCCAAAACCCTTGGTGCCATTGAACCACTTGACGACGCCTGAATTCATAACGATCTCCTTTTCAACCGTTAGAGTGCGCCCGGGGAAGGATTTCCGCGGACAGTATCGATGTTGAGAGAGATCTGACGAAGCGCGTTCAGCGCACGGACAAAGGTCGCAAGCAATATTCGATAGGCCCCATGTAGGGGGTTTATCGAATTAAGCAATAAATTTTCAAAAATAAATTCTGTTTCCGTGCGGCGAAAGAGAAAGCGCTTGCCGGAAATCTGTCTGGGGCGGCCGGGTCGCGGCCGCCCCCGCGAGATTCATTGCCAGACGACGATGGGCGCCTTTGTGGGAACGCGATCATAGAGATCGATGATATCCTGGTTCAGGAGCCTGACGCAGCCCGAGGAGACGGCCTTGCCGATCGAGCGCCAGTCCGGATTCCCGTGCAGGCGATAGAGCGTGTCCTCTCCATTCGAGAAGATATAGAGAGCGCGGGCGCCGAGCGGGTTCGTCAAGCCCGGTTCCATGCCGCCGTTCTCGATCGAATATTTGACAAGTTCCGGCTGGCGGGCGACCATCTCGTTCGGCGGCTTCCAGCGCGGCCATTTCTGACGCCACTGGATGACGCCCGACCCCTGCCAGGCGAAGCCCTCGCGGCCGATGCCGACGCCGTAGCGCATCGCCATGCCGTCGGCCTGGACGAGATAGAGAAAACGCGACGGCGTATCGACAACGATCGTGCCGGGCGGCTGGCCGGTGGGATCGAGGACACGCTGGCGATAGTAGCGTGGATCGATCTGCTCGTAGGGAACGGCGGGAATGAGGAAGCCGCCGTCCTCGACGGGGCCGTACATGACGGCAAGCTCCGGACCGCTCGGCACACTCGATGCTCCCGGCGACCGGAACAGGCGCATGGGCGAGCGGTAGATGATCGACGTGTCGCCCGATGTCACGGTGTTGGCGGAGGAGGCGCAGCCGGTGAGCGCGGAGGCTGCCGTCATTGCCGAAAGGGAAAGAAAGCTGCGGCGGGAAAGATGTCTATCGAAGCTCATGACGCGGGACTGATTTCCTTTGATGCGTGACGCCGGGGTGGCGACACCTAGAAATCTATCGGCTTGCACCAAATAAACCATAGCTTCACGCAGACGTGTTCCGGCGAGAGCCGACGATATGGCCCCCGCTGTTGCAGCGCTACATCACAACGATCTCGGCCTTGGCGGGAAGGCGATCGTAAAGGTCGATGACGTCCTGATTCAGCATGCGCACGCAGCCGGACGAAGTCGCCTTGCCGATCGACTGCCAGTCGGGCGTGCCGTGGATGCGGTAGAGCGTATCCTGCCCATCCTTGAAGATATACATGGCGCGCGCGCCGAGCGGGTTCTGAAGCCCGGGGTTCATGCCGCCATTTTCCGCGGAGAAGGCGCGAACTTCCGGCTGGCGCGAGACCATTTCCACCGGCGGCGTCCAACGCGGCCACTTCTGCTTCCATTGGATGACGCCGCGCCCCTGCCAGGCGTAGCCTTCGCGGCCGAGGCCAACACCGTAGCGCATGGCCTTGCCGTTACCTTCGATGAAATAAAGGTACCGCGTCTTGGTATCCACGACGACGGTGCCGGGGCGCTCGTTCGTCTGGTAATCGACTTCCTGGCGCAAAAACTGCGGCTGGACGCGGCTGACCGGGATCGCCGGCAGGGTGAAATCCTCG
Organism: Rhizobium sp. MHM7A; assembly: GCF_005862215.1. Classification (NCBI taxonomy): domain Bacteria; kingdom Pseudomonadati; phylum Pseudomonadota; class Alphaproteobacteria; order Hyphomicrobiales; family Rhizobiaceae; genus Rhizobium; species Rhizobium sp. MHM7A. The sequence continues at coordinate 201,418 of NZ_VCHT01000003.1, forward strand.
TCGCGCTGCTCGCCATACATCGCCGTATGCACGGGGTTGGCCACCGGCAGGCCGTAGGTCTGGTGGAACTGGGTCTTGTAGAGTTCGCGCGTCTGCGGCACCGGCTGATCGGGGATGGGCCGCACCCGGCTCGGATCGACGCCCGGCGGCTGGTAAAAGACCGGCGAGGTCTCCTGGACGAAGCGGGCGGGCGAATCGGCAGCGACATCGGGAATGAGGATGTTGCAGCCGCTGAGCGGCGCGACAGCGATCATAAGTCCGGCAATCGGAAAAGCCCGGTGCAGAAAATTCATGGAACCACCCTTATCAACGATCGGCGAGACGGCGATATCTGCCGCCAGGATGGCACCCGCGGCTGGCGCGAGGCTGGTGTTGAGGCAGGAAAAGCCGGGAGATTAAATCGACCAGAGATTTGAAGCGGCGACAGAGCTTACGCCGCGACCCCGTGGAAGAAGCGAATGCTCTGTTCGATCTCGGCCGGCAGCGCCGAGGTGTGGTTACCGGCGACAGTGTCGGTTTCAATATGGGTGCCGGCGGCGCGGGCGCGGCGGGCGAGCAGATCGGCGCGGTCGTTGAAATGCGCCTCTTCCGTGCCGTGAACCACCCGGATGGGGCATTTGAAGCTGCGGGCGTAGCACAGCGCCGAACGCACCTCGAATTCATGCGTATTGCTGTCGTCGAAGCGAATGTCCTGGGGATAGCGGCTGAAAAAGCGGAAGGCATTGGGATTGCCCGAAATCGGTGCGGCGGCGCGGAATTTATGGGTGCTCATCGCCGCCAGCATGGTCAGCGTGCCGCCGATACTGTGGCCAGCGATGAACAGGCGCCCGGGGTCGACGCCCGGCAGATGTGCCAGGCGTTCGGTGGCGGCAAGAACGTCGTCGACCTCATCGTAGAAGCCGGAGAAATTGCCCCTCTGGCCGTTTTCACCGCGCAGCGACGGCATCATCACGACATAGCCGGCATCCATATAGGGCTTCATCAACTGCCAATGGCCGGTGCCTATGGCATTGCCGCCATGCAGGAAGAGCACCGCCGGCCTGGCGGTGCGCTCGCGCTTGTACCTGGAAACCCAGGCCGCCAGTTCCAGCTCGCCGCCGTAACCGGAGCGATAGAAGATCTTCTCGGCATCGGCAGGCGCAGTCAGAGGCTCGTATTTGTCCGGCGCCGGGCCCTTCTTCAGGAGTTTCGTGCGGAAATGGCGGCGGACCTCGGCATAGTCGTGCTTGGCAAGGCGCGGCTCGTCCGGAACATCGAAGGCGGCCGCCATGCGCGGCAGGACGAGTGCGCCGGCAAGCCCTGCCAGAACGGCGCGGCGTTGGCGGAAGAAGGAATTTTGTTCATGCGAGTTCATAACGCAGCACCCAAATCACTTCCCCGACACGCCAGATTTGCATCGGAAACCCGGTGCCGCCAATACACATGATGTTGAAAATATTGCCCTGCGTCATTGTTGCGCAGGAGCGCGAAGCTCAGCCCGGCTTTGCATCGATCATGGCGATCAGCGTGCGCAGGCGGTCGGCCTCGTAGGAGGGTTTGTCGGGACGAAGGCGGGCGATGCGGGGAAAGCGCATGGCGACCCCCGATTTGTGCCGCGTCGAGCGGTTGATGCCCTCGAAGGCCACCTCGACGACAAAGCCGAAATCCCTGTCGGCGCGGACGGCGCGCACCGGCCCGAAACGCTCGGTCGTGTTGTTGCGCACGAACTTGTCAAGCAGCTCGAGTTCGGCGTCGGTGAAGCCGAAATAGGCCTTTCCCACCGGCACGAGTTGTTCGCCATCCTCGTCATCGGCCCAGACGCCGAAGGTAAAATCGGAATAATAGCTGGAGCGCTTGCCGTGGCCGCGCTGGGCGTACATCAGCACCGCATCGACATTATAGGGATTGCGCTTCCACTTGAACCAGGGACCTTTCATGCGGCCGGCCTGGTAGATGCTGTCGCGCCGCTTGATCATCACGCCCTCGATAACCGGATCGGGCGGGGCGGCGCGCAGCGCATCGAGCTCGTCCCATGAGGAGAAAGGGACGAGCGGCGAGAGGTCGAACCGATCATGGGGGGCGCGCTCGATGATATCGGAGAGACGCTCGCGGCGATCGACATAGGTGCGGCCGCGAATATCCTCCTCGTCGTCAAAGAGCAGGTCATAGGCGCGGATGAAGGCGGGATAATCGTCGAGCATCTTCGCCGTCACCGTCTTGCGGTTCAGGCGCTGCTGCAGGTCGGAGAAGGTGCGCGTCGGGCTGTTGGAGCGGGCGGTGCCGCCGACCAGCAGCTCACCGTCGACGACGCCGGAAAAATTGATCGCCTCGAGAATATCGGGAAAGGCGCCTGATATGTCGTCACCGGAGCGCGAATAGATCTTGCGCCTGTCGCCGGAGCGGGAAAGCTGGACGCGAATGCCGTCCCATTTCCACTCGGCGGCATAATCGGCCGGCTTAAGACCTGCCAGGTCCCCCTCCTCCACCGCATTTGCGAGCATGACGGAATGGAAGATCGCCGGTGTCGCCAGAGCCGGTTTCTCGCCGTCGCCTGCAAGCCAGTGGAACAGCGTCTCATAAGGCGGCTGCAGGCCATGCCACAGGGTTTCGATCTCGGCGACATCCTTGCCGCCGAGATCGGCCAGCGCCTGCTTGGCGAGACGGGCGGAAACGCCGATGCGCAACGCGCCGGTCGCAAGCTTGATGAAGGCGAAACGGCCGGAGGAATCCAGCCGGTCGAGCAGATCGCGGACATAGCCACGCACTTCAGTGCGGCCGAGCCCGTTCATGCGGGTGACGACCTCACCGAGGCGCGGCTGAGCCAGGGCCGAGCGGTCGATATCCCGCTCATTATCCCAGACGAGCGAGATGGTTTCGGCGAGATCGCCGACATAATCGTATGAATAATGAAACAGAACCTCGTCCATGCGCTCCAGCACCAGGTCGCGCAGCATGGCAGGCTTGACGTTGCGCACTTCGAGCGTGCCGGCGATGGCGGCAAGACCGTAGCCGCGGTCCGGATCGGGCGTGTCGCGGAAATAGTCGGTCAACAGCTTCAGTTTGCCGTTGCGGCTGGGCGTCAGGACCAGGCGGTCGAGCAGGTCGGCGAAAGCTTTCATATTGGCCTCCCCATTCCGGCATGAAGAAGCCCCATGGGAACTCCCTCATTCCTGCGTCCTCGGGGCCTCGTGGACGCAGGAATGAGGGAGCGTGGAGCCGGCATCAGTGCCACCTCCAGAGTGGCGGTAAGATCGTCTAAGGTGGGCTTTGGATGCATTCTCCAGCTCATCTCAATCCGCCTCATCCTCATAACCCACGAGATGCAACGGTTTCGCCTTGATGCCCTGCAGCTGGCACCAGCGCACCAGCGCCTCCTCGCGGCCATGGGTCACCCAGACTTCGGCCGGGTGCAGCTCCCGGATCGTTTCGGTCAGTTCCGGCCAGTCGCAATGGTCGGAGATGACGAGCGGCAGTTCGACGCCGAGCTGTTTTGCGCGCTGACGCACCATCATCCAGCCGGAGGCGAAGGCCGGCAGCGGCTCGTTGAAGCGGCGCGCCCAGCGGTCGGCAAAGGCCGATGACGGGCCGATGACGATGGCGCCTTTGAAGGCTGACTTGTCGCGGCTTTCGATCGTGGCGGGCTGCAGCTCGCCGAGATCGATGCCCTCACCGACATAATAGTCGCAGAGCTTTTCCATGGCTCCGTGGATATAGATCGGCTCGGCATATCCGGCATCGCGCAGCAGCCGGATGACACGCTGGGCCTTGCCCAGCGCATAGGCGCCGACGAGATGGGTGCGCTCGGGAAATTGCCGGAGCGAGGCCAGCAGCTTGCCGGTCTCGTCGATCGGATCGGGATGATGGAAGACGGGCAGGCCGAAGGTCGCCTCGGTGATGAAGACATCGCAGGCGACCGGCACATAGGGCGCGCAGGTCGGGTCGGGGCGGCGCTTGTAATCGCCGGAGACGACAATGCGGGTGCCGTTCTTCTCGATGGCGATCTGGGCCGAGCCGAGCACATGGCCGGCGGGATGAAAACTTACCTTGACGCCATTGACCAGCAGCTCTTCGCCGAAACCGGCAATCTGCTCGCTGGCGCAAAAGCCGTCGCCGTAACGCAGTCGCATGATCTCGAGCGTCTGGCGGGTAGCAAGCACGTTCACATGGCCCGGCCGGGCGTGATCGGAATGCCCATGGGTGACAAGCGCCCGTTCGACGGGCCGCACCGGATCGACATAAAAGCCGCCCTCGGGGCAATAGAGTCCCTCCGGGGCGGGATAAAGCAGCGCATCAGCTCTCATGAAACAAGAGATAGCGGCAAAGAGGCGCGAGGCCAGAGGAAGCGACCGTCATCACCTTATCCCGTCGAGGAAGGATATGATTGCGGCGTTGAACTCCGCCGGCCGCTGCAGCGGAGCGAAATGGCTGACGCCGGGCAGGTAGATCATCTGAGCATTCGGGATAGTGCTTGCAAGATATTCGGCATGCTCGGCTTTGATGAATTCGTCGTTTTCGCCAAGCACGATCGCCACCGGAAGGCGGATGCGGCCGAGGTCGTCCGCCTGATAATTCGGCTCCGTTCCCATCATCAGGCTGACAGCTTCGACGAAGGAATTGAAATCGTCCGGCGTGGCCGACAAGGCAGCATAGTCCTTGGCGTGGCGGGCGAAACATCGGTCGATGACCGGGGTCGCAACGAATTCCAGCGTGCCGCTCGGATCCATGTTGCAGGCGAAGAAAAAGACGCCCTCAACACGCGACGGAGCCGTCATGGCGAGGATCAGCGCGATGCAGGCGCCGTCGCTCCAGCCGACGAATGCCGCCGTCTCCAGGCGCAGTTCGTCCATGACCGCAAGCACGTCCGCGGCCATCAGCTCATAGGTATAGGGGCTGGCATCGCGGGTGCTTCGGCCATGGCCGCGGCTGTCGATCAGCACGACGCGGCGGCCGCTGCCGAGCAGCACCGGGACCTGATAGCCCCAATTGCCGCTATGGCCGAGACCACCATGCAGCAGAATGACGGCAGGGCCAGTCCCGTAGCTGGCATACCAGATGCGGGCGCCGGCCCGCCCGACGTGGCCTTCGACGGAAGCCGGCGGCAATGGGGCGGCCCCATGCGCCTCGAAATGGATGAGTTCGTCGTCCCGTCGTTCCATGGCGATGCCAATCCTTTCCGGCGAATAATCCCGCGCATAGAAAAGCCGGAAAACAGCCCAAGAACAACCAGAATCGCTTTCTAGCTGCTTCCTCTATCGATGCAATCGGGAGGAGCAGAAAGGTGGGCAGGAAGCTTTTCTATTGCGCGGCGGCGACCGCGCTCGCAGCCGCCGGCGTCTATCTCAACAATACCAGCCTCATTGCCGAGCATCGGCCGGGAAAGCCGGTGCTGCTCGCCCATCGCGGCATCGCCCAGCGGTTTGACGAGACCGATCTGAAGAACGACACCTGCACGGCGAGCCGCATGCTGCCGCCGAAACACGACTATCTGGAAAACACCATCCCGTCGATTCAGGCGGGCTTTGCCGCCGGCGCCGATATCGTCGAGATCGACGTGCATCCGACGACAGACGGCGAATTCGCCGTTTTTCACGATTGGACGCTCGACTGCCGCACCGACGGCCACGGCGTGACGCGCGAGCATTCCATGGCTGAGATGAGGACACTCGACATCGGCTACGGCTATACCGCCGACGGCGGCAAGACCTTTCCGTTCCGCGGCCGGGGCATCGGTATGATGCCCACGCTGGCGCAAGTGCTTTCGACCTTTCCGGATCGGCGCTTCCTCATCAATATCAAGAGCCGCGATCCGTCCGAGGGAGAAAAGCTCGCAGCTTTGCTGAACGGGCTTGCGGCGACACGACGGGCCGGCATCATCGTCTATGGCGGCGACGAGCCGATCGACGTGCTCGACCGGCTGACACCCGATATCAAAACCGCCTCGCGCAAGAGTCTGAAAAGCTGCCTTTTCGATTATATTGCCTACGGCTGGACCGGCGTCGTGCCCGAGGCCTGCAAACATCGGATGATGCTGGTGCCGATCAACATTGCGCCCTGGCTGTGGGGCTGGCCGGACCGCTTTCTCAACCGGATGAAGGATGCGGGCACTGAAGTTTTCGTGCTCGGTCCCTATCGCGGCGGCGATTTTTCTACCGGCGTCGACGATCCCGCGCAACTGGCGCGCCTGCCGCATAACTATGCGGCAGGCATATGGACGAATGAGATCGAGGAGATCGGCAAGCTGATGAAATGAGGCGGAGCCGCCCTGCGCCTCAGAACTCCTCCCAATCGCCGCCGGCGACTGCGGCATTGCCGTGGAAGGCAGCGCTCACCTTCGCAGCCATTGCCCGCGGCGCTGATGCAACGGGCCTGGAAGCGGCGGTGGCCACGGCGGGGCGTTGCTGGCGTGCGGCCGCACCGCCGATGTTGAACTGTCCCAGCAGCTGGAACAGTGCGTCTGCCTCCCTGGCAAGACTGTGGGCGGCAGCCGTCGATTCCTCGACCATCGCCGCATTCTGCTGCGTACCCTGGTCCATGGTGTTAACGGCCGTGTTGATTTCCTTCAATCCAGTCGCCTGCTCCTTGGAACTTTCGACGATCGCAAGAACATTGCCATTGACCTGCTGAACCTGGCCGACGATCTCTTCGAGGGCCTTGCCGGTTTCGCCGACCAGCATCACGCCGTTCTTGACATGTTCGTTGGAGGCCCTGATGAGCTCCTTGATCTCCTTTGCCGCTTTGGCCGATCTCTGAGCAAGCTCACGAACTTCTTGCGCCACCACAGCAAAACCCTTGCCGGCATCGCCCGCGCGGGCGGCCTCGACACCGGCGTTAAGCGCCAACAAATTGGTCTGGAACGCGATTTCATCAATCACGCCGATAATATTGCTGATCTCCGCGGACGATGTCTCGATCTTCCCCATCGCATCGACGGCGCTGCGGACCACCTCCCCGGAACGCTCGGCGTTCTCGCGGGTCCTTCGCACCAGTTGGCCGGCTTCCTGGGCACGATTGCTGGAATCGGAGACCGTCGTGGTGATCTCTTCAAGGGCGGCTGCGGTTTCCTCGACGGAGGCGGCCTGCTGTTCGGTGCGCTTCGACAAATCGTCCGAGGCGGAACGAACCTGCTGGGCTCCGGCAGCAATGCCCGTTGCGTTTTGGGCGACGACCTGCATGGCTGTGCGCAGCTTGCCAACCGCGGCGTTGAAATCGGTCCGGAGTTTTTCCAGTGTCGGAATGAATGGTGTAGCGACTTCCTGAGTCAGATCGCCGCCGGACAGCGCCATCAAGGATGCCGCCAGTTGATCGACATTGTTGACGCGGGCGGTGACGTCGGTCGCGAATTTGACGACCTTGAACACCTTGCCGTTCATGTCGAGAATCGGATTGTAGGTGGCCTGGATATAGATCCTTTTGCCGCCCTTGCCGATGCGCAGAAACTCATCGGCCACGTATTCGCCAGCCGACAGACGCTCCCAGAACCGTCTATAGTCGTCACTGTTTGCGTAGGTGCTTTCGCAGAACATGGAATGGTGGCGACCCTGGATTTCGGCAAGCTGATAGCCGAGCGCCGACAGGAAATTCTCGTTCGCCGTTAGAATCTCGCCTTTCGGCGTAAACTCGATAACCGCCTGGGCGCGCGACAGCGCACTTATCTTACCGGCATCCTCGGCGCTCTGCATTTTCTGCTTGGTGATATCGGTCGCGAATTTCACCACTTTGTACGGTTTCCCGCCACTGAAGACGGGATTGTATGAGGCTTCGATCCAGATTTCCCTGCCGCCCTTGCCGATGCGCTTATACTGGCGCTGATCGAACTCGCCTCGGCCAAGCTTCGCCCAGAATTCGCGATATTCGGCCGACGCGGCTTCTGCCGGCTCGACGAACATCCGGTGGTGCTGGCCGACGATCTCGGACAGTTCGTAACCGAGCGCGGTGCAGAAATTGGCGTTGGCCGTCAGAATCTTGCCGGTGAGGTCAAATTCGATGATTGCCTGCGACCGGCTCATTGCCGCCAGTACGGCCTTGGCATCCGAGCCGAAGCTGAATCCTAGTGTCTTCATGCTGTTCCCCCTAACTCAGGTCTGAGCGATGACTGCCGCGACCCACCACGGGGCTTGCGCTGGACGAGCAACCTGAAAATAGAATCCTATAAATTCTTTAAGCATCCTTTAACCCGGCCGTCGCGAATCGGGGCACCGCAGCTCCGGCCGGGACTGAAGAAGAATCAATTAGAATCAAGCGCTTGCCTTGAGACCTCGATCGGTTCGCTTGGGCACAAGATGTTCCGGCAAGCATTTCGAGCACCAGGACAGCGTTTTTTCACCTCAAGCCTGCCCTGAAAATCCGGAGATGGCTTAACTCTTTGTTAAGCATCGACCGCCCTCTATGTTCGTATTCCCGGTCGTCAGGGGACTTTCTGTTTTTCCGCTGCAGGTGCATATTTCACCGTCCTTCGAGCGTGCAGAATCACTTCCGATACGAGCGAATTGCTGGACACGTCAGCCGCCCAAACGCCGGATGCGATTGTTGATCGGAGAAGACATGAAGCTCGAGGACGAGTTCAATCGCATCGAGGAAGTCGCGGCAGGCTTCAAGACGCATTACGAAGTCTTCAAATATATGAAGGGTCTCACTCAGGATCTGGGAATGACTGCTTTCCTGATCATGACGCTGCCCGCGGTCGACTTCGTCGAAATAGGCGCGACGAAGATCATCACCAACTGGCCGGCGGAGATGGTCGACTATTACGACGCCCATAACCTGATGGCGGACAGTCCGGTCATCCGCCGGATGCTGAGATCGACCAGCCCTTTCAACTATGATGTCGAGGCGATCAATACCGATCGCGGTGAAGGCAAGAAGTCCACGGTCATCGACTTGTTCAGGCGTTACGGCATGGAAAAGGGAGCCTATTTTCCTGTCCATGATGCCGCGGCTGGACGCGGTGCGATATCGATTTCAGGGTCCCGGAATTTCAGCATGATCGAAATGGCGAAGATCCTGTTTATCGCCACGCTCATCTACGACCGCCTCTCGCAGCTGACATTGAACGAAAAACACAAGCCGATTGCGTTTACGGCGAGCGAGGTTGACTGCCTGAGGCTGACGGCCGGGGGCAGGAAGAGCAGTGAAATTGCCAAGCTTCTCGATCTGTCGGAAAATGCGGTCAACAATCACATCGGCAGCGTGATCAAGAAGCTGGGATGCACGACGAGAACGCAGGCGGTCGTCAGCGCTCTGCGTCTCAACATCATCCGGGTTTAAGGTCTCGGGGGGACGGACGGCAAGCTGAGGATCAAGTTCAGAGAAACTGCGCCTGCAGCAACAGTGTAGCCTCGTCCGGCGAAACAGGCTTGGAGAAGCGGTAGCCCTGCACTTCCTCGCAGTGCGCCTGCCGCAGGAAATCCATCTGGGCATCGGTCTCGACGCCTTCGGCGAGAACCGACAGCTTCAGCGTCTGCGCCAGCGAGATGACGGCCGAGGCGATGGCGATAGCGGTCTTGTCGCCCGGCAGGGCCTCGACCAGCGAACGGTCCATCTTCAGCCGGTCGAAGGGGAAGGTCTTCAGGGCCGCAAGGCTGGAATAGCCGGAGCCGAAATCGTCGATCGACAGGCGCACGCCAAGCGCCCGGAGCTGCTCCATCATGGCGAGCGCGCGATCGACATCCTGCATCACCACGCTTTCGGTAACCTCGAGCTCCAGCCAGCGGGATTGCAGGCGGTTACGCTCCAGCGCCTCGGCGACATGGCTCGCAAAATCCGGATCGGCGAACTGCTTGGCCGAAACGTTGACGGCGATCGTCAGCGGCGTCAGGCCCATGTTCTGCCAGCTGCGCGCCTGGCGGCAGGCCTCGTTCAATACCCAGAGGCCGAGGGGAACGATGAGGCCGGTCTCTTCAGCGAGGGGAATGAAATTGATGGGCGGCACCCTGCCCTTGGCCGGATGCTTCCAGCGGACCAGCGCCTCGACGCCGGTGATGCGGCCGCTGGCGACATCGACCTGCGGCTGATATTCCAGGAACAGCTGATGCCCGGTGATCGCCTGGTGGAGCTCCTCCTGTTCGCCTCGCGGCATGCCGACCGGCGCGCTGTCGCCATCGTGATGCTGCAGCGTGTTGCGGCCGAATTGCTTGGCCCGGTACATTGCGCGGTCGGCATTCGCAAGCAGCTCCTCCGAGGTGGTCCCGTCCACTGGAAAGGCGGCGACGCCGATGCTCGAGGTGATGGTGATGTCACCGCCCTCGCCGCGCATCGGCCGAGTGATCGCCTTCTGCAGGTCGCGAAGCCGGCGGGTGATGCCGGCATCGTGGCTCGACTGGTGGACGAGCACGACCAGGAATTCGTCGCCGCCGAGCCGCACCACCATATCCGACGCGCGGATGCTGTTGACCATGCGGGTGGCGATCTCCTTCAGCACCTCGTCGCCGGCGGCGTGGCCGCGGCCGTCATTGACCTCCTTGAAATTATCCAGATCGATATAGGCGACGGTGACCTTGCGGTTGTTGCGCCGGGCCTGGTCGAGAATGCCGGCCAGCCTTTCCTTCAGAAAGGCGCGGTTCGGCAGGCCGGTGAGATCGTCATGATGCGCCATGAAATGGATGCGATCGTCGACGCGCTTGCGTTCGATGGCGATGCCGGCAACGTGAGTGGCAAGCGCCACCAGCGTCATTTCCTGCTCCGTGGGACGGCGCACCTCTCTGGAATAGAGAGCAAAGGTGCCGAGCACATTATTCTCAGAGGTGGCGATCGGCGTCGACCAGCAGGAGCGAAAGCCGAAAGGGGCAACCAGCGCGCGGAAATCTTCCCAAAGCGGATCGCTCAGCACGTCCTCGACGATGACGGGCTCGCCGCGCCAGGCGGCGGTACCACAGGAGCCGACCTTGGGGCCGATGGTGACACCATCGATGAGCCGGCTGTAGCCGCCGGGAAGATTGGGAGCCGCACCGTGATAGAGCTTGGTGCCCTCGCCGTCGAGCAGTAGAACCGAGCCATCGATACCCGTCAGCTGCGCCTCGATCATCAGCACCAGCGCCTCGAGGATCATCGGCAGCGGTTCATTGCGGGCGATCATCTCAAGCAGTTTCGCCTGGCCGCGATGGAGATCCTCCTGCAGCTTGCGCTCTGTGATATCGCGGGAAACGCCGATCAGGCCGACGATCGCGCCGCGATCGTTGCGCAACGGTATTTTCGAGGTCAGCCGGCATACCGGCTTGGCGGCGCCGGGAAGGACGACCGTTTCCTCCATGTCGATGCGGGCCTCACCGCTCGCCATGATCTGCTGCTCTACATCGAAATAGCGGCGCGCCGCGTCGAATTCGAAGAGGTCGAAATCACGCTTACCGGCGAACTCTTCGACGCTCCCGAGGCCGAGGCTGGCGGCGGTGACGGCGTTGGCGAAGACAAAGCGGCTGTCACGATCCTTGACGTAGAGGAAGTCCGGGAGTTCGTGGATAATCGCCTTCAGGCGCAGGTTCTCCACACCTTCCGAGAGGTGCTGGGCGGTAGACGCCATCATCGCCTCGGTGGCGGCAACGAGACGCCGCGTTTCGGCCGACAGGGAATCAGCCGATTCCCATCGCGCGGCACTCGGTTCGTGCATGACGCCATTCTCTCCCAGCGGCTGAAGGCCCATCCCGTAACATCCATTTATTTTCCCTCCAAAGTAGTCCGCATTCCCTTCGGCTTGCTTAAATGGAAGGGTGAACAAGCCAACAAGATAAGCGGCGAGATCCTGCCATCGGCCTCTGCCGCAACAAGAATTTCCGACAGGTGTGGAGGGCTTGTGCCAAAAGAAGACAGGCGGGCTGGCACGTTTTCTGCTACGGGCGTGCCATGACAGGAGAGCCCGGAATGCCCCTTCGCCGCGACATGCTTCTCTTTCTCGCCGCCTCGGCGGTTGCGGGCGGGACGGCGCGCGCGATTGCCTCGCCGCTGACAGCGGCCAGCCAGCCCGATCTGCGCGGTGCGATCGACGCGGTGGAATATCGCGCCGTTCCGGGAAGCGGCGACCGCAAGACCCGTCAGCTCGAACAGATGATCAAACAGGCCGCGGCCGAGAATGTGCCGGTCTTCCTGCCGCCTGGCACCTACCGCGTTTCCAATCTCACTCTGCCGGACAATACCCGCATAACGGGCGTGCCCGGCGCCTCGCGGATCGTCTATACCGGCGATGGTCACCTGTTTGCGGCCGAGAACATCCGGCGCATCGAACTTTCCAACCTCGTCATCGACGGCGGCAACCGCTGGCTCGGCGATTATGCCGGCGGGCTCCTTCAATTTACCGGCGTCGACGAGGTGCTGATCGACAATTGCGAGATCGGCGGCAGTCGCAAGCATGGCCTGCAACTGGAGCGCTGCGGCGGACGGATCGAACGCAGCCGCATTTCGGGCGCCGCCCAATCCGGGCTTTACGCAGTCGATTCCGCCAATCTTTCGATCGTTGCAAATACGGTCTCGGAGTGCGGCAATGGCGGCATCCTCGTACATCGCTGGAAGAAGGCGGAGGACGGGACGGTGGTTTCCGGCAACCGGATTTCCAACATACGGGCCAATGACGGCGGCACCGGCCAGAACGGGAACGGCATCAATGTCTTTCGCGCTGATGGAGTGATGGTGGTGAACAACCACATTGCCGACTGCGCTTTTACCGCGATCCGCGCCAATTCGTCATCGAACATCCAGATCAGCAGCAACCAATGCCGGCGCTCGGGCGAGACCGCGATCTATGTCGAATTCGCCTTCGAAGGCGCCGTCGTATCCGCCAATATGATCGACGGGGCGGCGAACGGGATATCGATCGCCAATTTCGACGAAGGCGGCAGGCTCGCAAGCGTCACCGGCAATGTCGTGCGCAATCTGACACTGAACGGCCCCTACACCCACGAGGTCGGCTTCGGCATCGGCATTGCGGCGGAGGCCGATACGCTGGTGTCGGGCAATGTGATCGAGGGCGCGCCGCGCTGGGGACTGCAGATCGGTTGGGGCGCCTATCTCAGAAATGTCGTCGTCAGCGGCAATGTAGTACGCAAGGCGCCTGTCGGATGCGCCGTCTCGGTCGCCGAGGGCGCCGGCACCGCCGTCATCACCGACAATGTCTTTCAGGAGACGGCCGAAGGAGCCGTCCTCGGCTTCGAATGGGACCGAAAAGTCTCCGGCGAGATGGCGAGCGGCGGTTCACCCTACAGGCAGCTGACTGTCGAACGGAACCGCATTTCCTGACACACGGCTCCGCCTCTGGTCATTGCGTCTGGTAGGTGCCAGTGACGGTCGCTTCCGCCAATGCATGTTTCCTTGCCTCCGCCCACATCGCACTGATGCCGGCCGCAGCCGGGATGGAAAGCTTGGGCACGTCGAGAGCCGCGAGGCGGAAGATGTAATGGTGCGGGCGATCGCCCCGGGGCGGTTGCGGGCCGTCGTAACGGGCATTGCCGAAGTCATTCCTGTAGAAGCGGGGAGCTGTTTCCGGCGCCGTATCAGCGCTTTCGGAAAGTGCGCTCCACTCGGCCGGGATATTGGCGATGCCGCAGTGGCGGAAGGTGCCGTGCGGAGCATCCGGATCCTCGACCACCAGAGCAAAGCTCCTCGTCTCATCGGGGGCGCCGCTCCAGGCAAGCGGCGGAAACAGATTCTCGCCGTCCCGTGCATATTTCTTCGGGATCGGCTGATCCTCGGCGAAAGCCTTGCTGATCAATGTCAAAGTCATGACATTCTCCTTTGCTGATCGAGGGGCTCCCTTTCACATCGGGGTCGCTCATGGTCAGGGGCGACCGCTTCCCTTTTTATGCTCGCTCTCCTGATTTCGGCCGCGCACCATGGCGCGATCGTCATTGCCCGGGTCAGGGTCGGCCTTCAAACCGCTGCCTTTCCGAACGGCTTCTTTCGCCTGCTCGTTGCGTTGCAGATCTGCCTTGGCGTCGAAATCCTCGCCGGCATTTGCAGTTTTCTCGCGCTTCTCGATGACACGAAGCTGCTGTTCATGCGTCTTCCTGCCTGCCATGGGTTCCTCCTTTGCCGGCACGCTGCGCGCGGCCGATCGCTTCAGGCGCCTTGACGGCGCCGTCTCAGGGCCCAACCCGCCGGCCCCCTCATTGTTCCCCCGGTCAGGGCAATTGCGCCCGTTGACCGGAACGGCCCCTGCCGCATCAAAAGCTTTCATCGTCCCATCAGTGGCGAGGGCTTTTCGGTGGGAGATCCGGCGTTTACGGTTTCTACGAAACATCAGGGGATATGGGCATGCTGACAATCTATGGAGTCTACCGATCGCGAGCGTCACGCGTCTACTGGATGGCAGAGGAGCTCGGGCTCGAGTTCCGCTCCGTGCCGGTGCTGCAGGCCAGGCGGCTTGCCGACCCACTGGCCGAAGAAGCGCCGCTCAACACGCATTCGCCTGATTTCGAAGCCCTCAACCCAATGGCGCAGATCCCAAGCATTCGCGACGGCGACCTCGTCTTGCACGAGTCGCTGGCGATCAATCTCTACCTCGCGCGCAAGCATGGCGGACCACTTACCGGCCAAACCGTCGAAGAAGACGGATTGCTGACGATGTGGACGATCTGGGCGGCCTCACAGGTCGAACCGCATTCGGTGAAGATCGTGCTGACCTATGATAACGAGCTCGAAAACAGTGAGGACGGCAAGCAGACGATTGCCGCCGCCTGCTACGGGCTGCGCAGGCCGTTTGCCGCGCTCGAAAGCCATCTCGGCGGCCGGCAGTGGATCGTCGGCGATCGCTTCACCGTCGCCGATCTCAACATCGCGGAGGTGCTACGTTATGCCCAGACCGAGAGGGACCTTTTCGACGCGCATCCGAACATCAAGGCCTGGATCGAACGCTGCCAGGCTCGCCCGGCCTACAAGGCAATGCAGGCAGCACGCGCGAAGGAGCCGATCGAGGTTTGACACCTACTGGAAAAGCGTCAGCGTGCCGGCCATTTCCTCGCGGATCCACGCCTTGAAATCCCTGACCTTCTTCGGCTCGCGCGCACCATCGGCGGTAATGAAATAATGGCCGAAGCCGGTCTTGGCGCGAATGCCGAAGGGGGCCACCAGCCGGCCTTCGGCAAGCGCAAAGTGGGCAAGCGTCTGCCAGGCGAGCATGACGCCCTGGCCGGCGATTGCCGCATCGAGGCAGAGCGAGGCATCGTTGAAGACGTGGCGCGTCGAGGGCGATGCGCCTGACAGGCCTGCCTCGCGCATCCAGACCTCCCAGCTGAACATGGCGCGGCCGTCGATGACCGCTGGCAGGGCCAGGATATCGACGGGTTCACGCAGTTTCGCCGCCATCTCGGGCGAGCAGACAGGGAAGACCTCCTGTTCCAGCAGCAGTTCAGCCTTCACGTCGGGCCATCGGCCATTCCCGACGCGGATGCCGATATCGACGTCGCCGAGGGCGGGATTGACGAGATTGGTCGTTGCATCGAGCCGCAGCTTGATCTCGGGATGACGCTCAGCGAAGCGATCGAGGCGGCAGACAAGCCAGCGGGCGGCAAAGACCGGCGCCACCGAGATGGTCAGGATCGTATCGTCCTTGCGTTGCGCCAGAGACACTGCGGCCGAAAGACGGGCGAAGCCCTCGTCGAGCGCCGAAAGCACCGGCCGGCCGGCTTCCGTGGCGATCATTCCTCGGGCGGTGCGCTCGAAAATCACCTGGCCGAGCTGGGCCTCGGCCTTGATCACTTGCTGGCTGACGGCGCCAACCGAGACGCCCAGTTCGTCGGCGGCCGCCTGCAACGAGCCGAGACGGCCGACGGTCTCCAGCGCGCGCAGGCCGTTGAGATGGACGCTATTCAGGTTCTTCATATAGTTTTTCTATAAGACAGCCATCGTAATCTCAATTGAAAATTCGCACACGGCGGCCGACATTGCCAAAATCGAGGAGCCCATTCCGTACCAGCGGCCGGGTGGTCACGATCTCGTAGCCGTTGGAGAAAGCGAGGCATGCCATGTCGTTGCTGAAGTTTTTCTTGAAGCCCGCCCGTGCCATGGGCCGCGTGGACATCGTTCCAAGCTGGAAGGACGATCCGCTGCGCCACCCCGAGGTCGAGCGCATGTCACTGCGCGACATCGCCGATCTGCCGCTGCGAGTGGAGACCGAATTTTATGCCGAGGCCGAACCGCGGCTGGCGAAATGCGCGTGAGCACCGCTCCCACGCTTTCGCTGGATTAGAGAAACCGGGGGCGTCGGCTGTGGATGCATGCTGTTCATCATCTCGTCGTGCCCGGATCCTCGCTGACGCCAACGCGGTGGCGATAGACCATTTCCCAGCCTTTCCAGCCGTTGAACAGAAGAAGGGCGGTGGCGACCAGAGACAGGACCAATCCGGTCGGTACGATGAAGTCGGCGCCTTCGGCCAGTCGCCGCCAGAGGTTGAAGGCCTCGATCACGACGAGCACGACGTTGCCGATCATGTGGAACCAGGCATCGCGCAGGTCGCGGATGCGGCTGTCGCCGAAGAAGTCGATGAAGCCAGCAACTGCCGCCAGCGCCGCCATGACAAGTCCGGCACCGAGCATCCAGTTGGTTGCAGCTGCCCAGGCCGGATCGCCCGACCGGGCGTAGACGATGTCGAGAACCAGCGTGCCGACGAAGGCTGCGACCGGGAACGGGATCAACATCGGGTGGATCGGATGACCGGCAATGCTCAAGGTGCTTTTCGGGTTCATCTTATCGTCCTCCGACCTTTTGCAATGCGTCTTCCCCGCGGTGGTATGATCGCTCTTGATCTCGTACTGCGGCGACGCCTCGGTGGCCCGATGGCGATGGCCTGTCGTCGAAATCCCGGGTGTGGATCGCAATGATTGGCCGGAGACCTGCCCGGCCTCCATGCCGCACAACTCACCAGATTCCAGCAGTATCTAACATCCGAACCGCCCTGATTGTTCCCGTCATGGCCGACCAGCTGAAACCTGCGGCTGTGGAGAAGAAACCTGCATGCCTGGCTGCGGTCAGGTGATGGCGCCCCTCGCAAAAAGCGATCGCCCGGGACAAGCCTCTCTGCCAATATGCGCTTATCCGCGTCGAGACAGCCCAAAAGAGGAGGCCCCATATGAGAGACGTCGTCGCTTTGGTCACCGGCGGAAGCCGCGGCATAGGCCGTGGCATTGCCCTGGCTTTGCTTGCCGAAGGCCTCACGGTGCACGTTACCGGCAGGACGCGCTTCGAGGCAGAGGCAGAGCAAGCCGGCTCGAGAGGCTCGCTCGAAGGGCTCGAGCGGGAAGCGGCAAAGCTGCCGGGGCGCCTCATCGTCCATCGTTGCGATCACGCCAGCGATACCGACACCGAGCGGGTGGCGGAAGATATCCGGGCCGGCGGCAGGCTCGATATTCTGGTCAACAATGCCTGGCCGGGTTACGAAAACATGGTCGAAGACGGGGAGTTCACCTGGCCCAAACCGTTCTGGGAGCAGCCGGCCCGGCGGTGGGAGGCGATGATCGGCACCGCTCTGCGGGGTGCTTTCATGATGTCGCGCGCTGTCGCTCCGTTGATGATCTCGGCGCGACGCGGCCTGATCGTCAACATCTCCTTCTGGGCCGCCCAGCTATACGAAGGCAATGCGATCTATGGCATAGCCAAAGCCGCCGCCGACAAGATGGCCGCCGATTGCGCGCATGAGCTGCGCCCTCACAATGTCGCGGCGATCGCGCTCTATCCGGGGCTGGTCCGCACCGAAGCGGTGCTTGAGAACGCCGAGTATTTCGACATGAGCAACTCGGAATCGCCTCAATTCATCGGCCATGTCATCGGCGGGCTGTGGCGCGACCCGCTGCTGATGTCGAAGTCCGGGCGCGTGCAGATCGCCGCGGCATTGGCGCGCGAATACGGCATCGCCGATGTCGACGGCTACAGGCCGGTTCCCCTGACTGCCGCCGACTTTGTCCGCGATGCCGGGCCATCGGCCGGCCCCACCGAACTGCAAGACAGTTGAAATATCGAGGGCGCGATGATAATTGCTGCGCCGGGTCTGCAGTTCACCCAGGCATCGCCGTTCTCCGGAACACGCTAAACCTGACAATGATTGAGATATGGACACCGATCCCGTGCCATGTCGGAAGGGCGATCACCGATAATCCATCCGGAACGGCACGACCAAAGGATAGGTCATGTCCAGAAAACTCATTCCGCTCCAGGTGAGCGACGCATCCGCATTTGCGAAATCGCTGCGCCTGCAGCTCTCCGCCCATGAGGGTCTTCCCTCTCACCTCCAGTTCCTCAACATGCTGGCAAAGGCTGCCGGTCACGGCAATTACCAGAGCCTGCGTGCGAAAGCCGATCCCGCTGACAGCGAGGCCATCCGCCCGACGGCGGTGCCCGTCGCCGATCCCGAGATCGACCGGAAGCATATCGACCGTGTTCAACGCAGCTTCGACGGAGAGTTTCGCCTGATGCGCTGGCCGTCGCGGCGCACGGATCAAATTACGGCGCTTTGGCTTCTCTGGTCGCAGCTTCCCTCGGCAATGGAAATGTCCGAAAAGGAGGTCAGTGCTCTTCTTCGCGACAGGCACCTGTTTGGAGATCACGCTTTGCTGCGGCGGGAGCTCTGCGAACTCGGCCTGATGAGCCGGACGCGCGACGGCAGTGTCTATCGACGCGTCGAACGGCCAATGCCGATCGATGCAGCGACGATCCTGCGTCAGCATTCCGAACGTCAAGCAAACTGACGCCGATCTCTGCGGAGGCGCCTGATCGAAGACGGCCTTCTATCACGGCGCCTCATTCTCCTTTCGCATCATCGTCGCCGGCCTGCCGGCTGCGGCGGGAACGGAGATTGCCGAAGCCCGCCTAGCGATCGGCATCCGAGGTGTTCCATCGGTCGGCAAGGACGATGATCGCGGTGGCCGCGGCGACGATCAGCAAGGCGTAGATCTTGTCCATGGGTTCAAATGTAGCGCAGGCGCGGATCGGTCTAAAAAGGTGGTGGCGACATAAGGCCGAAGTGATCGGTCGAAACGCAACTTCAGCTTGAACGAATCCCATCTCGCGCTAGCCTGCATTTGCAAGCCCGATCGCTGTCCGAGTCGGCTCGCTCCACATCGAGGGAAAAGATATGCCGGCTTTGATCGAAGCACGGGGCGTCAGCAAACGCTTCCGGCAGCACAAGCGATTTCCCGGTCTGATCGGCGCCTTCAAGACGCTGGTGACGAATGAATACACCGAGGTCGTGGCCGTTTCCGAAATCGGCTTCGATATTGCGGCCGGCGAGGCCGTCGGCTATCTCGGCCCGAACGGCGCCGGCAAATCGACGATGATCAAGATGATGACCGGCATCCTGGTGCCGAGCGCCGGCACGATTTCGGTGCTCGGCCGCACGCCGCATCTCTCCCGCATGGACAATGCTCGCGAGATCGGCGTCGTCTTCGGCCAGCGCAGCCAGCTGTGGTGGGACCTGCCCCTGATCGACAGCTTCACCCTGCACCAGCGCATCTATGATATTCCGCCTGCCCGTTACGCCGATAATCTGCGCCACTTCAGCGAGCTGCTCGACCTCACCCCCTTCCTCGACCGGGCGGTGCGCCAGCTCAGCCTCGGCCAGCGCATGCGCGCCGAGATCGTGATGTCGCTGCTGCACGATCCGAAGATCCTCTTTCTCGACGAACCGACGATCGGTCTCGACGTGGTCGCCAAGGATGCCGTGCGCCGCTTCCTCTCCGAGATCAACCGCGAACGCGGCGTCACCATCATCCTCACCACCCATGACCTGCAGGACATCGAGACCATCTGCCCGCGGCTGATCATGGTCGATCACGCCAGGCTGATCTTCGACGGGGAATTGCGCAGCCTTCGCGCAGCCCTTGGCTCGGCCCGGCGGCTGACGCTGGAGTTTGCGAGCGACCCCGGCCCCTTGCCGCTCAGGATGGCATCGCTCGTCAGCGACGAGGGACTGCGCAAGGAATATCTGATCGAGCGCGAAGACGTCTCGCTGGTCAAAATCCTTTCGGAGGTCGGCAGTGACCGTGACCTCAAGGATGTGGCGCTGCACGAGCCCGATATCGAAGAGGTGATCCGCACCTTCTACCAGCGCCGCAACGCCATGGCACGGGCCTCATGAGCGCGTATCTCACCTTCACCCGCGACCCCCCGGGCGCCGACACCATGAGCGCTTATCTTGCCTTCACCCGCAACGCCCGGGCGCCGAAACCATGAATGCGTATCTTGCCTTCACGCGCAGCGCCTTCCACGCGCAGCTCGCCTACCGCAACGAGGTCTGGGCCAATATTTTCGGCAAGCTCGTCCAGGTCGTCGCCCGCGTCGCAATCTGGCTCGCCGTCTATGCCGGCGCCGGCGCGACGGTCGTCGACGGCGTCTCGCTGCAGCAGATGGTGACCTACGCCCTGCTCGGCGGCGCTGTCATGGGCGCCACCCGCCCCGAAAGGATCATCGGCGAGATCGGCCGCTCACTCAAGACAGGCGATATCGCCGTCTGGCTGCTGAAGCCGCTCTCCTATCCGCTCTATCTCTTCGCCAATGAATGCGGCAGCTTTTCCTACCGTCTGACGACGCAGGTCATCCCGACCGTCGCCTTCACGGCCTTGTTCTATGGCATGCTGGCGCCGGCAAGCCTGTTTCACGGCCTGATGTTTGTCGCCTTCTGGGCGCTGTCCTTCGTGCTGATTTTCCTGATGTCGGCGCTTTTCGGCCTGATCGCCTTCTGGCTGATGACGAGCTTCTCGCTGGACTGGATCCTCGGCGCCCTGCTGCATCTGTTCTCCGGTGTGCTGGTGCCCTTCTGGTTCTTTCCCGAGCCGCTGGCGACGATCGCCCGTCACCTGCCCTTCGCCTGGGTCGTGTATTATCCCAACGCCGTCTATCTCGGCAGGCTTTCTGTCGCCGACACCTGGCTGCATCTCGGCCTTGGCCTCGGCTGGGCCGGACTGTTCCTTTCGGGCGTGCTCTGGCTCTGGCGCATGGCGTCGCGCCGCATCACCGTGCAGGGGGGATGACCATGTTCCTTCATCACCTCCGCGTCATTCCCCACTTGGTGCGCATGCATGTCCGCTCACAAATGGAATATCGAGGCGCCTTCTGGCTCGACCGGCTTGCGCAGATCCTTTCCTATGGCAGCGTCTTCGCCACGATAGGCATCCTGCTTGCCCGCTTCGAGACGCTTGGCGGCTGGACCTGGCCGGAGCTGGCGCTGCTCTTCAGCTTCCAACTGCTCGCCTATTCGCTGGGTGCGGCGATGAGCTTCGTGCAACTGCGCGATCTCGAGGAACTGGTTCGGCTCGGCACCTACGACACTCTCCTGGTCAAGCCGTTCAGCCCCTGGGCCTATCTCGTCTTTTCCGGCCTCAATATCGGTTATGCCGGCCATATCATCCTGGCGGTGCCGCTGCTCTGCTGGGCGGTCCTCTCCGCCGACTTCGCCTGGTCTGCCTCGTCCGTGGCGTTCCTGCTTGCCGCGATTGCCAGCGCGACTCTGCTCACCGGTGCGATGATCACCATGATCGGCGCGACGGCGCTGATGTGGGTGCGGTCGAACCACCTGTTCTCGATCTTCTTCGGCTTCTGGGAACTGACGCGTTACCCTCTCAACATTTTCCCGGGCAGCATCCAGATCGTCCTCATCACCGCCGTCCCACTGGCGCTGACCAGCTCGGTCCCGGTCGGCGCCCTGCTTGGCAAACCGATCCCGATCCTCGGCGATTGGGCCGGACCGGTGGCGCTCGCCGCCGGCCCGGTTTGGGTGCTGCTCGCCATGGCCCACTGGCGCTACGCCACCCGCAAATACCAGGGCGCCGGCGGTTGATGGGGCTGGAGATGGCGCCGCTTCGGGCGTAGCTGCTGAGGGCGACGATCTGGTCGGCGGCCCCGTCTGGGACAACAGACTTACCCATGCGGCCGAAGCGCGGGCCAAGGATCCAAGCCGCCCAGTCTTCTGATGTATTTGGCCGAGCGGAGACGCAATAGCCGATCCAGCGTGACCGACGAGCTTAACATCCCTGCATATCAGCCCCGGTCGTAGGCCAGCGCCCGCTGGACTGCTGGGCGCAGCATCATGCGGGCGTGGTGGTCGCTGACTTTTGCGAAGCGGGCGGGATCGACGCCGTCGGACGGCAGCCAGTCGGTCATGACGAAGAGATAGGGGTCGGCGAGCGAATAGGTCTCACCCATCACCCACGGGCCCTCGAAGATCGTCTCTTCGATCAGCGAGAAACAATCGGCCATGTTTTGCGGTACCTTGGCCTTCATCGCCTCGAGTGCCGCCGGCTCGTCGGCCCAGCGCGAGCCGCGTCGGCGATGGGCATGGTTCACATGCACGGTCGAGCAGAGATAGCTGTTGAAGGATTGCAGCCGCGCCATTTCGAAAGCATCGCCGAATGGCGCGAGCTTGGCGGCCGGGGCGATTTCAGCGATGAAGCCGAGGATCGCCGGCGTCTCCGTCAGCACGCCGCGATCGGTGACGAGCGCCGGCACACGGCCCTTCGGATTGATCTTCAGATAATCCGGCGAACGCTGCTCGCCATCGCTGAAGCTGAGCTTTTTCGTTTCGAAGGCAAGGCCGGATTCTTCCAGGGCAATCAGGCTTGCGAGCGCGCAGGTTGCCGGCGCGTAATACAGTGTCAGCATGGTTCTCGACTCCCTTTCGGCTATGGTTATAGCGCAGGCGTAGGCGCGCCGGAATTGGGAGATTCGGTTTTGCGATCCCTTCGAAGGCCATTTGAAGCGGCGTGTCCGTAGCGCCCCTCATCCGCCTGCCGGCGCCTTCTTCCCATCGTGACAGGGAGAAGGGGATATGCCGCACGCCCTCCATTCCCACTCACCTCTCGCAAGCCACGTCCCTCGCCCCGTCAGGGGGGAGAGGGTTAGGGTGAGGGGCAGATCTTGCGCCCAACTTTCCTTCACATTGCGCCGCTCACCCGCAGCCCGGCACATCCTCCAGCCGGTGCCAGACCGGAATGCGGCGTTCCCTGGCGATGCGCACGTCGTTGTCGGCGCCCTTGGAATCGCCGGGCAGGCGCAGTACGCCCTCGCAGAGCTGCAGCAGCCGGCCGGCGACCGGATGGAAGATTTGCTCGTAAAGCGCATCGCCGACCGCTCTGCCGCCGGCGGCATGCCAGATCGGCAGCGCCACCCATTCGCCGATCATCGGCACATGGCCGGCCTTGAACAAGGCGTAAGAGGGCTCCTCCAGCCGCTTCAGGTTGGCGGCCATCTTTTCCGGGTCGTCGCCCGTTCCGGACCGATAAGGCCCGGCAATCAATATCAGCATGATCCACTCCATCACTTCGCATCTGCGCGAGATCCCCGCCTCATGCGCGGGATCTCACGAAAATGCACGATCTTCCTTGAATGTCGAGTCATTTCGTGCAAGATCATGCCATCTCATTCATTTTCGTGCGGAGGGACGATGCTGACGACGCAACGCAAGGCCCTGATCCTCGACATATTGCGCCGCGACGGCCAGGTGATCGCCAAGCGCGTTGCCGAGGATTTTTCGCTTTCTGAAGACACGATCCGACGCGACCTCAGGGAAATGGCGGCGGAGGGACTGCTCAAACGCGTGCATGGCGGCGCGATGCCGCTTTCACCCGATCTGCCCGATTTCACCGCGCGGGCCAGCGTCTCCTCCGAGATAAAGGCGCGACTGGGAGCCAAGGCAGCGGCGATGGTCAAGCCGGGGCAAATGATCTTCCTCGACGGCGGCACGACGACGGCGGAAATCGCCAGGCAACTGCCGCGCGACATGCCGCTCACGGTAGCGACCCACAGCCCGACGATCGCTGCCGAGCTGGAACACCATCCGACGGCCGAGGTGATCCTTACCGGCGGCCGGCTCTATAAACATTCCATGGTGGCGACGGGCGCGGCAGCGATGGCGGCGATCTCGCAGCTGCGCCCGGATCTCTTCTTTCTTGGCGTCACCGCCGCGCATCCCGTGCACGGGCTTTCCACCGGCGATTTCGAGGAAGCGGCGATCAAGCGCCATATCGCGCGTTGCTCGGCCGAAACGCATGTGCTGCTGACAGAGGAGAAGTTCGACCTCGTCTCGCCCTGCCCCGTCCTCGGTATTGCCGAGGTCGCGGGTCTGATCGTGCCGGCCGAGATGATGTCCGAGCGGCTCAAGCCTTATCGCGATCTCAACGATACGATCGCCGCGGCATGATCATGCCGAGAAGACGGAGGCCGCTCTGATATCGCCGACATGGATGCCGTTCCAGTTGCGCATCGCGGTTGCGGCAAAGGCGGTCAGCGCAGCATGCACCGTCTCTTCCGTCTCGAAGAAGCGGGCGAGCGTCGCCGCCACCATGGCCTCGGCGGCGCGGGTGGCGCCATCCTCGCATTTAAGCGCAATGGCGATGCCCTTTTCCGGGATCGCGGCGCAGAAGACGCCTTCGGCGCCTGTCTTGACGAAGATGCGGCCGGGGGCGATCTGCATCAGTTTCGTGCAGGCGCGGCCGGTGCCGGCGACATAGAAGGGCTCTGCCATGCAGGCTTCGATCAGGCGGCGGGATGCCTTGGCGCGCAAGGGCTCCAGGCCGATGCCGGTCGCCATCCTGGCAAAGCCGTGCGCCAGGCTGCGCAGTGGCACGGCATAGGTCGGGATGGAGCAGCCGTCGGTGCCGCAGCTCTCGGCACCGAGCACCGCGCCGGTCAGGCTTTCCATCGCCGCACGGATCTCGACCTGCAGCGGGTGCTCGTAACCGACATAGCCCTTCGGATCGATATCCCGGTGGCAGCAGGCGCAGATGAAGCCGGCATGTTTTCCCGAGCAATTGTTGTGCAGCGCCGTCGGCGCCTCGAGCGTGCGGGCCTGCTGGATCAGCACCTTCTGGTTCATCGACCAGTGGGCGCCGCATTCGAGTGCTTCGGCGCTCCGGCCGGCGCGCGACAGCATGGAGGCGGCAAGCACCACATGTTCTTCCTCGCCGTTATGCGAGGCGCAGGCGAGCGCCAGCTCCTTGTCGCCGAAGCCATAGGCGTCGGCCGCACCGCTTTCGACGAGCGGCAGCGCCTGCATCGCCTTGCAGGCCGAACGCGGAAAGACGGCCGCCTCGATGTCGCCCAGTGAAAAGACCAGCTTGCCGTCGCCATCGACGACCGCCACCGCGCCGCGATGACGGCTCTCGACGAGCAGGCCTCGGGTGACTTCGACGGTGACGGGATTGGTCATGAGTTCTCATCCGGATGCGGGCGGGATGCGGCAGGCATACCGCGTCGGGGCGCGAAAGCCAACTGGGTTTAGGGCTGACTGTGTTGTGGTTGCGCGGGTTCCTGCTAACGGCGCCGCCGACACGTCGGTGGGATGTTTGGCGGAGGCTTTACTGACATTCCGCCGTCCCAGGCATCGAGCCTGGGATCCATGGTCGCAGCCGATGGAAATCAAACATGAATGCTGGTGGCCGCGCAAGTCGGAGGAGAGTGGGGGCGTCCGCGCTTATTCCCTTTCAACTACTATTTTCCGGAGGACACCGCCACTGTCGGGAACCTGGACCTCGATGGTTTTGCTCTTGCCTGCGGATTCCACTTTGCCACAAACTGCGATCGCAGCCCTCATGAGGCCTCTGTCGGTCAGGCGTCCTCTCTCAGTGGGGATGGATGGCTTAAAAGTGTCTGTAGCTTCTCTCGCCGATTCCCATGTCATCTGGAAACCACATCCGTTCATCACAACATTCCGAAAGAAGTGCTGAACGAGC
This sequence comes from Rhizobium sp. MHM7A, assembly GCF_005862215.1. Taxonomy (NCBI): domain Bacteria; kingdom Pseudomonadati; phylum Pseudomonadota; class Alphaproteobacteria; order Hyphomicrobiales; family Rhizobiaceae; genus Rhizobium; species Rhizobium sp. MHM7A. The sequence continues at coordinate 227,029 of NZ_VCHT01000003.1, forward strand.
GGCCGACCGTCAGGGGTGGTGTGCGTGCAACTTGCAACGGCGAAAGAAAGCGCGACAGCGCCAACAATGCGAAATTTCATCGTCCCCATCCAATGTATCAACCCCGGCGAGCACTAAGATCAGAAGATCGGTAGAGTCAACCGGCCAGAGCACGGCGCGCATTTACACCGGAGCGACTCCATGATTCCGTCATCCCAGGCCTTGAGCCACTGATCGGGGCGGGTGTCGATGCTCGGGTCAAACCCGAGCAGGACGGAGGGTGGGGTGGGCTCCTGCGGCAAATACGTGAGGTGCGGCGGAGTAGCAAGTGGCTGCGCCAATTCTCCAACCGGACAGTCGCGCCTCCTGCCGGTCGGGTCCCTAGCCTCCGTCATTCCAAGCCTTGAGTCTGGAATCCAGCCGGAGCTCGACCTGCAGCTCCGTCGGACGGCCGTCACGTCATCTAATACTCATTACATAAACTGACCGAAGCGATCGAAAACTATCGTTTCTCTGATGTGTCCGATGCAGCTAAGAGTGGTGCATCAGGAACCGCTCCCATGTCATCCAGTTTTTCCCTCATCCTGCGCGACAACAGGATCCGCATTCCCGCCGTGACGCTCGTCGCGCTCGCCTTCACCTATGCTTCGACCGCGCCCTACCAGTCGATCATCGGCATCAACGAACTGGGCTTGAGCAATGGCGCCTATTCGGCGCTGGTGTTCTTCTCGGCGATCGTCAACGTCGTGACCAGTCTGACGCTCGGCATCTGGTCGGACAGGCTGAAGGAGCGGCGGCCGCTGGTGCTCTCGCTTTCGGTCGCCGGCATGCTCGGCTTCGGGTCGATCGCGCTCATTCATAGTCCGGCAATCTTCATCTTTTCGACGCTGTTGCTGGTGCCGATGAGCAATTCCACCTATTCGCTGCTTTTCGCCAGCCTGCGCGCCAGGACCAACCAGATGGAGCGCGGTCAGGGCGCGGCGGTGACGGCCACGGTGCGGGCGCTGTTTTCCGGCTCCTGGGCGCTGGCGCCGGGGCTGATCGGCCTTTATCTCGCCAATTCAGCATCGATGACCCCGGCCTATGGGATCGCGGCGATTGCCAGCTGCATCTGCTTCTGCCTGTATTTCTTCTTCGCCCCCGGCAACGGCACCGCCGGCCCGGCCCCCGATCCGGTCAGCTTCGTCGCTTCGCTGAAACGGGTCTTCATGCCGAACGTGCTGATCCGCGTCGTCGTCATGGCGATGCTGTTCGGACTGCAGCGGCTGAACGCCATGCTGCTGCCGCTGATCATCACTCATGCGGCCGGCGGAAGCGTGGTCGACGTCGGCTTCATCGCCGGGCTGACAGCGCTTCTCGAAATGCCGTTCATGATGATGTGGGGCATGGCGCAACGGCGCTTCCGCACCGCGCATGTGCTCGCCTTCGGGGCGCTGGTCTATTGCGCCTATTTGCTGCTGCTCGGATTTGCTTCCACGCCCTGGCACATATATGCGCTGCTCCTCCTTAATGCCTGCGGCGCGGCGGCAATCCTCAGCGTGCCGATCACCTATCTCCAGGACCTGATCGCCGACCGACCGGGGCTCGGAACCTCGCTCATGTCGCTCAACACCTTCATCGGCACCGGCATCGCCGCCGGGCTGTTCGCCCTCGGCACATCGCTCACCGATTATTCCGGCACCGCCTTCGTCGGCGCCGGCGCGGGGGTGGCGGCGATTGCAGCCCTGCTCTATCTTGAAAGCGAACGGCGCCAGGCGCGGCAGCCGGCCTGATGCGCGGTCGGCGTGTCGAGCGCACTATCTCGGCGGCGCACTGGCTTATCTGCTGATCGCGCTGCCCGGCATTCTCGCCATCGGCATCGCGCTGACGCTCAGCCGATGCGCAGCATGACCTTACCGATATGACTGCCGTCTTCCAGCAGCCGGTGCGCCTCGACAACATCCTCGAAGGCAAAGACCCGGTGAATGACCGGGGCGACGGTGCCAGCCTCCAGCAGCGGCCAGACCTCGGAGAGCAGATCGTCGCGGATGGCGCGTTTTTCCTCGGCCGTGCGCGGGCGCATGGTCGAGCCGGTGACCGTCAGCCGCTTGACCATGATCGGCGAGAGGTTGACCTTTTCGGCAACGGCCCCGCCCAGGAAGGCGATGATCGACAGGCAGCCGTCCTTGGCAAGCGAGGCGATGTTGCGCTCGAAATAGGCGGCACCGATCATGTCGAGGATGATATCGACGCCGTGACCAGTCTCGGCCTTGATCACCGCGGCGAAATCCTCGTTCCTGTAGTTGATGGCGCGTTTGGCGCCGAGCCTTTCGCAAGCATCGCATTTTTCCTTCGAGCCGGCCGTGGCGTAGACCTCGGCGCCGAAGGCGCGGGCAAGCTGGATCGCGGTGGTGCCGATACCGCTCGTGCCGCCATGGATCAGCACGCTCTCGCCTTCGGTCAGTCCGGCCATCTGGAAGAGATTGGCCCAGACGGTGAAGAAGGTCTCGGGAAGGGCCGCGGCCTTCAACGCGTCGTATCCCTTGGGAAAGGGCAGGATCTGACCGACCGGCAGGAGGCAATATTCGGCATAGGCGCCGCCGTTGGTCAGCCCGCAGACCTTGTCGCCGACGGCATAGCCGCTGACGCCGGGCCCGACGGCGACGATTTCACCTGCCAGCTCAAGGCCGAGGATCGGGCTCGCATCCTTGGGCGGGGGATAGCTGCCCTGACGCTGGGCGATATCGGGACGATTGACGCCGATCGCCTCGGCACGGACGAGGACCTCGCCCTCGCCGGCCACCGGCAGCGGACGCTTGCCGATCGCCATCACATCAGGCCCGCCGAAGGCCTTGAGATCGACGAAACGCATTTCCTGAGGCAGTGACATCGTGACCCTCCTGATCCCGAAGGATCGGAATAGATCAGCCCGGCGGGCTTGGGAAGGCTGGAAGCGGCAAGGGCGTCAATTCGCCTCGCCCAGCAAATGGAAGGCGAGGCCTTCCTCGCTCTCCTTGGCGGACGACTTGATGACGGCGATTTCGGCGCTGACGCGGTTGATGTCGTCGATGACGAGACCTTCCGGCAGTTCGAGAACGCCGATCGAGCAGCGCATCAGCGGGAACAGGGCTTCAGCGCCGGTGCGGTCGTGGCCGAGGATGCGGCCGGCGGCGCGGTGCTCGTCGGAATAGAGATCGAGCACGTCATCGTGAAAGTCGCTGATCAGCCGGTCGAGGATCTCGGTCAATTCCTCCTTCGTCCAGCCGACGACGCCGATAAAGAAATCGTCGCCGCCGACATGGCCGAGGAAATGGCGCTCGGCAAAGAAATAGCGGCGCATCAGCGCGGCAAAGAGTGAGATCGCGTGGTCGCCGAGATGGAAGCCATAGGCATCGTTGAAAGGCTTGAAATTATCGAAATCGCAATAGCAGAAATGGCGAACCGCATCGCCGTCGCGGCCGGACTGGCGCATGAAATCGCGGATGGCGTGGTTGCCCGGCAGGCCCGTCAGCGGATTCTGGTCCTGGGCGGTCTTCAGCTGTTTCTCATTGATGACCTTGATGAGCGAAGCTGCGGAAACGACGCCGGCATAACGCATGTTGTCGGTCAGGATCAGGCAGTTGTTGCCCTCCATATTGGCGAAGATCGCCATCAGATGCTCGGCGTCGCTGTCGAGGCCGACGATCGGCGCCATCTCGACGAAATGCGAGATGGAACGCTCGTACATCTTGTTCTTCAGGAGGTCGCGGCCAAAGGGCTGATAGATATATTCCTTGAGGTGATGCTCATGGATAATGCCGCGCGGCTCGCTATTGGCGTTGAGGACGGGAAAGAACGCCTGGCGCGGATTACGGCGGAAAAGCTCGAAGACGCTGTCGATGCTGTCGTTTTCGTAGACCGTCGGCAGGAGCTCGATCTGCCTGCGGATGAGGATCTCGTCCAGCGACTGGCTGCCCCGCTTGCTCTTGCCGAGCTCCTGCAGATGCGGGAAAGACGGCGCCAACTCTGATATATGCGTCGTCGGGCGGGAGATGAACCAGCCCTGGACGAGATCGACGCCATATTCGCGGCAGGCGATGAATTCCGCCTCGGTCTCGATGCCTTCGGCAATGACGCGCGTGCCGAGCACATGGGCGATGTTGACGATGCTTTTCAGGAGGTGGCGCTTGCGGGCGCTGCGATCGATCGCTGCGACGAAATGGCGGTCGATCTTCAGATAGTCCACGGCATAGTCGCAAAGCAGTTTCATCTCGCCATGACCGACGCCGAAATCGTCGATCGCCAGCTTGAAGCCGGCCTTGCGCAATTTCGAAACCAGGGCGGCAAATTCCGGCACGCTGGTATTGTCGAAACGTTCGGAGAATTCGAAACAGATGGAGGATGGCGGAATACTCGCTGTCCGCAAATGTTGCAGCAGGCTCTCGACCAGGCGCTCGCCATCTGGGATCAGCCTGACATCAAGATTGAGAAACAGCGTCGAGGTGGAGAAATTCGACAGCGTCGCGAACTTGGCGAGCCCGCGGCTGGCGACCATCTGTTCGAGCTGCAGCAGTTGGCCGGCCCGATGCGCCTCGTCGAGAATATCGGCCGGCGTGTCGTAACCGATGCGATCCTGGCCACGCATGAGGGACTCGTAACCGAACACCGTGCCGGTGCCGGCTTCGACGATCGGCTGGAAAGCGTTCTCGACCACGAGCTTGGCAAGAGTTACGATCTGATCGCTGGCATAGCGGCGGAGCACGCCGGGCTCGACGGCGGCAGCCAAAGATATTCCAGTCTTCATTGTGGGACGATCTCCACTGCGACTTGTTCTTCTTGGTCAGGAACTTGCCGCAGAAGGATCAACGAACCCTTTCGCCAATATGAAAGTTTTGTGAAAGACGCGAATCCTCTCCACGCGTTAAGCGTTCATTCGAATTCACCAATACAAGCAGGCGCTTGTTCAGGCGGAGCGACGGCGCTGCTCCTCATGATCTGCGAACATGTCGGCGACACATTTGCCGCCGGAGGCGACACTCTCGTCATCAAGGAGGTCCGCCTTGATTTCGCCGAGCTTGCGGGCGGTATCCCAGAGACGAAGCGCCTCGCGAACGACCTCGCTGCTCGAGGCGTATGCGCCCGTGTCGACGGCGGCACGGATGCCCGCTGCCTGCTGCGGAGAGATGGAAACGGTGACCATCGGCATGAACTTCCTCCCTTTTTTTCTTCAGGCAGTTACCCTGCCTTTGGGGGACGCATGACCTTTTCGGCATTCCAGGCGGTTGCGCCGGTGCTTTGGTGCATTCGCACCGGAACTGTCCGCATAATCCCTAAAGTCTAATCCCCCGCTGTGTTCTTGTCAAAAAAGAAACGGCTTTCCACCGTTTCAGCTGCGGATGCCAAGGCCGAAGGCGATCATCGTCCAGCCCTGAAGGATGAGATCAACGGCGAGGAACAGGCCGAGGACCCAGAGGCTGTTGACCGGCCAGCCGAGCGCTATGACGAAACCGGCGAGCGCGGTGATGACGCCGCTTGCGACGATCCAGCCCCAGCCTTTGGCCGGCTTCATCTTCCTTCCGACCCAGGTGCGGAAGACGCCAGCGATGACGAGGGCGAGCGACAGAAACAGCGTCAGCGCCGCCGATGTCAGGATCGGATTAACGAAGGCTGAGATGCCGGCAAGCACATAGAGCAGGCCGCTCAGCGCCCAGAAGAGCACGTGATCCCAGCCGCGCACCTGGAAGGAGTGGACGAGATAGATCACGCCGCCGAACAGCATCAACATGCCGACGTAATAGACGGAAACGACGGTGGCGAGCATCAGGTTGCCGAGTGCGATCAGACCGCAGATGAAGAGCAGCACGCCGAGGCCGACGAACCAGATCCATTTCGACTGCAGCTGCGCTGTCGGCGTTTCGTCGAAGATATCCGCCATGAACGCACCTCCCCTTGCGTTGAGATATGTTGCAGCAATGGCCGGGGGAAAGATGCTGCCACACACGAGATCAAGAAAGATTTTTATTGATTGATCAGTCAATCAAGAATAATATAGCGCCATCTTCAGGGAGTGGCGGTTTTGCCGAAGGTCGGAATGGAGCCGGTGCGCCGCAAGGCGCTTGTCGACGCGGCGCTGCGGGTGATCGGCGATCACGGCTCGCTTGCCGTTACGATGTCCGATATCGCCCGCCAGGCCGGCGTCTCGCCTGCCCTTGCGCATCACTATTTCGGCAGCAAGGAGCAATTGCTGATCGAGACGATCCGCTCGCTCCTCAGGCAACTGCGTCACGATGCAGTGGCGGCGCTGAAAGACGCCAGGACGCCGCGCGAGCGGCTTTCGGCGGTGATCCGCGTCAGCTTCAACGCCGACCAGTTCGCGCCGGAAACGATTGCCGCTTGGCTTGCCTTTTATGCCGAAGCGCAGCGTTCCGAAGAGACGCGGCGCTTTCTGGTGATCTATGCCAGGCGGCTTCGTTCGAACCTGCTTGCCGATCTCAAGGCGCTGCTGCCAGCCGACGCCGCAGAACGCATCGCCGAGGGCGCTGCGGCGATGATCGACGGGCTCTATATCAGGCAGAGTCTGAAATCGGCGCCGATCGGCATCGAAGCCTCGATCGCGCTGACGGAAGATTATGTGAATGCGCTGCTAGCCGCCGCCTCCCCTTTTGCCCAGGGGGGAAGAAACGACCACATCGAACACCCCAAGGACAAATGACATGAAAGCCCAACCGAAAGCCTCGCACTTCATCGACGGCGAATATGTCGAGGATAGCGACGGCGCCGTCATCGAGAGCCTCTACCCCGCCACCGGCGAGGTGATCGCCCGGCTGCATGCGGCAACGCCTGCGATCGTCGAGAAGGCGGTTGCTGCGGCCAAGCGCGCCCAGCCGGAATGGGCGGCGATGAGCCCGATGGCGCGCGGCCGCATCCTCAAGCGGGCCGCCGAGATCATGCGCGAGCGCAACCGGGAGCTTTCCGAGCTGGAAACGCTCGACACCGGCAAGCCGATCCAGGAGACTGTTGTCGCCGACCCGACCTCGGGCGCCGATGCCTTCGAATTCTTCGGCGGCGTCGCGCCGGCCGGCCTCAACGGCGCCCACATCCCGCTCGGCCAGGATTTTGCCTATACCAAGCGCGTGCCGCTCGGCGTCTGTGTGGGCATCGGCGCCTGGAACTATCCGCAGCAGATCGCCTGCTGGAAGGGTGCGCCGGCGCTGATCGCAGGCAATGCCATGGTGTTCAAACCCTCCGAAAACACGCCGCTCGGCGCCTTGAAGATCGCCGAGATCCTGCACGAGGCGGGACTGCCGAAGGGGCTCTACAACGTGATCCAGGGCGACCGCGATACCGGGCCCCTGCTCGTCAACCATCCCGATGTCGCCAAGGTATCGCTGACCGGCTCGGTGCCGACCGGGCGCAGGGTCGCGGCGGCCGCCGCCGGCAGCCTCAAGCACGTGACGATGGAGCTCGGCGGCAAGTCGCCGCTCATCGTCTTCGACGATGCCGATCTCGATTCGGCGGTCGGCGGGGCGATGCTCGGCAATTTCTATTCGACCGGCCAGGTCTGCTCGAACGGCACGCGCGTCTTCGTGCAGAAGGCTATCAAGGCGGAATTCCTGAAGCGGCTGAAGGCTCGCACCGAGGCGATGCTGATCGGCGACCCTATGGACGAGGCGACGCAGATCGGCCCGATGGTCTCCTGGGCGCAGCGCGAGAAGGTGATCGCCTATATCGAGAAGGGCAAGGCCGAGGGCGCGACGCTCATTGCAGGCGGCGGCATTCCGAACAACGTCTCGGGAGAAGGTTACTACGTACAGCCGACCGTCTTTGCCGACGTCACCGACGACATGACGATCGCCCGCGAGGAGATCTTCGGTCCAGTCATGTCGGTGCTCGATTTCGACGATGAGGACGAGGTGATCGCGCGCGCCAATGCCAGCGAATTCGGCCTTTCCGGCGGCGTCTTCACCGCCGACCTCACCCGCGCCCACCGTGTCGTCGACCGGCTGGAAGCCGGCACGCTCTGGATCAACACCTATAATCTCTGCCCGGTGGAAATCCCCTTCGGCGGCTCGAAGCAATCCGGCTTCGGCCGGGAGAATTCGCTGGCAGCGCTGGAGCATTATTCCGAGCTGAAGACGGTTTACGTCGGCATGGGGCCGGTGGCGGCGCCTTATTGAAAACACCTGTGCCATCCCTTGCCCTCACCCTAACCCTCTCCCCGCGCGCGGGGAGAGGGCACGTGCCCAAAGCAACCTCGAAGGTAGGGGAAGCCGGTGCGGCATATCCGCTTCGCCCCCTTTACGGGGAGAAGGTGCCGGCAGGCGGATGAGGCGCCGGTTCTGAGAACACAAGAAGCAGCCGGATCACGGCAGCTCAAGGAAAACAACAAGATGCAACAAGCAGATTTCGTCATCATCGGCTCCGGCTCGGCCGGCTCGGCGCTGGCCTATCGCCTCTCCGAGGACGGCAGGAACAGCGTCGTCGTCATCGAGGCGGGCGGCAGCGATTTCGGGCCCTTCATCCAGATGCCGGCAGCGCTTGCCTGGCCGATGAGCATGAAGCGCTATAATTGGGGCTATCTCTCAGAGCCCGAGCCAAACCTCAACAACCGGCGCATCACCGCGCCGCGCGGCAAGGTGATCGGCGGCTCCTCCTCGATCAACGGCATGGTCTATGTGCGCGGCCATGCCGAGGACTTCAACCGCTGGGAAGAGCTCGGCGCCAGCGGCTGGGCCTATGCCGACGTCCTCCCCTATTTCAAGCGCATGGAACATTCGCATGGCGGCGAGGAGGGCTGGCGCGGCACGGACGGGCCGCTGCATGTCCAGCGCGGCGGCTTCACCAATCCGCTGTTCGGGGCTTTCATCGAGGCCGGCAAACAAGCGGGCTTCGAGACGACCGAGGATTATAACGGCAGCAAGCAGGAAGGCTTCGGGCTGATGGAGCAGACCATCTTTGCCGGCCGCCGCTGGTCTGCCGCCAACGCCTATCTGAAGCCGGCGCTGAAGCGCGACAATGTCGGGATCGTCTACGGCCTGGCGCGCCGGATCGTCATCGAGGACGGGCGGGCGACCGGCGTCGAGATCGAGTGCAAGGGTAAGGTGGAGGTAATCAAGGCGACGCGCGAGGTGATCGTCTCGGCCTCCGCCTTCAATTCGCCGAAGCTTTTGATGCTGTCCGGCATCGGCCCGGGCGCCCATCTTCAGGAGATGGGCATCGAGGTGAAGGCCGACCGGCCGGGCGTCGGCGCCAACCTGCAGGACCACATGGAATTCTATTTCCAGCAGGTGAGCACCAAGCCGGTGTCGCTCTACTCCTGGCTGCCATGGTTCTGGCAGGGCGTGGCGGGCGCCCAATGGCTGCTTTCGAGGGGCGGGCTCGGCGCCTCCAACCAGTTCGAGGCCTGCGCCTTCCTGCGCTCGGCACCGGGGCTGAAGCAGCCCGACATTCAGTATCACTTCCTGCCTGTGGCGATCAGCTATGACGGCAAGGCGGCGGCCAAGAGCCACGGCTTCCAGGTGCATGTCGGCTACAACCTGTCGAAATCGCGCGGCAGCGTGACGCTGCGCTCGCCCGACCTCAAGGCCGATCCGGTGCTGCGCTTCAACTATATGAGCCATCCGGAAGACTGGGAGAAATTCCGCCACTGCGTGCGCCTGACCCGCGAGATCTTCGGGCAGAAGGCCTTCGACACCTATCGCGGCCCCGAGATCCAGCCGGGTGAAGGGGTGCAGAGCGACGATGAGATCGACGCCTTCCTGCGCGAACATCTGGAAAGCGCCTATCACCCCTGCGGCACCTGCAAGATGGGCGCAAAGGACGATCCGATGGCTGTGGTCGATCCGCAGACGCGGGTGATCGGCGTCGACGGCCTGCGCGTCGCCGACAGCTCGATCTTCCCGCACGTGACCTACGGCAACCTCAACGGCCCCTCGATCATGACCGGCGAGAAAGCGGCCGACCATATCCTGGGCAAACAGCCGCTGGCCCGTTCGAATCAGGAGCCGTGGGTCAACCCACGGGCTGCGATCAGCGACCGGTGAACAGTCTCGGCGTCAAAGAAATCCGATCCATCGCCCGGCCAATACGGCAGCGATCCAGAATACGGCCGACAGGGCTGCGGAGAAGCGCAGGCCGGGCCGGACGCGTCCGGTGGCGGTGAGCGTTTTCCACCCTCGCCCGACATGAACCGCAAGCAGGTTGAGAAGGCCGAGCCCGATCAGCCCGAGCTTGGCGAGGAAGGCAGGATTTTCGGCATATTCGACCGCCCGCACGCTGAAGAGGCAGAAGCCGGTCGCGATCGCCAGGACGAGGCCGACGCCGGCCGAACGGGAAAGAAATGGCGCGACGACCTCGACAGGCACTTTGCGGAAGAAGCCGGCAAGCCTGAGATCGAGCGGCAGAATGGCGCCGACCAGGAGGCCGATCGACAGAATGTGAGCGGCATTGACGACCATATAGAGCGTCGCGGAGCGCCGCAGCGCCATGGCGGGCGCCGTGGCCGACAGCCATTCGAGAACATCCATGACGACGGGTCAGTTCGTCCGGATGCGGTCGGGATAGATATCGTAGCGCTTCTCGCCGATGGTGATGCGCACCGCCTTCATCCGCTTCTCCTTCGGATCCTGCGAACGATTGCCGAGCGCGATCACCTGGTCGCCGGGCTTGGCAACGCCCTCGACGAAACCGGAGCGTTCGGTCTGGCGCGGATTGCCGAGTTCGACGCGCCAGACGCCGTCATCGGCGGTGGCGACATCGAGCGTCGGATGCGGCCCGCCCATCGATATTTTCTCGATGGTGCCGCGAAGCTCGATCTGGTCCGCCTCGGCCCACGACCAGCCATGATGGGCGGCAGCGCTCGTCGCAAGGGCAACCGACAGACCGACGGCAGCCAGCACATGCTTTGTCGAAAGTGCAAACATCGGATCTTCTCCCTACCGGATGGACAGGCAGGTGGAGCATCGCAGCGGCGAGAAAAGGCATTTCACCAAATCTTGAAGAAGAGACGTCCCGCCGGCTTTCCTCAAGCCCCGGGCTCAGGCGAGCAGGCGGGTGACTTCGGCGCCGTGCGTCGGGGCGACGGCGTCGGCGATGGTCGTCGAGAACAGCACCTTGCGGGTGGCGTCTGCCACCTTGGCGAAAACATGGCGGATTTCGCAGTTCTGTTCGCCGTCGCAATCGTCGCATTTGCGGTAGGCGGTGATCGACAGGCACGGCAGCGGTGCGATCGGGCCATCGATGATGCGCAGGATTTCGCCGAAGGTGATGGTGTGGGCGGGCTTGAGCAGGAGATAGCCGCCCTGCTTGCCCCGGCGGCTGACGACGATGCCGTGGTGTTTGAGATCGAGCAGGATCTGTTCGAGGAACTTCTTCGGGATCTTCTGCTGCGCTGCAATATCGGAAATCATCACCGGTTCGTCGGCATCGGCATCCGCCAGAACCGTCAGCGCCCGCAGCGCGTATTTCGCCTTTTGCGTAATCATCTCAGACCGTCGACACACACAGGCGGCGCGCATTTTCGCGCCGCTTCACGAGTTCATTCGCCTCTATGGCACAACCAGCATGAACGGAATTTGAACGCGCCGGCAGAAAGCCTTGAGGGACAAGCATTTTTGGCCTTGTTCTTCGCCCTCGGCCAATGTCCTGCAATCTACGCCTAAACCGGGCGCTCTGCATCTTTTTCAGCATCACTTCAGATTTCGGATTGACAGGCTGCGTGTAAGTCTACTAATTCGATAGACATTGAAGCTGCCGACGCGGATTTCGCTCGCGGGCGGCTGCTTTTCTGCATTGCGGCAGCTTCGGAGAGATATTTGCTCTTCCGGCCGCAGCTTTCGAAATCCCTTTTTCTGTCCGATCCAGGCTTGAACTGCGATACTCCCGGCAACTAAGGACAGGATTTCCATGACTGCTATCAATCCGAATGCAGAAGCCGAGGCGCTGAACGACAAGCTGGCAGGCCTCGACCTGGCCGGGCGTCTGTCGCTGGTGGCAGGCCTGGGCGGCCGCGTGGTGTTCACCACCTCGCTCGGCATCGAGGATCAGGTGATCACCGCTGAAATCGGCACGCACCGCCTGCCGATCGACATCGCGACGCTGGAAACCGGCCGCCTGTTTGCCGAGACGCTGGCGCTGATCGACGAGACGGAAGCCCAGTACGACATCCATATCCAGCGCTTTTCGCCTGAGAAGGCCGATATCGACGCTTATGCCGCGCAATACGGTCTCAACGGTTTCTACGAAAGCGTCGAAGCCCGGCATGCCTGTTGCGGCGTGCGCAAGCTGAAGCCGCTTGCGCGTGCGCTCGAAGGGGCGACGGTCTGGATCACCGGGCTGCGCCGGGGGCAATCGACCAACCGAGCCGAAACGCCCTTTGCCGAATATGATGCCGAACGGCACCTCCTGAAGGTCAATCCGCTCGCCGATTGGGACATCGAAGCGATCAAAGCTTTCGTTTCCGAAAAAGGCGTGCCGGTCAACCCGCTGCATGCCCGCGGCTATCCCTCGATCGGCTGCGAGCCCTGCACAAGGGCGATCAAGCCCGGCGAGCCCGAGCGCGCCGGCCGCTGGTGGTGGGAGCAGGACGAGAAGCGCGAATGCGGCCTGCACGTCGCCGAAGAGGCGGCGGCGATCGCCGCACAATAACCATCTTCACGGCTTTCCGGATCAGGGCGCGGCGATCGCCGCAGGCCCCGAAGAGCCACAATCGACAAAAGCTTGCGGGCAGCCGCAAGGATCGACAGTCTGGAGTAAGACATGCCCGATAGCCGTCCGGATACGGAACTCAGCAATCCCCAGAGCGCCAAGGCACCGCTCGACCCGCATCTGAAGGCGCTGGAAAACGAATCCATCCATATCTTCCGCGAAGTGGCGGCCGAATTCGAGCGTCCCGTCATGCTCTATTCGATCGGCAAGGATTCCTCGGTGCTGCTGCACCTGGCTCGCAAAGCCTTCTACCCGGGCCGCGTGCCCTTCCCGCTCCTGCACGTGAACACCGGCTGGAAATTCCGCGAGATGATCGCTTTCCGCGACGAGACCGCGAAGAAGTACGATCTCGATCTGATCGAGCATATCAATCCGCGCGGCGCGGCTGAGAACATCACGCCCTTCACCCATGGCTCGGCGGCCTTCACCGACATCATGAAGACCGAAAGCCTGCGCCAGGCGCTCGATGCCGGCCAGTTCGACGCTGCTTTCGGCGGCGCCCGGCGCGACGAGGAGGCAAGCCGCGCCAAGGAGCGCATCTATTCCTTCCGCACCCCCGACCATCGCTGGGATCCGCGCAACCAGCGGCCGGAACTCTGGAACATCTACAACGGCATGATCCGCAAGGGCGAGAGCGTGCGCGCCTTCCCGCTGTCGAACTGGACCGAGGTCGATATCTGGCGCTACATCCAGGCCGAGGACATTCCGCTCGTGCCGCTCTACTACGCCCGCAAGCGCAAGTTCGTGGAGCGCGACGGCATGATCATCCTCGCCGAGGATCCGCGTCTCGAACTGCTGCCCGGCGAAGTGCGCCAGGAAGGCATGATCCGCTTCCGCACGCTTGGCGATTTTCCGCTGACCGGAGCCATCCGCTCCGAGGCGAGCACGCTCGAAGAGGTGATCGCCGAACTCGAAATTGCAACGGTGTCCGAACGCCAGGGCCGCGCCATCGACCGCGACCAGTCCGGCTCCATGGAAAAGAAAAAGCGTGAAGGATATTTCTGAGATGACCGCAGCCAACACAGCCGTCTCGGCCGCAACCGTCGCCAGCCTGCCCGCCGCCGAGCCGCAGAAGGCTCAGCGCGACTCGCGCCCGCTGCGCCTCATCACCTGCGGCAGCGTCGACGACGGCAAGTCGACGCTGATCGGCCGCCTGCTCTGGGACACCAAGGCCGTCAAGGAAGACCAGGCCGCGACGCTGCAGCGCGATTCCACCGGCAAGCAGAACGACCTCGGCCTGCCCGACTTCGCGCTCTTGCTCGACGGCCTGCAGGCCGAACGCGAACAGGGCATCACCATCGATGTCGCCTATCGCTATTTCTCGACCGACAAGCGCTCCTTCATCGTCGCCGACACGCCCGGCCACGAGCAATATACCCGCAACATGGCGACCGGCGCCTCGACCGCGGATCTCGCCATCCTGCTCGTCGACGCCCGTCTCGGCATCCTCGAGCAGACGCGCCGCCACGCGACGATCGCCTCGCTGCTCGGGATCAAGCAGTTCGTGCTCGCCGTCAACAAGATCGACCTGACGGGCTACGACCGCGCCGGCTTCGACAAGATCAGCCACGAATTCCGCGAATTCGCGCTGTCGCTCGGCGTCAAGCAGATCACCGCCATTCCGATGTCGGCGCTGAAGGGCGAAAACGTCGTCTATTCCGGCCAGGGCGCCATGCCCTGGTACACTGGCCCGACGCTGGTGGAAACGCTGGAGCTTGCGACCGTGCGCTCGTCGCAGACGGTCGGCTTCCGCCTGTCGGTGCAGCGCGTGTCGCGGCCGGGCGAGAGCTTCCGCGGCTATCAGGGCACGGTTGCCGGCGGCTCGGTCAAACCAGGTGATAGCGTCATGATCCTGCCGTCGGGCATGGTCGCCAACGTCTCCAAGATCGTCACCTTCGATCTCGTGCGCAACGCCGCCGTCGCCGGCGACGCGATCACGCTCGTGCTCGACCGCCAGGTCGACGTGGCGCGCGGCGATATGATCGTCTCGATCGACGCGCAGCCCCAGGTCGGCCTTTCCTTCGACGCGCAGATCGTTGCCCTCCAACCCGAGGGCATCGAGCCCGGCAAGCGCTACTGGCTGAAGAGCGGCAGCCGCCGCCAGCGCGTGCAGGTGCAGCCGTTGAGCCAGCTCGAATTGAAGACCGGCACGTGGAACCCCGCCCAGCGGCTCTACATGAATGCGATCGGCAAGGTGCGCCTTGCCTTCGACGAGGCAGCGATCTTTGATCCGTACGAGCAGAACCGGCAGTCCGGCTCCTTCATCCTGATCGATCCGGAGACCAACAACACGGTCGCCGGCGGCATGGTGACGGGCAAGCGCGCCGAACTCGGCGGCCTGCACAATGGCGAAGCCCGCGTCATCCTCTCGCTTCCGGCCGACCTTGCCGAAGAGATCATGGCCAGCGAACTCTTCGCCAGCCGCCGCCATGAGGCCGAGGTCCGGAGGATGACGGCAGCCGAAGCCGCCGACCTCTGGTCGAGCGCCGCCAGCGATATTTGATTGGCAAGGAAGGGGCCAGCTGGACTGGCCCCTCACCGAACTGAATTCGCTGGTTGGATGGCCGCGCGCCTATCCGCGTTGACTGCGCAGCCCTGCCACATTGCTTGAGCGTGACGACGAATGCCGTCGGGGCGGTACCGACAGATCTGGTGCCCATGGCCGTTCCAGCCTCGCGCCGGGGAGCGGGATCGGCGGCAGTGGAGCTCAGTTCTGTGACGCCCAGTCCGCCACCTGCCAGCGCATCTGCCCGCGGTCGGCGACAACACGGCCGAGGCCCGGGAAGGGCATGTGCGTGGCGGCGATAAGCGCGCCTTCCGAAGCGGCGCGGGGAAAAAAGCGGTCGCGCATCGCTTTGGCAGCTGCGGGGTCCTGCTCGAACAGGAAGAACACATTGGTCGCCCCAGGATGCACGACCGGAAAGATCATATCCGAAACCATGATGAGGCTATGCCCGTCATCTTCGACCCGCACGCCGATATGGCCGGGTGTATGGCCGGTAAGGTCGACAATGGAGACGCCCCGCATAATCTCACGCTCGCCGTCAATCGCCTGGAGTTTCGGGTAAAGGCGCACGACCTCCCCCGCCATCTGGAAGCTCGTCTGCAGATAGTCGGGCGCGCCACTGCGCTTGGCCGGGTCAGTCCAATGGGCGACGTCGCGACGGTCGATGTAGAGTTCCGCCCCGGGGTAGTTGTTCTTGCCCCCGACAATCAGACCGCCCATGTGGTCCTGATGCATATGCGTCACGATCACCGCGTCAATCTGGTCGCGCTGCAGGCCAAGCGCGCCGAGCGCCTGGGGCAGTGCGCCGGTCTGCCCGATCGAGCCCGCCGGACCGGCATCGATCAGAATGCGGCGCTCGCCATCCTCGATAAGATACTGGTTGAAGAGGAACCTGACGCCGCTCGGCCGGGCGGTGAATTGCGCGGTTGCCGCCTGCTCGACCTCGGCCGCGGAGCGTCCCGGAAAATAGTTGTAGGGCATATCGGCATACCCGTCGGTCAGGGCCGTCACAGTGAAGCGGCCGATACGGATCTGTGCTAGCGGCGTAACGCTGACCGGCGTCTTAGCGGTACCCTGCGTGGCAGCAAGCGCCGGCGCGGGAGCGGCACCGAGCAGGCTTGCCGCGAGAAGGCTCCCTCCGGTGAGGCCTAGTGGAAGAGCGCTGACAAAGGCGCGACGTGACAGTTGAGGCATGACGCCTTCCTCCGAATCGTTGGAAAGATGGGGAGCCGGCCGGCGTCCCCCCAGGACGACGTCAAGCTATGATATCTAGCACTGATAGAGTATCCTGCCATTGAGAGAGCTTTCCTCTCAGATTCCGGAAGGATTAGATGGATCGGTTTGAAGCAATGTCGGTGCTGGTGGCGGTGGTGGAGGCAGGCAGCCTCTCGGCCGGGGCGCGGCGACTGCATGCACCGCTCGCCACGGTCAGCCGCAAGGTCGCCGATCTTGAAAAGCACCTGGGCGTGCGCTTGGTCCGGCGCACCCGCCGCGGCCTCGCCGTCACGGAGGAGGGGCGCGCCTTCGTCGCCGCGTCACGTCGCATTCTGGAGGAGCTGGAGGCGGCGGAGCGGCAGGCCAGCGGCGAATATGGCGCGTTGCGTGGCGGGCTGCACGTGACCGCACCGATTGCCTTCGGCGAGCGCCATCTGCTGCCAATTGCGCTGGACTTCCTGAAGGAGCAACCCGAAATCAACCTGCGTCTGACCTTGGTCGACCGGCAGCTAAGTCTGGCGGATGAGCACGTCGATGTGGCCCTGCGGATCGGGCATCTGGCGGACAGCGCGCTTATCGCAACGCGCGTAGGCGCCGTTCGCCGGGTGATCTGCGCGAGCCCGGACTATCTCGCCCGCCGAGGGGTGCCGCGTCAGCCGGATGACCTCGCCCAGCATGACGGCATCAGCTTCCAGGGCTTTGCGACGGCGCCGGAATGGCGCTACCGCCGGGACGGCGCGGCCTTTTCCGTCGAGCCGCGCTCCAAGCTCGCGGTCAATACGACGGAGGCTGCCATCCAGGCCGCACTGGCCGGCATCGGCATTATCCGCGTGCTGTCTTACCAGATTTCCGATCAGTTGCGCTCCGGCGCCCTGCAGGAACTGCTGACGGATTTCGCACCGGAACCGCTGCCGGTGAACGTTATCCATGGACCAGCCGAGCCCTTGCCGCCGAAGGTGCGGTGCTTCCTCGACTGGATCGTGCCGCGCCTGCGCGCGCGGATGGCTCCCTAGCCTCTCGGCTATCCAGACGCCGTCGATAGCGGTCTCAGGCGATCTCGTGGACGGCGAGGATCGCATCGGCGAAGGCTTCAGGGGCTTCGAAAGGAAATGCATGGCCGCAATCGAACGCCTTGTGCCGATAAGGCCCCGTGAACATGACTGAATGATCGGCCGTGCCATCCGGCTTGAGAGGGTCCTGGGTACCATCAAGGGTGATCGCCGGAATGACGATTTGCGGCCTTGTTGCCAGGATATCTTCCAGATCCTGAAGTTCGGGATCGCCACTCTCGGTTCCGAGAGCAAACCGGTAGGAGTGGAGAACGACGTCCACGAAGTCCGGATTTTCGAAGGACGCGGCAGACCGGTCAAAGGTGGCGTCATCAAATTCCCACTGCGGCGACCATTGCTCCCACAGCATCCGGCAGAGTTCGCGGCGATTGTGTTCAAGGCATTCGCGGCCGCGTTCGCTTTGGAACAGGTGTTGATACCACATCGCATGTTCCAGCGACGGCGCAACGGAGTGACGCTGCCTGTTGACGTCGATGACATCATAGCCAGCGTAGGAAACCAGCCCGTCAACCCGCTGCGGCCACAATGCCGCGGCGACGCAGGATGCCAAGCCGCCCCAGTCAAATCCGGCAAGCAGCGCGTGCGGCAGAGCCAGTGCGTCGAGCAGCGAAATCAGGTCTTTGCCCAGCGCCGCCTGCTGGCCGCTGCGCATGGTTCTTGGCGACAGAAACCTCGTAGGGCCAAAGCCGCGCAGGTACGGGACGATCACCCTTGCGCCTCGCGCGGCCAGGATTGGCGAGACGTCCCGATAGGCATTCACGTCATAGGGAAAGCCGTGTGAAAGCACGACTGGCCAGCCATCGGCAGGGCCAATCTCGACGTAGGCGATCTCCAACGCGTCGGTGCGGATTGTCTTGAGAGATTGAGAAAAAGCCATTTGGAGCCTCATGCCGTGGAAGTTGACTGCCATAAAGGTTCAGGCGCGTTTCAGTTCCGCATGATCGCTTCCATATGGCCCAATGTCTTGCCTTGGCGCAATGCCGGCGTCGCCGGCGACGCCATCACCTGGTGCTCGACCGCCCGGTCGAAGCGCGCTGCGACATGTTCGTCCTGATCGACGTCTAGTCGCAGGCCGGAGACTGCCGAGCCTGCTGACGGAGGTCAGCGCCCCGCGGGCTGTGGTTCAATCACGACGTCGAGCAAATCATTCGAAACGGCGACCCGATCGAGGATGGGCCGGTTGTCCGCGCCGGTTGTGTAAACCCTGCGCTTCGTCGGGATCGTCAAACCAGCAAAACTTTCGTGGTCGCTTGCATAGTTGGCGCTCGTGGTGCCGCCCATGATGTCGACGCTATAGTCATGGCGGCGCAACAGGCCATTCGATTCGAAATAGAATGTCTGAGCGGTGGAATGGCTCGGGACGCTTAAGGGGAATGTTACCCTCAGCCGGCGCCAGATTTCATCCTCTTCCTGCCATGGCTCAATCTCCTCCGTCTCGAACCCGGGGAGCCTGAAGAGAAACGGCGTAGTCAAATAGGTCCACATGGCATAGCCGGTGAAATAGATAAGATGCTGTCGGTCCCACGCTGTGGCGATCGTGTGCCCCTCAAAAGACGAACGCGGTGCGACCCGATGCTCAATGACTTCGCCGCTGTCGGCCACGATCGCTGTACGCTCCGCCTCCCAAACGCAATGGTACCCTTTCTCCAGGAAGGGGGTGAATTCAGTGTACGGACGACGGGTCGAAACCATAGTGTGGATGTCGGCATAGGCATCCGGCCACCCCTTCACATGCCAGACCGCGCCACCAACTTTGATGTGTGCACGCAATTGCTCGATCCGCTGCCATAGTTCAAAGCCGCCATGAGCCTGAATTGCGAAATCCAATAGGTCGGTCACTCCAAAACCCTCCAGTCTTTAACGCTCACAAAGGTTTAATTTTGAAACCTATCGACTCATAACGCCAAATGGTTTAACTTTGCAACCATAATTCGGAGAAAGGCGGTGGAACTTGAAGGGCAAGCGAACTGACATGGGGGGTGCCCAGTGCGGAATTGCGCGTTCTCTCCAGGCCGTCGGTGATTGGTGGTCCCTCCTCATCGTTCGCGAGGCCTTCAAGGGGCGTCGGCGATTTTCCGAGTTTCAAAAGAGTCTGGGACTCGCGAAGAACATTTTGTCGGTTCGCCTGCGGAAGCTCGTAGAAGAGGGCATACTCACGGTCGAGCCGGACCCTGATTCCGCACTAAGTCGTCTCTATCTGCTGACGCCAAAAGGGCGTCAGCTGTGCGTGATCCTTGTCGCGCTCTGGCAATGGGGAGAGGAACATTGCTTTGCCCCCGGGGAGCTGGACTACGGCATAGTCGACAGTCTGCACGGACAACCCTTGCAGAAGCTGGAGCTTGTAGCCGGCGACGGTCAACCTTTGGACCCCCACCAGTTTCGCATTGAAGCCAGGGGTCGTTAATAGAAGCTCGGCTTCGAGTCTTCGACGCGCGGATCCGGGCGGTGCGCAGCGGTTGCGGTTGCGGCCTTTTGCGGTGGAACACGCAGCATCACCCGGCTATAAGGGGTCCTGCTGCGTTGGCCTTTTTAGCGGTAACCGATGCCCAATTCTCCCGAATCCTCAGGTGAAAGCGTTAGCAGCTCGAGCGCGGGCCGCGATCAGATACAAGATTCGGCAGCGCAAGCGGCCGTCTCGGCGTCTCCGGGCCCCGCCCATCTCGACGAGCCGCAGCCGCCCCGCGGATCCTTTGATCAAACTCGACGGGCCGCGGGCGATCTGTGGCGTGCCCTGCGCCAGGATTTGGAGGAAAGTTCTGCGAAGACCAAGGCGTCCGCTTCGTTTTTGAAAACAACGCTAAGCAGGTCGATGCGGCTGGAGACCACGTCAGCTCCAGCCGGGTGGATCAAGAGCGCCCTCGCCAAGGCCGGGCGCGGTGTTGGCGACTGGCGTAGCAATCCGCGTGAACATCGCTGGCGCCGCTTTCTGGCGGGCTGGCGGAAATTCGCGATCGGTGCGGCTCTGCTTGTCTGCCTCCTCGTAGGATGCGTGCTGGTATGGGCACTGAAAGACGTGCCCTGGAGCGAAATCCGCGATGGAACGTTGAAGCCGGTCGTGGTGCTGGAAACCGCCGACGGTGCGCCGCTGGTGAGACAGGGACCTTATCAGGGGCCATATGCCCGATACGACCAGTTTCCACCCCAGTTGATCGATGCCGTGCTGTCGATCGAGGATCGCCGGTTCATGGATCATTTCGGCGTCGACCCCAGGGGCATCGGGAGGGCGGTTCTGCGGAATTTGCAGGCTGGCTCCGTGGTGGAGGGTGGCAGCACGATCACCCAGCAACTCATCAAGCTGCAATATCTCGACAGCGACCGAACCATAAAACGAAAGATACAGGAAGTCGTCATTGCATTCTGGCTGGAGTGGAAGCTCGGCAAGCAGGAAATCCTGACGCGCTATCTCAACAGCGTCTATCTTGGCGCCGGCGCCACCGGCATGCCTGCCGCCGCGCGGATCTATTTCAACAAGGACATCGGCGCCCTCAACCTGCCGGAGTCGGCAATGCTGGCAGGATTGCTGCGGGCGCCGAGCCAATGGAATCCCATCGACAATTTCGAAGGCGCCAGGCAGCGCACCATGGTCGTTCTCGACGCGATGGCGGCCAATGGCAAGATCACCGCGCCACAGGCGGCGGAGGCCAAGACGAGCTTTACCAGCCTGCATCCGACGACGCCGACGCCGCGCTCCGGAAGCTGGTTTGCCGACTGGATTTCGCCGCAGGCAAGCGAAATCGCCGGCTCATCGCCAGGTTCGACCACCGTGCGCACCACGCTGGTGCCGCAGTTGCAGCAGATCGCCGAGCGGGTCGTGAAAAGAGCCCTGGACAGTGAAGGAAAGGCGGTCGGCGCATCGCAGGCGGCCTTGGTTGCGATGACGCCGGACGGCGCCGTCGTTGCGATGGTCGGCGGGCGCGACTACAAGGCGAGCCAGTTCAACCGCGCCGTGACTGCGATGCGCCAGCCGGGTTCCACCTTCAAACTATTCGTCTACTACGCAGCGTTGAAGGCCGGGCTCACACTGTCTGACCAGGTTCTGGACGCGCCAATCGACATCAATGGCTGGTCGCCGGAAAATTCCGGTGGCAGCTATCGCGGGTGGGTAACGCTTGCCGAGGCGTTCGCGCGATCGCTCAATGCCGCGTCAGTAGCGCTTGCTGAAGAGGTCGGTCTGGGCAATGTGATTGCCGCAGCGCGCGAACTCGGCATCGATGCGCCGCTGGCCGATACGCCGTCTTTGGCGCTCGGCACGTCCGAAGTGAATCTGCTTGACCTCACCAGCGCCTATGCGTCCGTCCAACTCGGCAGGGCGCCTGTCAAACCCTGGGGCATCATCGACTTTCAAGCGGCAAGGCAGCCCAAGGCCTTTCGAGTTGGCGCACAATCAAAGCCGGATGTCGATCTTTCGCCCTACCAGTCCGATCTCCTCGGGCTCCTGCAGCTGGTGGTCGAACGCGGCACGGGACGTGGAGCCGACCCCGGCACATTTGCGGCCGGCAAGACCGGCACCAGCCAGGACAATCGTGATGCCTGGTTCGTCGGTTTCACGGAATCGCTCGTCGTCGGTGTCTGGGTTGGCAATGATGACGACACGCCGATGAAGGGGGTGACGGGCGGCGACCTGCCAGCGCACATCTGGCGGGACTTCATGCGCGCGGCGACCACCGAACCGGCGCTGAACGGAGTGCGGTCGACCGATGCAGACATCGATGGCCAGGGCGCACCGCAGTCCTGCAACATCACCGCCTGCTCGCGCAGCTACCGCTCCTTTAGGCCGTCCGACTGTACCTATCAGCCATATTCCGGCGGCCGACGCCTTTGCGAAAAGTGATGTGATCCCGCAGCGACCGGTCTTGCCTCACGCCCGGTGTTCCATCGGCGACAAACGAGATCGCCCAACTCTCTCTCCGACAGACGGCCGCAACGAGATCAACACCGACTCCGTCAGCGCCTGACCCGGATTTATCCATAAAACGGCATTATCCTATGCGTTCCGGCGATATTCATCAATAGAATCCGTTTCGATAGGGTACCGCGTCAAGGTCGGGCTGTGGGGTAAGGACCCTAAGTCTCAGCCTTTTTTAAATGCCTGCCTATTCAGCGGCGAACGAAGGAAGGATGAAGCCATGTCTACGGACAACAAGCCACTGATCGCGGTCACTGGTGCAACGAGCAAACAGGGGCGCAGCGTCGTCGCGACACTTCTTGAGAGCCAACGTTTCCGCGTCCGTGCTTTCACTCGAAGAAAGGATTCGCCTGAAGCTTTACGCCTGGAGAAACTCGGGGCCGAAATCGCTATCGTGCCTCTCGAACTCGGCCACCAGAAGGAGCTCGTTGCTGCATTCAAGGGCGCGGATGGCGCGTTTCTGATGACGCCGCCGATCGCCCCGCCGGCGACTATCGAGGCTCCCCTTGGCCGGCAGCTCGCGGATGCGGCCGTTGAGGCCGGCGTCGGTCATATCGTTTTCAGCACGCTGGAGAATGTCGACAGGATCGCCGGTGGGACGAAATATGCGCCGCATTTTACCGACAAGGCGCTCGTTGCAGACCACATTCGCAGCCTGCCGATTTCTCATTCCTTCGTCATGCTGGCATTCTTCTACACCAACCTTCTCGAATATTATGTGCCGCGCATGGAAGGCGACACCCTGCTCCTGCCGATTTATCTTCCTGAGGATTTCGCAGCGCCTTTTGTCGATCCGCTGACGGCGACCGGGCCTGTTGTCCTCGAGATCTTTTCAAACCCCGAGCGTTATAACGGCAAAACGCAGCCGATCGTCGGCGATATTATTTCCCCGCGGGAAATGGTCGAGACCTTCCAGCGCGTGACCGGCCGCAAGGCCGAGTATCGAAATGCTTTCACCAGAGACGGCCTGCTGCACTATTTTCCGGAGTTTGCCGCCAACGAACTTCTCGTTCGAGAGATTCTCGGCATGGTCGAATATGCGGTCGAGTATGGCTATTTCGGCAAGGAACACGATCTCCAATGGAGCCGCCGGCTGAATCCCGAGGCGCTCAACTGGGAGCAGTTTCTGCGGACGACGGGATGGCGCGGCGACAAGCGGTCTTTCGGAGGGTGAAGCATGTCTCGCGAAGCATGGCGCCTGTCTTCGACGATCGAATGCTTGCCCTAAGACCTACGACCGCCGGATCCCCGGCAGCCTGGCAACCTCAGCGGCAAGAAAGTCGACGAGCAGCCGGACGCGGGCAATGGCGGCACGCTCCGGAGCGATCAACAAGCTCAGCGGCACCGGCGAAGGCCGGTAATCTCCGAGCACGACTTCGAGCCGGCCATCGTGAAGAAGATCGTGAACCAGCCAGAGATGGGTAGGACCAATGCCGCGCCCGGCGGCAAGAGCCTCGCGCGCCGCAAGCCCGTGGTCGACGCGCAGCCGGCCACGGACAGGGATCATCAGGCTTGTACCATCGGGAGAGGAAAGAAGGAGCTTGTCGCTGCCTGCCACGTTGGACATCACGACAGTTTCGTATCGCGACAGATCGGCCGGCCGCTCCGGCCGTCCCCGGGCGGACAAATAAGCCGGAGCGCCGACCAGCAGCCGCTGGCTTTCTCCAAGCGCGTGAAGTTTCATTGCGCTGTCGGCCAGAGGCCCGAGACGGAGCGCCACGTCGACGCCTTCGCGGACCAGGTCGATGCGCTGGTCCGTCAGGTTGAGGTCGACGCGGATGTCGGGATGCTTGTCCTGGAAGTCGAAGATCATCCGCGTGATATGCATCACGCCAAGCGCTGCCGTGCAGGAGAGCCGAACAGCGCCGGCTGGGGCGTCACGGGCGTCTCTGGCTTCTTCAGCGGCCTGTTCGACCAGGCGCAATATCTGAAGGCAGTTGGTATAATAGCGACTACCTTCGTCCGTGAGGGTGACGCGACGCGTCGTGCGGCTGAGAAGCGGCACGCCGACAGCCTCCTCAAGTTCGTTGAGGTGCCGCGTCACGCTGGATTGGCCGACGCCCAGCTCCTTTGCGACCATCGACAGGTTGCCGCGCTCGGCGACGCGGACAAAGGTGCGCATCCTGTCAAGAGATAGTCCCGCCTTATCCATTTTTCAGCACAGTGGTTGCCATCCGGTTCCTATACGGAACAATCCTACCGTGCCCGGTCGGGGCTCAGCAAGGCTCAGCTCCACTTCCATGCCCGACTACCGCGTCGAGCCGCGCGGGACGATCGAGAAGCCGCAGTCGACCCTGTCTTCCTCGAGCGGCTCGTCGTGGATGGCGTGCAGCAGCATGTCGGCGACGCGGTGGCCGATGTCCTGGCGCGCTATGTGCACCGTCGTTAGCGACGGCTCGAGGAAAGGCGAAAATTCCAGGTCGTTGAAGCCGCAGATGCCGACATCCTCCGGCACGCGGATGCCGCGCGCCTTGCATTCGATGAGGACGCCGAAGGCCAGTTCGTCGCTCTGGGCAAAGACGGCATCGACATCGGGCACGCGCTCGAGCAGGCGGGAGAACAACTCCCTGCCGAGGCCGATGCGGCTCGGCGCATCCCCGCCGATGATGAGATCCTCCAGGAAAAGGCCGGCTTCCCGCATCACAGCCTCATAACCCTCGATGCGCCGGCGCGAGCGGACGTCGGCGCCGCGGCCGATGAAGGCGATCCTGTTATAGCCCCTCGACAACAGGAAGCGGGTGGGCTCGGCGCCGGCCGTATAATGATCGAGGCCGACGACCAGCCTTTGCGGCTCCTGGCTGAGATCGGTGATATGGGCGATGGGACAGGGGGCGCTCGCCATCAGCGGCAGGAGGTCGCGATAGGATTCGGCGCCGGCGATGATGACGCCGGCCGGCTTCTGGGTCAGGATGGATTTCAGCAGGCCGGCTTCGCCCTCGGCATGGTGCAGCGTGCTGGAATATTGCACGGTGAACTCCGTGCCGCGAAAGCGATCCTCGATACCGATCATTAGGCCGGCGAAGCCATATTGGTGCAAGGCGGGGGTGATGACGCCGACGATGCCGTTATGGCGGCCGGCCAGCGCCCGGGCGGCAAGATTGGGGATATAACCCATCTCCTCGACCGTGCGCAGGATTTCTTCCCGCAGATCCTCCGAGACGATTTCGGGATTGCGCAATGCACGCGAAATGGTGATCGGGCTGACGCCCACCTTCCTCGCCACATCGCTCAGCTTCACCTGCATTCCGTGCTCGGCTTTCCTCCCCCCTGCACCGAATTCTTCGCCGGCGAGATTCACCTGCAGCCGATTCCCCAAAAGAAGAAGTAATTTAGAGTCTACTAACTTCTATATTCGCAACAGGTTCCTGAGATACGCTTCCACCAAGGCCGCCGGATCAACTGCTTTGCAATACGGGCTCAAGCGGCCCTCGGATCACCGTAGTGCCCTGAAAAAGCGCAGCAATCCTGGCGGTGGAGACGGCCTCTACCCGGCGAAACGCCCGGGCGATCGCCGGGAGCAGCGGCGCGCGCCAAGCCTTGGAAGGAAAGATCAAACACATGTAATTTCTTACAAATCGGCAACATAAACATGATCAATGTTTAATTTGTAAAGCCGTTTTGCCTGGTCATATTAATGCCAGCGCGAATTCTTCTTCCTCTCCCCGCTCGTCGGATCCCCGACGACCCGCGCCAGGCGAATGGGGGAATTGCGCCCCCCTCTCCCGACGCCAGGTCCGAGACACGGAACCACGACGCCATCAAAGCCAACGCTCTCGCAAGGGACCATCGCCATGTCACGCATCCACCGCAAACATTACGCCGCAGCGCTCGTCGGGGCCGCCGTCATTTCCGGCGCCGCCAGCCTCCCCTTCGCCGTGAATTCCTCCAACGCCTTTGCCGCACCTTCGGATACAGGCGGAATTCTCGCCGCGAGCGGCTCCTTCGCCTCGATCGTCGACGCCGACAAACCCGCCGTCGTCACCATCACCACGACGATGAAAGCAAGCGATACCAGCGCCGACCAGGAATCGCCGATGGACGAACAGTTCCGCCAGTTTTTCGAGGATCAGGGCATCCCGCTGCCGCGCCCGGCGCCGCAGCACCGTGGTTCGGAGCATGCGATGGCGCTCGGCTCCGGCTTCATCATCAGTCCGGACGGCGTGATCGTCACCAACAACCATGTCATCGACAACGCTTTCGACATCAAGGTGACGCTCGACGACGGCACCGAACTGCCGGCCAAGTTGATCGGCACCGACGCCAAATCCGACGTCGCCGTCCTGAAGATCGAGGCTGGCAAGCCGCTGCAGACCATCGCCTGGGGCGATTCAGACAGGCTGAAGCTCGGCGACCAGATCCTTGCGATCGGCAACCCCTTCGGCATCGGCACCACGGTGACGGCAGGCATCGTTTCGGCGCGCGGCCGCGACCTGCATAGCGGCCCCTATGACGATTTCATCCAGATCGACGCGCCGATCAACCACGGCAACTCGGGCGGTCCGTTGGTCGATCGCGAAGGCAAGGTCGTCGGCATCAACACCGCCATCTATTCGCCGAACGGCGGCAGCGTCGGCGTCGGCTTCGCCATTCCCTCCGACGAGGCCAAGGCGATCGTCGCCAAGCTCGAGAAGAACGGCTCGATCGATCACGGCTATCTCGGCGTGCAGATCCAGCCGGTCACGAAGGATGTGGCCGATGCCGTCGGCCTCGACAAGACAGGCGGCGCCCTGGTGGCCGCCGTTTCCGCCAATACCGCTGCCGCCAATGCCGGACTGAAGCCCGGCGATATCGTCACATCGGTTGGCGGCGAGACCGTCAAGACGCCGAAGGACCTGTCGCGCCTCGTTGCCGATCTCTCCCCTGGAACGCACGAAGCCCTGGGTGTCTGGCGCGACGGCAGGACGATCGATCTCAACGTCACCGTAGGCGCCAATGCGGACGGCCAGAAGCAGGCCGAGGCCGAAAGCCCGCAAGCGCATGGCCAGGCCTTCGGCCAGCCGAGCCTCGGCATCGGCCTTGCCGACCTGACGCCCGACGTGCGCCAGCAGCTGAACCTGCCGCGCTCCGTCAGCGGCGCGGTGGTCGCCAGCGTCAATCCGGACAAATCGGCCGCTGCCGCCGGCATCCAGTCGGGCGACGTCATCGTCTCGGTCAATGACCGGCCGGTGCGCAATGCCCGAGACGTCAAGGCGGCGATCGCCGAAGCCGGCAAGGCCGGCCGCAAATCGGTGTTGCTGCTCGTCGAACGTGACGGGAGTAAAACCTTCATCGCTGTGCCATTTGCCGCGGCCTGAGGCATCCGGTGTGGCGAAAGCTGCGATGAAAAAGAAAAGCTCGTGAAGATCCAGCCGGCTTTTTGACGCCGGCTGCCACAAATCGCAGATGGCGATGACTCTTTTCACCTCCTTGAAACGTCGTTGTCGCGACCGTCGTCGAGCGGTCGAAACCGACCCGAATGAGGACTGATAAATGGATCTGGAAGGAAAGCGAATTGTGGTCGTCGGCGGGAGCCGGGGCTTGGGGAGTGGGCTCGCCGAGGCATTCGTTGCTCGCGCGGCCGAAGTCACCGTGGTCGCCCGAAACACGACGGCTGTGCAGGGACCGGCTGAGCAACCGCCCGTCACCGCCATATCAGCTGATGCAACTGATGCCGACGCGGCGTGGCGGATCATGGAGCAGGCGCGACCTGATGTCGTCATCATGAATGCCGGTGCGCAACCGCCCATGGAGCGGATCGACCGGATTGGCTGGGAGGCATTCGCGACCAACTGGAATGTAGACGTTAAGGCCGCGCTGTATTGGGTACAGGCTGCCTTGACCGTGCCGATGGCGCCGGGCGGGCTCGTCGTCCTGGTCTCCAGCGGAGCCGCCGTGCAGGGGTCGCCGCTGTCGGGAGGTTATGCCGGCGCCAAGCGCGCGCAGTGGTTCATTGCAAAATATGCCGATGGCTTGTCGGCGGAACTCGGCCTGGGTTTGCGGTTCCGGGTCATCGTTCCCCGGCAGATGTTCGTTGGAACCGGTGTAGGTGACACCGGCATCGGGGCCTATGCTGCGAAGGCGGGTCGGACATTTGCCGAACAGGCCGCTACCTGGCCGGACATGACGCCGCGGGCTTTCGGTGATACGGTCACCGAACTGATCGGCAAATCCGGCCTCGCCGAGGCCATGGTCTATGCCGTGCGTGGGGATACGGGTGTGACGGTCATCGAATGACGGAAGACCCAGCTCTCGGGGCCGCAGAGAGGAAAACTCTGCTCGCAGACCTGGCCAGGGAAGCGGACGCGCTTCGCCCCCAACTGCATCGCTATGCTGCGCGTCTGGTGGGTTCGGTGATCGACGGCGAGGACGTGATTCAGGACGCGTTTGCCAGGGTATTTGCGACGGCTGGCTCGATCCCGCCGGGCACGCCGCTGCGACCGTGGCTATTTCGCATCGTCCACAATCGAGCCATAGATGCCCTGCGCCAGCGCAGTACGCGCCGGTCGGAGCCGCTTGAGATGGCCTTTGATCTCGCCGATACCAGCGCCGTCGGCCTGGAGGACGCGCTCATCCGGCGGGACACGGTGCGGGTCGCCCTGGGTCATTTTGCAGATTTGCCGGTGCCGCAACGCAGCGCGGTGATCCTCAAGGATGTGTTGGGAGAGTCGCTTGCGGATATCGCAGCGCTGCTGGAACTGAGTGTCGATGCGGTCAAGGCCCATCTGTCGCGCGGTCGGGCGAGATTGCGCGCGATCTCAGACGTGCGGTCCGAGGTTGCGCCGTCGCCAAGTCCCGAGGCCCTGAACTTTGCAGCGCTCTTCAACGCCCAAGATTGGGACGCGCTGCGTCGCTTGCTGGCCGACGACGTTCGGCTTCGTCAGGCGCGACGGCCGGAAATCTCGGGTGCCGCCGACGTCGGTCGATTTTTCACCTATTATGCCGAATATCCGCCGGTCAGGGTCGAACCGGCCTGGCTGGAAGGCCGGGAAATATTGCTGGTATCGGCCGAACCGTCGGGCGGTCCTTCCTATTTCATGCTGCTCGAATGGCGCGGGAAAAAAATAAGCCTGATCCGCGACCATCGTTATGCGACCTATCTCATGGATGGTGCTGATGTCATGACGGCCGCATCGCGGTGACCGATACTGGTCGAGACGAGCTTTCTCGCGGTCCGCTATACGCCGCCAACCGCGGACATTTCGTAAAACATGACTATTTCCGCCATGGGCCTGTCAGCTGTCATGGCTCAGAATGTGGAACCGCCCAATTTTAGCGATTCCACATCTGCGTTGGCGACCGGTCGCGAAGACGGACTTTTCTTCGTGGCTGTCCGGCTTCGGCACAGAGCTGCGCCCTGCCCTCGCAGCACATGGTAAATGGCGGCATTTTCCACGAAAAACCGAACGGACCGCCGGTTTTTCGTACCGGAAAGCGACACCAAAACAAGAACTTGCTCCATTGCCTGACGGCGGCTCCGGCGGGCGATAAACTGCCGCTGGACGAATTAACCCTACTGACTTACCTTAATATCAGCATCAACTTGAATACACCCCACCCTGTGACATCGTGTTTTCATGACAGCTAGTTTGTTCCGGGACAGCTCACCGGAACCACGGCCCGCCTTTCCCTGGAGAGACCGGCTTCATGCATCAAGGGGCGCAGAAACATTAAATGGAGGGTATGCCATGAGCAATGTCCTGGAATTTCGTGCCAAATGCCCGGATGACAAAAGTCTGACCGACTGCCGCGAGGCGCTTGAACCGCAGGTGATGAAGATTGTCGCCGAGGCCGTCGGCAGGGGTTATCCGGCTGCAGAAGCAGCCATGGTCGTCGCCGACATCGCCGACGACTATATCCTGATGCTGTCGCGCGAGCTGCGGCATTGATGGCGGCGTGCGCGGATCCGCACGCCGACAAGCTGGAAACAAGGGGATTAGTGGACCGCGCAGCGCCTGCCGGGGTAGCAGGGGTACAGGAGACGAGACCGGCCGCGCGGCCCGGCGATCAAAACGCCGGATAGGGCCGGAAGTTCCGGCTCCGGCGCTATCGCCATTTCGGCAGGCGCGGCGGCGCGTTCGCCTGAATCTCGTGCAGCGGCGCATGAGACCCGAGCAGCTTCTTCAGCTTCTTCTCCTCCGCCGGGCCAATCCCAAACTTGCGGCAATGCTCGGCAACATCATGTTCCCGGGGTCCGGGAATACGAACTTGGCGATTGCTCATGCTCTTCATGTTCGTTTCCTCCTTGCAAAGGATAACAAACAGGCGCCAATTTTGTTCGTTAGCAAAGTCTAATTTTAACAAGGCGGGGAAGACGGCAATATATCCGCCTGCTCACGCCGTTTTTGCTACCTTCAACTTGCCGGCATTCGACGTCGATCGCCAGGCGCAAGAGAGCGCAAAGCTTGGCGCACCGCTCAGCTGATCTTCAGCCAATGCCTGAGCGCCGCCACCGCGCCATCGCTGGCATAGGCAATAATCCCGCCGGTCGTCAGCCCGGCGAAGGCGATCAACCCTGAAATACCGTAGCCGATCGATTTCATCCGTTTCCATTCTTCCAGGGCCGGGCCGACCGTCTCCTGGTTCCTTTCGACGGTTTCCTTGAGCGTCCTCATCTCGGCGCGGATCTGCTCATCCGCTCCGCCGCTGATCGCCACCCTCGTGTCGAGATGGGCGATCTGCCTGGCCTGTTCGTCGAGCCGCTTGTGGATCACCGCACGGCCGTCATGCGCGTTGGCCTTTTCGTCGGCCATCTCCTGGCGCAGCAGCGCGACGTTTTCCTCGATGCCGGTCAGCCTTCCCTCCACGCGCCCGAGGGCGCGCAGGATATCGTCATTGGATGTCATGGCATCACGCACTTTCAAAACAGCCGATATCGTTGACCCCCTGCGGCACTGCGTTTCCGAACAGATCTCTGGGTCCGGGGTCAATGCCATAGAGGCTATTAATGTTCTGACCGCCATTGCGGCAGACGGATGCGCCCTGGGTCTTGTAAGATCCAAGGGCGAGAGGATCGAAACCGCCGATATTTCCAACTGGGAGAGGTCCGACCAGCGATGGATTGGCGGTCTTGAAGCTTGCCGATCCGGCAACGGTTTCCTGAGCGGGGTATGCCGTCCGCCAGTTGGAGAACGTCGTATAGGTGGCCGAGCCCCACTTGAGAGAGGTCGAGGGCGAGGAATAGCAGTTGCCGATACAAAGGTAGGCCGGCGTCAGGCTGGTCGAGGAGTTGATGACCTTCGAGCCGGTGCCCGTCATATAGACGATATTGTTCGCAAAATAGCTGGCGGAGAATTGATTGGGGTTGCTGAAGAGATAGAACCCGTTTGCGGAGGCCAGGCCATTGTAGATCGTGTTGTTGTGGATGTTGTTGTTCGGCGCGGCGCGGCTGCTTTCGGCAGTGCCGACAAGGACGCCGCCTTTCGATGCCGGCGCCTGGGTGCCGTCGTTCTCACTGATGTTGAAACGGATGGTGTTGCCGCTGAGGCCTTTGATGGTGGCATCGGAAAACTGGTAAATCTGATAGCCGGAGCCATAATTGTCGTGGCTGTAGCAATACTGGACGGTGCAGCCCTGGCAGCCGCCGTCGATGTCGAATCCACCGCCATCTGAGGTTCCAACGCCAGTCTTGTTGTGGTGGCTTTCACAGAACTGGATGGTCGAATTCAGGCATTCATAGAACCAGATGCCAACCGGTCCCGAGGCGGCCAACGACGAAATCGCCCACGGCCGAACTGTCGGCCTTACTCTGGATCCTGGCGGCGAACTTGTTGGTGAAAAAGGCGGCACCGGAACACGTGATGTTGACGCTATAGCCGTTCTTGAGGATGAGCGTGGTCGAGCCATCGATCGTCTCCGAGCCGGCGGGATCAATCGTCACGTCCCCGCCATCGGCGATGACGCAATAGCGCCAGTTTGCGCCGAGCGTTGCTGCTGCGCTGAGGGTCAGCGTCGCTGCCTGGGTGAAGCGATGAACCGCATTGTCGTCGGAGGCAAGTGCCGTGTAATCGCCTGATTTCGCGGCATAGATCGACGCTTTATCGAACGCGACCTCGACGCCGTTCTGGGTAAATCCCAGCAGCCCGCCGCCCTTCAGATAAAGGCCGGTCTGGGGATTGGTGGCGAAACCGATGCCGGGCGCCGAAACCGTGCCGCTTGCCGCTTTGAGTGGCGCGGTCATCGGCGCCGAGCCGTCGCGCGGCAGCGAATTGGTGATTTCGTTGCCGAGGTCGGTGGTCAGCGCGTTCCATGGCGCGGGGTCGATGACCTGGCCGACGGAGGGCGTTGTTCCGGCGGGTTTGGAATAGACGCCGGTTGATGGATTTCTGGGCATTCATCGTCTCCAAAGAAAAGGCCCCGCATTGCGAGGCCATTGTGGTTTTGGTGAAGGCGGTTGGGATGGGCGGCCGCACCTTGCACGGGTTTGAGCGCACGGAGATCGGCAGCCTCGATCGGCCACCTCAAGATAGCGGACATGGCAACGCAGCCGTTTCTGCTAAGGCGGGCACTTGAATTTGTCCGTCGTTGAGGTCGGGCAACGGGCAAAAGCGGCTCCGAAAGAGAGATCCCTGTCTTTCCGCTTAATTTCTAAACTGCGTCGGACTATCGTCTCTTGAACAAGAGATCGGCTCCATAGACATCCGCGCGGGTGCCAGTCACCCCAGTGTTGCGGCCCTCAAAGCGAGCAGCCAGATCAAAGCCCATTTCGTCGGCTATTTCCGCTAACGACGCTTCTGAAATGGTCTGGTGGGGATAACGTATCTCAACGTTGTCGAATCCTTCAGGAACCGGGCCCGCCCCGTTATCGAAAAGCCGGGACGACTGGATAGTGAAACGCTTTTTGCTAGAGAAGGCATTCCGCGCCAAATAAGCGCAACGAGTTGTCCTGCTCAGAGCCTCGCGCCACAGTGTCTCTGGATCGGAAAGATATTGAAGTGTCCCACTGCTGTAGAAAACATCGAACTCTGGCGGCAGTTGGTCGGAGAAAGATATTTCCGGCCTCAAGGCCTGCGCGGCGTCCGCCATCGACTTGGTCTCTACGACCGTAAACGACCAGACTGGGTACTGCTCTCGCAGCACGGCGCACATTTCGCCAGCGGATCCGCCGAAGTCGACGAACCGGCCGGCAGGGATATCCATGGCGGGCAGGAGATCTGCCGGTGGTTGGACATAAGACTTCTCCTCGCCAATCAACCGCCGCGATCGTTCTATCCGGAACGCTGAAAGACGCATATCCCCATACGCGGGCGCCGCCGCCGCCGCTTTGCTCCATGATTTGTACAATCTCTCACGCGTCCGCCAGTTATTCACGGCTGCAACTGCGGAGCTAGGTAGAACCTGTTTGACGAGACGCTTGAGCATGGAGGACCTGCGTTGGATTGGTGGCAAGTGACAGTCGAGGATGAAGTGATCGTCTACAGCACCAAAGGGCGCTTCGCTACGGTAGTTTTATCACCGCGCCATCGCGGTACCAACAAGTCTCCTATTTGCGGGACGCTCACAGGTTTGTTTGTTCCGGCGCGACCACCGACGCCCGAACCATCACGCGGGAGCTAAATTGGTGATTTCATTGCCGAAGTCGGTGATCAAAGCGTTCCATGGTACGGGTCGATGACCTAGCCGACGGAGGGCGTCGTGCCCGCGGACTTGGAATAGATACCGGTTGATGGTTTCTGGGCGTTTATCATCTCCGAAGAAAAAGGCCCCGCGAATCGCGAGGCCTTCAAACCTATAGTATCGGTTGCGGCATGCCGACCGATCACCAGCCAAACAAACCTTCACGCACAACGATCACGATCGCCACGATCCTCGCCGCCGTCGTGGCGCTTGCCTCATGGTACCCGCTCCAAAAAACTCTCCTCCGGCGGGTGATCGACAGTTTCCGATCGACTTGACCATGTTCCTTACGGGCGTTTTGACGGCAGGATGGCTCTGTTTCTTCATCGCACGGAGGGATGCGCTTCACGCTTTCCGGCCGTCCGATCTTTCGATCGGCTGGAGTCGAAACGATTTTCCGGCCGTTTTGAAATATGCCGCCCATATCCTTGTCAGGGCGCCGTTCGCCATGTTTCTGTTGCCCATCCGCGGATGGAAGCAGGCGCGGGCGAAGGGCGAGGGAACGATCTTCAGCGTCATCAACTGCCTCTTGGTCGGCGTGCTTGGTTTCATGGTGACGCTCGCAACATTGCTGCTGGTCGCCATACCGATCCAGATCGCCTTTGAGGGCGGCTGATATCATGCCCCAGGTTCGCAAGCTCTAAGGAAAAATTGATGAGGAAATTCATATCGATGACACTGGGGACGATGATGGCGATTGGCGGAGCATCAGTCGCTGGTTACATGTTCCTGTATATGAGCCAACCGGTCAAATTGATCATATGGGCTATACCGGTAAGCGTGATGGCATTGGGGGTTGCCATCTTGTGGGAAGATATACGGGGATAGCCATCACCACCCGCCACCGCCATTTTGCTGCTGCGGCTGCTGAGAAAGCAATAAAGCTCGGACGAGTGCCTCCGCCTTCGGTTGGCGGACGGCTTCCTTCGGGGCCGCATCCAACGTGGCCTGATAAAGCGGCGAACGTTGTCGAACCATTCGATCAACCGCAGACAGCGCCCGCGATGTCAGTATGTTGGACAATTCCTCACTGCCTTGGCCCAATACCGTTGGCACCAATGCACCCAAAGACGCGCCGCTGGCGGCCGTGCCGGCGCCACTGGCGCTGCTCGCAGCCGCTCCCGCGGCGCCGCCAACCGCCGTGCTCAGCATGCGAGCCACGCCACTTCCGCCGTCTAGAAATTTCCCTATCCGACGCGTGACGTTTTGAGCCGTGCTTCCTCGGGCAATAGGTTCGAGCGCTGCTAATTCCTCGGGAGAAAAACCGAATATCTCCTTGTCCTGAAGAAGAGTGGAGGCGACACGTTGACGAATCGCATCTGCACTATTTGTAGCAGAAGTGCTTGGTGCAGCACCGAAATCTGGGATCTGCAGGCCGGTGGCAACCGGGATGGTCCAGACATTGATCGCCACCAGCGTGCCGCCATATTTCATGTTGCCGCCGACCGGCAGAACCGTCGCCGCGCCGCTGACGGCGTCGGTGGCGAGGTACCAGACATTGGTCGAATTCTTTTCGATGAACCACAGCCGCGAGCGATAGGCGGTGACGGCGCTGAGCAGCGAGGCGTCCGGAATCCCGGTGATCATCGTCGAGGCGACATAGGCCGTGGCGGCCGAGCCCTTTTCGAGCTGCGCGTTGGTGACCGTTCCCGTCACCGTGAGCGTGAGGGTGCCGGCCGCCAGCGTGAAGGTGAGCGACACGCGGTTGCCGACGCCCGTTCCGTTCAGCGTGCCGGCGAAAGCGCCGGAGAGCGTGACGGAACCGGTGCCGAAGAAGCTCAGGGTGTATGCGGTGTTGCGGACGGCGACATTCTGGGTGGCGAGCGTTGCCGTGCCCACCAGGAAATTGTTCGTCCAGGAGCTGCCGTTGAAGATCAGCGGCGTGTCTAGGCCGTTGACGAGACGCAGGAATTCCTGGCCGGCCGGGTTGGTATACTGCTGCACCGACCAATGGGCGCTTGCGAGACCCGAAACGACAGGCGCACCGGCCGCACCGCCTGATGTCACGTCGAAGATCTTGTCGCCGGCGGCGGCAAACAGCCTGTTGGTCGCGCCGGAATAGGGAATGACCGTCTGCACGTCGGCGCCGAGGCCTGTGGCAAAGGCGAGGAAACCGTAGCGGGCGCGCACGCGGTTGGCCTCGGGAAAGAAATTGTCGAGCTGGAAGGCCGCATCTTCAGGCATGTCAGCCATCTCGACATCGGTTCGCCAGCCGCCGATCGGCGCGATCCAGTCTTTGCCGGGCGAAACGCGGCGGGTGCGGCCGTTCGGAGGGACGGGTCTGCGGGTCATGGCGTCACCGTGATCGTGCCGGGCCAATAATACTCAGGCGCCTGCCCCCT
The DNA here is from genome assembly GCF_005862215.1 of Rhizobium sp. MHM7A. Taxonomy (NCBI): domain Bacteria; kingdom Pseudomonadati; phylum Pseudomonadota; class Alphaproteobacteria; order Hyphomicrobiales; family Rhizobiaceae; genus Rhizobium; species Rhizobium sp. MHM7A. The sequence continues at coordinate 263,302 of NZ_VCHT01000003.1, forward strand.
CGCCGGCAGCGAAAGGTCGACAGGCCCAGCGGCGCGGTCGGCGCCGATGGCGGCTTCCTTGGATCGTTCGAAAGAGGCGAGCTCCTCGCCATAATCGAGGCCCTTTGCCCGCTTCCAGCGCCAGATCAGCGAGAGTTCGAGCAGCTCTTCGGGAAAACGTGCCGTATCCGTGTCGTTCGCCCAGTTGGCGGCGGTGGCCGCGCCGCCATTCACCGCCACCCAGAAGCCGGAGACATAGGCGTACTCGATCGTCTCACCGGCAACATTCGGATAGATGTCGAGCCTGCCCGCCGCCATGCGCCAAATCTGCGGCACCGGGTTGGCATTGAGGATCGTGTGGCGCTGCCAGGTCTGCGGTTCCACCGGGCCGTTCAGCGCCCACAGGCGCGAGACGTTCCAGATCCGCGCATTGGCGGCGAAGCGGTCCCAGTCGGCAGGCGGATCGGCCGGCTCGGGGGCAGCACCCGTCGCCTGGAATTGCCGCCGCACCATCAGCGCCGACCAGTCATGGGCCCGCACCAGGTCGCGGCCGGCGCGGTTGGAAAGGATGCGCAGCTGCATGATCTGCGGATCCGCCGAGGACATCACGGCCGCCGGCGGATCGAGGTCGATCTCCGCGCAGACGTTCTGAATGATGGTCAGGAGCGACATGCGGGGATCTCCGGTTCGGGGCAGTTGCGGTGGGTGAATTTGCGGAGTTCGGTAGCAAATGCCACCAAACCAATTTGCGGCATTGGCAGCTTTGCGCCAACAGCAGTCATTTAGGACGGGTTTCAGCGAGGCACCGCACCGAACACGACGTACGCCCTCTCGCGATAAATGAATTTGACGATGGCAGCGGTGTGCGCAGGGGAACATTCAGCCTGAGCAAATTTGTCAGGTAATGAAGTTCCAGTTGGAAGAGGACGCACTCCAAAGACGTCAAGTCGACTTGACCGCTTGATCCGGTCTAGCTGCAATGTGTGGTTCCGAACAATCGCGAAAATGAAGTGGCCCTCGTCGACGGCCAATGCTTGGGCGCGAAGCTGAGCATTAAGTCTTTCCGCTACATCGTCTCGGGTGGACAGTTGGTCTTGATAGGGCTGTAGAACACACACGGCTTCGACGTCCGGCCCCAGGAGGGGTCCGATCATGACCGGCTCGCCCATCGGCGCTTCTCGAAGAGCATCTTCGAGGGATGATGCTGAAGCATATTCCGCATACGGCATCGCGCAAAGCACAGCCAATAGAATACGCCTTACCGACATCTTTCGCAGTGCAGACATCGCGAGTTGTCTCCCTTGTGACCTTCTCGCCGATCTTGCATGGTGCACATGAATAAATCGTGGCAATGACCGTTTAGGGCCGATAGCGGAAGCAACCAGATTGTTCAACGAAGTCCCATGTGGGCAAGGGGTTATTAGTCCATCAGAGTTTTTGCCTCTTCGACGGATCCGATAGTTCCATCATAAGAAAACAGGCGAACGACACCCTTTGCCAAGGACTGAAAGACGGTTGCAGACGAGCCGACTTTCGAGTGCACCATTGCGGTGACAGTAAGCAGTCCACCGCATGGGAGTTCGCTATCGCACCGCCGAATGCCGTCTACGATTGCCGCGGTGTACTCTTGGGAGAACGCACACACTATGTCCCCCTCGAATTTGTTGAGCGATGCATCCCACGTCGCCGACGGGCCGCGGGCTGATGCCGGGATGCGAACTTGTACAACGTCTGAATCGTCAACGCAGAAATCCGCCCCTAGCAAACCATACTCATACATGCCGCCGCGTGGACGGAAGTATTCGATGGTCGCTGAAGAATGCCGTGGGTTTCCTTTTCCACCTGCGAAAGAAGTAACACCCCCAACCTGAACGTGAGGAAACGACGGAAGGTTTGGCCGTTCATCCACCCATAAGCGAATACGGAAAGTGGGCTGATCAAAGCTGTACTTAGCCACCGAACTTCCCATTCTTTCGTCAACCGACCGAAGAAATACACTCGCGCACATATGTCTGCAATGGGCGGTGGGCCCACGGGGTGAGGGTAGGCTCACGGGGTGAGCGCACCGCCAATAGCCGACCTTGACAGGCGGCCGCTTTGTGCCAGTAGCGGCCATGATTGAGAGTCAGTTGCCCAGCTTTTGAAGGATATCTTCAGCCAATTCGGAAACGCCTTCTCGGAATTGGTCTGTGCTACGTTTCGTCGCAAGCCGCTCCAAATCGCCACGGAGCACAGCGGCTATATCCGGCGGAAGTCGGTTAGCAACCAGCAAAAGCATAAAGTATTGGTGGATCGCGTCGCTTCCCTGCAGCACTTGGCGCAATGCAGGTAAAGCTCCGGCTCCTGTCGAAACTAGGAGATCAGCAACCGGCCTCGCTACCGGCCAGTTTCCATCGGCAACCCAACTGACGAGGTCGTCAAGGAACGGGGCAATTGCCGGAAACCGGCCGCCGCGAGCTGCGCCACCGCATCAAGATCAAATTTGTCTTCGGGTAATCGCATCTCATCCCCGTTAAAACTGACCAATTCTAACGTAACTTACCTGCAGTTGGAAGCGAAGGATCGTCGTCAGCAAAGGGCCGACTGCGGGCCATTGGTGGCGACTGCTACCGAAGTCTGTGAATTTGCTTGAAGGTAGTGCCGTGTGGTCCCCTCCTCCGACCCTTCGGGCCACCTATGCCTGGGCCGAGCCATGGGCTCGATCCCGGTAGGTGCCGGCAGGCGGATGAGGGGCTGCTTGCATCAGCGCTTCGTCAGGCCACCTGCCGTGCGCGGCCCCTGCCTTCGCCTTCCCTTTCGAGCGCCTCGAAGCGCAAGGCCATCTCCTTCATCTGCTCCTGCAGGCGGCTGACCTCGGCCTTCAGCCGTTCGTTTTCGGCGGCAAAGGCAGAGGCAGCGCTGGAGTTCTCGGCGGTCGCGAGATAGGCGCGGGCAGCGGCGGTCAGCTCATTGGCGCCCATGCCGACCTTCTGCTTGGCCGTGTCGGAAAGGGCCGCCAGCTGCTCGACCGTATAGATGTTGATCGCCTCCAGCTCCTTGATCTGGCTGGGCTTCAGATAGGGCCATTGCGCAAGCGGCGTGCCGGTCAGCTGCTCTCGGGCGGCAGCGCCGTCCTTGAAGCGCTTATAGGCATCGGCAAAACGCTGTTTGTCGTTCTCGGTCACCTCGCGGTAGACCTCGGTGTGCTTGTCGCCGGCAATGAAGATGCGGACGAACTGCTTGTCGGCGAAGATCGGCCGTCCCTCCTTCTCGGTCAGAAAGGTTTGCTCGACCGGCTCGAGGCTGAAGGAGGCATAAATTCCAGTGTTGCTGTCGGGCATGGTGCTTGCTCGCTGTTGATGGCGGGGAGATGTGGATGGGCGCGGAAGCGCGTGATGTGATGTCGTGCCCGTGGCCTGCCCCTCACCCTAACCCTCTCCCCGCTCGCGGGGAGAGGGGACGTGCCCTGCGAGAGGCTTGCGAGGGACGGAGAGGGTTGCGGCTAGCCCCCTTCGCCCCGTTTACGGGGAGAAGGCGCGGGCAGGCGGATGAGGGGCGCGCCACGGCAGGCTTTGACTTTAATTCACCTTCGACAGGAAGGGCCGCATCAGCGTCGCTTCGAGCACGCTCGTCGCGGTGATGGTAATGCCGGTGCCGTTGGCCGTCGCATTGGCCGAGAGCGTGATGCTCTGGACGACGCCGTTCGGGGAGTAGCTGACGGCCGCGATCGTCGTTCCGCCCGGAATGCCGGTGCCGGCGACGGCCGCGCCGATGAACGGACCGGAACCGGCATTGAGGCCGGAAAGGTTCGTCAGCAGGTTGGAGCCGTTGACCGTCGTAGCCGCAAACGTCTGGTTGGCGGCGGCGAAGTTGACGTTGGCGATGGCCTTGGTGCCGACGGTCGCCGAGGCAGGCGCGCTCGCCTGGCCCGCCGTGATGGTGGTTTCGGCTACGACGAGGGCCGCCGTTGCGCTCGCCACCTGGGCCGGCGCCTGGCCGTTGCGCTGCAGCCAGATGTAATAGATGCCGGGTTGGAGCGTGATGGCGCCGGCCGGCCCACCCGTCAGCGTCGGCGGCTGGGCCGCACCGGAGAAGACGCCGCAGCGCTGGCCGACGACGGCGGCGGCCGTGGTCAGCAGCGAAGCGACATAATCCCGGCTCCACTGGAACCATTGGCCGGGCTGCAGGGTCGTCTGCGCGGCGAGCACGAGCTGGCAGTAGACCCATTCGGATTCACGGTCGCCGCCGGCAACCGTGCCGAGGGCGAAGTTCGGACCGGGGATACCGGATCCGGCGACGATCGGGCCTTCGACGACGAACGGGTTCGCGCCAAGACGATCGGTCTGGGAAATTGCGATGGTCATGGAGTTGATCCTTTCGTTCGATCAGGCGAACAGCACGCCCTGCAGGAAGGCGTTGTTCATGGTGAGGTTGCCGGCGAAGCCCATCAGCTGCACGAAGGCGTCCTGGTTGGTGTTCATGCGCTCGTCGCCGATCAGCGCCATGTCGCGGTCGCGGTGCGGGCGGTAGAACAGGTATTTGGTGTTCAGGAAGAACATCTGGTTCGAAGGCGCGCCGCCGCCGAAGCCGCCGTCGAAGATCACGTCGGCGCCCATGTATTGCAGCGACTGGAAGCCGGCCATGCCCTTGTCCGCCGAGGTGATGCGCTGGATCGCCTGCAGCGATTCCCAATAGAGGCGGAAGAAGTTGTTGTCGGCGACGACGAGGTCGGGCGCATCGGAGCCACGCACGCAGGACATGTAGAGCCGGTTCATGTAGCTCTGGATGTTGGCGTTGGTGGCGGCCGCGCCGCCATCGGCCGAGGCCGAGAATTTCTGGTTGCGCCAGAAACCCCAGGTGGCGCGCGAGATGCCGCCGACCGTGCCAGAGGTCGGTGAGGTCGAGATCAAGAGCTGCAGGCCGCCGATCTGCCGCCCGCCATCGGCCGTGCCGTCGGAATAGCAGTCGAGCGCGATGTTGTTCTTCAGCGTCGTCTCGGCGTTCTCGATGCGCTGCTCGAGCAGATCGAGGATCGCATCCTCGCCGGAGTTCTGCAGCTGTTCGAGGCCGGACATGGAGACGGCGACCGCGGCCTGCTTCAGGTCGTATTCGGCGGCGGTAATGACGTCGGAGGGCTGGACGTTGAGGATGTCATAGCCAGAATAGCGCTTGAACGTGCTGTTTTCCTGGTACTGCAGTTCCTGGACGATGGTGCGGCCGCCGGAGACGGGCTTCTTGCGGCCGCGGCTGTTGAGACGGGTGAGAAGACCGTTGTTCTTCGTCACGTCGTCGGCGACCGTGCCGCTGCGGTTGCGCAGCGTGGTGGTGACGATTTCCGAGAGGTTGGGCGAAATGGGCATTGATCGTTCCTTTGATCAGACTTGGCCGCGCGAAAAGCGCATGGCGTCGCGCAGCGAGTCTCGGATTGACGTGGGCTGGCCCCTTGCCGCATCGCGGGTCGGACCCGGCGCGGAAGAGCCAGAGATGGATCGCGAGGCGCGGCGGGCTTGATCTGCCGCTGCGGCCCTCTGGGCTTGCTGCTGGTGGACGGGAGCCGGCGCAGTCTGGCTGATCAACTGCTGGCGAATGTCCGGGCGCATCCAGCATGCGGCGTCGTAGGCGTCCTGAAGCGTCGATGCCCGCCCTGCATTGATAAGGGCGACCATGTCGTCGAGAACGTCTTCGGCGTGCGCATTGGCCGGATCGGAAAGAAAGGCATCGACCTGAGTTTCGGTGTCCCTCTTCCTCAGAACATGTTCGACCGTGGCCTCGACGTTGATCGGCCCGGTTTGGCGTTGGGGCTGCTGCCCTGCCTGCTCATGGCGCTGCATGGCCTCCCCCGCCCGGCCATTGACCAGGGCGTGAAGATTGACGCCGGCCACCTTGGCGACATGAAGCACGGTGTTGACGGGATCGCGGATCAGCGCGTTTTCCCATTCGATCGCCCGTCGCATGACATCGGCATGGGTCATGCCGGCCTGGCGGACGATCGGGGTGAACTCCTCGAGCCCCTTGTAATCCTGCAGCACGCGGAAGCCGCGATCGACCTCCTGCTCGCGCTTGACGATCGCAGCCTGCACCTCGTTCGGCAGGCTTGAAAATCGCGCCTTGGCTTCCGCCGACCAGCCGGGCGGCACCCGGTTACCGGTGACGGCGGGCTGCTGGCGGCTGTCGATCTCGCCGGTCTGCTGCGCCGCCTGAGCCCCGGAGGGCGCCTGCCCTGTCCTGGCGGCAGCGGTCTGCTCCTGCCCCTTGGCCAGGAAGCGGCCGCTTTCGCCGTCGCGCGGCTGGCCCGGCAGATCGCCCGGCCCGCCTTCGACGGTGTCGATCGCCGCCTTCAGGCTGTCGCGGATGCTGACAGGCTGCTCGGCCGCGCCAAAATCTTCGCTGCCGTTGCCGGCCTCGTTGAGGTCTTCCATATCCATCTTGGGGATTTCCTATGTCGGGGATTGATGCCCGTTTCAGGCGTTGTATTCGGCGTAGACCCGCCGCAATTCATTGCGGATCGCCTTTCGATCCGCCTTCGGCTTCTCGATCGGCCGCGGCGTCTCATTGCCGATCTCGACCACGCCGGCCGCCCGGTAGGCGGAGCGCAGCTTGGCTTTCGAGGTGTAGTGCCGGCCGTCATGCATCGACTGGATCTCGATCGTGTCGCTGACGAAATGCGGCGCCGGCAGGTCGGATTGGGCGAGGTTTTTCACCGGCATGCAGTTGTGCGGCCATGCGTCGAGCGCGTGCCAGCCGCCGCAGACGCGGCAATAACGTTCTCTCATCTCTTCCCCTCGAAACTATTGATAGGCCGGCTGCGCCTGGAACTGCTGCAGCGCCTGAGCCGCCGCCTCGCCGCGCGCCTGCTCCAGCGTGGCGCGATGTTCGATCTCGGCTTGCGCGACGCCGAGTTCGGCCTTGCGCTGTTCGGCGCCGGCCTTCACTTCAGCCGTCTTCAGCTTGAGCATCTCGGCGGGCGAAGGCTGTGGCTCCGGTTTCGGCGCGCGGGCTGCCTCGGAGAGCTGCGCCCCCACCTGCTCCAGCATGCTTTCGAGCTGACGGCCCGCGCGGAAGCCGCGGGCGGCAAAGAGCAGCGTTTCGACCATGACCGGCACCAACAGCGGGTTCTGCTGCGCCATGGCGCCGGCCTGCTGCATGAAGCCGCCGACCATCTGGACGAATTCCATGCGGCGCTGCTTTTCGCCGTCCTCATCAGGTTCGATCGTCGAATCCGTCTCGATGTCGATCTGAAAGCCGCGAATGCTGTCGTTGCGGAGCAACTGCACCACCTCGTCGATCGTCGGCTGCCCCATCATCTGCTGCAGCTGCGGCGGCAATTCGGGCGGCGCCGGGGGCGCCTGGGCGGGCTGCCCCATCTGCTGCGCCCGCATCGCCGCCTGCTGGGCCGCCATCTGCATCTGCTGCATCTGCATCTCAACCTGCTGCTTCTCGGCCATCGTCGGAAGTCTGATGCCGCTCACCAGCATCAGCGTTTCCGGCTGGAATTGATCGCAGATAATTTCGCCGGCGAGGCGGATGATGTCGCGGGCGAAACGGGCAAGCTCCGCCTGGCGGTCGCGGATGCGGATCGAGCCCCACTGGCTCTTGATGCGCTGCGCGGTCGCCGTCTCCGAGGCTTGGGTATCGCCGCGCACGATGTCCGATATTCCGGTGATCTGGTAGACGTCCTCGATCAGTTGCTTGCGCGCCGCCATGCAGGCGACGATCACCTTCTGCACCTCGTCGATCGGCAGCGTCACAACAGCCTTCGAGCCGCCCTTGTCGGTGAAAGCCGCCCATTCCGGGATCGGCACCATCACCATGTCGTTTTCAGGCCGCATCGCCTTCTCGATCGCCGGCGAGATCGCGCCGTCGCCGGAGGGGTAGAAGACCTTCAGCCGCAGCTGGTCGGTCAGCTTGTTGATGCGCCTGGTCAGAAGGTCGATCTCGTCGCATTGCTGCTGGTAATAGACATAGTCGGGAACCGGGACCAGCGAGCTCGTCGACATGGTGCCGTAGGCCGGGCGCGGGCAAGGCCAGAAATGGGTGAGATCGAGCGGCGGCTCGGAGACCTCAAGCGCCAGGGGCGAACCGTCGGCGATCCAGACGGTATAGTTCTCGCTCTTGCACCAGATCTCCCAGACATGGGTCTTGCCTTCGTTCTCGGCGCGCTCGGCCTGGCTTTCGCCCTTGCGGCTGCCGGCGGCCTGCGCCGCCCCCGACACCATGGCCTCACGGCCAAAACGCTTTTCCATTTCCTCGTCGGTCATCGGCACGCGCCGCGCCACCCAGGTCACATCCTTCCAGCGGCGTGCCGGCGAATGCAGGAAATCCGACCAGTGGACATAATCGATGCAGACGCGCTCGTCGGCGATCGTTTCGAGGGTGGCGCCGGCCATCTCTCCGGATAAGCCAGCGGCCGGCGGGTCCGACGGCTCGACATCCATGTCGAGCGGTTCGAAATCGGCCTCGTAGCGCAGCCACACCGTGCCGCGGGCGCAGAGCAGGAAATCGTCGCGCACCGCCCGCATGATCGAATCGAGATCGGCCTCGTCGCCGGCATAGGCGAGATTGCGTTCGACGAGTTCGGAGGCAATGCGCGCCACCGGCTCGGCATCCTTGAAGCGGCGCTCGACGACCGGCTGCGGCACGCGGGCATAGACGGCCGGCTGCAGCACCGCGGTATTGGCCCAGAGCATGGGAAAGTGGCGCTTGGCCGCGCTCGTCTGGTCCGACTGCTGGTCGAGATAGATCTTCTCGATCTTGACGCAGCGGTCGTGCCAGGACTTGAAGTAGCGCTGGGCGCGTTCGAGCTCCTGCTGCCAATGGGCGCCGACCTTTGCCGGATCCCAACGCTGCCCGCCTTCCAAAGCCGTTGTCTCGTCTTCCATCAAACACGCTCGCTACGTCTAGGGGTGGAGTCGGCAAATTCGTTGAATGTCATCGTCTGGAATGTCGGCGGCGGCTTACGCTCGGGCTTCAGCGGTTCCGGCGCCAGCCCGGTGAAGATGAGGGCGAGACCGCCGAAGGCATCGGCGCCGTGCGAAGCCCAGTTGTGCAGCGGCTCGTCGCGGAAGACGCCGAGATCCTCGTCCCAGTCCTTGCGATAGTTGCGCAGGCATTTGATGCCGTCGGCGCAGCCGGCCTGGTCGAACTCGACCTTTGCCAGGATGCGCCGCGTGCCGTTGATGCGGTCGTGGACATAGGCGCGCTCGACCTTGCCGACCGTGCCGAGACCACGTGCCTTGACCTCTTTCAGCATGATTTCGATGCGGGTCATGCCGCCGCGCGTCCATTCCCTGACCTTGATGTCGTGCGGCATGTTATGGACGCCGTAGACATAGCCATGTTCGCCGCCGCGCCGCTCCAGCTCGTCGAGCATGCCGTCCATGCCGGTGCCGCTATGCTCGAAATAGCCGATCATCCTCACGCGGCCGGGCAGCACCTGGAACAGCCAGACGCTGTTGGTATCATCCATGCCGATGTCGGAGATGGTGTGGACCGGGTAGCCTTCGACATGCGGGAAGACACCGATACGCTCCTCGGCGTCGGCCACCGCCATCTGGTCGGCATAATAGGCGCCTTCGACGCTTGCCTCGAAAGCTTCATCAGGCGTCGAGGGATATTCGCGCTTCATGTCTCCGAGCTGGGTTTCGGCCTTCTTGACATACCAGGCCTTCTGGCCGGCCGTCAGCTCAATCCCCTGTTCTGCGAGCTGGCCAAAATATTTCACGAAAGCGTCGCTGATGATGACGCCCTCGGGCGCGATCGAATATTGCGGCTCCTTCCACCAGGGAAAGAAGTGGAATTTGAAGTCGAGCTCGGTCAGGACAAGCGCCTGGCGCTGCTTGATCTGGGCATCCTCGCAGAGCGAATAGAAATGCCCCTCCTGGCCTTCCGCCGTGCTTTCGACGAAGACCAGCTGGCCGGCCTGCACCGTATTCAACGCGCCGGTCCGGACTTCCCGCGCCTTGTCGGGATATTTGGCGCAGAGCTTTCCATATTCGGAGATGTGCAGATATTGCAGCGTGCCCGAGCGCAGCGACGTACCGACGCGGATGCTCGAATTATTGGCAAGCAGCAATTCGCTCTGGTTGGTCCTGACAACAGGCACGGCGTTGCGGATGCCTTCCGGCAAGTTGTCATAGGGATATTTGATCTTGTCCCGGAAGATCGTCTGCACGTCGCCGAGCGTATGGGCGATGGTGCCGGCTCTTATATCCCGGTTGAAGACGCAGGCATCGAGCATGAAGATCTGGATGAAGGTGGTCAGCCCCAGCTGGCGGGCCTTCAGCAGCACGTTGAGATAATGCATGTCCTCGAAGAAGGTCATCTGCGTCCAGTTCATTTCGAACCTGACGCGTTTGCCCGCCTTGTCGGTGATCCAGTAGAGATTGTTCAGCCGCCAGCGCCAGTCGGAAAACCGGTCAATCGCCGTTTGGAAGTCCGCGGGTTTTGCCATTGACCGCCTCCAGCAATTGTGAGACTTCGCCGGTCGCGCCCTGTTCGGCCTCGACCTTGGCGCCGTATTTCTTCGGCCGCAGCTTCTCGGCGACCCATTGGCGGGTGGCGATGCGCAGCTGCGAGCGCCGGATCGCCTCGCCGTTCTCCTGCCAGCCGGTGGTCTCGCCGCTGGCATTCTTCTTTTCGATCCAGTCGTCGCTGCTGTTGTCGGCGATCTCGACCATTTCGTCGACGAAGCTGTCGGCCATGATCTCGCGTGCCAGCGCATATCGCGCCCGAAACGCCGCCTTGTCCTCGTCCGCCAACCAGGAAAGCACCGTCGATTTCGCCGGCATATCCTCGTCCCGGCAGATCGAGCGCAGGCTTTCCCTGTCGGCGATGCGCGCGCAGATCTTCTCGGCCAGCGCCTGGCTGAACTTGGTCGGCCTGCCCATCGGTCCGCGTCTGAGGCTCAGAATAAGGCAATGATGTTGGCGGCCGTGGTCCCGGTCAGCGCCACGATCGCGGCATGAACCGGCAGGATCGTCCCGGCCGGCACGCTCTTGAAAATCACCGGATCCACATCCCGCCGCGAAGCAATCGCCACATCGCCGGCCGTGCCGATATAGAGCGCACGCGCCCCGACAATGGCGGTATCGTTCGGCGTCACCACAGCGGCCCGCGAGGCCGGAGCAATCGAGGGGTCCATTGCAATTCTCCTTGGATGGGGTGGGTGTCGGATGCGGCCGCATCAGGCTGACCGTTTGCGTCTGGCGGAAACGGCCCTCCCGCCTCCGTCATCCCAGTCCTTGAGCCTGGGATCCATGCCCTCTGCTGATGGAGGCAGGGTGGTTCCTCGGGTCAAGCCCGAGGAGGACGGAGCAAGGGGTGAGCTCGGTGGTAGATCCACGGTGGTGGCGCTGGCTGGCTCCACGCCGGCTGATTTAGCCGGAGCATTACCCCACCCTCCGTCATCCCAGGCGTTGAGCCTGGGATCCATGCCCGCTGCAGGTGGACGCAAGGTGGATCCTCGGGTCAAGCCCGATCCTCGGGTCAAGCCCGAGGAGGACGGAGCAAGGAGGAGCGCTGTGCCACACCCGCGTTGATGTTCGCCGACGCCGGCCGGGACGGCCTTAACGAATGACGCGCGATCAAAGCGCCGCCGGCCTTCACCGTCGACATCACCTTTGCATTCAAATTTCGCAGCTTGGATTTACGGTAGTGATAACTGATGCGGGGGGGGGGTGATCAAGAACTGATTACGCCTTTCCCGCCAGTCCGAAATCGAGCCGGCTCGTGCCAGATTCCTCCACCCCGCGCCGACGCCGGATTTGGCGAAAACGTCCCCCCACCCTCCGTCATCCCAGGCCTTGAGCCTGGGATCCATGCCCGCTGCCGCTGGTGGAAGCCGAAGTGGATCCTCGGGTTAAGCCCTGGGATGACGGAGCAAGGGGTAGGCTCCTTGGCAAATGAGCGGGGGCTGACGCGCTGATTGGTTCGCAAGGCGTTGCGAACAGCGCACAAGTTCAAAGGGCCGCGCGACGTGACCGCCCAGCTCCAGATTTCAGATTTCGCAGCTTGGATTTACGGTAGTGATAACTGATGCGCCGGGGGTGATCAAGAACTGATTAAGCCTCTCCCGCCGGTTCGAAATCGGCTCGTGTCAGATTCCTCCACCCCGCGCCAACGCCGGATTTGGCAATCCGCGCCCCCCACCCTCCGTCATCCCAGGCCTCGAGCCTGGGATCCATGGCCGCTGCTGGTGGTGGAAGCCGAAGTGGATCCTCGGGTCAAGCCCTGGGATGACGGAGCAAGGGGGTAGGTTCCTTGGCAAATGAGCGGGCGCTCAGACGCTGATTGCTTTGCGAGGCGTTGCGAATGGCGCACAAGTTCGAAGGGCGGCGCCGGCCTTCACCGTCGACATCACCTCTGAATTCAAATCTCGCAGCTTGGATTTACGGCAGTGATAACTGATGTGCCGGGGGGTGATCAAGACCGATTACGGCTCTGCCGCCAACTCAAAATCGAGCCTGCTCGTGTCAGATTCCTCCACCCTGCGCCGACGCTGGATTTGCCAAATCGCCCGCCCCACCCTCCGTCATCCCAGGCCTTGAGCCTGGGATCCATGCCCGCTCCCTTGGTCGAGGCCGACGTGGATCCTCGGGTCAAGCCCGAGGATGACGGAGCAAGGGGTGAGCGCTGTGCCACCCGCAGGCCTCTTTTGAAATGAGGCCTCCTCCATCCAATCGTGGCAGCAAGCCCAACCGCTTTGCCAAGCTTCAGCTTCGGGGTACAAATAACATGCCGTCGGTCAAACGATGGAGGCGTCGGTGAAAACTGCAGGACTTCTTCTTTGCCTCGTGGCTTTTCTTGGCCTGCCCATGTCCGGGAACCCGGCGGGTGCCGAGGAATTGGTGCGGTTCGAAAGCGCGCCCGTGAAGCTCAGCGCTTTTCGAATCCGCAAGGCTCTCGAACAGGGAGAAATTCTTTCCCAACCACCGGGCATGCCGTTGCTCGGATATCTGTCCCGCCCTCCGGGTGATGGCCCCTTCCCGGCGGTCGTCATAATGCATGGATGCGATCACATGCGTCTGAGCGTCAAGGACCTCTGGCCGAAACGGCTGGTCAGATGGGGCCACGTCGTGCTTGTTGTCGACAGCTTCACCACCCGCAACCTCAAGGACACGTGCCGAAGCCATCTTCCCGAGCGCGTCTTCGACGCCTACGGCGCCTTGGACTTTTTGTCGAAATCAAGCTTCGTCGATATCAGGCGCGTCGCGCTGATGGGCTTTTCGGCGGGCGGCACCGCGACGCTGGACGCAACAAAAATCGGCGGGAACGAGCAGCTTATGGAGCGCAAGTTCAAGGCGGCGGTCGCCTATTATCCCGCCTGCGACGTTAATCGGGGCGATCCGTCGGTACCGACTTTGATCTTGATTGGCGAACGAGACAATTGGAGCCGGGCAGAACGATGCCAGAAGAGCCTTTCCCGCCTCCGCGACGATGCCCCGCCCGTCGAACTCGACGTTTACAAGGGCATCTATCACAATTTCGATGCTCCGGAGTTCACGGCGGGAAGGAGAGTGCTGGGCCATATCGAAAAATACGACCCCGACGCCGCGGCAAAGTCCATCCGCAGCGTTTATGCCTTTCTTCGCAAATACCTTCAGTGAAGGTCGACCGGCGGTCTGGCTCTGCTCATCCGCCAACCGCGATTTTGGCACCTGGGCACCCCCATTCCGTCATTCCAGGCCTCGAGCCTGGAATCCAGGCCCGCGGCCGGTGGAAGTCCGCGCGATGGATCCTCGGGTCAAGCCCGAGGAGACAGTGTGTGAGGCGATCTCTGCGGCAAATCCATCGAGGGCGATAATAGCGCCCCGAACTCGAGCGCCTAAACGCCGCTCGGCCGCCCTGAGGTTGTCGCCTGGCTCGCCGAAGACATGAACGCCTCCTCCTCGCTCGGCACCTTCCCCTCCGGGGTCAGATCGTCGACCGCTTTGGGAAGGTCGCGGCTCAGCCGGCCGAGGATCTCCTGATGCGAAAGGCCTGTATTGCGGGCGATCTCTTCGAGGACGTCAGGGCCGAGGGCTGTGGCCAGTTCGCCGTCATTGATGTCGGCATTCTGCCCCCGGCGCACCCAGGATTCCATCTTGTCTCCCTGGCCGTTCTGCTGGAACGTCTTCAGGAGATCGCCGAGGCCGCCGCTGACGATGCTGCCGGAGCTTAGTCCGCCGAGAAGGCCGCCCAAGCCGCCTAAACCACCGCCGGAGCCGGCCAGCCCGCCGAGGATGCCGCCGAGACCGCCCGTCTGCTGGCCTCCCGCCCCGGCTTGTTGCGGGTTCTGGAGGCCTCGCAGGAGCTCCTTGATCTTGTCCCTGTTCTGGTAACCGGCAACGGCAAGAACGGCGAGAAGCGCCTTCATTTGACCGCTCATCATGATGATATCCTCCAATGGTGTCCGGGTTGGCTCGGCTTTTGATGGAAGCGCGAAACCGCTGATCTTCTGTGTCTGGCAATCGCTTTCACGACGGCAGCCACGCTGACGCCTCGGCAGCATGTTCGCAGCCGATGACCCGTCCGCCCGGCCGCATTCGTTCAGAACGGCGGTCGGTCAGAGTTCCGGGCAACCGCGGCGGTTGGCAAAGACCATCCGTTCCGGCCCGCGGCGCGTCATTCCCTCGACGACGATCCTGCGCGGCGACATGCGGACGATGTGCGCCCGGCGAAGTCCTTCGCTGCGGGCGATGTCGAGCGCATCATCGGGGTCGCAGCGGCGCGGCCCGCGGCGGTCGTAGCCGTCATAGCGGTCAAAATCACGATTGCGATCGTAAACGCCGACCCCACCGGGGCCGATGCGCAATTCCATGTCCTGCGTGGCGGCGATGGTTGGCGCGATCGTCAAGCCGCTCATCGCGGCGAGGCCGACCAAGACGAACTGAAGCGTTTTCTGCATGAATTCCTCCCATGGAGTTCTGCTTATCGCCATATCAACATTGCCATCGGGATTTTGTTCCGTGAGGCAGGAGAAGCTGGTCGCGCGGGAGTCAAGGCGCAGCCGCTTTAACTCTCGTGCCGAACATGAAGCTCCAACCAGGCGACGGCGAAGCTGCAGATGGAAGCCGCATCCACCAGGACCGACGGCGCTTCTCCGATCAGGCCCTGCGCTCCCGCGCCGCTTGCCAGAAATGCGCGGACGATCTCGCCGAAATAGTCGCTTGCGAGGTCAGGGACGACCGGATCGCCGGTGTCGAACTCCTCGATCATGCGCCACACCACGCCGGCCGACGTGGCGAAGGGCGCCTCATATCGGCGCAGGCGCTTGTTCGGGATATCAGCCAGATGCTCGGCATGGTGGAGAAGGGTCATCGTGTCGAGCGGCGCACCCGCCATCAGCACCTTGCCGCCGGCCTCCACGAGTTTGGCGAGCGGAGAGCCCTCGCCATAGCCATAGTCGAGCGGATGATCGGCCGTCAGCCAGTCGGCCCTTGCCCCGATTGCCGCGACCGAGGCGCCCGGATTGCCGCTGCGTCGCGCCCCTGGCCTCGTTCGAAGGAATTCAGGGAATATGCCATTGTCGCGGATGGCCCTGGAGGTCGCGGGATCGAAGGGTGCGATGTGGTCGCGCCATTCCGGCGGAACGCGTCCGTCCTCGTCGAGCAACTCGTCATAGGCGCCGTTCCAGTCCGTATAGGCGACGATGGTGCCCGAAAGCCCCACGACATCGCCCAGCGCATCGATGAACATGTCGGGACCGTTGAGCAGCCGCCCCAGCCTGCTCATGGCGGCATGCACCATGACCATGTCGCCGGCGCGAAGGCCGAGCTTCTCCAAGTCCTTGATGAGCGAGAGGCGGGTGTGAAAGTGCGGAGCGGTCATGGCCCGACGATCATCGGGTCGTAGGCGGGAGTCAATGCTCCCCGTTCGGACTTTCAGGACACCATTGATCGCGATGCCGTGCCGCCGCCCAGGGCGCCTCCCGCGCCTGCGGCCGCAGTGCAACTGCGGTAGACCTCGCGGGGCTCATGCTACATCCGTCAACAGTCCAGGCTTGACGGCCGGTACGGAGGAGCGCTCCTCGATGATCGCGTTCAGCATCCGCAATGCCACGGCCGGGGCGACGTGATGCGGCATATGGCCGACGCCCTCCAGGCGTTTGACGAGAAGGCGGGGATGCCTCTGGCGGAGCCAGTCGATGTGCAAATTCGGATCGACGATGAGGTCTTGCGACCCGAAGAGCACATGGATGGGAACCTGTTCAGGCAGGCCAGGCAGCAGAGCCATGTCTCGGTTGAAAGCGCGCAGCTCGTCAGCCATGGTTTCGATCGCGCTGGGCCGGATCATATGGCCGGCAGGCAGCATGTTCAGGTGGGACGGCAGTGGATTGGGGAATGATGATGACCGAATTCCGTGCCGGAGAAAGAGAGCGGCCCAGCGAGACATGATGTGTCGGCGGATCAGCGGCCCTATGACAGGCGCAACGGCCGTGCGCAGCAGGATCAAAGGCTTCGAGGGAACAGGACTGCAGCAGGGCGAGATCAACAGGAGCGCCTTTACGAGCTCAGCTCTGCGGGCAGCCAGATGAAGGGCCGAGGCACTGCCGATCGAATGGGCGACGATCGTGACAGGCCCAAGCCCTGAGGTATCGAGAAAGCGCTCAAGCCAGAAAGATTGACCGAGTGGACCCCGTTCCTGCGGCGGAAGCGAGGAACTCCAACCGTAGCCGGGACGATCGATGGCGATCAGTCGGTGCTGGCTGTTTTCGAAAGGAAGCAGCGCCTCTTCCGCCAGACTGCCGCAGCCATGCAGAACAACAACCGGGCTTCCGTTTAGTGAGCCGCTTTCAAGGACATGAACCTGAAGGTCATCAATGACGCTGATCGTCCCCAGTCTGGGCAGGATGGGCTGCTTCTTCAACATGGTCAGCAAACCCGGCAGCCCAGCAAAAGTTCCGGTGCCCATGGCGCAAGCAACTGATAACACGTGACTAAAAACAACGTCGACAGACCTTTTAGCGGGCACGGCAAACGTTCGGCCGGCCTCCAATTCGCGTGCCGCAGCCACTCACATCTTATTCTGGTGTCCTCGCGCCCCTACAGCCGCGGAACGTGTGTCACGCCGATTTCACGCGATTTCGATGGCGGCTCTCGTTAGATTCTGCCGAGATTTCGCCAGCAGGATTCTGCCTGAACAGGATGTCTGTCGGAAAATGCGTTTCGGATAGCACCGCCGGCCGCCGCAATGGTGAGGAATTCTCGGGCCGATCAAGCATTGCCCGCCAGGGTGGGCGGCGGTCGGCTGTTTTGATCTTGGTCATGCTGCAGCAGGAGGCAGTGAAGATGCAATTCCCGGTCCATTCAAAGACGATCGCCGAACTCGATTACGACAGCCAAACCCGCCTCTTGCGGGTGCTCTACAAAGACGGACGAGTAAGCTCTGTTCCCGATGTCGCTCCCACGCTCGTGATGAAAATCGTCGCGCGGGTTCCCGTCGAAAAATCTTCATACCTCATGCAGACGGCCATCTGAGGCTTCCGCGAAAGCGGATCAGTCAGACGGCGCCTTTTCCGCGTGGAGCTTTCCTGAACCGACCGGTATGGATCCTCTACCGCCGATCGGTTCCGCCCAGGCCATCCTTGCGATCTATGAAAGCTTCGGCCTCATCCACCACGCGTTCCTTGATGTCATCATGAGCATCGGAGGCAACGTCCACGGCCTTGTGATAGACGTCCGACGCTACCTCTTTACCCTGCGCGACGACGTCCTGGGCCTGATGGCTGAGGCTATCTCTCGCGCTATCTGCGGCTTCGCCGACCAACTCATCCTCGGTGTCGGTATGCGGCAACGCCGCGCCGATCGCTGCACCGACCGCGAAAGCCAGAGCACCGCCGACCAGCGGCTGGTCACGGAACTGGGTGAGGATCGCCTCGTTGAGTCTGCTCGTTTGCTCCTGAAGACTGGTCGCCGCCGAAGAGGATCGGCTCGATAGCGAGCTCGCCGCGCCAGACGCACGGGCGCTGAGGTCGCTCGCGGCGCTTTTCGCCTGCTCCCATTTCTCCGCCGCCCAGCCGGTTGCCGCGTCGAGCATTGCACCAGTCTCGTCGGTGATCTGGCTGATCTGCTTTCCGCTCGCGTCGGCGAAGCCACGATAGGTCTTGCCCGCCTCGTCCATGAAATGGCCGGCACGACCTCCTGTTTCGTCCGTCAACGCTTTCAACCTCTTGCCGGATTCATCGGAAAAATGGCTGTAACGCGCTCCGTTTTCCATTGCCGGCGGGCCAATCCTGCGGACCCGGCCAGTCGCGGGATAAAGCGGGTATTCAGGATCCTCCCTCCAGGTCGTCGTGTCGCCTGATGACGGACTGCCTTTTGCCATGAGCCAGGCCAGGCTCACGCCCATCAGCGCGACCGGCAGAGGGTTCGCCTTGAGGGCGTGGCCAAGATTGCTGACATACTCTCCGCCGCCGCTTTCCTTGGCGTATGCGATGACCTCATCGATGAGCTGGCCCGGCGACATCCGTTCCTGAATCGCGTCGATCCGATCTCCTATACGGCGCCGGTCTTGGTCGATCTCCCGCTGAAGCTCGGCCGATGTTTTTTCCATTGAATTTTCCATCAGATTTTGTCCTTCACAACATCAACGTCGCGGCGAAGCGAGGTCGCAGTACGATCCAGTCTCATGTTATTGGCGCGAAGCGCGGCGAGGCCCCGGGAGACCAATGCCCAAGCGATGCCGGCAATGATGATGCCGACGATCAGAGAGGCGAGCGCACTGGCGGTGGTTTCGGTAAAACCCTGTGTCACGAGGAAGGCCGCGAGACCGCCGACAAGAGCACCCAGCAGGACGCCGACCGCCCCGATCGCCAGGACCAATCCGAACAGGAGAATCTCCACGCCGCTGAGCGCCTGCGAAAGTTTTTCCGAAGCCTCCGTCTTGGCAAGATCGATTTCCTTGCGGAGCAGGCTCGTGACATCACCAACGAGGCCACTGACGAGCTCGGAGAGGGGTGTGTTCTCTGAAGACTTAGCCATTTTTCTCGCCTCCGGTCGTTGCGGTGCCGGGGCGGCGGCCAATCGATGGTTCACGCGGCGCGGCAGCTGTTTGCCTTTTCGCGGACGCTGTCAGGAAGCGGCTTGCTGCCAGGCCTGCAAGTGCGGCGATCCCGAGAAAGGCGAGCGGTTGCTTGCGCCCGAAATCCTCGGTCATGGTGGCAATTTCGCCGATGTCCTTGCCTTCCATCCGCCGAGCGACAGTCTGCACGCTCCGCCCGATTTGCCTGGCGTATCGCCCGACCTCAGCCTGACCGGAGCTTTCCATTTCGGCGCCAGCTTTCTCAAGTGCCGTTGCAACGCCGCGGACCTGGCGAGCAGCGAAGCTGGTGCGTTCGGAAATGACTTCCTTGGCTTTTTCGACGGCGGTGTCGGCGCCTTCCTTGATCGTTTCCTTGGCGGCGGAAACATCTTCGCTCACCTTCGCTTCCAGATCGGAAATGGATGTGCGTGTCCCCGGCGAAGAACCGGAACCTGGGGATGAGGACGGTGTCTGCGCCGATGCGCTTCTTCCTGCCGGATCCGTGAAATCGTTCTGCATGTCTAACCTCCCATGTCGTGCCGGCGATTGCCGCAGCCCCGAACCACGGGTGCCCCGCTTTGTTCCCCGAATGCGCTTCGAACGTTCCTCTTCAGCATGGCTCAGACCTGCGACTGCAATGAAGCAGCGCCGTCCTCGGCTCCTTCCTGATCTTTGGCAGGCGTGATAATGGACGCAGCGACGTAACGCTCCTGCCTGTCGCCATCGTTGAAGTAGTAGACGGCGAGCAGGGATCCCTCACCGCGTTTTACGATTCTGGGATAACCGAGATCAGCCGTGCCGCCGTCGCTCCGGATGACCTTCTCGGCGCCCCATGTCTGGCCGTCATCGGAACTCATGCGCATCCTGATGCCAAATGGCGGATCGCGGTAGCCGTAGACGAGCAGTAGCATGCCTCCGATCCGTCCGAGCGCTGGCGGATTGCCATTGCTGCCGGTGTCGTCGACGATGCAGCCTTTCCGCGTCCAGGTCTTCCCTTCGTCGTCGGAGGTGAAGGCTTCTATCCAGCCCTTGCCACCACCCCTCCCCATGCAGCGCGTCAAGGTCAGCATGGCGCCACCGGAAAGTGCCGTCGATGCCGGCATGATCGAATAGCCCTCAGGTTCCGGGCCGACAAAGCCCTGAAGGACGAAGCTGCGCCCGCCGTCCGCGGTGCGCGCGCAGAACACTCTGCCTTCCGCACCGTCCGCTTTGGAGGTGCTGAGCATGAAAAGCGCACGGTCCCTGCCAAGAGGAACGATATCGGTGCGCGCCGCGATCGGAAGATGCAAACCGGTGAAACGATATGGACCCTGCCATGTCAGGCATCGATCCCGGCTGACATAGAACCAGCTGACAGCATCGCCCTCTACATCGGTTCTGGCGCACATGACGATCGTCTCGGGATCGAGAAAGTCTATGGGTTCATCCAGAACGCGGAGGTCATCACGGGTCGACAGATGGGGACGAGTCTTGAGATTGGCGTTCAGGTGCTCGTCGGCCGAAAGCGAGAGCCCACCCGGCACTTGGCCGCAGAACGGCTCGCCCATCCATGTCAGTCCGCCGTCCAGGCTGCGTGCCTGCCAGGGTACGAATGGATAATGACGGTCCAGTTCGTGCAGCTCCCCCTTCGCTCCGAGTTTGCCGCGCGCGAAGACGACGACGATTTCGTCACCCCAGGACCAGAGACCATAATTTGCCGGCCAGGCTGCGAACTCACCCTGCCTGCGGTAGATTTCAAGATGGCGCAATTGCGTGTCCATGGAGGCTTCCAGGCGGTCAGAGCGTTTCGACTGGAAGTGCCCGCACTAGCAGTTCATCCTGGCCGAGCAGCTGTTCGAGTTCGCGACGGTATTGGCGCCACCACACCCGATCGAGACTGCCCACCATGACTTCGATCACGATGACGGTATCTTCTTCAGTGCCCTCATCATTGGACCAAAGCCCCTTTGCGGGGGAATTGAGATATGCCGTCACACCGCCATGGCGCTCCGTCATCTCGCGCTGAATTGTCGCGATAATGTCTTCGATGTCGATCGCCGCTTGCGGCGCTGCCGGAATAAACAACTGTATCAAGTGCACGTGGAATTCTCCTCGTTCCGCGAACTTCGCAGGTCCGACGAGGTTCCGGCCCGGCTCGAAATCCGGTGCGATGTCATGGTGTCGGCTCCGCCGCCGAATTCGCGGATATCCGTCGGAAAGCGGCAACAGGCGGTGGTCGCAGTTATGAGACACCAATTAGTGTTGACTCATCAATTAGTCCGCACTATTGTTTCCTGATGATCCAGACCGCTTCCATCGACGCCGTCATGCGCGCCCTTGCCGATCCCACCCGGCGGGCCGTGTTCGAGCAGATCGTCAACTCCGATGAGATCACCGTCGTCGAACTGACGCGGGCGAGCCATGTGACGCAGGGCGCCGTCTCCCAGCACCTCAAGGCGCTGAAGCAGGCGGGCCTTGTCACTGAGCGCCCCGAGGGGCGCAAGGTCTATTACCGCGCCGAGCCGGAGGGCCTTGCGCCGCTGGTCGACTGGATGAGCCATTACGGCCTCTTCTGGCGCGACCGCTTTACCAATCTCAGAACATTGCTGAAGGAAATCGATCCATGAATGACGCAGCATTGAAGCCCGACACGCATGATATCGTTGTCGACGAGGTCTTCCCGCATCAGCCCGAGACGATCTGGAAAACGCTGACCACGGCCGAGCTGATGGGCCGCTGGCTGATGGTGCCTGAAGGCTTCGAGCCGGTGGAGGGCAAGCGCTTCACCTACCAGACCACGCCGGCCGGCGCCTGGGACGGCACCATCCATTGCGAGGTGTTGGAGGTGAAGCCGAACAAGCGTCTCTCCTATGCCTGGAAAGGCGGCCATGCCGGGAATGTCGGCTACGGATCGCGGCTCGATACCGTCGTCACCTTCATTCTCTCCGAGGCCGAAGACGGCACGCGGCTGCGGCTCGTCCATTCCGGTTTCGTCCTGCCGGAGAATGACACGGCCTTCCGGAAGATGGGCGAAGGCTGGAAGAAGGTCGTGAAGAACATCGGCGGCCTTGCCGGCGAACAGGATTGAAGCGGCTCGAAAGACCGCATCCCAACAACATCAGGAGAAATAGATGAGCAAGCCCTATACCGGCGGGTGCGCTTGTGGCGCGATCCATTATGAGATCACGGCCGAGCCGATCGCGATGAACGACTGCCAATGCCGCGACTGCCAGAGGACGAGCGGCACCGGCCACGGATCCTATCTGACCTTCCCGAGCCGGCAGGCGGTGAAACTCGAAGGTGAGGCAAGCCATTGGGAGATGGTCGCCGACAACGGCAACGTCAAGACGCGCGGTTTCTGCCCCGCCTGCGGTGCGCCTGTTTACCTGACCTTCTCCTATATGCCGGATTTCTTCACCATCCACGCCGCAAGCCTCGACGAGCCCGAGCGATATCGGCCACAGGCGGTGACCTACACCGTGCGCGGCCATGCCTGGGACCTGGTCGACCATGATGTCCCCAACTTCGAAAAGATGCCGCCGATGTGAGGCTGGGCAGCGCCTGGAAAAATGGTGCATCGGGGGTCGACGTCGCGAGCGGTACGGGCCGGCGCGGCTTCCCGGCCGGGGATCAGCAGACGCAGGACCTTCCGCTTCATCGCCGAGGGTCCTCGCCGTCATTGCCAAGCGCAAATTGCCTTTGACATTCCCCTCCATCCAATGTATCCATTTGGCTATATAGCTAAATGGTGATGCATGGACGACAGGCTTGATGCGATTTTCTCCGCGCTCTCCGATCCCACACGGAGAGCAATTCTGGCGCGGCTTGCCAACGGCAAGGCGACCGTGGCCGAACTCGCCGATCCCTTCGAGTTGTCTCAGCCCGCCATCTCAAAACATCTCAAGGTCCTGGAGCAGGCTGGGTTGATCCGCTCTGGCCGGGAAGCGAATGCGCGTCCCCGCATCCTCGAGCCGGCAGCCTTGAAGACAATTGCTGATTGGATCGCCGATTACAGACGCTTCTGGGATCAAAGCTTCGATCGTCTCGATGACTATCTCACCAAGGTACAAGGATACGAAAATGACTAATCCGGAGACCGCCACCGACAACAGCCGCGACCTGGTTCTTGTGCGAAGGTTCGACGCCCCATGCGATCTCGTTTTCAGAGCATGGACCGACCCGAAAGCCTTCGTGCAGTGGTGTGGTCCTCACGGTTTCAAGGCGGTGGGCGACAGACTTGAAGCCTGGCCCGGCGGCAGACACCGCGCCTGTCTGATCGCACCGGATGGAGAAGAACATTGGGTCGGCGGAAAATATCTGGAGGTCGAGCCGCCGCACAGGCTTGTCTTCACACATGCCTGGGAGACGGGAAGCGGCGAAACCAGCCCCGAAACGGTCGTCGCCATCACTTTCAGGGAAAGCGACGGCGGCACGGAAATGACTTTCAGGCAGAGTGGATTTGCAAGCGCATCTTCACTTGAGGGTCATGAATCCGGTTGGTCGCAAAGTTTCGAGCGATTGGGCTTCTTTCTCGAGACTGAATCCGAAGGGCCGAAGCATGCGTAAGGCGGCGATGAAGCTCTACTATTGCGAGACGCTCAATCCCCGGAAGGCCTGCGCCGCCGCCCGTTTTCTTCAGGCCGGCGTAGAGTTCGTCAGGGTTGACCTGGCAAGCGGAGAACAGCGGAGCGCGGACTTCCTGGCGCTGAACCCGAACGGCAAAGTCCCGGTGCTGCAGGAAGATGCCGGAACCTTGTGGGAAGCGAACGCCATCATGTGCAGGCTGTCTGACGCAGTCGCATCGGATTTCTGGCCGCATGACCACCGGCAGATCGACGTGCTGCGCTGGTTGAGCTGGGATGCCAACCATTTCACCCGGCACGGGGCAACGCTGTGGTTTGAGATGTTGATCAAGCCGTTGTTCGGCGGGAAGCCTGACGTCGCCGTGATCGAAGACGCGAAGACGAGCTTTCGGCTCCACGGCCGGGTGCTCGACGATCATCTCGCCGCCAATAGCGTCGCCGTCGGCAAGACACTGACCGTTGCAGATTTCGCTTTGGCTGCTGCGCTTCCTTATGCCGCCGCCGCCGAGATACCACTCGCGGAGTTTCGGCATATTCAGGCCTGGTACGGACGGCTTGAAGAACTGGATGCGTGGCGAAACCCATTCCCAGCGTGAGAGGCACGCTCTCGCCCCTTCTCCACAGGAACGCTTTGTGCATATATTGCCGCTATGCAGAACACCCCACGCCGTGACGGGCCGCGGTTGCTGCAGAGCGTTCTGGCCATAGCCAAACCGGCGGGTAGATTCTGTCGTGAGCACCACAAGGTACTTGCTGATCTTGCCGCTGATGGCGGTCATCGCCTACTTGGCGATCGTGGCTCTGGTCTATTTCTCGCAGCGGAGCCTGCTTTATCCCGGAGCCGGCGCCACACCCGCCGCCGAGCACGCGGCTTGGGGCGAGTCGGTCCGCGTCAAGACGCCCGACGGGGAGATGCTACTGGGGCTGCACAGCCAGGGTGACAGCGACAAGCCCTGCGTGCTCCTCTTTTTCGGGAACGGTGACCGCGTCGACAATTACGCGTTTCTCGCACAGGCGCTGGCCGCGCGCGGGATTGGATTGCTGGCGATTTCCTATCGAGGCTATCCCGGATCGACCGGCTCACCCAGCGAGCAGGGACTGCTGACGGACGGAATGGCCGCATTCGACTGGCTTTCGGCACGTTGCAGAAGCGAAATCGTCGTGCTCGGCCGGTCACTCGGCACCGGCGTTGCCGTGAATACGGCCGCGGAGAGGCCGGTCGCGGGCGTCATTCTTGTCTCTCCGTACCTGTCGGTTCTGTCGGTTGCGCAGAGGCATTATCCGTACCTCCCTGCCCAGCTTCTTCTCAAGGATCCCTTCCGGTCGGACCTCCGCATAGGCAAAGTGAGACAACCGAAGTTGTTCCTCCATGGACGGCTCGATGACAGCATCCCGCTTTCATCAGGGCAGGCGTTGTACGAGATCGCACCCGAGCCCAAGCAGATGTTGATCTATGACGGCGCGGGTCACAACGATATCTTTACCGACAGCATGGTCGATGACGTGATCCGTTTTGTGGAAGCGCTGGCAGAATACCGGCCTTGAAGCCCGTTACGGAGGCAAGGTCGCGATAGAGATGCCAAACCCTCGTTGCCGACAGACAGAGATCTTTGCATCCATCCGAGTGCGGTCAATCCGCAACCCCAATACCGGCACAGGCTACATCAGCCCTCGCTGCCGTAACCCCAAGCTGCGGAGATCCAACGAGGCGGCCGAGGAAAAGCATCTCGCTACCTTGCGGCTATGCATGCGCCGGGCGCCAGTGGGGATAGGTGACATAGGCGGTGACTGCGCCCTCCTCATGCGAGCGGATCGTCACGGTCTCGCCCTTCGGCATGTAGACGATCTCGCCCGGCCCGGCGC
Organism: Rhizobium sp. MHM7A; assembly: GCF_005862215.1. Taxonomy (NCBI): domain Bacteria; kingdom Pseudomonadati; phylum Pseudomonadota; class Alphaproteobacteria; order Hyphomicrobiales; family Rhizobiaceae; genus Rhizobium; species Rhizobium sp. MHM7A. The sequence goes on from NZ_VCHT01000003.1 coordinate 288,684, forward strand.
TGACGGTTCCCGCCTCTGTCGAAACCGAAAGCCGCCCTTCGAGAACGATCATGACATCGTCGACCGCCATGGTTTCAGTCAGGCTCTGGCCGGGCGCGTAGCGTCCGTAACCGATGGTGACCGGCCCGCCATGCCGCTCATCGACGAGATTGCCGACGCGGATATCTGCCTCCTGCCCCGGGGAACGCTCCAGCGAAGCGTCGGCGATCTTGAATTTCTGCATCTTCATCGTCTACCTCCATGCCGCCGGCTTAGGTAACGCGGAAATCTCCCGCGCCAAGTCCGCAGCGTTTGGCGCGACAAGGTCAGAGTCTCTTACGGTGAGGGAACCGTGAAGGACGTCACCGTCAACATCAATGTGATCAAGAACTAAGGCGCGCTTGGGTGCAGAGGCGCCGGAGTTCGGCCGAGACGCACCCCCACCCTCCGTCATTCCAGGCCTTGAGCCTGGAATCCATGGCCGCAGCCGATCGAGCGTGTGAAGTGCGGGACCGTCCTAGGCCGATGATCATCACGCTTCTTACGACAATTGGTTCTTCGAACCTTCGACCCGAGCATCGATACCGATGTGGTTTCATTTGGTGCTTTGAAGGCAAGCACCTACGTCAGGAGCTATCCCCACGATGATGCCTACTTCGTGCTTGTAGCCAGAGATGCGTGACCGCAATGGGCCAACAGCAGCCGTTTGTCCGTCCCGGATAATTCCACGGCATCAGTCCGTTGATTTGGCTCTGCTTGTGGCCATTGACGATAGAGGTGAGCGTGGCGGCCAAATACGCAAACGGATCGACGGAATTGAGCTTGCAGGTCTCGATCAGCGACGCGACGGTCGCCCAGTTCTCCGCTCCGGCATCGTGTCCGGCAAATGACCACGCAGATCCGCCTCTATCCGATAAAGCTCGCCGATATTGCCGTCATCGCCCAAAACGTCAGAGCTCTCTGATGTACTTCACCAACTCGATAGCTTCCCCGGCCACTTTCCTTCCGTTACAATCTCTTTCGGATGTAGAGGAGTTCCGCCATGAGCGAAGACGCCTTCAACATGTCGATCCGCAAGTTCCTAAAGGAAGTCGGCGTGACCTCGCAGCGTAAGATCGAGGAGACGGTGCGTAACGTGCAAATCGACGGCAAGAAGCTGAAAGTTCGCATGACGCTGACGGCCGAAGGCAGCGGCCTCAACCACGTGGTGGAGGGTGAGATAGAACTTCCATAGGCCGGGGAATCGATTAAGTGACGTCGACCGGCCGTCGGCGCCCTCGATTTGATGCTCGCTCGCGGCTGCTTTGCTAGAGTTGGAAGAACTAGAGCCGAGCAACAGGATTTTTAAATCCACTCTACGCGACAACTTGAACTAAGGCCCGATGCTGATGACGAGATTCCAGCCGTCGCTAGGTCCACATCAGATCAGCGAAAGATGTCGTGAGAAGAGCCATCCCGGCTATGACCAGCACCGCCGCCATGATGCGGGAGACGTTCTTTCCGGCAGGAGCGAGCTTCTCCACGGCTACATAGACTGCGATGGCGGCGATCCACCAGATGTTCATGATCCCGCCCACGAACAAAAGCATCATCAATGCCCAGCAGCAACCGATGCAAAATCGACCGTGGACCAGGCCCATGCGGAATGCAGCGGCCCTGCCCGTGCGGCGATGGCGGATGAGCGCCTCGACTGGACCTCGGCAGTGATCGAGGCATGCGGCTTTGACGGGCGAAAGTTGATACAGCCCGGCGCCGATGAGGACTGCCGCGGCCAAATAGCTGGTCGCAAGGTTCATATACATGGCGGACATCAAGCCGCTTGCGGCAAGAACACCTTGAACCGAGGTCGCCACAAGGCTGAACGCGGCCCACATTGCCAGGTAGCCGGCAAGAAATTCGAGCGCCCCCCGCGCGCCACGGTCTCGATGAAGCGCTCCATAGAGCAGGATGGTCGGCGCCGCGCTCGGCACCATCATGGCGACCATCATCAGCCACCACATGGCGAAAACGATCACACCATAGCGCACCGACCACGCTTGGGGGCTGATCATGTCGTCGGTGCCAGCAAGCAGCGCCCCGCCGGGTCCGGTCTCGACGGACATCTCCACGGGAGACATGCCCGTCCGCGCTCCGTCGAGGATGTACCAGGCGGACAGGGCCACGCAGAGCGATAGCGACACAACCACGATGACCCGGTCGCGTCCGAGGATACGTTCGACTGTTGGCAGCGCCATGGGTGTTCTCAGGCGGCGTGTTCGATGACGCCCTGGCCGTTCATGTAGACCCTGCAGATATGGGCGTGGCTATCCTTGATGTTTTCGAGCGACATCATGCCGAATGTCCTGGTCGTGCCGCTGGCAATCTCGGCCACCCGATATTCGAAGCCATGCGGCAAGTTGATGCGGGCGCGGTGTTCGGCTCCGGTGACGGGATTACGGATAGGCTGGATGTCCATTTCGAAGACATCGAGGACCCGGACATGGCCCGTCCGCTTCTCGACGTCGACCTCCAGATCGATCGGCTTGGTCAAAACGTCGAGCTTGTTCGGAGACATCTTGCTGAACACCCAGAACATGGTAGCCATATCCTCGGTGTCGCCGCCGGAGACGATGGTCGCGACGGCGTCGCGCTGTGCCGGAGTGGCACTTGGATCCACGATCAGTTGGATCGTCCCGTTCCCGAGATGGATCGGACCAGGCCATTTGGCGGTGAACGCCATCTTCACGCCGTCCAGCCTAACGTCGCCGTAGAAACCCGACTTGACGGCGAATCCCACCGCAGCCTCGCAGTTACCGTTCGTCGGCAGCGAGTTGAACTGACAGGGGCATCCGGAGCTGCAATTGCAGTTGGTGATCGCAAGCGCATCAATCTCCCAAGGCGTCATGACAAAGCCTCCCCCGCTGATCCGAATGACCGCTAATAAAGATATCACTAATTGAATGTTCGCGGTAGGGCATGACGATCACCGGCGAACAGGAAGAGATGTGTGCGCTGCCATCGGAAGTTGGATCTTCTCCAGACCGGGTACGAGTTCACGAGGCGCAGGCGGTCGCCTGCCGCCGATACCCATTGCCATTGGAAGGCGCGGACATGACGCTCCCGAAGGGGGGCCGTCAAGGCCAATCTCTGAGGTGGACGCTGCGCTTGTCCTAGCTGCTTCTTGCGGCTCCGGTCGTCGAAAAAGCGGGGTCTGTCGCACCCGCCCTGACGAGACCATCCCGCATGTGCTGCACATTGGAATCCTGCGCGTAATGCAGGGTGGAAAGAAAAGTCTCAACGTCGAAATCCGACGCGAGTGCTCGCACCTTCTTCAAATGGGAGAGCGCGCTGTCGGCGTCGCCACGCCAGCCGTGGCAGGCCGCGGCGAAGGCATGCTGTTCATGATCCATCGTCGACAAGCGCTTGAACGCCTCGAGCGCCTCGTCGTACTGTCGGGCTGCGAAATGGGCCTTTGCCAGGTGGCTCCAAAAGCGTTCGGGATGATGGGGGTTGAGCCGCATCGCCTTGCGTATCCAGTCCATGCCCTCTTCCGGCCGCCCGAGCCAGGTAAGAAGTTCACCTTGCTGCACGACGACCAAGTCGTAATTCGGATTGAGGGAAAGAGCCCTTTCCTGATGATATTGCGCCTCCGAAAGCTGGTTGCTGCTGACGCGGACTGCGGCGAGAATGCGGTGCACGTCGGCATCGTTGTCGTCGAGAGCCAGTGCCTTGTCGAGTTCGCTAGTCACCTGCTCCCAGGTGGCGTCCTTGTCTTCGCACCAGCCGTGCACCCACGCCTGGCCAAGGATGCACGCTCGCCACGCATGGGCGTGGGCGTATCCGGGGTCGAGTGCGATTGCTTTGTCGATGAAGGCCTGGGCCTTCAAATTGTCCTCGGCTGTGCTTCGGTGATGTAAGACCTTCGCGGCAAGGGCACATTCATAGGCGACCATGTTCGACGGCTTCATCCTGGACAAGTGGTCGCGCTGGGCCGCCTCGACGCGTCCGGGAAGTGTGGCCGCGATTGAGGCCGTCACCTCATCCTGAATGGCAAAGACGTCGTCGAGCTTACGATCATACTTGTTGGCCCAGATATGTGTGTCGTTGACCGCATCGATCAACTGAACGGTGACGCGCAGCCGGTCTCCGATCTTTCGCACGCTGCCTTCTACAAGGTACTGGACTCCGAGCTTCTCGGCGACTTCACGGACATTGGTCGATTTATCCTTGTAAACGAAGCTGGAATTTCGGGAAATCACGAAGAGCTCGTGGTGGCGAGAGAGTTCCGTGATGATGTCCTCAGTCAGGCCGTCGGCGAAGAACTCCTGATCGGGATCACCGCTCATGTTGTCGAACGGCAGCACCACGATTGATGGCTTGGTGTTCGTACGTCGCCTCTGCGACGTTTCTTTCACCGCCGGGTGAGCAGCAATTTCCTCATCGATGCCGATGCGATAGAGCCGCACCGGGCGGCTGATGTTCTTGAGCACCTTTTCGCCCAAGTCTTCGATCGATACTTCGAGCCGATCGGCGATCTGCGCCGCAACCGCCGCTGTGATGCAAATCCCGCCGACGTCGGCGAGCTGTTCGACCCGAGAGGCGATATTCACTCCATCGCCAAAGATATCGCCGTCTTCGAATATAATGTCACCAACATTTATGCCAATCCTGAACTCGATCCGCCGGTCCGTGGCGACATCGGAGTTGCGCCGCTTCATGCGCTGCTGTATTTCGACGGCACAACGCACCGCGTCACTCACGCTTTGAAACTCGACCAGCATACCGTCGCCCGTCGTCTTGATGATACGACCATCGTTCTTGGCGACCGCTGGATCAATCAATTCAATTCGATGGGTCCGCAGGCGGGCAAGCGTGCCTGCCTCGTCGGCTTCCATGAGTCGGCTGTAACCCGCCATATCGAGCGCCAGAACTGCAGCGAGCTTCTGTCTCATGGAAGCACCAAGGGTAACGCATTGGCCAGACCGCAACATTTTAGCGGAATATGATGCGATCTCCTATCGAAATTGGCGTTCCTTCATGTTCGAGGCGACATCGACGCCGTCAGCGCCTGGCAGGAAGCGAAAGCTTGCGCCGGTCCTCCTGACCGACGGAAACAATGCCCAGAGTGCTGTTTTCGTCTGCTCCGTCATTTCGAGTTGGACAGGGCGCTTTGCCTTCTTCTGAATGAAGAATGCGCGAACTCTGATCGGCTATCCAACCACAGTTCCTCGACTGTTGGCGTGACGAGGTCCCATATACGGTGCTTGCTATCGAAACAGGAGCACCAGCCCAATCATTTGTGCAATCGCCTCTTTTGCCCGCGCCCAGCTCGCTGTAGGAGTGTCCTGCCGCGAACGGCCATATTGGGGTGAAGACCCTTAGGACAAACAGAGGTGAATGTGCCGCAATCGATTCGACATCCCGCTCGAATGGTACCGATTGCTTTCCTGGCCGCCATCGCGATAGGCACACTGCTTCTGATGCTGCCGATCTCTCGCAGCGGACCGGCCGGCGCGCCATTCCTCTCCGCCCTGTTCACGGCGACCTCGGCCGTTTGCGTGACAGGCCTCATCGTCCACGACACGCCCAATTATTGGTCCGGCTTCGGACAGGGTGTCATTCTCGCGCTGATCCAGGTCGGCGGTTTCGGCATCATGACTGGGGCAACTCTCCTTGGGCTGCTGGTCACAAAGAGACTCCGGCTGTCAAATCTCTTGGTGGCGCAAGCCGAAACCCGGAGTTCAGGGCTTGGCGATGTCAAGAGCGTGCTGCGGCTGATCTTGACCGTTACTCTCGCTGTAGAGGCGGTTACCGCACTGGTCCTCATCCTCCGCTTCCATTTCGGCTATGGGCTCCCTTGGCTGGAAAGCCTCTGGCACGGCCTCTTCCAATCGATCTCCGCTTTCAATAATGCGGGCTTTTCCACCTTTTCGGACAACCTGATGGGCTTTACGGGGGATGTGGCAATCCTTGGTCCCATTATGCTCGCAGTGGTCATTGGCGGCCTGGGTTTCCCCATTCTCTTCGAACTGCCGCAGGGTGTGCGCGATCCCTCGCGATTTTCCGTTCACGCCAAGATCACGCTTGTCGGCACCGCTATCCTGCTCATAGTCGGATTTGTTGCGGTTGCCGCCTATGAGTGGGCCAATCCGGCAACTCTGGGCCCGATGAGCTTGCCCGACAAATTGCTCAACGCCATGACCCATTCGGTGATGACACGCACCGCCGGCTTCAACTCGGTCGACGTGGGCAAGATGACCACCGAGACGCTGACGCTGAGCAACGCACTGATGCTGATTGGCGGCGGAAGCGCTGGCACGGCGGGCGGGATCAAGGTCACGACCTTCATGCTTCTCGGTGTCGTCGTCTGGGCTGAAATCCGCGGAGATGCGGACTCGAACATATTCCGGCGCAGGATCGGCCGGCATGTGCAGCGGCAAGCGCTTACCGTGGTCCTCCTGGCGCTCGGTGCCATTGGAGCCGGCGTGCTTTTCGTCCTGAGCGTCACGCATTTTTCCCTTGAAGCCGTCCTGTTCGAGGTCATCTCGGCCTTCGCTACCGTCGGCCTCTCCACCGGCATCACCGCCGATCTTCCGCCATCGGCGCAATTGGTGATCGTCGCCTTGATGTTCGTCGGAAGGGTTGGCACCATAACGGTGGCGAGCGCCCTGGCGCTCAAGGAAAGATATGTCCCCTACCGCTATCCAGAGGAGCGCCCAATCGTTGGCTAAAAATACGGCTTTCACGGGTGACGGCGTCGTTGTCATCGGCCTTGGCCGTTTCGGAACTGCCGTCGCGCAGTCCCTCGTCCACCTTGGGCACGACGTCCTCGCCATGGACGAAAGCGCCCAGCTGGTGCAAGACTGGTCCCATCGGCTGACCCACGTCGTCGAGGCAGACAGCACGAATGCCGACACGTTGAGAAAGCTCGGCTTACAGGATTTCGCCCATGCGGTAGTCGCGATCGGGACCGACATCGAAGCGAGTGTGCTGACGGTCCTGGCGCTCTCCGAGCTTGGCGTGCCTGATATATGGGCGAAGGCGTTAAGCCCGAACCACGGACGAATTCTCGAGCGAACCGGAGCACACCACGTCGTCTATCCGGAAGCGGCCATGGGCGAGCGTGTTGCCCATCTGGTGACGGGAAAGATGATCGATTTCATTGAGTTTGATGACGGCTTCGCAATTGTGAAGACCACCGCGCCTGCCGAAGCAACGGGAAAGACGCTGAGCGAGTCGGGGGTGCGCACGAAGCACGGGGTGACCGTGGTGGGGGTGAAGAGGCCTCATCAGGACTTCACCTATGCGACGCAAGATACGATGGTCGAGCGTGGCGACCTGCTGATCGTCTCTGGACCAACTGCCATGGTCGAGAAGTTCGCAGCATTGAAATGACCGAATGCTTGTTCGGGATGAGAACCGAACCGTGCGGGGCCTGACGAGCTGTCAAGGGATAGCGACGATCTGAGTTGCGTGTCTCCCTGACAGCCGCTTCTGGCGCAAAGCGGCCAAAGCCGCATCATGATCGGTTGGTGGCAATTGCTACGTCAGGCCCCGGTTGTCTTCGAGCCGATGGGAACATGGCGGAGATAGCCTCTGGTAAGGGTCTTCGGGAGCCAAGCTTGGCGGATGGACATATCGGCGGGTTTTTCGCTCATCCCCTGGCCTCCTGGGCGGAAGCGCGGAACGATTGGGTTTCCTCCGTCCGTAGCGCGACTTCACGGCAATAGCTCTGCATCCGACGCTGTTTGTGGCCTTTGGCGATAGCGGCTGTGTATCTAAAGGGGCGGGGTGCGTGGTCTTCAATCGCACCCGATCATGTCCCTGCATGACACAGAAATCGTGCCTGTCCCTTGCACTCCGTCTCCGATCAGCTTCGGTGGCGGATACAAAGGGTCCACACCGTGCTTTAGGTAGGCCCGCATCCAGAGGACGCTGCTTCTGAACGGGTCAGGGTCGAGTTCCTCCGGATAGTAATGGGGCAGCTTGTACTCGTAGTAAGTCGGGCGGCAATCGGGCTTACTGCGACCTTTGCCATCTGGGCCGATTGGGCACCAGGCATTCTTCGTCGCGTCTGGCACCCAGGCGATCCCGCTGCGAAAACACGAGATCGCTTCGAACTTAGCGTCGACAAGCATGCGCCCGTCGGGGCCGCGCAGCCCCCAATCACCGTCCTTCGATATGATCGAAACACCGCTCTTGCACTGGGTATTTTTGGAAGGAGCAGGCAATTTACCAGTTCTGAAGGGGAAGGGTTTCTCCTCGGGGACATCAACAAGCCTTCCGTCAGCAGTGATGCCGAACCATTTGCCATCGAGCTGCACCTTGAGCGGCTTTCCTTGTAGGTCGCGCTCGACCTTTTCGAAAAACCTGCCTCCGAGGAGACTGCCGCCTGTATCCAGGAAACCTTCCTCGCCATTCAGTCTCGCCACCGAATAGCCCTGATCCCAATATGACAGCCAGTCGTAGGCGATGGGGATCGCCAGCTTTCCGTCGGCATCGACCGCACCCCAAAGCTGACGCCGCGTTTCCGTGTCTTTAACCTTGACCGAAACAACGGCACGACCGTCGAAAAGTGGTTGAACCGTATCGAACATCGGTTCGACCTTCCATTCTCCCTCATTGTTCATCAGGCCAAATCGCGACTGCTTCGCTCTTAGGTCGCGGGCCCAAACGTAACCCGGTCGGCCACGTTCGAAGCGCCGAAATTCATAAGTTTCTTCGGTGAGCCAGCCCTTGCGCAGGCTGTAAAGGCCCATCGGACCGTACTCAGTGTAAAGTCCATCGAACGATTCCAATTCTTCCAGTTCAGGAGGACGCTTTGGTCTAAAATGACCCTTCCGCACGATGAGGACATCGCCCATGATTGGTGTAGAACGACCGAATTGCGGTTCCAGCACCACTTCCCCACTCTCTGAGACGACTCCGGTCTGTTGACCGACTAGGATTTCCGCAAATCCATCATGAAAGGGCCCGGCGAGGTCGAAGCGCGGCTCGATGACAACCTTGCCTGTCGTATCGATGTAGCCGAAGAGGCCGTTCATGCGCACGGCGGCCAAGCCCTCCGAGAACAGTATAGCCCGCTCGAACAACTTGGGGATCAGTTCTTTGCCACTCTGTCGGTCTGAGTAACCACACAAGTCGAATATCCCGCCGCATGACGGAACCATCGCTCTGCCGCTCGCCACAACGTCGGCAGTGCCGAATCCCTGGGACGGCGTGCAGGAGAGCGATATGACCAGCAGCGGGATTCGGACCCATTTCCACGACCAAGTTCTGTTCGCCCAAAAGCGTGGCATGCGTGTCTCCAGTGAAAGTGCAATCACCCCGACCACAAGAAACGGAACAAGTTATGATCGTCAGTAAGATATCTACTAAAATTGCGTAGGTAAGTGGTTGCTGGAAAAAACGATACTGGGCAAACGGGCGGACACACGTCAGCTCGTACTGGTCACTCTGACATAATAGCCGTCAGGATCGACAAGGCGGAAGTCGCGCAGACCCCAGGGCTTCAGGGCAAGATCGGACACGGGCCAACCGCTGTCCTTCGCGATGCGATAGGCACCCTCGACGTCGGCTACCCGCATGACGATCTCGACGCCAAGGCCAGGTCGCTCGCCGTTTTCGACCCGCACTGGATGATCATTTGAAAGCACGGATCGCGCGTTGACCGAGACGACGGCGTCACCATTTCTCAACATAGTGTATTCTGCGCTCGCAGTACCCTGAATTTCAAAGCCCAGAACCCGCTGATAGAAATCGAGTGATTTCTCAGGCGCTTCGACGAACAGCTCCAAACCGAGTTTCATCTGGTGTTTCCCTTTTGAAAGCATGTTGTTTGAAAAGAAGCCAATTGGCTGCACGTCGACCTAGTCGCGCAAATCTTCGGCAAACTCATAGTGATCGTTCGAAGAGAAGTTCGTTATCGTTCTCGCCAATATGCTCCCATCCAGCCGCTCGGTAGAACCTCTCGGCTCGGGTATCCGGATCAGTGGTGAGCCAAGCGCGGCCGAGGCCCGCCTCCTTCAAGCAGGCGCAGGCTTCGCCCAGCAGAACCGAGCCGATCCCTCTTCCTTCAAATCCGGGAGCGACGAAAAGCGCCCAGACGTTTCCGTCGCGTGGATCAGCGGCGGAAAAGCCAACCACGGTGCCGTTCTCTTCCCAAAGGGCGACTCCAGGGTTCGTTACATACCACTCGTAGTCCGCGTCGGTGACCTTGGACACGTCGTTTAAGGTATTTTCAACGACTGACGACCGGACAGCTTTGAGCGCCATTATGTCTGTCAGTAGCGCTTTTCGGAGCATGCCACTATCTCATGTTATTCCAAGGAGCTGTAAAAAGCTCAGCAAAAGGCCTTCATCACTGCCGTCTCCACTTGAAAGAGCTGACTTGTGGACGTGATCAAGAATGCGGATAAGAATATGACGACCCAAAGCTCCGGTCGCAAGGCAGCGTTTAAAGGAAGAATGTGCGACAGCTCGGGTTGGGGAGCAACTTGCCGACAAGCGGATTGCACTTAAGCAGTGTGCAGCTCACACCTAGATAAGAAGCAGTGGTTTCGAGGACCTGGGGCCAGACTGCAATAGCCATGTCATTGTCTTCCGACATTTGCGGTGTTACTCGGAACCTCGAATGTTCCTTCCGAAGTGGTGAATGGATGAATGACGAGGTCAACGAAGATATCTTCGATCACGTGGCTAGGGAGATTAAGGCAGATCAAAATATTGTAAGCCGACAGTTAGGCGTCATTTGCGCTACCATCGCAGCCTATAGTGCCGTGATATTCTTTACGTTTCTCGTTTTTAGACTCCACCCGTCAATATCCTGCGAGTTCGTCAATAACGAGGTTCTCCTGCGGTTTTGGCCCCCAAATACCGCCATATTATCTGTTCTGAAAACAAGTGGTTATTCGCAGTCTGATCAATGCCTGTTGATCGCCATGCGATCGTTTGCCAGCATGGTCATGCTCCCTGCCGTCGTCGTGTTTCTTGTAAAGCAACTGTTTGCATCCGACAGCTACCACGTCCAAGGAATGATGACGGTGTTCATCATTGTATTAGCTGCGAGCTTGGCGTCGGCGTACATCGGACCAACTGAGCATTATTCGCGTTATCGAATGAGCTTCGATTCGCCGATAGAGGCGAACATCTGGAAGAGTATGATCCACATCTTTGGATTTTACCTGGCCGCATTCGTACTTGCATTTAGGCTTCCCGCTTACATCAGATCAACCCGTAGAAAGCGTTAATCGTAGCCGACGGAACGATAATGTTCCTATGTCTCTTCGCGTCCGACTGCTGCAGTCACTTTTGCGATTGATCATCTAAACTGGATAGTTCCACGGCAGAAGTTCATCGATCCGGTTTTGCTGATGACCTTTGACGATGGCGGTGAGCGTGCTGGCGCTTCCTGACCGACGGCCGCATCGAGATCGACAACAACAGTCGAGCGCACCATTCGGCCGATAGCCCTCAATCGCAAGAACGCGCTCTTCGCGGGCCACGATACAGGTGCCGAGAACTGGGCAACCACCGCCTCCATCGAAACCTGCAAGTTCAATGCCGTCGATCTGTTGGGCTATTTGACCGCGACGCTCATCGCCATTGTCAATGGTCACAGGCAACGTCGCATCGATGAGCTTCTGCCGTGGAATTATTCGGGACGAACAAACGGCTGAAGTCTGCTGTCGGCCCAAGCCGCCATCTTACACTTGCAACGATGTGCGGAATGCAGCAGCTTCTGGTTTACCTCTGTACAGATCGCGAGACTGCATGACCCGATCCCTGACGAAATTTGCTTGCCTCGACTGTCAACGGGTTTTCAAACGACCCGCCGATGCTACACAGAAGACTTGCCCACGTTGCGCGGGTATAACCTATAGGACGGGATCGGATTTCCGTGCGCCTTGCGCTGCCGACAAGAAGGGGTGGGCGGTGGCGACATTTCTTATCTCAAAAGGCTTTCCGTACTATCGGCTCGGTGTGAAGTATCCCACGACCCTGAAAGAAGCCCGGCAATTAGTCGAAAAGAACGCATCCTTGGCCGTGGATATGACGAGCAACCGGTCCATCCTGCTGCATTGGCCGAGAGATCATCGCGCATAGCAAACGTCCGCCCGTGGCGTGCAAACTGGCTGACTATCGATGTGGGCTATCGGCCCAAAGCGGTCAGGAGGCGGAAAATCAGAAGATTGCCAACGCGGATGACGGGATTTACCTCTGGCGTTCAGGCCTCCAGTCCGGAGCATTTTTTAAAACCGGCGGCCATTGGCCTTCATGTTCAAATTCTGCAAATGGTGGCTCCACTTTATACGTCGGGTCGCAGTAGTGCCGCAGCCATTGGGCGGCACGCTCTTCGCAATAGCGTGAATTCAGCGGAGCGCCGTTCTGGTCAAGCTCCAGATTGTTGGTAAAGACAGTGTAGACCATCTCCATGGCGCTTGGCTCTTTCAATACATCAGAATAGTTGATGCCTTCTAAGATGGGATACCCTAGGGTTCCATTCGCGAGCCACAACGAAAACCGAGCCAACGCGCCGCGCATTTCAGGGTGCATTTTGTTTCGCATTGCGTCTCCGTCTATATCAAATCACTTAAAGATGAGCGCAAGCATAGCGATACTAGCAGGTCGTGCAATGACCGCTTCTGGCGCAAAGCGGCCATATTGCTTCTCTTGAGCGGACTCGAACCAGCGATCCTGAAGAAACGAGTCCCTGCTCCCCCGAAATCAATGAGTTGAGGCGACATCGACGCCGTCAGCAACGCCATCGAGCTGGCCCGGAGCAACGGACAGCCCGAAGGCCGGATCAACTGCCTCAAGACCTTCAAGCGCGCAATGTATGGTCGGGCAGCTCCCGAACTGCCGAGGGCACGAATGCTGCCACGGCTCCACACAAAGTGAGGAAGAACCCGGTTAACTCAACGACGTGAGCCCCATTCCGGGAACTAGCATGAAGTGGCGCGAATGTTTCAGTGTGCGACGCCTTGTTCCTCGTGTGCCCTCACGATGGCGTCCGCTTCCTTGCCGTATAGCTCCTCGAAGTGATCGAAGGTCTTGGAAAAGTAACCGATGCCCTGCGTCGCCGAGCGCAGAGCCCGCGCCAGATCGTCAAGTGCGCCGCCGGGAATAAGTGCCCGGAAGATGTCCCATCCCTTAGCGGTTTCATCCCGGTCGAAGCCGAGAACCTGACCCTTGAGAGCGGAGACGATCTGGACGAGGCTGCCGGAATAGATCGACGGGATGTGAATTTCGCTGCGGAAGACCGGTTGCATTAAGACGGCCGACCCTTCGGAAAGCGCCTGCCGCACTCCCATTCTCGACGCAGTCCTGAAGGCGTGTTCCGAACTGTCGACGGCATGGTGCTGACCATCGAACAGCGTTACGCCGACATCGATGACCTGGAAGCCGAGCGGCCCTTTCTCCATCGCTTCGCGCGCGCCTGCTTCGACGGCAGGGATGTAGTTGCGCGGAACGACGCCACCCTTGACGGTTTCGCTGAAGGTGAAGCCCCGGCCGCGCTCGTTGGGACGAATGCTCAGCTTCACATCCGCGAATTGCCCGGCACCGCCGGTCTGTTTGCGATGCCGGTAGTGAACCTCGGACGGCTTCGCGATTGTCTCGCGGTAGATCGGCCTGGGCGTTCGATCGGTTACCTCGATGTGGAAGACGTCGGACAGGGTTCGGCAGAGATCGCGCAGATGTATCGGGCCTTGAGCGCGGACGAGCTGGGCGCCCGTGCCTTCCTCCTGCAAAACGACAAGACCGCGATCCGTCTCGGAAAGTTTTGCCAGCGTTTCGGAGAGCTTGTTTTCATCGCGTTCGCTGCCCGGGACCAGGATCCTTTCAAGCATCGGCGTGGGTGGCTCGGTCCATTCGGGCGGGGCGACCGTCGCGTTTGATGTCAACAGCGACGGGACGGTCAAGTGGTCGGACTTGACCGTTGCGAACACATCCCCCGGTGCAGGCGTGATCGCCGAGCTGGACCGTCCGTTTGCGGGATCCTGCACGGCGCCGAGGCTGGAGCCGCCCAATGACGCGCCTTGCCGCAGTCCCTCGCCAAACGCACGCACCAGCACCGTCTTGCCGATATTCTGACGATGATAGGCATGAAAGCTCACGGCGGTCAGCTTGTTTTCATCGACATTGCCCGCACGAGCCAGGCGCTGCCGAAGCGCCGTGACCTGCGGCGCCTCGTGGCGCAGCGCCTTCATCAACCTCATCATGCCGTTGCCGTGGCTTGCGGCACCGATCAGGACTGGAATAATCCGGTTTTCCCTGAGAACCCGTGACGAAATGGCATAGAGCGCGTCGCTGGGTGGCTCGCGATCTTCGATCAGCTCCTCGAGAAGCCAATCGTCGAATTCGGACAGGTGTTCCAAAAGCTCTGTGCGCGCCTCGTGCTCGCGTTCAGCGGCGCTTTCCGGGATTGCGATCAGCGCCGAAGTCTGGCCTTCCCGGTATTGCCACGCCCGTTCTGAAATCAGATCGCAGCTCCCCACGATCCTGTCCCCCTCGCGGATCGGGATCTGGCGAAGCAGAAGAGTATGGTTTGCATAGTCCTGAAGCGCCGCGATCACATCCCTTAGCCGTCCTCTCGGTTCGTCCATTCGATTGACGAAGAGGATGCAAGGCGTCTCCGATGCCTCGATTATGCGCAGATAGGGGGCGGCGAGCACGGCCTCTTCGGGAGCCGGAGAAACGCACAGGATGCAGGCGTCGCTGGCAAGAAGCGCGTGCTGCACATGCGCCAACGCTTCGTTCGGTCCTGGCGCATCCAGCGCGCACCACGCCTCGTTTCCAAAGGTGAATTCTGTCAAGTTCAGCCCATAGGGAGAGCTGGATTTTCTCGGCGCCCCCTCCAGGGAGCCGAGCTTTTCCACGACTGTCGATTTTCCGGTCTGCGAAGGTCCAAGCACGGTAAAGCAGCGCATCGGCATTCCTCCAACTGCCATAACACAATTTTCAGCCATCATAGGATGCCCTGAACCGCTGCAAGGCGCCAGAGGCGTTCAGTTTCAGAAAACGCTTGGGTATGCGTCGAAAGACCTGGATGTTGCAGTTGATCGGATACGAACCCACGAGCGCGTTCGTAGCAGAAGCCTCATATCTCAGATGTTGCAGCAGCAGGTTCGGCTGCGGCCGAGATGGAATGACCGATTTGGGGACGGTTACGGAATGTCCGGTATTGCGTAAGCAATCGAGAAAGCGGACTACCGCGTGACGGGCGCCAGTGGAGTAACCGACCAAGCCTTGCCTCTTGTTGTAGGGCTGCGTCGGCCAGCAGACCCGAGGGCGCGGCGTCAAAAACACGACGCTCCTGGCGAATCAGTGGTGGAATTTCTTTGGGTCGAAGCCGAGTTAGCGCATGGTCCAGTCCAATCCGTTAACCCTGCGCACTGTCGGAGCCGCCTTTGAGTCCCGCAGCAACGGCCTCACCTTGACATTGCTCGGGAAACAAAACTTTCCTGGTGAGAGTCCAAACGAGTGACAGTCTTGAGTGTCGATGAACAAATATCCATTTTGAGCGCCATAGGATTTCGGATTGTTCATGTGAGAGGTCCTGCCTGGGAAAGCGTCGGGGAATTGCGCCGGGCCAATGCCGGCTCTATCGCAATCGGCTATAACGGCCAACGAAATGTCGCCATGGAGACGCCGAATGGTGGTGTTACCACGCGCAATTTGCCGGCCGGCAGCATCCGGTTAAACGGACCCGCCCCAACCCAATGGTTGCGCGTCAATTCGCCGGCCGAAATGGTGGAAATTACGGCCTCGCCAGCTCTAAAGGCCAATATTGCGGAGTCGCTCGCGGTGGAGCGCCACCGGGATCTGGCTGACGCCTTCGGATGGGAAGATCCGATCGTGTGGTGCTTTGCCACCCGGCTCCGCCAAGCAGCGACCGGCCTCGCTCCGGCTAACGAACTTTACTGTGATACCTTGGTGCGCAAGCTCTATGAGCGTGTCTACATTGAGCAGTTTGGCGGAAGGCCGATTGAGCGACCAAGATCGGAGAGCGGACTTGATGAGCGACGTTTGGGCCGCGTCTTCGATTACATAGAGGCGCACCTTGCCAAGCCAATGACCATCAGTGATCTCGCAGCCGTCGCAGCCTACAGCCCTTTCCATTTTGCACGAGCGTTCAAAGTGGCAGTCGGCTTCCCGCCGCACGCGTATCTTGCTGTTCGACGGCTAGAGGCTGCGCGGCGACTGGCTCTGCGCTCCCACCTTCCCATCGAACAGATCGCTGAAAATACCGGTTTTATCAATGTTTCCCATTTCCGGCGGCGATTTCGCAGGGAGCTTGGCATGCTTCCATCTCAGATGCGCCGATCTGTAACTTAGCAAGATTGGACCCTCCGCAACGCCGCCGAGATTGTTCATGTTCGGTCATCTCTAACACGGGGACGAACATGGAAACCTTAGCTCAATCCAATACCAGCCTTGCAATCTCCCGCCGGAACGCGATCTTCGGCGCTGCTACCGCAGGTGCTCTCCTGGCAGCCAGCGGCACCGCCGCGCAAAGCAAAGAAGCACGCCCGCTGGACGGCAAAGCGGCTGTCGTGACCGGTGCCCGGAACAACCTGGGCCGCGGCTTCGCCGTGGCCCTCGCCTCTATGGGTGCGGACGTCCTAATCCATCATCACAAGCCGGAGACCTGGGATCAAGCCGAAGAAACCGCGCGCCTGTGCCACGAACAAGGCGTGCGCACCGCGATCTTTGCAGGTGATCTTGGCAGCGCCGAAACGGTCTTGGCCATGTATGACGCCTGCCATTCTCAGTTTGGCAGCATCGACATTGTCGTGAACAACGCGGGTAGGATCTGGAAGGGCAACTTTGCCGACATTCCCGATGAGGAGTTCGAGCGCTGCCTCGCCATCAACACGAAAGCTATGTTCTATTCGATGCGCCAAGCAGCGCAACGTTTGGCGGAAAACGGGCGGGTGATCAATATTGCCACATCGCTTTTGTGTGCCACTTCACCCTTCTATGCCGCGTATGCCGGCACCAAGGCACCGATCGAGGAGCTTACACGCACTCTGGCGCGTGAACTGGGCGCGCGCGGCATCACGGTGAATGCAATTGCGCCAGGCGCGATCGACACCCCCTTCTTCCATGGGCCTGAAAGCAAGGAAGCGGTTGCCTACATCACCAACTCTGTTCCTGCCAAACGGCTGGGCAAAATCGACGATATTGCCCCGGTGGTTGCTTTCCTCGCGACCCCGGAGGCCCAGTGGATTAGTGGCCAAACGCTTTGGATCAATGGGTCGTATGGCACTCGCTGAAAGGGCGGGAATGAAGGTCGCAAATGGAGCAGGTCGTCGCATTGGTTACAGGCGCAAGCAGAGGCGTGGGAAAGGGGGATTGTGCTCGCCCTCCTTGAGGAGGGCGCGACCGTTCACGTTACCGCGCGAACGCTCACGAAGGCACAAGCTGCCTCGCACCCGCAAGGGTCGGGCTGCTTGGAAGAACTCGTCGAAGCAGCCAATTCGCTGCCGGGCAGGCTGGCAATCCACGTATGCGATCACCAGAACGGTGACGAAACGCTGAGCCTAATCAACAGGCTGACAGGGTGCCTGGCTGTCTGAGCTGGGGAACCTCCCGACTTGCTCTTGTCCGAAAAAGCAAGGCTGTTTGTGCGCTGCCGGGCGGCAAGCGTTTTGTCTGCAACGGGCCAAACGCAAGGCGCCCCTTGGCCAACAATGCCATCGGCAACTCAATGGAACGAGTCACACCATGTTCAGATGACTTGTTGCGCCGACTAGGCTTTTTTTCCTGATTGGATGTTGGAACATCAGACAAGATTGGGATCCCGATCGCAGGGCCAACGGCAGCTTTTGGAAAAACGCAGATGGTGCCGGGGCGGCCGACATGGGGCGCATTTCTGCCATCTCTGTCACAAGGCTATTATTCGAAACGGCAGTAAGCGCCTGGTCAAGGTGCGAGGCAAACAACGCTAGCGATAATTGCGCCAAGGCCGATAATTTAGCGATTTGCGAGGCGCCGCGGAGAGTTGGGCGGCAACGCACCCCCCTCCGTCATTCCAGGCCTTGAGCCTGGAATCCATTGCCACAGTCGCGAAGGGCGGGCGTCGTCCTCGGGGTCAAGCCCGAGGACGACGGAGTGGGTGAACCGTGTGCCGATAGCCCGGTCTGCGGGCGCTCGAGAAGGCGCGCCCTCCCCCAGTCCTCAGCGGAAACCGCCGCTCGCGATCAGTCGTTCGCCCGTCAGCCAGCGGGTATCGTCGGAGGCGAGGAAGACGGCGATGTCGGCGATATCGTCCGGCTGACCGATGCGGCCGAGCGGCGTCTGGGCAGCGATGCTCTGTTCGATCTCAGAGCCGATGACGCCGGCCGAGTGGGTCCCCTTGGTCTCGACCATGCCCGGCAAAATGGCGTTGACGCGGATCTTGCGCGGGCCAAGCTCCTCGGCAAGCACGCTGTTGATGCCCTCGGCGGCGCCTTTGGTGCCGGTGTAGACGGCCGAGGCCGGCAGCCCGAGGCTGGTGACCACCGAGGAGATGTTGATGACGCTGCCGCCCTCGCCGAGATGCTTGACCGCGGCCTGGGTGGTCAGGAGACGCCGAGAACATTGACGTCGAACATGCGGCGGTAGTGCTCCTCGGTCACCTCGCCGATCCAGGCGTCGTCATCGTGCATTCGGGAACATTCGCCGAAGTGGCAGCCACCCGGATTGGCAGATCGTTCGCCTGGCCGGCTGTCAGGTGACGCCGCCGTTGCTTCCAATTAGGCGATGAGTTTCAGGAGAAATGGACGACTACATCAGCAGATTCTAATAGATAAAGATGCGCGTCGCCTGTAAACTTCTCGTGCCGTCGCCCGTATTGGCTGGCAAGCGTCCGAGACAGGTAACGATATTCTGCAATCGCGCTCGTGATCGTGTCGCGCGAAACCGTGTTCCAACGCGCTGAGTGTCGGACGAGGTCTGTGAATACGGCGGCAAAATAGATGTCGATTCGCAACGGCCGGAAGTCAAAGCGAACGCGCGGCATGTCCAAACGCATGTTGTCATCGCTCAACACAGGGACAATCGTCATGCCACAGTATATGGTCGAAAGACACCTGCCAGGAATCACTCCCGATCAGCTCAGTGCGGCGGCATCCCGCGCGAAAAATGTCACTGCCGAGATGACCAGGCAGGGTAAGCCGGTGCGCTATCTGCGCTCGACATTCGTACCCGCCGAGGAACGATCATTCTGCCTGTTCGACGCTTCGTCGGAGCAGGAAGTGAAGGAGGCAAACGAACGCGCCGAAATCCCGCTGGTGAGAATTACCGAAGTCAAGCACATCTCGGCCGACGAAGTGGACTAGCGCATCCGGCGCGACAGAGCGCAAATGTTGCGACACCGCGTCCGGCCGGCCAAGGCGGGGCACATCGACCCCGCGAACGCGGCGCTGCGGGACATCAGGAAAAGCCGCTCCTGCGAGGCTAGCGGCCGCCACGGCGGTAATGCCGAGTCGCAGGGGCGATGTTATGATTGCGTTGTTTCCAGGTGCTCGTCGGGGATGAGAGCGCCAGCCAGCAGGTAGAGCACAAGCCTCACGATCAGGCCGACCCAGGCCAGCCACGGGCGGTTTGCCAAGCTGGGCGCCACAACTCACCACTGCGATCGGCGCACCGAAGCTCCAGATCACATGGCCGCTGACGAAGCCGAGCAGGCTTACAGCGATCGGCGGAACTCATAGGAAGGCGCCAGCACATTTCCATGTCTGCCATGATGCTGTTCCGCCGTCGCAACGCCTAGTGACGTCTGATGGAACCCACCATTTGCTCAACTCACCCGCAAAGCGAGCTTGCCGACGTAGTGGGTGGCAAGCGCCCGGTGCGCATCAACAACCTGGTCGAACGGGAATGTACGGGCGACATGGACGTCGAACGGGCCAGACTCGATCAGGCGGTTAAGCTTGTCGGTCGCGTCCTGGCCGCGGGCGCCGTTGTAGCGAATGAGCTCCACGCCGGGCCTGATATTTGGATCGGGCATCACTCCGTAGGGGCAGGCGACCCGACCGCCGTCGCGCATTGACGTCAGCGCGTGGTCGGCCGCCTCACCGCCGACGGTGACGAGGGCAGCGTCGAGGCCGCCGGCGGCGAATTCACGAGCGGCCGCCACCACGTCGTCCTTGCGCCCGTTGACGATGGCGTCGGCGCCCAGCCGCTGCGATAGCGCCACGCCGTCATCGCCCGAAGCCACCGCCAATACGCGGGCGCCCAATCGTTTTGCGAGTTGGATGCCCATGTGCCCGATACCGCCGCTGGCGCCGAAGATCATTATTGTATCGCCCTGCTTCAGGCCGATCTCTTCCAGGCCGCTGAGCGCGGTCAGCGCATCCCAGCCCATGACGCCCGCCTGCTCGATCGTGAGCTTGGCGGGGATGAGCGACACGTTTTCCGCATCCGTTACTGCGTACGTGGCGTAGGTTCCACCCTTGGGAAGCGGCATGGATGCAGCGTACACCCGGTCGCCCACCTTGAAGCGGCTAACCTGGCCGCCAACGGCGACGACTGCGCCCGCGCAGTCCCAGCCGAGGACATAGGGGAATGTCGACGGCATTCCGAAAGCCCCGTCGTAGTGACCCTCACGCTCGACCGCGTCCCAGGAGGCCACGCCTGCCACTTCGACCCGGATTAGCACATCGCTCGGCCCGACCTCGGGCACTGATACGGCTCGCACAGTAATCAGGTCGGCTCCACCGAACCGGTCGATGGCGGCGGCCTGCATTGTATCTGATTTTGCATTCGTCACGCTTATTCTCCTAAGAATACTGATGGTGATGAACGGCCGCCGCTTCTAGCGGCCGTGAATCCAGTCTCGCTGACGTGATTTCTTGTTTCGCGCCGGCGAAGCAGGAATTCGCTTTTCGTAGGCGTTCCATGATTGGTTGATGATGAAGGCTTGGATCGCCTCCCGTCTCCTTTCCTGTCCCAGACAGTCGTGCGATATCCCGCTTGAAGCAGCTCGCGGGCGAGCGCCGATCCCATACATCAAGTGTCCAGGGCACTGATTGCAGGCATCATTCCGACACCCCATATTGGATTGGCGCAACGCTCGGCTCGCTTGTCGTTCGAGGGAGAGCTATGATTTGGGAAGCGTGATGCCAATACGCACGGAGGCGTAAGTGGTTACCTGCCGGTAAGGAGGGCAAGGTGAACAAACCCACCGAGAATGGTCTTGCAACCGCGATAAAGATGGTCTCCGGCAAGTGGAAGCTGGACATCATCTGCGAACTCGGCGCGACACCACGCAGGTTCGGCCGGCTGCGGCAGTCAATTCCGGCGATCAGCGAAAAGATGCTGACGCAGCAGCTGCGAGAACTTGAGGCGGACGGGCTTGTGAACCGAAAAGTCCATCCGGGTTCTCCGGCGAAGGTCGTCTATTCGTTGACGGAAAGGGGATCGACGCTCTGTGCTGGGGCAGAGGGCTTATGCCGCTGGGGTGAACAGTTCCATTGCTCGGGTCAGCCGGAATGATCGCACGATGCTGAAAAGCTGCGGCGATCTAGCGACTGTGCGGCTCGCACTTTCACGTCGCTGACGACGAGCGGCGGCCAATTGGGCGGAAAAGCACCTCCGGCCCCGTCATTTCAGGCCTTGAGGCCCGAATCCATGGCCACAGCCGATGATGCCGATGCGGGTCCTCGGGGCAAGCCCGAGGACGACGGAGGGTGGCTGGACCCGTATCCGAGTATGCGCGCGCTCAAGAAGCGCGCGCTTTTCACTTACATCTCAGCGGTAACCGCCGCTGGCTACCAGGCGTTCGCCGGTCAGCCAGCGGGCGTCGTCGGAGGCGAGGAAGACCGCGACGTCGGCGATATCATCGGGCTGGCCGATGCGGCCGAGCGGCGTCTGGGCGGCGATGCTCTGCTCGAGATCCGAGCCGATGACGCCGGCCGAGTGCGTCCCCTCAGTCTCAATCATGCCTGGCAGGATGGCGTTGACGCGGATCTTGCGCGGGCCGAGCTCCTTGGCCAGCACGCTGTTGATGCCTTCGACGGCGCCCTTGGTGCCGGTGTAGACGGCAGTGGCCGGCAGCCCCAGGCTGGTGACCACCGAGGAGATGTTGATGACGCTGCCGCCCTCGCCGAGATGTTTGACCGCCGCCTGGGTGGTCAGGAGAACACCGAGAACATTGACGTCGAAGATGCGGCGATACTGCTCCTCGGTCACCTCGTCGATCGGCGCGAATTCATAAACGCCCGAATTGTTGACCAATACGTCGAGCTTGCCGAATTCCTTGACCGCGGCATCGACCAGTCCCTGCGCCTGCTCGGCCTTGGAAACGTCGCCCTGGACCGCGATAGCCTTGCCGCCCTTGGCGCTGATCGCCTCCACCACGGCATCGGCTCCCGCCCTGCTCGAGGCGTAGTTGACCACCACTTGCGCCCCCTCTGCTGCGAGCGCCTTTGCGATCGCGGCGCCGATGCCTTTGGACGCCCCGGTTACGACTGCGACCTTCCCTGTGAGCTTAGCCATCTCTTCTTCCTTCTGATCCGGACAGTCGCCGGAATTGGCAACCTCGTTCCGTAGTTCAGCAATTCGGAACTGTTGATCTCGATGTCAAGTGGGACTATATAAAATTCATGAGACCGCTCTTTCACCCAGCCCTGGAGGATATAAAGCCCGAGGCGATCCTCTATGCGCTGTCCGATCCCGAGCGCGTCACGATATTCGCCAAGCTCGCCGGCGCCGCCTGCGGCGGTACCTGTTCGGCGCTTGCCGATCTCGGCGACCGCATCATTCCAAAATCGTCGCTGTCGAACCATTTCAAGGTGCTGCGCGAATCCGGCCTGATCCGCAGCGAGCGCCAGGGCGTGGAGATGCGCAACCAGACCCGCTGCGCCGAGCTCGACGAGCGCTTTCCCGGACTGGTCAGGGCGATTCTGACAGCTTATGGGCAGCTTCCCGAGCAACTGAAGACGGATTGACCGCCCCTAGAACAGAATGCTTCCGCATGGAGGCTCGCCTGCGTCCTCGGTCAAGCCCCGGGACGGAGACCTGTCGTCCGTTATAGGGTTTTGGCAGGAACCTATAACTCTGATGAGAAGTGAGCGACGAGGACTTGGCCAAGCGACGGGAAATGGAAACGCGACCGGAGCTCACTCGCTATCGCGCGACAATGTGGCATCGCTCGAGCCCCAGTCCGATCCGCGCCCCCGCTCGCTCTTTCCGCAGGCCTACCGCAGCCTGACGACCACGCCGCGCTTCTGTTTTCCCGGCGGTGAAAGCATGAGGGCATGAGGCGGGATTTTGCGCTGGTGCTGCGGGCGCACCGTTCAAATCTCTCTGAAGCGCGTCGCATCCAAAATATTCCGCCGGCTCGGGAACAACGGGCTTTGCCGATCGTAAGTATTATGGGCCGTGCGGAGGTGCTTACAACGCAGCCATGCACTTCGATACTCTGTGCGGCCCACTCCAGTCAAAGCCAGGGCGCGTCCATATGTTTGGAAGCGCCCACATCCCTTGCCCACTTCGATCGGCATCGCGATTGTCCGGCAAAAACACCCGCCCGACCTCCATCATCCCCTTGAGCTTGCAATCCATGCCCGGAGTTGGAGGTCGACGTGGATCCCAGGGTCAAGCCCTGGGATGACGGAGGGTGAGGTGGGCTCTGCCGACACATCGGCGCGTTGCGGAAGGAGCCCATGCCTGA
The DNA here is from genome assembly GCF_005862215.1 of Rhizobium sp. MHM7A. Classification (NCBI taxonomy): domain Bacteria; kingdom Pseudomonadati; phylum Pseudomonadota; class Alphaproteobacteria; order Hyphomicrobiales; family Rhizobiaceae; genus Rhizobium; species Rhizobium sp. MHM7A. The sequence goes on from NZ_VCHT01000003.1 coordinate 312,304, forward strand.
TCTCCCCCCGGTCGCCAACATCCTGCTATCGGGACGCCCCAGCAGAGTATGGCAGAAGCGGCACCCCACCCTCCGTCATCCCAGGCCTTGAGCCTGGGATCCATGGCCACGGCGGACCAGGCCAAACGTGGATCCTCGGGTCAAGCCCACCGCTCACAGCCGCGACGTCTCGACGCGGAACTTGAAAGGCAATCGCGCGCCGGTGAACCCCACGACGCGACCGTTACAGAGCGTTCAAGGACGCCCTCGGCCGGCTTTGATGATATCCCCCATCCCTAGTATGGAGGGCTGAAGCCCCAGGCAGCAGGCTGGAGGTAATCACGGGGTGGCTGCATTTCATCCATACCCACCGGCCGGCGCGTCAGCGTCACTATTTTGAACCTCTCGCTGTCTCCCCAGCCAGACCAGCGGTCGTCAATCAGCGGTATGCCGTCCGAAGTCAGGCATTGCCTTAGACCCCCATCAGCCGAATTCGGTGTCCGGTCATACCATGCGCAGTCCTCGCCGAGCAGCCGATCCTGCTCTCTCATGTCGACCATCCCATAAATCTCGTCGAATCTCCTGAACTTCGGCGCGGGAATCGAGGAGGAGCGGGCAGCTTCGAACATGCGCTCCCCCTTGGATGCGGAATATCGAAGCCCCTGGTCTTCACGCTCGTTCCAGACGGTGATCAGGATCGATCCACCTCCACCGTCGCGCTGTCGGAGCCACCAGGGATAATGACGCAACAGCCTCTCCTTGGATCTGTGGCTAACCAGCTCCGCCTCGAAGTCTCCAGGATTTGGGGTGTAATCGTCGTAACGTGGCAAGGGCGCGAGCCAGGTACCGGCTTCGAGAAACTGCATAGGCGGTCGTACCACCGCTTCCGGCACAGGCCCGCGCCGCAGATCCGTCAGCCGCGTCTCGGACATGACCTTCCCGCTGGAGAAAAGGACTTTCGTCGCGATCTCTATTCCGTCCTCGGTCAGGCAAGTCAATTCACTGGGACTGGTCTCGTCCCTGTCCATGCGCCGGACGATCTGCCGCCAGCGACACTGCTCACCGCCGACGGTCTCGACATCATCCGTTTCCCTGACTTCCGTGATGCCGTAATGATCCTGAGATGGTTCGACCTGCCTGACCTCAAATGACGAGATTTCACCATTCCTCCTGGTTGCCCTCAGAACCACGTTCTTGAAGAAATTTCCGTAAGAAAGGTTGGTTTCTTCGTTTCGTTGCTCTTCAACACGTGTCCAGCCTTTGTGATGCTGGACGACCCGCTGGCGGTCGCCTTTGGCATCATAGGCGTCACGCACGATCATCTTTGCGGTATAGTCGGGCACATCAGGACTGGCGAAAAACGGAACCCCGCTCGCATAGGCGGAACCGGCCGCGATCGTGATCACTGCGAAAACAATCAATCTGTACACGATACTCCTCGGCGGGAAGGCGCACACAACCAGTGGGATTGACAGGAGCAGCGACATGTTAGCGCAGCTGTAGGTCAACTGATAGCCAGCAGGCTCAAGCCGAATGGCGGTCGACCGCACCACCGCCGCACGCCAGGCAGCGTAGACGAGACAGACTTCCCCGATCATCACCAAAACGTAGTGCATATTGTCCCCCCGGGTTCCTCATCTTCTGCAATTTTTAGCTGCAGTCTCTCGTTTGTGGAACCACCAATTTTGGTTGGCGGGCCGGCACCTTCCCATTTGCCTGCCGTCAGCGCAGACCTCTCCTCCGTCATCCCAGGGCTTGACCCTGGTATCCATGCGGGCGAGGCACTGCGTGCCGATGGTGTGCGACGCAAACAACTGCAGCCGCGTGCGTGGCCTTGGATCCCAGGGTCAAGCCCGATCCTCGGGTCAAGCCCGAGGAGACGGAGTGCGGGGTTGGCCTTGTTGCCCAACGCACCGCCGGTGCGGCTTGCGCCGCTTTTGCCGCAGTTGCCGCCGGTGAAGCGCGTGAGGGCTTTTGGCGTGGTACCGCCGGCCAGCGTGAGGGCCGCGTTTGCCGGAACGTCATCGCGCCGACGCCGCCTACCTCCCGGCATCACCTCTCCTCCGTCATCCCAGGGCTTGACCCTGGGATCCATGCGGGCGAGGCACTGCGTGCCGACGGTGTGCGACGCAAACAACTGCAGCCGCGTGCGTGGCTGTGGATCCCAGGGTCAAGCCCTGGGATGACGGAGTGTGGCGTTGGCCTTGTTGCCCAACGCACCGCCGGTGCGGCTTGCGCCGTTTTTGCCGCAGCGACCCCCCGGTGAAGCGCGTGAGGCGCGGCTTTTGGCGTGGTACCGCCGGCCAGCGTGAGGGCCACCTTTGCCGTAACGTCATCGCGCCGACGCCGCCTATCTCTCCCGGCACCACCTCTCCTCCGTCATCCCAGGGCTTGACCCTGGGATCCATGCGGGCGAGGCACTGCGTGCCGACGGTGTGCGACGCAAACAACTGCAGCCGCGTGCGTGGCTGTGGATCCCAGGGTCAAGCCCTGGGATGACGGAGTGTGGCGTTGGCCTTGTTGCCCAACGCACCGCCGGTGCGGCTTGCGCCGTTTTTGCCGCAGCGACCCCCCGGTGAAGCGCGTGAGGCGCGGCTTTTGGCGTGGTACCGCCGGCCAGCGTGAGGGCCACCTTTGCCGTAACGTCATCGCGCCGACGCCGCCTATCTCTCCCGGCACCACCTCTCCTCCGTCATCCCAGGGCTTGACCCTGGGATCCATGCGGGCGAGGCACTGCGTGCCGACGGTGTGCGACGCAAACAACTGCAGCCGCGTGCGTGGCTGTGGATCCCAGGGTCAAGCCCTGGAATGACGGGTGCGGGGTTGGCCTTGTTGCCCAACGCACCGCCGGTGCGGCTTGCGCCGCTTTTGCCGCAGTTGCCGCCGGTGAAGCGTGTGAGGCGCGGCTTTTGGCGTGGTACCGCCGGCCAGGTGAGGGCCGCCTTTGCCGTAACGTCATCGCGCCGACGCCGCCTACCTCCCGGCATCACCTCTCCTCCGTCATCCCAGGGCTTGACCCTGGGATCCATGCGGGCGAGGCACTGCGTGCCGATGGTGTGCGACGCAAACAACTGCAGCCGCGTGCATGGCTGTGGATCCCAGGGTCAAGCCTGATCCTCGGGTCAAGCCCGATCCTCGGGTCAAGCCCGAGGAGACGGAGTGCGGGGTTGGCCTAGTTGCCCAACGTACCGCCGGTGCGGATTGCGCCCGCTGTTGCCGCAGTTGCCGCCGGTGAAGCGTGTGAGGCGCGGCTTTTGGCGTGGTACCGCCGGCCAGCGTGAGGGCCGCCCTTGCCGTAACGTCATCGCGCCGACGCCGCCTACCTCCCGGCATCACCTCTCCTCCGTCATCCCAGAGCTTGACCCTGGGATCCATGCGGGCGAGGCACTGCGTGCCGATGGTGTGCGACGCAAACAACTGCAGCCGCGTGCATGGCTGTGGATCCCAGGGTCAAGCCTGATCCTCGGGTCAAGCCCGATCCTCGGGTCAAGCCCGAGGAGACGGAGTGCGGGGTTGGCCTAGTTGCCCAACGTACCGCCGGTGCGGATTGCGCCCGCTGTTGCCGCAGTTGCCGCCGGTGAAGCGTGTGAGGCGCGGCTTTTGGCGTGGTACCGCCGGCCAGCGTGAGGGCCGCCCTTGCCGTAACGTCATCGCGCCGACGCCGCCTACCTCCCGGCATCACCTCTCCTCCGTCATCCCAGAGCTTGACCCTGGGATCCATGCGGGCGAGGCACTGCGTGCCGATGGTGTGCGACGCAAACAACTGCAGCCGCGTGCATGGCTGTGGATCCCAGGGTCAAGCCTGATCCTCGGGTCAAGCCCGAGGAGACGGAGTGTGGGGTTGGCCTTGTTGCCCAACGCACCGCCGGTGCGGACGGAGGGTGGGACACGCTCTGCGGCAGACCTCCATATCACCCCGCCTTCGCCCTCCTTAGCGCGATCAGCCCCCGCCGCAGCCACAGCAATTGCTGTGGCGGCATCTGGCGCAGATGTTCGTAGTCCATCACAGCGACGTTATAGACGGTGCTGCGCACCTGCGGCCCGTCCTCGCAGCGGAGAAGGACGGCCTGCAGTTCCATCATGCGGTTGCTGGCCTTGCGGGCGCGGTCGGCGAGGCTTTCGGTCACCTCGCCTTCATGGCCCTTGACGGCAAAGAGCGACTGGGCCCTCGGGCTCGGGGCCGGGATGCCCGTCGTCTTGTGGTAGCGGGCCATGACCTCGGCGTAATCGTCGCCGGCCTGGCGCTGCTCGTCTGATATCAGCCCGTCGAGAAACATGCGGCCGAGGGTATAACCGGCATAGGGGCTTCTGACTGTCTCGTCATCAACCGTCCTGCCGAAGCCGTGAATGCGCCGGCGCGCCGCCATCGCGACGCTGATATTCTCCTTCTCGGTTTCGAACGGCTTGATCTTGCCGCAGGGGAAACGCTCGACATTGGCCTTGCGCGGCCGACCTGCGCCCTTGTTTGCCCGCTGTATCTTCACCTTGGTGGCCTTGCCGCCCATGGGGATGTCCTTCCTATCGAATGATGCCGTTTCGAAGTGCGGCGGCGACCAGTGCGGTCTCCTTGAACACGCCAAGTTTCGCCTTGGCGTTGGCAACGTGGGTGTTGACGGTGATCGGCGAGATGCCGAGGATGGTGCCGATCTCGGCGGCGGTCTTGCCTTGCGCCATCCAGCCGATGATTTCCCGCTCGCGCGGGGTCACGGCGCTGGTCACGGCGCTCATGGCGCCGGCCCGTCGATCGTCGGCACACGCGGCATCGTCACCTCGGCGCCCGACAGCGTCACCCGCCTGACACGGTCGGGATGGCGGATCGGCGCGGGCGCCGCGCCGGCGGTCGCCAACTGCTTGCGCGCATCCTGCCTTGACGGAAACCTGTCGCGGTTGCGATGCGCCATGTTGATGACGGTGTTCTTCTTCGAGCCGAAGAGTTCGGCGATCTCACGCGCCGAAAACCCTTCCTGCCAGAGCTTCTGCGCCTTGACGATCTTGTCTTCCGTCCAGAACAGATCTCTCATCCCACTGCCTCCTGTGCGTCTCGTGCGGCCTTTGCGATGACCGGATTATCGGGAAACATCTCAGCCAGCGCCCGTTTGGCGCTGCGGCTGCCGTTTGCCGCCTGTCTCAGCAGCAGCATCTTCTCGGCCGCGACCTTCGGCTGCGGCTGTTCGGGTGGCGCCTCGACGCGCGGGCGGCTTTGCGCCGTCATCACCGCCTGCTGCTGGCGGGCGATTTCGGCGAAGCTCGCCGAGCTCGGGGCGAAGGCGCGGTTATGGTCTTTGACCTTGCCGGAGAGGAACAGCCTGGCGGCGCGCCAGACCGCCTCTGCCGGAATGCCGTCGATGGCGACTAGATAGGCGCGGATCTGCATGTCGGGATCAATGCCGGCGGAGGCCGGAAAGCCCGAAAGCATCCCCGCTATGATCTTCACCGGAGAGGAAATCTCTTGCGGCATCGACCGTCGTCCTTCTGCCCACGCTTGCATTGGTTGGCCCGGCTTCCCTCGCCTTCTCATTGAAATACCAATCGGATTTGATCGCCCGCCAGCCGCGCAGGATCTGCATCTCGGCGGCCTCGACCGGATTGCCGGTCTTGAGATACTCCCTGACCTGGATCCTCGCCGCATAGGCCGTCAGCGGCTTCTTCAGCGTGCGGCTGCGATGCTCGATGATCGCCTCCGCCAGTTCCTGCCCGAGCACCGGGCTGAGGATCTCCATGATGTCCTTGTGGATCTCTTGCTTTTCCATGCGACTGCCTTCCCGCTCGAGAGCTCCCCTCAAATGCGCAGCCTGCGTCGGGCGCCGGCGAAACCGACCAGGGCGCCGGGCTTGGCGGCGCGGCCGGCAAACCGCCTGGCCTTGCCGGCGGCGTAATCCTGCTGGGCGGTGTCGCCCTTCTCGGCGCTGCGAAGCCGGTGGATCTCCATTTCCACGGCGGGCACCGACATGCCGAGAATGCTGGCGATCTCGATATAGTCCCTGCCGGAGCGGAAGAGCTCGAGGGCGTTCATGTCAGTGCCTTGATAGGCTGTGGCGATGCTCATCGCTTGATCCTCTTTCTCATTTCGATCCGCAGCCGGCCCTTCCCGCCAGGCGGGCGCCGGCCAGATCGTTCATTTTCAAACTTGTGGAAGGGGCTGGCGTCGCCGAGGGAGCGCGACGACGCCAGCTGCCGAAAGCCTTCAGGGAGGAGTGAGGCTGTCGGAATTGGTGATCGGCTGGGGACCGGGGAAGACCGGCATCTGCCGCATCTCCTCCGGCTCGGTCTGCCGGCCGCAACTCTCGCAATGGCGCTCGATCACCTCGGCGATCGATAGCGTCCTGCCGCAGTTCGGGCAGCCGGTGTAGCGGGCATTGGCAAAGCCCGAAAGCCGGGGCCGGTTGTTGGTAATCTCAGTGCTTGTCATGGCGATAAGGGTACGTAAAATACCCCGCACGTCAAGCAATTTAGGGCATTACATGTACCTTTTTTTAGGGTATTATTTATATCATGTTGAAAGATCAGGAACAATTTGAGCGCGAAGAACGCGCAAAGCGTCTGGTCATGGCCAGGAAGAACGCGGGCTTTGCCGGGCCGAAGGCGATCGTCGATCGTTTCGGCTGGAACGCCAATGTCTACAAGGCGCACGAGTCTGGCCGGAACGGCTTCGGCATTGCCGATGCGAAGAAATATGCCAAGGCGTTCAGGGTCAATCTCAACTGGCTGCAGTTCGGAACCGGCGATGCGCTCGATCCGGAGGAGCGGCCGGTCTCCGTCGCCGACGTGCCGAAGATCTCCTGGGTCAGCGCCGGGCAGCTGACCGAGCAGGCGCCGATCACCGACTTCTCGGAATTTCCGACCGTCGCCGCGCTCGATCTGCCCGACGGCGACTGGATCGCGCTCGAGGTCGAGGGCAATTCGATGAACAAGATCTCGCCACCGGGCTCGATCATTTTCGTCAACCGGCGCGACAAGCGCCTGGCGCCGAACGCGCTCTATGTCGTCGCCGACGAGACCGGGGCGGCGACCTACAAGCGCTACCGCCCGAACGACAACCCGCCCTTCCAGCCCGCCTCCTACGAGGAGGTGCCGCCGCCGGAATTCCAGGGCGCCGTCACCATCGTCGGCCGCGTCCGCCGGTCGGTGATCGAGATGTGATAGCAAGGCACCCCGGAAAATGCCAGTTCATTCAGTGGCTTAACGCTTATCATTCCAGCAAAATTCCAACCACTTCCCAAAAAGATTCAAGATCATCCGCCTGCGCTCACGAACCGGCAGACCTGGCTCCAAATCGCGACACTTGCCGTGCTTCGGCGCCAGCTGGCGATCCTGCTTTGATGCGAACCTCTCGCAAGCCCGAGGCCGGCTCCGCCCGGCGCTTCAATCACCACACGCAATGCATGCAGCAACCTTGCGAGACCGACGGCTGCAAACAACCGCCTCGAAGGCAGGCCTCAAAATCTGAAAGCCGCGACGCGCCGCAGAGCGGATCATCGCCGCCGCGCCGCGCGCCTGCGATATACTGATCTCTCTCACTCCTTCTCTCTTCCATCTCTTTCCAGTTCCTGAAGGCTGGTGAGGGAGGGTTCCGGCCAAAGCTTCCCCCTACCCCATGAGCAAGGCCCATGAAGCCGGGAGAGCATTGGCCATGTCCTGAAGGCCGGAGCCGGGATGGGACACGTGCCAGAGGGGCCATTCGCTTCGCCCTCGTCCTGATTTTCTGACAGCGCACTTAAGGACTTTCGCTTCCCGCGCCGCTGGGCTTCGTCAGCTCGGGAGTTGCACCCGGTCGCCCAATCATCTGCCTGAGACATACGCCTACGATTCGTACCTCGTCAACCGTTTGGGTATTCTTTATACCTTTTCTAATTGACGATCTGAGGTATGATATATACCTTAAGCTCGACGCCGAGGGCCGGCACGAAAGAGGGCAGAGCGATGCAGCATATCCGCGGGATCGAGACCGAACAGAGCCGGCGGGACGCCCGCTGGAATGCTGCCCGAGGGCTCGGCGACTGCGCAGCCTATATGGCCAACGAGGCCCAGCGCATGGGCGCGCTCGGCTTTGCCTATCTCGGCCGCCCCGAGCATTCGGTGCGCGGCCCGTCATGGCTGCGCGGCGCCACAGCCAGCGTCGAGGCGCATTACCGCTATGCCCGCGAGGTCATGGGCATCACGGATGGCGATCAGCTTTATGCCTGAGGGAGAAAAGGACATGTCCGCCGATTGCGTCATCAAAGCCTTTTCCGGCTGCGCCTGCCCGCCCGGTGAATGCGCCGAGAAGCCCATCATTCCGGCGCCGGTCACCTTCGTCTCCTGGCGGATTCAAGCAATCACCTGCATCGCCTTCGGCATCATGGCCGCGATCCTCTCGGCCGCGTGGATGGGAATTTTCCTTGATTCCAGCCGCGGCCAGCCTATTTTGACTACATATGGTCATACTGGACAGGAGGTGGCGATGTCGACAATCAGCGTCGCGGAGGCAAAGGCTGGTTTCGCCGGCCTGGTGGATGAAGCTGCAAAGGGCGAATTCGTAACCATAACCCGCCATGGCAAGCCCGCCGCCGTATTGGTTTCCGTGGAAGCGGCCGAAGCTGCAAGGAAGGCACTCAGCAAGCCGCGGCCGAATTTCGGGGATTTCCTGCTGACCTTCCCCGGCGGCGTCGAACTGGAGCGCAACCCCTCAAAATTGAGGGATACCGATCTTTGACCGCGTATCTCCTCGATACGAACATTATCAGCAAGTTTGCGCCGGATCGCACACCACCCTCGGATTCCGTTCGAGCATGGTTCCACGCTCGGGGCGAAGCCGACGCGCTTTTTCTGTCGGTCATGACGCTTTCCGAAGTCGAAAAGGGAATGCGCAGCCTTCACCGTCGCGGGGGCATCGAGCGGGCAAAGCGGCTTTCGCAATGGCTGAATTTCATCACCGACAGTTTCGGGGATCGTATCCTGCCGATGGACGCCCTTGTCGCGCGGATCGCCGGCGCCCTGGCGGACGAGGCCGAAAGCAAAGGCTGTCATCCCGGCCTTGGCGATCTCATCATCGCGGCGACGGCACGCGCCTATGACCTCACCGTCGTCGCGGAAAATTTGCGGCATTTCCAGCCGCTTGATGTACCTGTGGATCTTCCCGCAGCTTTCCGCCGGGAGTGATTAACCCATCGGCCGGTGAGGCCGGTCAGGAACTGAACTTGATGTCGCTCGCCTTGGCAGCGGTAATGAATGCCCGCCGCACCTGCTCGGGCTCGGCAACATCGTTGAAGACATCGAGCACAAGCAGCTCGGCAGCCTTGGCCGCCGGCGTCTGCTCCGGCCAATCGTTCAGCAAGGTATTGCCGGCCTGGACGACGTTATAGACGGTCCTGGTCTTGCCATTGATGGTGATCTTCACCGGCTTGAAGCTTCGTCGCCTGCTCATGATGCAACCCCCCAACGCGGAACACGCGACTCAACGAGCGGCGTTCGGACTCGTTCCAGTTGAGGTGACTATCTCACATGTTATTGTCGCTGAGCGAATCAACTTGCCGGTAGCCAAAACGTGCCAAAGCCAGAAAAACGTAGCGACCGGTTTACGTGGACATATGCCCTCTGGCTGTTGCCGCTTCTGGCGGAAGTTTGGCTCTACTGGCTTGCGCCTCGATGGGACTGGGGAACGATCGGTCTTATCATTTGGCTCGCGACGCTGATCGCCGTTGCGGGCTCCATGTGCTTCAACCTGGCGCTGCGGCGCTGGCGACGCGTCCTGTCTCTCCTGACAGCGCCCCTGCTGTTGCTCTTCGCCCTTTATCTCCTCGCCACGGCCTCTATAACGCCCGACAGCGTTCGATTTGCGCTGACCAGGCAGGCGTATTTGGCTGAGATCGAACGAAGCGATCCGCCGGACGAGGCGCCGCGCTTGCGCACATTCGTATGGGACGACACGTTCAGGGCTAAGACATACTCGACGCTCGTCTATGATGAGAGTGACGAGATCGCCTTGCCCAAAGGCGCGCAATCCGCTGCCTGGCAACAGCGCCTTCAGAAATCCTGTTTGGAAAACAAGAAAGAATGCGTCAATCTCGATCCGGGTCCGGACGAGGTCGTCGGCGTCAGAAAGATCGGCGAGCACTTCTATATTCTGGACAACAGCTTGCCAAACGCGTTTCCTTAAGCCGCGTCTGTGACTTTACGCGCAGCAACACCAGCGAGAAACGAAAAACCCCGCCAAAGCGGGGTTTCTAGCTGGTCGGAGTGGAGTGATTCGAACACTCGACCCCCACGTCCCGAACGTGGTGCGCTACCAGACTGCGCTACACTCCGTGACCAGCGGCGCTTCTATAGAACAGCCTATCTGGTTGCACAAGCGCCAAATTTCAAAAAGCCGAGGGAATTTTTGACGGGTTGATGACGGCGGCGAAAGCGGCTGCTGCAGCAAAAAGACACACCGCGGGCAAATCGAACGGAAGTGCAAAAGGGGCAATTTTCTTTTGCCGGGTTCCGCGCTAAAGGGCTCGGCGGGACAGGCGAAACCGCCGTGACGGCGGCTTCGCAGCCATTGCGCTAGAGATCAGGGACGACACGATGAAACTCCGCACCATGTCAGCGGCCGGGCTTGCCATTGCGCTTGCCGGATGCACAACCATTCCTTCCGCCGGCAATCCGATCGAGGCCCGCTGGGTCGGCAAATCGGCCGGCATCTTCTTTGCCGCCTACGGGCCGCCGATCAGCGATCGCGAGGAAGGTTCGAGCACCATCTATACCTGGCGCGGCGGCTACAAGACCGTGCGCATTCCGGCTAGATATGCCGAGGGCGCCGATGGCAAGCGCGGCAAGCAGATCGCTGCTGCCCGCACCGCCTATCTGCGTTGCCAGGCGGAAATCACCACCAATTCCGACTATACGATCCGCGACATCCGCACCGTCGCCGACATCCCTGGCGTCAACGGCCCCTCCTATTGCGCAGAGTTCCTGGCGCCCGAACAGAAGTGACGGGCGGTTCGTATGGGCTGAGCAGCGGGCGGCCCGAGTGCCGCCTCGAGCCACAATAAGCTCAGCCATCCCCCTTTCCTCGTTTTCGGGCTTGTCTTGTCCGGTTCGCCCCGAGATTTGCGGAGGCCGAAGCCAGTTCGTGGCCTTTTTCCGCCGGAAACAAACATGCCATTTTGGCGATGTGCTGGTTGCGGCGCTTGCGCGGGTGTAGACTGCCGACACTGTTGCATGTTCATGCAAGGCAACGATGATGGGCACCCTCGCACTCGATCGGAAGCTGCTCGCGATCCTGGCGGCGGATATGGTCGGTTATTCCAGGGCGATGGAGGCCGATGAGGCCGGCACCATCCGACGACTGAAGGCTATCCGCGCCGAACTGATCAATCCTGCCATCGCCGAGCGCCATGGCACCGTTATCAAGCTGATGGGCGACGGCGCGCTCGTCGCCTTCGACAGCGTGGTTGATGCAGTTGCCTGCGCCGCGGAGTTTCAGAATAGCGTGGCGGCACGCAACGCCGACCTGCCGGAACCTGAACGTATCGTATTCCGCGTCGGGATCAATCTCGGCGACGTGGCCTTGGTGGATGGCGATCTCTATGGAGATGGGGTGAATGTCGCCGCGCGGCTGGAGCATTTGGCCGAGCCGGGCGGCGTATTGGTCTCGGGCACGGCATATGATCACCTCCAGGGCAAAGTCGACTGGCCGCTCGATTTCGCCGGCGAGCAGCAGGTCAGGAACATCAGCCGCCCGGTGCGGATGTATCGGCTGAGGCTCGACGGCAAACGGGCGCGTCGCCCGTTTCTCGCAATGAGATCGCGCTCGGCCAAAACGCTTGCCGCGGCGATCGTCGCCTTGGCTCTGGCGGGCGGCGGCGCCGCCTGGTGGTTTCTCCGGCCGGAACCTCTGAGCGGCAAGCCGTCGGTGGCGGTGCTGCCCTTTAGCAATTATGGCGGCGACGAAGCGAGCGGGCGTCTGGCCGATGGCCTGACCGAGGACGTCATCACCGACCTCGCGCGGTTTCCCGAATTCGAGGTGGTGGCGCGCAATTCGACGGAAGCCTATAGAGGCAAGGCGGTGGATGCCCGCCTGGTCGCAACTGCGCTCCATGTCGGCTTTGTCATGGAAGGCTCGATCCAGCGGCAGAGCGGCCGGGTAAGGATCACAGCGCAGTTGATCGACGCCAAAACCGGCCGCCATCTGTGGTCGGAGAATTGGGACCGGCCGGCTGAGGACGTGTTCGCCGTCCAGACCGAAATCGCAGAGCAGGTCGCCAACCGCCTCGGCGGCGGCATGGGACTGATTCAGGAGGCCGGGCGGGCTGCAGCCAAACGCAAACGGCCTGAAAACCTGAATGCCTATGATTATTACCTTCTCGGGACCGAGAAGATTGAAAATTTCACCAAGGCCGATGTGGAGGAGGCCGTCGCCTTTCTCAGCCGTGCCGTCGAGCTGGACCCGGGGCTGGCACGGGGCTGGGTCGAACTTTACCACGCTCGTGATGTATTGGGTGTGTTTGGCGTCGATCCCGAGGGCAACCGCAAGGCGGCTGCCGATGCGGCTGAACGCGCGGTGCGTCTTGATCCGCGCGATGCTGAAGCTCATGTGGTGTTTGCGATGAGCCTTGCCGACAAGGGCGACATGGGCCGTGCCAAGTCGGAGTTTGACACCGCACTTCGCCTGGCGCCGGGCTCGTCCGAGATCCTGACGTTTTACAGCGGCTTTGCCGCACGCTTCAACGAAGCCGAACGCGGCGCTCAAATGGTCGACAAGGTCATGCGGCTCGACCCGAACTATCCGATGTGGGCATCCAACTTCTTCGCACCGGCCTACTTCATGGCCGGGCGGCATCAGGACGCGGTGACGATGCTGGATCGTATGACGCCCAACAACTACCAAAGGTGGACCTGGGTGGTCCGCAGCAGCGCGCTTGCGGCATTGGGCCGAACCGAGGAGGCCAAAGCTTCAGCCATGGAAGCTCTGAAGCAGCACCCCGACGTGACGGTCGAGAGCATGATCAACGAACCCGGCCTCAGTACAATTGAGCGCAACCGCTTCATAGAGACGATGCCGCTCGCCGGCTTCCCGGCATGCGCCAAGCCCGAGGCGCTGGCGAAATTCGCCAAACCCGTGCGACTGCCGGAATGCGAGGCGGAGAAGGCGAACCCTCCCGGCCAACCATAGAACAGCCCTGCGCAACGCACTTGCAAGCCGCTGGTGGCTGTTGCTCCATAGGACCGGAGTCGTCGCGCCCGGAGGCCAATGGCCTCGAGCACAGAGGCACGGAACAAATGATGAGAAGTTGCGCCGAGCCGCCGCTAAAGCTCACCCCTCCGCCGGCCCATAGAGGCCGAGCTGTTCGAGCAGCGCCCGCTGCCGGTCGGCGCTTTCGACGAGCAGGCCAGTGTAACGCTCGACGATCCGCTGGCGGTGATCCCTATCGGAGACGGCGGAAAGCGCGCCTGTGATCGCCGCGATCCTTTCCGAGACCTGGCGCAGTTCCTCCAGCAGTTCCGCCTTGCCGGCGGCCTCCGCGACCGCCTGCTTCGTCACCTTGCCGATGCCGGCCGGCGTGCGGCTGCCGGCGGAGACGTAACCCTCCGGCAGGTCGCCCTTGAGATTGACGACCGACTTGAAGCGGATGACGTCGAAGATCTGGTCGACCGCCTGCTTGGCGCCCGTCACCCGCGAGGGGTGATCGGTGTCGGCGGCGGCATGCGGCAGGAGCTCGAGCTTGCCCTTGTGGCGCCGTTCGAGCGGCAGATAGGGCAGCATCGGGCCGCTGAGCGTGCCGGTTGCGGCGTCCTTGAAGAGATCGGCGTCGATCGCCGCATGGGCGATCTTGCCCGACGACAGTGCCGCGTCGAGCGCATTGGGATCGACGACTTCGCCGCGGTCGTAATTGACCAGCACAGCGCCATCCTTCATGGCGGAGAGCACCTTCGCATCGACGGTGCCGGCATTGGAATAGCGGCCGGTCGATGCGTCCAGGCGGCCGAGGCCGATATGGATGGAGAGCACATCGGCGCCGCTTGCCGCTTCGGCCGGGCTTGCGGCATAGTCGAAGCCCTCGGCCTCGATCCAGCGCTTGTGATGTTCGCGGGCATAGATTGCAACCTGCATGCCGAAAGCCCTGGCGAGCTTGGCGACCTCGCGGCCGATATTGCCGTAGCCGAGCACGGCGATCTTGCGGCCTTCGAGCTTTGCCGTCGGAAAATCCTTGAGCTGACGGCCGGTGTCGAAATCGCCTTCGGCGACCATCCGGTGCAATCTATCGACCGGCAGGTCGGGAACGACCTTCAGGATCGCCTTCATCACCATCTGGGCCGTCGCCCGGCTGTTGATGCCGGGCGTGTTCATCAGAGGCGCCTCGCCGCCCTCGCCGTTGCCGCCGCCCCACGAGGCCGAGCCCATATTGCCGGTGCCGGCGCCGATGCGCACGCCGCCGAGCGGGAAGACCGAGGCCTTGGGGATGAAGGTCGCCGCCGCAATCAGCGCGTCGTACTGGCCCCTGTCGGTCTGCGGCAGGATCTCCGCCTCGGTGCTCAGGTTCGGCTGATAGAAGAAATGGATGCGGCCCTTTTCGAGGCCGGCACGGTCGCCGAGCGGGCCGACATGGAAGACGCCGCCCTTCTCCTCGATATAGGCCTTGACCTCGCTGTGGTCAGGCTCGCCGTCGGCGCCGAAGCGCAGGCCGACCAGGTCGGCGATCAGCACCGTATAGGCGCGGTTCGGATCGTCCTTGCGAACGGCGCCTTCGGCTTTGACAGGCGCCTCGAAGGTCACGCCGTGCTTGGCCAGTTCCTCCTCGAAAACGACGATCTTGGCTCTGAGATAGGCATATTGCAGATTTTCCAGGAGTGCCACGACATCTTCCGGCTCGCGGATGCCGCCGACCCAGGCGCGGTAGTCGCCCGGCGTGCCCGGAAAGGCATTGACATAGCGGGCCGCGTCGAGGCCGGGCTCATGTTCGCCGTTCGGATGGGTGATGCCCTCGTAACCGAGCAGTTGCTTCGACCGGGCGATGATGCGGGCGTGGATCGCGGCATCGGTGATGTCAGCATCCCAGACCTTCAGCAGCGTCACCGCAGCACCGCGCCGTTCGGCATCGGTGACGGTCAATGACAGCAGCGGATGCAACTTGACCCATTCGTCGATGACGGCGCGATTGGCGGCGGAGCGGCGGTTGAGCTCGACGACGGAGCCGACCCGGGCCTCCGACTGCAGCAGGCCGAAGGTGGTCTCGGCAAAGGCGAGCGCGCTGTAGGTATTGATGACGCCGCCCAGCATGCGGTCTTCAGCCGCATCGTAGAACGGGCCGGCATCGACGGAGCGCTTGGCCGAAAACGGCTGGCGCGGATCGACCGGCGGGGCGATCTTCAGCTGCCGCGGGATCGCCCAGGCGGGATCCTGCTGGTTCTTCTCGATCAGCGCCAGCGCATGCGGGGTGAAGGAGGCGACGAAATAGCCCGAAATGCCGCCGATCGCCTTCTGGAACGGCATGAACAGGCAGCATTTCGCCATCACGGCGCTGACCAGTTCCGGCTCCCACGGCATGGCCCCGAGCATCGAGGTGGCGTCGAACACCGCATGGCGGTTGGCCGGATCGCCGTCGAGCCAGCTCAGCAGTTCGCGGATCTCGCGGCTGGTATAGGCGTTCGCCCCGGTCGTCTCGTGGCCGACGCCGACGAAGATCGAAACGCCGAGGTCGGCAAGCTCGGCCGCCGTCGGGATCACGCCCTCGGAGGCGGCGAAATGGATGCGGCTCTCGCAGCCCTTTTCGGCGAAGCGCTGCATCTCGATCAGCTGCGTCGCCCATGACTGGCGGAAGAAGCCCGCCGCCTTCGACGGATCGCTCTCCGGCCGCGGCGTATCGACATAGACGCGCTGGGAAGCGTCGTTGGCATTCATCAGGTGCTGGATGCAGACGGTGAAGCCGCTGTGGCCGCCGCCGAGCCCGACCGCCATGCGGTTCTCCTTCGGGAAACCGAAATAGCGATGGATCGCCCGCATCATGTCGCTCAGGATCTTGTCGGCCGGATAGCCGCGATGCATGCTGCGGGAAATCTCGGCCGTGGTGAAGCCGCCGATATCGTTGCCCTTGTCGTCGAACTTGCGATAGGTCTTTTCGATCCAGGCGTCGAAGGCGATGCGCCGCAGGCGGCTGTCGACCTCGTCGGTCGTCGCATCGGTGATCGGCCCGACGCCGAAGAACGGGTTGGACGGCAGTCTCGGCGCGCCCGACGCGGTCTGTCGAAGGGCGTTCAATCGCTGTTCCTGCATCTGCGCGATATCTGTCATGGCCTGCCTGTCTCTGTCCGGAGCTGAAGTTGCCTTCATGGTGAAGCGAGTGCACGGGCAGGACAAGCTCATATGCGCCGAACGACAGGCGAAACGCGTCATCGGGGCCAACGTTTCGGTGGCCACCGCCAAGATCACCGACATCTCGCTGGAGGCGAAACGCGCGCGCCGCTTCGGCCTGTTCAACGCCGTGTTCTATGCGCTCACCGTGCCGCTCGTTCTGGGTCTCGGGGTGACGACGCCGGAACGGGCGCCGGCGAGTTGAACCGCTGCGGCAGGCCTGGTGTCGCCCGGATTCATCCGGGAGCCGGTCATCGGCGCGTTTGGCGAGAATGCCGGCCCACACTCCGTCATCCCAGGGCTTGACCCTGGGATCCACAGCCAGGCGCGCGGCTTCAATTGTTCCGCTTCAGATCATCGCTCTTCTGCAGCGCCAGCCGCATGGATCCCAGGGTCAAGCCCTGGGATGACGGAGGAGAGGTGGTGCCCGGGATGACGGAGGAGAAGTGGTGCCCGGGATGGAGGAGGAGAGGTTGTGCCGGGACAAAAGCCTCGCCAGGGCGATGAAGCGAACCGTGAGCGCGGCGCCACAAAGCATCACAGCCGCAACCATCCCCCGCACAAAAACAGACTTGCCGCACGCAACCATCCGGCGTATGTCTTTGCCGTCGCGAAAAGCGACTGCCTCCCTTGATCCGCTCAGTGGCGGAGTAAACAGGTGGACGAATGGGTCGTCCAGGCGGTCGAGCACACGCCATCCATGCGCATCAGCCATGGTTCGGCCAGCACTCCCTGAAACCAACGCCTGACCAGATCAGGCCTCATCGTGAGCCCTCGGCGTCGCGACGCAATTCCGTGATTTGAACGAAATCAGGGATGCGCTGGCGAGCCTCCCCGCTTGCGTCGACCACGGAACGCACCCATGACCAGATCCCTCACCGTCATCTTTACCGCCATTGTCCTCGATGCCGTCGGCATCGGCCTCATCTTCCCCATCCTGCCGCAGCTCTTGCAGGAGATCACCCACGCCGACAATGTCGCGCCCTATATCGGCACGCTGACCGCGCTTTACGCTGTGATGCAGTTCGTCTTCGCGCCGGTGCTCGGGGCGCTGAGCGACCGGCTCGGCCGCCGGCCGGTGCTGCTGATTTCGCTTGCCGGTGCAGCCGTCAACTACCTGTTCCTCGCCTTTGCGCCCAACCTGCTGCTGCTCTTCATCGGCCGGGCGATCGCCGGCCTGACAAGCGCCAACGTCTCGGTGGCCACCGCCTATATCACCGACATATCGCCGGAGAAGAAACGCGCCCGCCGCTTCGGCCTGTTCAACGCCATGTTCGGCCTCGGCTTTATCATCGGCCCGGTCCTCGGCGGCGTGCTCGGCGAGCACTGGCTGCGGCTGCCCTTCATCGCAGCCGCCGCGCTGAACGGCGCCAACCTGCTGCTCGCCCTCTTCGTCCTGCCGGAATCGCGCCCGGGCAGCCGCGAGAGGATCGACCGTGCCGCGCTCAATCCGCTGAAGCCGCTCCGATCCGTGCTCGAGGTCAAAAGCCTGCTGCCCGTCATCATCCTCTTCTTCCTCTTCAGCGCCACCGGCGAGGCCTACGGCACCTGCTGGGCGCTGTGGGGCAGCGACGCCTTCCACTGGAACGGGCTTGCGATCGGCCTGTCGCTCGGCGCCTTCGGCCTCTGCCAGACGCTCGCCCAGGCCTTGCTGCCGGGGCCGGCCGTCAAGCTGCTCGGCGAACGCGGGGCGATCCTTGCCGGCGTCGCCGGCGTCTCCATCGCGCTCACCGTCATGGCCTTTGCCGACCGCAGCTGGATGATCTTCGCGGTCATGCCGGTCTTCACCCTCGGCGGCATCGGCGTGCCGGCGCTGCAGTCGCTGGCGACCCGGCAGGTCGGCGAGAGACATCAAGGCCAGTTCCAGGGTGTGCTCGCCTCGGCCGTCAGCCTCGCCTCGATCGTCGCGCCGCTCGGCTTTTCCAGCATCTATTTCCTCGTCCGGCAGGCATGGCCGGGCGCCATCTGGCTCTCGGTCGTCGCCGTCTACGCGCTCGCCGTGCCGCTGGTTCTCATGCTGCGACTGAAGAAGCCGGAGGTGGCGCCGGCGAGTTGAAACACTGCAGCGACGGGCTTCTGCGTCCCGGCACCCACCTCTCCTCCGTCATCCCAGGGCTTCAAGCTGTGCCGGCAGTGCGTTTGGCAACAAAGGCAATCCCACCCTCCGTCATTCCAGGGCTTGACCCTGGGATCCACAGCCAAGCGCACGGCTTGAATAATCTCCTGCAGCTGCACTCCATCACTCCACACGCGCCAGCCGTATGGATCCCAGGGTCAAGCCCTGGGATGACGGAGGAGAGGTGGTGGCGGGACGCGAAAGCCAGCCAGCGCGGAGGAGAGGTGGTGCCGGCACGCATAAGACCGCCGGTGCGAAGGAGAGATGGTGCCGCGACGCATAAGTCCGACCGCGCGCAACAGAGGTGGTGCGGGACGCTCGGCTTAGCGGCGCAATGAGGCGCCGGTAAAAGCGACGCCGCACAAGCCTCGGCGCGAGCGACATCCCACAAGCTGCCCCGGCGCTCAATCTGCACCAGCGGTTCATGTGGCGAGAACGCCACCCCAAACTCCGTCATCCCAGGCTTGACCCTGGGATCCACGACCAAGCACTCTGCGCACATGGCAGGATATGTTTACATCATCACCAACCAGAAAAAAGGTACGCTCTATATCGGCGTGACCTCCGATCTGGAGCGCCGCATCTACGAGCATCGCGAAGGGCTGACGCCGGGTTTTGCCTGGAAATATGGATGCACCCGCCTCGTCTGGTACGAGGAGCATTGGGACATCGGCAGCGCCATCCAGCGTGAGAAATCATTGAAGCGGTGGAACCGGCAATGGAAGATCGATCTGGTCGAGGCGATGAATCCCGGGTGGGACGATCTCTATCTTACGCTGGGGTAATGCCGGCCGCGTCTTCCCGCAGGGCCAGCCGCATGGATCCCAGGGTCAAGCCCTGGGATGACGGAGGAGAGGTGGTGGCGGAACGCACAAGCCGGCGCGGACGAGGGGTGGTGCCGGGACGCATAAGTCCACCCGCGCGGACGGGAGGTGGTGGCGGGAGGCATAAGTGCGCCAGCGCGGAAGCGAGGTGTGCCGCAACGCATCGGCTCAGCAACGGTGAGGAAGCTTCGGCAAAGCGGCGCCGTACAAGCCTCGGCAAAAGCGACGTCTCACAATCTGCGCCGGTTCTCAAGCTGCGCCAGCGGTGCATTTGGTCGAGAACGCCAACCCCACACTCCGTCATCCCAGGGCTTGACCCTGGGATCCACAGCCAGGCACGCGGCTTCAGTTGTTTCCCTGCAGTTGGAGGCGATCAGTCCACGAGTGCCAGCCGCATGGATCCCAGGGTCAAGCCCTGGGATGACGGAGGAGAGGTGGTGGCGGGACGCACAAGACGGCGCGGACGAGGGGTGGTGCCGGGACGCACAACCCGGAGGTGGTGCCGTGACCATCGGCTCAGCAGCGGCGATGAAGCCTCGGCAAAGGCGACATCCCACAATCTGCGCCGGCTCTTAAGCTGCGCCAGCGGTGCATTTGGCGAGAACGCCAACCCCACACTCCGTCATCCCAGGGCTTGACCCTGGGATCCACAGCCAGGCACGCGGCTTCAGTTGTTTTCCCTCAGCGGCACAAATCAATTCCCGCAGAGCCAGCCGCATGGATCCCAGGGTCAAGCCCTGGGATGACGGAGGAGAGGTGGTGGCTGAACAGGCCGCCTCCGCAGGCGCGATTAAGCTTCTGACGGAGGAGAGGTGGTGCCTCGACACAAAGCCTCACCGGCGCGATGGAGCCACGAAAGCGGCGCCTCACCCTTCGCCGGCGGTGCTGCGCCAAAAGCTCGCCTCAGCTGCGGCAAAGCGGCGCATAAGCTGCACCGGCAGCGCGCTGGGCGAGAACGCCAACCCCACACTCCGTCATCCCAGGGCTTGACCCTGGGATCCACAGCCACGTACGCGGCTTTACTAATTTCCCGCAGACGGCCTCCATCAATTCACGTAGTGCCAGCCGCATGGATCCCAGGGTCAAGCCCTGGGATGACGGAGGAGAGGTGGTGCCGGACGCACAAGCCGGCGCGGACGAGAGGTGGCGCTGGAATACATAAAGCCGCCAACGCGGAAGCGAGGTGGTGCCCGCATAAGCCCGCCAACGCAGAGGAAAGGTGGTGCCGGGATGCATAAATCCGGCCAGCGCGGATGCGATGTGGTACCGCGACGCATCGGCTCAACAGCGGTGAGGAAGGTTCGGCAGATGCAGCGCCACACAAGCCTCAGCGCCGCCCGCATGGATCCCAGGGTCGAGCCCTGGGATGACGGAGGAGAGCTGGCGCCCTCCCCCAACCCAACGCAAGCGCTACGCCGCCTCCTCCTTCTCAACCGCACCCTCCGCCAGCTTCCGCGCCGCGACGAAATCGACCTTGCCGGAGCCGAGAACCGGCACCTTGCCGATGGTGACTTCGGCCGGGACCATCATGTCCATCGCGCCCCTGGATTTGGCGAAGGCGAGGAATTCGGCGCGGGTGGCGGTTTCGGCTTCGGTCAGGAGCACCAGGCGCTCGCCCTTCTTCGGGTCGGGCAGCGACGAGACGACCGAGAGCGCGCCGGGCCAGAGCTCGGCGGCAAGCGTCTCGATCGCCGCCAGCGACACCATTTCGCCGCCGATCTTGGCGAAGCGCTTGGCGCGGCCGCGGATCTTGACGAAGCCGTCCCCGTCGATGGTGACGATGTCGCCGGTGTCATGCCAGCCATCGGCGAGCGGCTCGAGCACGCCGGGCTTTTCGGCGCGGAGATAACCGGCCATGACATTGGCGCCGCGCACATGCAACCGGCCGCCCTCGTCGATGCCGGGCACGGGCTCGAGCTTCCATTCCATGCCCGGCAGGATCTTACCGACCGTGCCGGAGCGGTTGTACATCGGCGTGTTGATCGAAATGACAGGCGCGGTTTCGGTGACGCCGTAGCCTTCGAGAATGCGCAGGCCGAATTTTTCCATATAGGTGTGGCGGGTCGAAGCCTTCACCGGCTCGGCGCCGGAGAAGATATAGCGGATCGAGCGGAAATCGTAAGGATGCGCCGTCCTCGCGTAGCCGTTGAGGAAGGTATCGGTGCCGAAGATGATCGTGGCATTGGAGACATAGATCAGCTCCGGCACGATGCGGTAATGCAGCGGCGATGGATAGAAATAGACCGGCACGCCCGAGATCAGCGGCAGCACGGTGCCGGCCGTCAGCCCGAAGGAATGGAAGACCGGCAGGATGTTGAACACCTTGTCGCCGCTATGGAAATCGATGCGGGCGGCGGCCTGGGCGGCGTTCGACAGGATATTGCGGTGGGTGAGCACCACGCCCTTCGGCGTGCCTTCCGAGCCCGAGGTGAAGAGGATGACGGCCGGATCGTCGGCCTGGCGCTTGACGAGCGGCCGCGCCTTGCGGAGAAGCCCGATGATCTTGTCCTTGAGGCCGATTTCGGCTCTGAGATCATCGAGCCAGACGATCGCCAGCTGCTTTTCCAGCTCCGCGATGACAGGGCCGAGCTTGGCCTGGGCGACGAAGGCGCGCGAGGTCAGCACGTGTTTCACCTCCGCCGCCTTGCAGGCGGAAAGAATGTTGGCAGCACCCGCGGTGAAGTTCAGCATCGCCGGAACCTTGCCCGCGCTCATGACGCCGAGAATGGTGGCGGCGGCGCCATTGGCATTCGGCAGCATGACGCCGAGGTTCTGTTCCGGGAAGCGGGCGCGGAACTTGGCGCCGAGCACGGCGGCACCGGTCAACAGCTTGCCGTAGGTCAGCCGGCCGGTGACCGGATCTTCGACGGCGAGCTTGCCCATGCCGAATTCGCGGCCTGCCCGGATGACGCGCTCGAGCACGGTCGAGGAAGTATCGGCGGTGCGGAACAACAGGTTCGACATCACCTGGTAGAGGGCAGCACCTGCCGCCGTGCGGCGCTTGCGGCCTTTCAGCTCCGGTTCCACCTCGAGCTTCACCGGCTCGAGAATGGTGACCTTGACCTTGGGAAACAGCCGGCGGCGGATCTTGCCGTTGTCGAGGTAGGAGAAATAGGTCTTCTCCAGCCCGTCGATCTTGACCGGCACCACCATCGAGCCGGTCTTGTCGGCGACCATGGCCGCACCGTCATAGACCTTCATCAGCGTGCCGGTCACCGTCAGCCGGCCTTCGGGGAAGATGCCGATCGGGCTGCCTTCCTGCGCCACCTTGATCAGCGAGCGCGTCGCCATCGGCTTTGTCGGGTCGAGCGGCAGGAATTTGCACATTTTCAGGAAGGGGCGCACCCACCAAGCCTGGGCGATCTTGTAATCGACGGCAAAGGTGGGCTCTTCCTCGGTGATGGCGAGCGCCAAGGCCCCATCGAGCAGGCTGACATGGTTCAGCGCAATGATCGGCGCCGGGCCGGCCTTCTTGATATTCTCCAGCCCCTCGACCTCGAGCCGCATGAAGGCGCGGAACAGGATCGAGATGAAATCGCGGAAGGCATTGGTCGGCAGCGTCTTCAGCATCAGCCAGGCGACGGCGAAATTGACGATGCCGAGGCCGATCAGGATCTGAGGAATGCTGGCACCAAGCGCCTGGATGACGGCGACGAGACCGAGGCCGACGGTGATGAACAGCGCCGAAAGCACGTTGGCGGCGCCGATGACGCGGGCGCGGCGATCTTCATGCGCCCAGCTCTGCAGGCCGGCGAAAGTGGGAACGGCGATGAAGGCGCCCGATATCGCCATGCCGGCGAGATCGATGGCGACGCGGATGGTATTTTCGCCGGCGAAAAAGGCGAGGATGGTCGTCGCGTGCGAGGTCGAGGTAAGGCCCCAGAGGTTCCAGGCGAGATCGAGGCTGAAGAGGCCGAGCAGCGCGGTGCCGACCGGGGCCGGCAGCAGCACGATGCGGCCCGACGACATCCAGGCGGCAATGCCGGAGCCGACGGCGACGGCGATGGCAAAAACGGTGAGATAGGCCGGCACGACGAGCTCGGAGCCGCCGAGAATCTCGGTCACCATGGTTGGCAGGATGGAGAGAATGAAGGCGCCGACCAGCCAGAACCAGCAGTTCATCAGCGCCGAACGCCACAGCCGCTTGTCCTCACGGATTTCCATGACGAGCGTGTAGCTGGAGCGGATGACGTTGCGGTCGATCTCAAGATCCGGCGCCTTGGAGCCGGTCGGCGGGATCATCCGGGCCGAAAGCCAGCAGAGCAGCGACAGGCCCATCATCATCGAGCCGAACAGCAGAACATTGTCGCCGCTTGAGAAGGCAAGGGCGGCGATGATCGTGCCGCCGAGAATTGCGATGAAGGTGCCGCCCTCGATCCAGGCATTGGCCTTCGGCAGGTCGCGGCGTTCGAGATGATCGGGCAGGATGCCGTATTTGATCGGCCCGAACAGCGCCGAGACGACGCCGAAGCCGAAGAGCGCCACCATCAGCACAAAAATCGAGGAAAAGCCGAGGCCGACGACGGCAAGAGCGGCGATGCCGATCTCCGAGCGTTTCAGGAGCTCGGCCACCTCCGCCTTGTCGTGCTTGTCGGCGATTTCGCCGCCAAGCGCCGAAAGCAGCAGGAAGGGCACGATGAGGATGACGCCGGCGAGCGTCACCAGGGCTGCCCCCTCGCTCGCCGACATCTTGAAGAGGATGAGGAATACCAAAGTATTCTTGAGGAAATTGTCGTTGAAGGCGGTCAGGAACTGTGTCCAGAACAGCGGCGCGAATTTCCTCGATGTCATCAGATTGGTTTGCACGGCGGGACCCTCTTTTCGTGGGCAGAGAAGGCCACAGAGTTGTTACGCAAAAGTTGAGTGCGATAACAACTCTGCGATGTGGTTAAGGAAGATCAATCTTCATCGCTACGATTGAATTTGACCAGCAGCTTTTCGGTGCGGGCATCCTCGACCTTGCGGATCAGCTTCTCGGATTCGGCATTGTCGCGCAGCGTCTTGGTGATATTCACCGTCGTCTGCACCAGCATCAAAATGCCCATGGCGAGATAGCCCTTCCCCCAGAGATCGAGCGGCATCATGTAGAGGCCGAGCGCCAGCATGAAGGCGGCGGCGCCGAAGGAGATGTAGGAGAAGCTGACCCAGCTGGCGGAATGTTTCTGGAAGCTGTCGTTCATTTCAGTGATCCTTTAATTTTGAGGGGTGAATGGTGGGATGACGATGTCAGGCGGCCGGCGTGATGCGGCTCTTCAGCCGGGCGAGCACGTCATCGGCCGATGAGGTGAGCGGCGCGCCGCAGCCGGCATTGGCAAGCTTTTCGATGATGGCAGCCGGCCGCGTGGCGCTTTCCATCTCCTTCAGCGCCGCCGCCGTCAGCTCGTTCTGGCTCTGGCGCAGGCGAAGCCTGGCCAGCGTCTCCTCGGCCTCATCGAGGGTCGCAAGGCCGGGGCCGGCGACCGCAATATCGAGCTTCTGCGCTTCTTGCGTGGCGCGGGCCAGCCGCTCGCCGCGCTGCAGCGCCTGCAGCCGCGCCTCGGCATCCCTGACGATCCCCTTCAGCTTGGCGATCGAAGTGGTGAACTGGCTTTGCGCCTGTTCCGACGCATCGCGCTCGGCCTCGAGAAAGGCGATCGCCTCGGCCGCTTCCCGCGCCAGGCCCTCATTCCCCTTGGTGAGCGCCGCGGTGGCGCGGGTCTCGAGATCGGCGATGCGGGTAAGGATCGTCTGATGCTGCGCCTTCTCCTGCTCGTTCTGGGCGATGGCGACGGCGACGCTGCGCCGCGCCGTCTGGATCGATTGCGCCGCATCACGGATCTGCTGGGCCAGCAGCGGCACGGCGTGGCGATCGGCGAAAGCCTGCTCGGCATCATGCGCCCTGCCCCGCAGCAATGTGGAAATCAATTTGAACATTTCTGTCCTCCGGTTTATGAACGTTGTTCACAAGATGAGTTATGGCAGAATCATGAACGACGTTCAAGATAAATTTTGAACGTTGTTCAAAAATTCGAAGGGACATGGTTAATGGTCGGCAGACGAGAAGAAAAACGCGAAGACCTGAAGGCCCGGCTGATCGAGGCGGCGCGCGAGCGCATCGCCCGCGACGGCCTTGCCAACCTGCGCGCCCGCGACATCACCCAGGATGCCGGCTGCGCGCTCGGCGGCCTCTACACCGTCTTTACCGACCTCGCCGAGCTCGTCATCCACGTCAACTCGGCGACGCTGAAGGCGCTGGAGGCGCGGCTGACGCTTGACGAGGCCAAGGGCAAAAGCCCGACCGATCGCCTGCGCAACCTCGCCCAGGGCTACCTCGCCTTCGCGGTGGAACACCGCAATCTCTGGAAGGCGCTGTTCGACCACTTCCCCCCCGCCACCAGCCCGACGCCGCAATGGCACCTCGACGAACACCTCTTCCTGATGGACGTGATCGCCCAACCGCTGGCCGAACTGCAGCCCGACATGCCCGCCGAAGACCGCGCCATCCGCGCCCGCACATTGTTCGGCGCGGTGCATGGGGTGGTCAGTATCAGCCTGGAGGGTCGCTTCGTCGGCCTGCCGCTGGAGCGGCTGGCGCGCGAGGTGGACGAGCTGGTGCAGACGATTGCGGCGGGCGCGGAGCGACGGCGGCTGGGGATGTGAGGGTGGGGAGCGGCGGACCAACGTTGCCGTGTTCGCCGCACCGCCACCACACACTCCGTCATCCCAGGGCTTGACCCTGGGATCCATGCCCCGAGCATTGTGCTCGCCGTGTCAGACGGAGCGGCAGGGGGCATCCTATGCGTGAACGCATGTACGTCGAGTGCTGCATGTGGATCCCAGGCTCAAGGCCTGGGATGACGGAGTGTGTGGGGGACGCCCTGCCAAACTCCAGCCTCCCCGCACTCCAGCCGGACTTGCTCCACCTCCCGCCTCTTGCCGCTCGCGCCTCCCCATCCCCCGTCATCTCAAGGCTTGACCCGAGCACCCCCACCCTATCACTCTGCGCCCCCCACCACCCTACGCCCCCGCGAAAGGAACCCGCATGAGCCGCATCTTCATCACCGGTTCCACCGATGGCCTCGGCCTCGCCGCCGCCCGCACCCTCATCCGCGAAGGCCACGAGGTCGTCCTCCACGCCCGCTCGCGCGAGCGCGCCACGGCCATCGCCGAAACCTCAGCCGCCGCCATCGGCCTCGTCATCGGCGATCTCGCCAGCGCCGCCGAAACCCGCTCCATCGCCGACCAGCTCAACGCCATCGGCCGCATGGACGCCATCATCCACAATGCCGGCATCTACCTCGAGCGCAGCCGCGGCGACACCCCGGAAGGGCACGCCAAGACGCTGGCGGTCAACACGCTCGCCCCCTATCTCCTCACCGCCTGGATCACGCGGCCCCACCGGCTGATCTATCTCACCAGCGGCATGCACCGCAGCGGCGCCAGCGCGCTCGACGATATCGACTGGAAGAAGCGGCCATGGAGCGCCAGCCAGGCCTATTCCGAAAGCAAGCTCCACATCGCCACCCTCGCCGCCGCCATCGCCCGCAACTGGCCTTACGTGCTGAGCAACGCGGTGGACCCCGGCTGGGTGCCGACGAAGATGGGCGGCGCCGGCGCGCCCGACGATCTGGAGATGGGGCATCTGACGCAGACATGGCTTGCGACAAGCGAGGACGAAGCTGCGAAGGTGAGCGGCGCGTATTGGTATCACCGGCAGCAGCGGGAGGCGGCGGCGGAGGTGGGTGATGTTGGGTTTCAGGATGCGCTGGTGGAAAGGCTGGCGGGGTTGACTGGGGTGCGGCTGTTTGAAGAGCGCACTGGTGAGGCGAGACCGGGCTAGCGGGCGTTGTCGCGTTCGAAACCTATGGAAGGCGCTGTTCGACCACTTTCCGCCGGAAAACATCCGACGCCGCAATGGCATCTCGACGGACGTTGAAGATGGCCCGCTGTGGTCTTTTTCCTACACCGATCAATATAATGGCCAAGCATCTCCCAATGCGACTTAATATTCCTTGAAAGGAATATTATGCTGGGTTACCAAGCCGTGAAATGGAGCATGCGCATGGGTAAATTGGCTGGAAAAATCATCGAAGCGTCTGAAGCAAGCGGCTCACGCGCCGATCATGCCGAAGGCTTAGACTTGCGTCGGCTCCGGCTGTTGTCTGGTCTCACCCAAGCCGAAATGGCGAGCCGACTAAACGTTCAGCAGGCAGCCGTATCGAAAATTGAAAAAGGTGGAGAAGTCTACCTTTCAACCGTTCAACGGTATGTGGAAGCGCTGGGAGCTTCCTTGCGCGTGGATGCGGTTTTTCCAGCGGACGCGCGGCTTGTGTTGCGCATTAAGGAAGCTTTCGATGCCGAATACGGCAACGATGATCAACTCGTCTTTCCTCTGCTGGCGGATGAGCCGTTTCGAGCGCAGAGAGACGTAGTGCTCTCGATCAGACCTCAGTATTCCGAGAAGATATTGGAGGGACGAAAAACGGTCGAACTGCGGCGTCGTTTTCCCGTATCAGCGCCGGGCGGCACGATTGCCTATATTTACTCCACCTCGCCGGTTCGAGCGATGGTCGGCGTAGCTGAGATCAAAGACGTTCTTAAATTGCCGATCGAACAGATCTGGGCCGAGTTCGAGGACACAGCCTTTATCGAGCGAGGCGACTTCGATAGCTACTTCCAGGGGCTAGACTTCGGCTTTGCGCTGCTCTTTGAAGATGTGAAGTCTTTTTCAAGGCCAATCCCTCTCAGCGAGCTCCGTGAGCGGTTTAGTTTCGAGCCCCCTCAATCCTATTTATACGCAAGCCGCGATCTTCGAAAGGCCCTGAGACATGAGGCAGCAATCGTATCTCATTGATACGAATATTCTGATCGGCCTGGAAGATTATCGTGCTGTTGAGGCAGCATACGCCAAATTCTCAAGTCTCGCCGCGGCTCATAAAGTCAATGTCTTCGTCCACGAAGCTGCGCGTGACGATATTGCTCGCGACAACGATGCCACGCGGCGCCGAATATCGCTCAGCAAAATTGCGAAATACCAGATTCTCGGCAAAAGACGCGGCCTAACCCAAGCAGAACTGGAGGCCGAATTCGGCCCTCTCCGGAAGCCTAACGATATCGTAGACGCGACTCTTCTGCATACGCTGAAGAGCGACGCCGTCGACTTTCTCGTTTCACAGGACAAAGGGCTTCATGAGCGGGCCCTGAGGCATTCAGCTGAGTTGGGACGCCGCGTTCTGTTCGTCGGTGACGCGGCCGATCTTCTCACGCAGACCTACGAACCAAAGCAAGTCCCGATCCGTCATGTCGCGGAGGTCGATGCGCATATGATCGACCACGAAGACGACTTCTTCAACAGCCTTCGCGATGGCTATCCCGAATTCGACGACTGGTGGCGCGAAAAATGTGTGAGGCAGCATCGCCCTTGCTGGGTTGTATATGATGACGACACGCTTGCCGGCCTGATCGTTCGTAAGGACGAGACCGCTATCGACACAGATGCGGTCACAAAGGCGGAAAAAATCCTGAAAATTTGCACCTTCAAGGTCGCTCCGGATAAGCGCGGTGTGAAATTGGGAGAATTACTTCTTAAGCAAGTGCTTTGGTACGCCCAGACGAACGGCTACGGTCTGGCGTACCTTACCACCTACGAAGATCAGGCCGCGCTGATTAACTTGCTAGAGTTTTATGGTTTTCGCCAAGCCGGCAAAAAGGCTGATGGCGAACTGATTTATGAGCGGGCATTCTCTTTGGAAAAGCTTGCCGACGATCCGGCAGTCACAGCCTACGAAGCCGCTCGGAAGAACTATCCTCGGTTTCTGGTGACCGACGAAATCAGGGGCTTCGGCATCCCGATTAAGGAGGAGTATCACGATACGCTCTATCCGGATCTATGGAACCCAAGGCAATCGGATTTGTTCAACGGAACTTCGAGAGCCGACCGCCCGACTCGTCCGGGAAATACAATCCGAAAAGTATATCTTTGTCGGGCGCCTTCAAATCTGGGTGCAGCCGGTTCGTTGCTATTCTTCTATAAAAGCGCTTCAAAGGAGCAGCCTTCTCAAGCCATTACAGCTCTTGGAATATTGGAAAGCATCACCCTTGCCAAATCTACCAGAGAACTCATGCATCTGACGGGAGGTAGATCCGTGTACAGTGAGCAACAGCTAGAAGGGTGGAACGCAACGCCGGCGCGACCGGTCAAAGTCATCAATTATCTGCTTGTATCGTATATCGAGCCGGCGATTGGTCTTGATGAACTGCGGCGGATAGGCGTCGTGAACGGCAACCCTCAGCAATCTATCTATGAAATAAAGCTTGATCATCTAAGACTTTTGCTCAGCCGTGCGAATCTTGAATTTGAAGTATGATGTATTCGGTCGTTCCGATGGTCGGCTGAGGGAACATGCACGCTAGCCGAGATTGTCCCAGTGTTTATTTGCCTCAAATCCTAGGCAGATGCGCAAAGCGACACCTGGATCCCCCGCTCGGCAATCCGGAAAAAATGGCTGGGGCGCCTGGATTCGAACCAGGGGATGGCGGTACCAAAAACCGCTGCCTTACCGCTTGGCTACGCCCCACCAGAGCTTGAGCGGCGAACCGCTTGCTCACAAATCGACGCCTGATTAGCAAAGCTCTTTGCCTGTCACAATGACTAAGTTTGCGTCTGCGGCAGATTTATGCGCGCGAAGCGGCGGGCGGCGTGCTAGCATGCCGCGATATTATCAACCTGAGATCATCGTCCCGCATGGAAAGTCCCGCATTCGACCTTGCTTTCGAGCCGGCCTATGGGCGGGCCGTGCCGGTTGCTCCTGATATCCTCCGCATCACGGCGGAAAATCCCGGACCCTTCACCTTTTTCGGCACCAACAGCTATCTCGTCGGCTCCTCCTCGCTTGGCGTCATCGATCCCGGGCCGGAGGACGAGGCGCATTATCACGCGCTGATGGCGGCGATCGGCGGGCGGGAGGTGACGCATATCTTCGTCAGCCATACCCATCGCGATCACTCGCCGCTCGCCCGCCGGCTGCAGGCGGCAACGGGAGCGGTGACGGTGGGGCAAGGGCCGCACCGGCCGGCGCGGCGGCTGCGGGAGGGCGAGGTCAATCCCTTTGCCGAAAGCTCGGATATGGATTTCGTGCCGGATATCGCGCTCGTCGATGGCGAGACGATTTCGGGCGATGGCTGGGCGCTGAAAGCGGTGCCGACGCCGGGGCATACGGCCAATCATGCCGCCTTCGCGCTCGAAGGCCGCGACATCCTGTTTTCCGGCGATCACGTCATGGCCTGGTCGACCTCGATCGTCGCACCCCCGGATGGGGCGATGGCGGATTATATGGCCTCGCTCGACAAGCTGATAAGGCGCGAGGACGGCCTGCTGCTGCCCGGCCATGGCGGGCCGGTGCGCGAGCCGAAAACTTTCCTGCCGGCGCTGAAGGCGCATCGGCTGAAGCGCGAGCAGGCGGTGCTGGCGCGGGTCGCGGCCGGCGATCAAGGGATAGCGGAGATGGTGAAGGCGATCTATCGCGATACCGATCCGAAGCTGCATGGGGCGGCCGCACTTTCAGTGCTCGCCCATATCGAGCATCTCATGGAGCGCGGCGCGATTGTCGCAGATGAGCCGCCTTCGCTTGCCGCGCGCTACAGGCCGGCGTAAGGAGAGGCGGAGGGGAGATGAGCATGGGCCGCGCCGATTACAGCTATCGCACTGATCCCGCCGTGCCCGCCTTTGCCGATGACCGGCCGCTCATCGTCTTCGATGGCGAATGCGTCTTCTGCTCCGGCTGGGTGAAGTTCGCGCTGAAACACGACAGGCGGCAGCGCTACCGCTTTGTCGCGGCGCAGTCGCCGCTCGGGCAAGCTCTCTACCGGCATTACGGGCTCGATACGCGCGACTACGAAACCAATATCCTCATCGAAGGCGGCCGCGCCTTCTTCAAATCCGACGGCTCGATCCGCATGGTGGCGGGGCTCGGCTTTCCCTATTCGCTGGTGAAGCTGTTCCGGCTGCTGCCGCGGCGCGCGGCGGACGCGCTTTATGAATTCATCGCCCGCAACCGGTTGAAGATCGCCGGACGGCAGAGCTGCATGGTGCCGACACCGGAGCAGCGCAGCCGCTTCATCGCATGAGCGGCGGCACCTTTTCCCTGCTGATCATCGGCGGCTACGGCAGCTTCGGCGGCCGGCTCGCCCAGCTGCTCGGCGAGGAACCGCGGCTCAGGCTGCTGATCGCCGGCCGCTCGCTCGAAAAGGCCGATGATTTCGTCTTCGATATGCGGTCGCCGAAAGGCGGCGCCGGGCGGCTGGGCAGCAACGATCTTGGGGCGTGGCTGCAGGCGGTGGCCTTCGATCGCGATGGCGACCTCCGGGAGCAGCTGACGCGGCTGAGGCCCGATCTGGTCGTCGATGCCTCCGGGCCGTTCCAGAGCTTCACCGGCGATGGCTATAAGGTGGTGCAGGCCTGCATCGAACTCGGCATCGATTATGCCGATCTCGCCGACAGCACCGGTTTCGTCGCCGGCATCAGCGGGCTCGATGCGGCAGCCAAGGCAAAAGGCACCTTCGTGCTCTCGGGTCTGAGCAGCCTGCCGGCGCTCTCCTTCGCGGCGCTGCAGGCGATGGTGCCGCAATTCTCCCGCATTGAAAGCGTGGCGGCCGGCATTGCCCCGTCGTCGCATGTGAAGATCGGCCTCAATGTCGTCAGAGCGATATCGAGCTATGCCGGCAAGCCGGTGTCGGTGCTGCGCGAGGGGCAGCCGGCCGAGGGGCGCGGGCTGATCGACGAGATGCGGGTGACGATCGCGCCGCCCGGTGTGGCGCCGCTCGCCGCCCGGACTTTCCTGCTGGTGGATGCACCCGATCTGGCGCTGCTGCCGCAGCACATTGCCGGGCTGCAATCCACCTTTACCGGCGTCGGCACCGAGCCGCAGGCGCTGCAGCGGCTGCTTTCGGCCGCCGCCCGGCTGGTGAAGATCGGGCTGCTGCCCTCGCTCAGGCCGTTCGCGCGGCTGGTGCAGGCCGCCAGCCATCGCTTCGCCCTCGGCGCCCACCGCGGCGGCATGTTCGTGCGCGCCGGCGGCCTCGATCGCGACGGGCGGCGGCTGACATCAGACTGGGGCCTGATTGCCGAAGGTGATGACGGGCCGTTCATTCCGGTCCTCGGCGTCGAGGCGCTGGTGCGCCGGCTGCTCGAAGGCCGGCGGCCGCAAAGCGGCGCCCGGCCGGCGGCGGGGGAATTGTCGCTCGCCGATTTCGAGGAGGCCTTCAGCCGGTTCTCGATCACATCGGGCATCCGGCTGGATTACCAGGAAGAGCCGCAGCCGCTCTACCGGCGCATCCTCGGCGACGCCTGGGAGAAGCTGCCGCCGGCGCTCGCGGCGATCCATGGCGGCGGCACCCGGCTTGCCTCCGGCCGGGCGCGCATCGAGCGCGGCCGCGGCCTCCTCGCCCGGCTGGTCGCCGGCATCATCGGCTTTCCCGCCGCCGGCGAGGATGTGCCGGTCGCGGTGCGCTTTGTCGCCGATGGCAACGGGGAGATCTGGACGCGGTCTTTCGGGGGCAAGACATTCCGCAGCTGGCAGGCGGCGGGCACCGGCGGCGAGCGCCACCTGCTCGCCGAGGTGTTCGGGCCGTTCCGGGTGCTGCTGGCGCTGGTGCCGGAGGGAGAGAAGATGCGGCTCATCGTGCGCGGCTGGCGCTTTTGCGGCATCCCGCTGCCGCTATCCCTGGCGCCGGGCGGCGATACTTACGAGGAGGAGCGCGACGGGCGCTTCCATTTCCACGTCGAGATCGGCGGGCGGCTGACGGGGCTGGTGGTGCGGTATTCGGGGTGGCTGGTGCTGGAGTGAGAGGCCCCTCGCCCGGCATCAACGGCCGGCGAAACGCCGCCACGCGGCGTCGGTGACGGGCGTATAGAGGGCGACGCGTGTTCCCTCGGGATCGGAAAACTGCGCTGTCCGATTGCCCCATGGCAGATCCTTGGGCGCGTGCACCACCGTGACCCGGTCCTTGAGCCGGGCGAATTCCGCATCGACATCCCCTGCGCGGACCTTGGCGGCTCGCAAAAGATCGGAACCAACCACGGCGTTGAGGGCTTCCTGTGCGGGTCGAGCTTGTTTTGGGTCTCGGACGACAACGTGAACTCCGGCTGCCGGAGGAACCAACTCAACGCGGGCCAGACTGTCATGATCCGCTGCTACAGCTCTGAAGCAAGATAGGAAAAATCGAAAACAGCCATGCTCCACGCTCACGATCAATCCAACTCGACAATCTCAACCGTCCGCGATGTTCAGCAGGCCGGTGCGATCTGTTATCGAAGAAACGGAAGCGGCCAGCTTCGCATCCTTCTCGTGGGAAGTCGTCGGAATGGACGATGGGGCGTTCCGAAAGGCAATCTCGACCCGGGCGAGACGACATCTGCAGCAGCAAGGCGGGAATCTTTCGAGGAAGCGGGCGTCGTTGGCGATGTGGAGGCGACAGCCTTCGGTTCGTTCAGCTACCGCAAAGACAGCTCGCCGCATCACTACCATGTCACCGTTCATCTGCTGCACGTCGTCGAGGCGCAACTTGATTTCCCCGAGAAGGGCACGCGCAAACAGAAATGGTTTCCTTTGAAAGTCGCGATCCGCGATGCGGCACAGCCCGGCTTGAAGGCTCTGCTTTCCAGGCTTGAAGGCGTGGTGCTTTGAAGCTCGGCTTCACCAAATCGCTGTCGGGATTGCTGAAGACGCGACGGAGAGCCGCGCGCTTGTTGGAGAAGGCATGGAGCCCGCTTCGCCGCAAGCCGTCCAGGCCGGAGCGACCGAGGCTCCAGACGACCCCCGCATTTGGCAGCAACCCCGGAAGGCTTGTGATGAAGACCTTCGTGCCCGCCGATCTGCCAAGCAAGCCGGCCCTTGTGGTGGTGCTTCATGGATGCCGGCAGACGCCGGAAAGCCTGGACGCCGCCAGCGGCTTCTCGAGACTGGCCAGGGAGAGAGGGTTCGTGGTGCTTTATCCGCAGCAGATCCACAGCAACAATGCTCACAAATGCTTCAACTGGTTCCGTCCGAGCGAGGTCGCTCGCGATCGCGGCGAGGTGCTTTCCGTCAAGCAGATGATTGACCATGCCCTGAAACGACATCGAGCCGATCGCACGCGCGTTTACATTGTCGGCCTTTCTGCCGGCGGAGCGATGACAGGTTCATTGGTCGCCAACTATCCCGATATGTTTGCCGGTGCCGCTATCGTCGCCGGAATGCCGGTTGGCGCCGTGCGCGATGCAATGTCAGCGCTGCGGGCGATGAAGTCCGGCGCGGCGCCGCCTTCGGATGGCTGGGGCGCAAGGATTGCCGAAATCTCCCCTGGCCGACGGTCGTGGCCGCCGATCAGCATCTGGCAGGGGACTGCGGATCGCACGGTTAACCCGGCAAATGCGAGGGCTTGCGTCGATCAATGGGTTGAAGCGAACGCTGTCGATCGAAGCAGCGTCCGTGTCGAGAGGAAGCCTTGGGGCGAGTTGTCCTCCTGGAACGCCGGAGGTGCACGCCGCGTATCGCTCTACTCAATCCATGGCATGGGGCACGGTCTTCCCGTCAAGAGCCGAAAGCCGGCTCGCTCCGGATCGACAGATCCATTCGTGTTGACAGCGGACATCTCGGCTCCGGTCGAACTGATGCGTCTGTGGCGTCTGCCAAGGCGGTAGGACGTGGCCAAACTGGGTATGCCCCTTGTGGCGCCAACCTGCCGATGCCGCATTGTGTCGGTTGGTGGCAATTGCTCATAACTGCGGATCTTTGCCGGCGTGCCGTGCCGCCCCTCTCGGGGCATGCCTGCCACTTCAGGCGATCTTGACATCGAGCGCTGGGTCTTCTTGCAACGAGTGCTATATTCAATTTCGGTCGTTTCACCTGAGACGAGCCCGGAAAGGAATTCTTCCATGGGAGACCAGAAGCGCCCGCTGCAACCCGGAAACACCGCGCCCGCGTTCGAACTCGCCACGGCCAATTTCGACGGAACGGTCTCCTTGGCCGATTTGAGCGGTCGGCCGTTCCTGATCGGCTTCTTTCGCGGGCTGCACTGCCCGTTCTGCCGGCGCCAGCTCGAACAGCTTGCCGGCATAGAGCCCACCTTGCGCGCCGCCGGGGTGAAGATCGTCGCCGTCATCAACACGCCGGTGGAACGGGCTCGCCTGTATTTCCGCCACCGTCCGACGCCGGTGACGCTGCTATGCGATCCCGACTGCCGCACGCATCGCGCCTATGGTGTGCCGCATGCCGAATTCCTGCCCGATGGGAGCAGCGATCAGCCGGAATGGCCTTATCGCGCGACGATGGCGCAGTTCCAGGCGGCGCGCATCAACCCCACCGGCGAGTTCCCGGAACCTGTCCAGCCGATGGAAGCCAACACGGTGCTCAATGCCAAGGACCGCTTCGAGCTTGATGAAGCCGATCATGCGATCTTCGCCAAGCACGGCACCCAGCTCGTCGGGCACTTCCTGGTCGATCAGAACGGCACCGTCGCCTGGGCACGAATCGAGTCGCTGGACGGACCCAACAGCCTTTGCATCTTCCCGAGTGCCGCGGAGATTATCACTGCCGTGGGTGAGCTTCGACGCTGATCTGCAGCGGTGGCCGGAGATTGCCAACGCCTTGGCCGGCCGGTCTGCCGCACCCTCTCCCGACCCTTCGCTTGGGCTCAGGGCGTACGCCCATTTCCCGCCCTCATTCCTGTGCTCGGGCTTGACCGGAGGATGTCACAGGAATGAGGGAGGTTGGGATAGCGGTGTCGCAAAACTTTGCCGGTGTGCCGTATGGTGCCCGCTCCCGTCATCCTTTGGACGTTTGACGAAGGAGAAATCAGGGAGGTTGGGGTGGCGGTTTCTCGGGACCGTCGAGTTTGCGGCACGGTATGAGGTCGGGTCTGCCGCGCCCTATCCCGGCCCTTCGCTTGGGCTCAGGGCGTTCGCCGCTGCAATCGATTCACTGGATCGATTGCTGCCGCCTGCGGCGGCACCGGAACAGGGGTCGGGTCTGCCGCACCCTCTCCCGGCCCTTCGCTTGGGCTCAGGGCGTTCGCCGCTGCAATCGATTCACTGGATCGATTGCTGCCGCCTGCGGCGGCACCGGAACAGGGGTCGGGTCTGCCGCACCCTCTCCCGGCCCTTCGCTTGGGCTCAGGGCGTTCGCCGCTGCAATCGATTCACTGGATCGATTGCTGCCGCCTGCGGCGGCACCGCGGCTCACCCACCCGCAATCCCGAGGAGTTCGGAGTCAAGCGCCTTCAGGTAATCGCCGGCGATGGCGGCGCTGAAGCCGAGGTCGTGCTGGCCATAGCGGGAGGCGACGCGGATGTCGACGAAGGTGGTTTCGGCCTCTTCGCGCAGCCGGATGATCATATCGAAGCGCAGGCCGAGGACCAGCGTGCGGGTGGTCGCCTGCAGCGTCACGCCGTTGGCGCCGCGGATCAGCCTGGCGACATCGTCGTCGTAGGGGCGTGGCGTCGGCACCGGAACGGGGCCGGGTGCATCGGTCACGGCGTCGTCGCCGGGGGCGGGCCTTGCCGGCCTGTCCTCGAGATCGCGGCCCGGCTCGGTCGTGCCGGTGCTCTTGACGATCACAAAGCCGCTCTGCTTGGCGACCTTGCGCACCGCCTCCAGCACGCGGTCGAGCGCCCCCTCATAGCGCCGGCCGGTCAGTTCGGGATAGGCCTCCATCTGCTTTTCGCGATCCTCCGGCGTCACGAGCGGGTTGCGCTTCAGCCAGATCTGGTCGGATGCCGGCGGCGACAGCCAGTCGGGTGCGGCGACCGGATCGGTGGAGACATCGTAGATCGCGGGCAGGCTGAGGTAGCGCTCGGCGGCGAAGGCGCCGATGCCGAGCGGAAAGGCGGCATAGATCAGCGCCGCCAGGGCGGCGAGTCCGCCTTCAGCGCCCGTCATCCACAGGCTGCGCAGGCCGATTGCGGCCAGAAATGCGGCCAGCAGCGCCCAGCCGGCGGCGGCGATCAAAAGCAGCACCAGATAGGGGGTGGCGAGCCCGCCGAAGCGGTGGGCGATCAGCACGGCGAGCGCCAGAACCAGTGAAAACGCCCCAAGGAGCCGCGAAAGATGGGCGGCGCTGGAAACGGGACGGTCGTAACGGATGGCCATCAAACTTACCGGTTGCTGATCAGCGCCGCGCCACGAACCACGCAAATCGCCGTAACCCTGTTTAGAGCATGATTGAGAAAAGTGTGAAGCGGTTTTCGGACGACATCATGCTCTATTTCTTTGATTTAGATCCGGATTTCAGAATGCTTCAATCCAACCCGGAAAGGCTCTAGGCCGGCCCGGCCTGAAATCATCCGGATCTGGGCAAGATTTGCCAGAATTGAAACTGTTGTCTCGGAATATCAGATGGAATTCAGCGGAGACCGCCGGGTAGTGGGCCGTCCACTTCATAAGCCCTTGCTGATATGACAAAAAAAGGCCATTCTGCAGCGGTTTCATCTCCAAAGTCACGGACAGGAGAGACGGGATGATTTCACCCGAGATAGCAGCAAGGCCGCAGGCGTCTGCGCTTGGCGGGATCGATCACACCGAACCGACGCTGCCGATGGAGCTCGTCGAGCTCGAACTTTCGCTCGAAGGTTATGCCGGCGGCGATGTCGGCTTCTGCGAGGCGGTGCGCCAGGCTGCCGGCCGTTCCGGCGGCGAACTGCTGTTCGACCTGCCGGCCGCCGGCCTGATCGGCGATTGCCGCCGCATCGCCGTGCTGCGCATTCCCGATGGCGAGAGCATGCGCGTCGTGCTGGCGCTGCTCGACCAGAACGGCACCGAGATCCGCATGCAGGCGCCCGATGAGGACACCGCACATCTCGTGCGTTTCGCCGATGCATTCGTCGAGGTGCTGGAGCGGATCTGAATACCGCCCGAGATCTCTAGAGCCTTTCCGGGCTAGATTGCAGCATTCTGCCGGAGCAGTTTTTCGTCAGGGCAAAGGCGATTGGCGACGGGCATACCCCCAGGTACGTCCGAGCTGATCGCCTTTGATCCTGGCGGAAAGATGCCCGGCCCTAGCTGGTTTGCAAGCAAACCACCGGGGTTGGCTGAAACGGGCCGGCTGATCGACCGGCCGGCTTGGCCGTAGAGCCGGGCTACGACGCGCGCCCGCCGGTCGACCATCCGACTCCGTTTGAGCCAACAGAATGCTGCAATCTAGCCCGGAAAGGCTCTAGTGCCGTTCCGTCGCGGCTTCCGCCAGGCTGCGGAAGGGAAATTTGCGCCCGCATTCGCATTTGATCATGAAGCTTTCCTGGTGGTTGGAAGCCCGCTGTACGCCAAAGCCGCGCGGCAGCTGGTCAACCTGGAAATCCGGGTGCTTGCGCTTGGGATCGTCGATCTCCGAAGCCTCGGCAAAACCCGCATTGCCGCATTGCGGGCAGTTCAGTTTCTTCGAGAATCGATCGCGAATGGCCATGCTCAGTTCCATGTTGCAGGCCCTCTCATATAGAGGAATGCCGCTTATGCATAGCAAGGTCGGCGGCGAAAGTGGAACCATCCGAAGGCCGTGCCGTTCCTTTTTCGAAAAGGAGGCGATCATGCCGAACAGAGATCCGATCCCGACACCGACGACCGACACACCGCGCGGCCCGGCGCCGACCCCCGGCATTCCCGACCGCGTCCAGGAAAAACCGCCGCTGACCCCGGCGCAGGACCCGGGCGACACCAAAAACCCGCAAGACCCGCCGCTCGATCCGGCGCTGCTGCCGATCGGCGATCCCGCCGGGGCGGCGTGAGTGTGGCGAGAAGCGTTGCACGCCTTGAGCGGCCGGCACCGTGTGAGGAGCGATGGCATTTTCTCGTAAGTAATCGAAGCCGCGCGCCTGGCTGTGGATCCCAGGGTCAAGCCCTGGGATGGCGGAGTGTGGGGTTGGCGATGTTGCCAAACGCACGGCCGGTGCAGATTTTGCGGTGCCGCTGTGCGTCAACTTCATCGCGCCGCCGGAGTCGATCAGTCGCGCGACCACCCCTCTTCCGTCACCGTCGCCAAAAGCGTCGCCACTTTTCGCATCGCTTAATCGCCGCTGCCGAGCCGATGGAGCCAGGCACCACCTCTCCTCCGTCATCCCAGGGTTTGACCCTGGGATCCATGCGGCTGGCACTGCGTGAAGAGTGAAGACCTGCCGGAATCGAAACCGCGCGCCTGGCTGTGGATCCCAGGGTCAAGCCCTGGGATGACGGAGTGTGGGGTTGGCTTTGTTGCCACATGCACGGCCGGCGCAGTGTGTGAGCCGGCGTAGCTTGTGCCGAGGCTTGAGCGCCGCTGTTCATTGCCGCGGCTGAGGCGATGGAGCCAGGCACCACCTCTCCTCCGTCATCCCAGGGTTTGACCCTGGGATCTATGCGGCTGGCACTGCGGGAAGAGTGAAGACCTGCAGGAATCGAAGCCGCGCGCCTGGCTGTGGATCCCAGGGTCAAGCCCTGGGATGACGGAGTGTGGGGTTGGCTTTGTTGCCACATGCACGGCCGGCGCAGTGTGTGAGCCGGCGTAGCTTGTGCCGAGGCTTGAGCGCCGCTGATTCTGCCATCGCTTAATCGCCGCTGCCGAGCCGATGGAGCCAGGCACCACCTCTCCTCCGTCATCCCAGGGTTTGACCCTGGGATCCATGCGGCTGGCACTGCGTGAAGAGTGAAGACCTGCAGGAATCGAAACCGCGCGCCTGGCTGTGGATCCCAGGGTCAAGCCCTGGGATGACGGAGTTTGGGGTGGCGTTCTCGCCACATGCACCGCTGGTGCGGCTTGAGATGCAGCTTGTGAGACCTCGCTTTCGCCGAGGCTTGCGGCCGCCGCCTTTGCCGAAGCTTCCTCACCGCTGCTGAGCCGATGCGTCGCCGCGCCACCTCGCTTGCGCGCTGGCGGACTTATGGGTCGCGGCACCACCTCTCCTCCGTCATCCCAGGGCTTGACCCTGGGATCCATGCGGCTGGCACTGCGGGAAGATTGATTGAGGCCGCATGCCGGGGCTGGATCGCAAGGCAGCTCAAGGCCGAGCATGACGGAGAGTGGGATGTGCAGGAGAAACCATTCACGGCTGGACGCCTCAGGCAAGCCATCCGCTAGCGATACCAGTCAGGTTACGGCCTAGGCCTTCTCGCAAGGGACGAGAGGTCTGTCACTTGACGGGGTCAGCCGAATGGCATTTCCTCAGCGCAATCATGCCAAGGACCAAGCCGATGCGCATCCCCATCCTCATCACCCTCCTCGCCACCATCGTCGGTCTGTCGGCCTGCCAGACGATGACGCCGGAGGAGCGGCGGGCGGCGGATGAGCGGCAGTGTCTCAGCTATGGTTTCCGCCGCGGCACGGATGGGTTCGCCACCTGCCTGCAGCGCATCGATCTCGACCGCCGCGCCGAATCGCGGGCTGAGAGTGCCGAAATGATGAACCGCATGGCCTGGGATCTGAA
The DNA here is from genome assembly GCF_005862215.1 of Rhizobium sp. MHM7A. Lineage (NCBI taxonomy): Bacteria > Pseudomonadati > Pseudomonadota > Alphaproteobacteria > Hyphomicrobiales > Rhizobiaceae > Rhizobium > Rhizobium sp. MHM7A. The sequence continues at coordinate 352,937 of NZ_VCHT01000003.1, forward strand.
CGGGCCCTATGTCTACCGCGATCGCTGGCGGTATCGTCACTGAGGGCCGTGCTGCCCGGTCTTTACCTGCTTCCCGCAATCACCGCCTGCGCCGCCGCAAGCCTTGCGATCGGCACGCGGAAGGGCGAGCAGGAGACGTAGTCGAGGCCGATCGTTTCGCAGAAGCGGATCGAAGCCGGATCGCCGCCATGTTCGCCGCAGATGCCGAGCTTCATGTCGTTGCGGGTGCGCCGGCCGCGTTCGGCGGCGATGCTAATCAGTTCCCCCACCCCGTCGAAATCGAGCGAGATGAAGGGATCGTGCTCGATGATGCCCTTGCGCTGATAGGTGGGAATGAAGGCCGACGCATCGTCGCGCGAGATGCCGAAAGTGGTCTGCGTCAGGTCGTTGGTGCCGAAGGAGAAGAATTCGGCAGCCTCGGCGATCACATGCGCGCGCAGTGCTGCGCGCGGCAGCTCGATCATCGTGCCGACGAGATAATCGATCTTCATGCCGGCCTCGCGCATGACATTGCCGGCGATGGCGTCGATGCAGGCCTTGACGTAATCGAGCTCGGATCGCAGGCCAACGAGCGGCACCATGATCTCGGGCACGACGGCGGCGCCGGTCTCCTGGGCGGCAGCCACCGCCGCCTCGAAGATGGCGCGGGCCTGCATCTCGACGATCTCGGGATAGGAGATCGCCAGCCGGCAGCCGCGATGGCCGAGCATCGGGTTGAACTCGTGCAGCGCATCGACGCGCTGGCGCAGCGCAAGCGGCTCCATGCCCATGGCAAAGGCGACCTCGGCGACCTCCTCGTCGGTTTTCGGCAGGAATTCGTGCAGCGGCGGATCGAGCAGGCGGATCGTCACCGGCAGGCCATGCATGACGGTGAAGAGGCCGGTGAAATCGGAGCGCTGCATCGGCAGCAGTTTGTCGAGCGCCAGCCGCCTGCCCTGCTCGTCCTCGGCCAAAATCATCTCGCGCATGACATGGATGCGCTCGCCCTCGAAGAACATGTGCTCGGTGCGGCAAAGGCCGATGCCCTCGGCGCCGAAGGAGCGGGCAGCGCGCGCATCGGCCGGCGTATCGGCATTGGTGCGCACCGTCATGCGGCGCGCCCGGTCGGCCCAGCCCATGATGCGGCCGAAATCGCCTGACAGTTCCGGCTGGATCATCGGCACCTCGCCCTTCAGCACCTGGCCGGCCGAGCCGTCGATGGTGATGATATCGCCCTTCTTCAGCGTCACGCCGATGCCGAGCAGGCGCTCATTGCGTTGATCGATGCGCATGGTGCCGGCGCCGACGACGCAGGGAATGCCCATGCCGCGGGCGACCACCGCCGCATGGCTGGTCATGCCGCCGCGCGTCGTCAGGATGCCTTCGGCGGCATGCATGCCGTGAATATCCTCAGGGCTGGTTTCGACCCGGAGCAGAATGACCTTGCGGCCTTCGGCCTCAGCCTCGACCGCCTCTTCGGCGGTGAAGACGATGGCGCCGGTCGCAGCCCCGGGCGAGGCCGGCAGCCCGGTGCCGATCACCTGGCGGTTGACGCGCGGATCGATCGTCGGATGCAAGAGCTGGTCGAGGCTCGAAGGTTCGATGCGCAGCACCGCCTCCTCTTCGGTGATCACCCCCTCGTCCACCATGTCGACGGCAATCCTCATCGCCGCGCGGGTCGAGCGCTTGCCCGAACGGGTCTGCAGCATCCAGAGCTTGCCGCGCTCGATGGTGAATTCGATATCCTGCATGTCGCGGTAATGTACCTCGAGCTCGGTGCATATGCGGGAGAGCTCGTGGAAGGCCTCCGGCATCAGCTTTTCCATGGAGGGCTTGTCGGAGCCGGAGGAAAGCCGCCCCTCCTCGGTGATGCTGTGCGGCGTGCGGATGCCGGCGACGACATCCTCGCCCTGGGCATTGACGAGGAATTCTCCGTAAAGCGCCTTCTCGCCGGTCGAGGGGTTGCGGGTAAAGGCGACGCCGGTCGCCGAGGAATTGCCGAGATTGCCGAAAACCATGGCCTGGATGTTGACCGCAGTGCCCCAGCCCTCGGGAATATTGTGCAGTTGACGATAGGTGACGGCGCGCGCGCTCTTCCAGCTGGAAAAGACCGCGCCGACCGCGCCCCAGAGCTGGATCTCCGGATCCTGCGGAAATTGCTGTCCCAGCTCCTCCTCTATCAGCTTCTTGTAGAGGGAAACGACATGCTGCCATTCGGTGGCGCTGAGCTCGGTATCGAGTTCATGGCCGAGCTTGGCCTTCTCGTCTTCCAGGATTTCCTCGAAGGCGTCGTTGCCGAGGCCCATGACGACATCGGCATACATCTGGATGAAGCGGCGGTAACTGTCCCAGGCAAACCGCGCGTCGCCGGCATCGTGACCGAGCGCCTGCACGGTTTCGTCGTTGAGGCCGAGATTGAGCACGGTGTCCATCATGCCGGGCATGGAGACGCGGGCGCCGGAGCGCACAGAAAGCAGCAGCGGCTGGCTGGTGGAGCCGAAATGGCGGCCGGTGATCGCCTCGATCGCCGCTATGCCGTCGCGCACCTCGGCCTTCAGCCGGTCCTCGATATGGCCGCCATTTTTATAATAGGTGCTGCAGGCATCGCTGACGATCGTCAGCCCCGGCGGAACAGGAAGACCGAGAGCGCACATTTCGGCGAGATTGGCGCCCTTGCCGCCGAGAATCTCGTGGTCGCGCGCACCGCCCTCAGCCTGTCCGTCGCCGAACCTATAGACCCACTTGGTCATCTTCCCCCCAACACCAGATCGGGATCAGCTTGATCCCTCAGCCTGTTGACAAACCTCGCTGTCGGCTCGGAGCCTTCGGAAGTTTCAGCAGGCATTGTCAGTAGTCCGAGTGACCAGCTTAATGGCTTGGAGTTGAAATGAAAATCGACAAATGCGGCAAAATGTTGCGCTGCACAATAAATGTGAGGCCTGGAGGCGCGGGAACCACAGAATCGAGCGCATAAAAAAAGCTTTGCGGGACTGCAACATTGTCCCGCAAAGCCTTGTTTCCGTCCGGCCAGGAATACCGGACGGGGGGTCCCTCAACCCAGGACGGTTCACCAACCGCCCCGACCTTCATTTTCCGCAATCCCTCTGAAGACGCTTCGCGCTTCCCGTGATTGCTCAAACAGCTTCCAGGTTCTGCCCTCTACCCCAGGAAGCGCATCGCAAATTCTACAATTCGCAACGTTGACCACGCGCTTTTCAGCAAAGTGATCAGGTTGCGTTGAAACAACTTCTAATGCAAGTCAGAGAAAAGAGCATCATCCAAATGGGGTACGGCCCGCAAGACAGCCGACCTTTTTTGGTGTTTATCGCTGAATGCGGGAAAATTGCATGCGGTCTGTGCGGGTTCCGTGTCCCGAGCCGCTCCCGGCCGGATCATCGGTCAACAAACGCTGCGCGGCTATCTGCAACTGCAATGACAAGGGTCGTCAAGAGCATACACAAGCAGACGTTGCAGCTGCCGCAGAATGCCTTATCTTGCCAAGGCTCCCGAGATTCGGCCATGGACATCCGCATGCTCGATTTTGATCCGCAATATTCCACCCCCAGGATCGAGGCGATCGGGCGGTTCATCGATAAGCATTATGCGCTCGCCAGACCGGTTTCCTGCCGCATGCTGCAGCGTGGCCTGAACGATGTCTATCTCGTCACCGCCAGCAACGGCGAGCGCTATGTGTTCCGGCTTTCGCATCATCGCAGCCGCGGTCGAGCCGACGTCAGGACCGAGACGGCATTTCTCACGCATCTCCGGGGCGCAGGCGTACCGGTCGCCGCACCTGTCCCCACCCGCGATGGCGCCCTCTTCGTGCAGGGGGAGGCGCCGGAGGGGCCGCGGGAGGGTGTGCTCTTCCAAGAAGTTTCCGGCCGCGATCCGAGCCCGACAGACGCCGGGGATGCCCGAGCCAACGGCAGGACGCTTGCCCTGATGCATTATGCGGCACAGACTTTTTCGTCGGAGGGAGCGGTCTATCGGCTCGACCTCGAACATCTGCTGCATCGCCCCCACGCGCAAATCCGTGACAGCGGCCTCATCGAAGACGCGGATGTTCTCAGTGATCTTGAAAGCATCGCCGCGCGCACCGCGAGGGCGATCGAAGCGTATCAAAATCTGACCTGGATCTATTGTCACGGCGACTGTCACGGCTTCAATGCGCGCATCAACGACGCAGGTGAAGCCGTCTTTTTCGACTTTGACGACGGCGGGCCTGGATATCTCGCTTACGATCTGTCGGTCTTCCTGTGGGCAAAAGTCTCCTTCGGCCGGTCATTGACCCCCATGTGGACCGCGTTCATCGATGGTTACCGCGCGATCCGGCCGATAACACCGCATGACTTCGAGGCGGCGCTTCGGTTCGTGATCGTCCGCCACTTCTGGCTCATGGGCGAATATGCGAGCCGCGCCAACGAATGGGGGAGCAATACCGTCGGTTGGATTGCGCGGGAAGCAGCTTTTCTCAATGCTTGGGAAGCTGAAAATTTCGCCGATCGCCTGTTCTGACTTGGAGGGAAACGGGCGCCGGAAATGTCGGGATCCCTTTTGGCCGAACGTCTTCAGGGCGACAAGCTGTGGAGAATGCGATGACGATCACCATTACCGCCTTTGAACGTTCGCCCGACCGCGGCCGCGGCTTGGCCCGCGACATGCGGGTTCGCTGGGCGCTCGAGGAGGCAGGCCAGCACTATGAGGTTCGCCTTGTCTCCTTCGAGGCTTTGAAGCAGCCGGCGCATCTGGCGCTTCAGCCTTTCGGCCAGATCCCGACCTTTGAGGAAGGCGATCTCACCCTGTTCGAGTCCGGCGCCATCGTCCTTCATATCGCCGAGCGCCACGGCGGCCTGTTGCCTGGGGATGCCAACGGCCGGGCGCGGGCGATTGCCTGGATGTTTGCCGCGCTCAATACGGTGGAGCCACCGATCTTCGATCACAGCCTCGCCAGGATCCTGGAGCGCGACGAGCCCTGGTACGAGCATCGCCTGCAATCCCTGGAGAAGAGCATCCGCAAACGGTTGGACAGTCTTTCCAGGCACCTCGGCGATGCCGACTGGCTCGACGGCGCCTTCAGCGCCGGCGACCTGCTGATGGTGTCGGTGCTGCTGCGGCTGAAATCAACCACCATCCTGGACGAATATCCGAGCCTCACCGCCTATGTCGCCCGCGGCGAAGCGCGCCCCGCCTATCAACGCGCCTTCGCCGCGCAGCTCGCGGTTTTCCAGGCGGCCTCGGCGGGCTGAGCAACTTATACCAGCGGGCCGGTGTCAGCCCCGGTCCGCGCCTCCTGCCGCTCCGTTTCCTCCATCTCCGTCATCCCAGGCCTTGAGCCTGGGATCCACGGTCTGGCGCTAGAGCGCGTCCACTTTACTCGGGTCATTTCCGCAGGATGCGCACTCCTCGGCTCGAATGTGGTTACGACCTGGCTGACGGGGTCCCATACCTGCCGCGCGGCTTGCAACAGGTGCAATGCACCTCCACGGAAGGCATGTGAAATTCGATCAGTCTGGGTGCGGGTGCCATGGTGGCACACTCCGGCTCTGACCGGCCGCATTCGGTTTGGGACTTTCTCACACCGCCATGAGGTGCAAACTGATGGTCGAACCGTTCTTTGAGGAAGGTAAGTTTGACATAGAACTGCAAATAATTGAAAAATCGGGTGGTAAGCTACAATCAGCGGCATTCGTCTGGCGCTCACCCATAGCCGCCGTAAGATGCGTTGGTATATCCACAAGCAGGCGGTTGGTGCGTGACAGTAACTTTGGCCAATACGATGGCGCGCGGCATTGCGTCGGGAGCGGTTTTGATGCTGGCGGGATGCGGCTTGCCAGTCTATGAGACCGTCCAACCAGAGGCATCACTAACAGTGAGATCTGAGACGGGCACGCCGATCCAAGGGGCGCAGGTGAGGCTCAACATGCGCGCGATCCCCAGTGCCAACAGCGCGGTAGCCGTCGTGTTGACGGACACCGATGGGAGGGCCTCATTTCCTGAGGTGAAGGAGTGGCATACCAGATATCCGCTTATGATGCACGGAACGGTGGAATACCGATGGACCTGGTGCGTTTCAAAGGCAGGTTATCAGGACCACGATGAAAGATGGTCTGTACGAGAGTTTAAACCCTATGCGGTTGTGACCATGAAAGAAGGAAGCTCAAGTGGCTGCCCAGACACGACCTCACTGAAAGCTCGGGTCATTTTAACTCCGACCTAATCACCAGTCGGAGCGATGGAATCAGAGTTTTGGCCTGTAAGGAAACCCTCAACCTGATTCCGCGTTCAACGGACGCGCTCTAGCGGGTGCCGCTTGGAGTCATGCCAGGCCTTGAGCCTGGTATCCACGGCCTGGCTCTGTGGATGCCGCATGGATCCTCGGGTCAAGCCCGAGGAAGACGGAGGGTGGGGTGACAGCCGCGGCAAAACAGCGACGGACTGCCAGATACGAATTCGCTGGCGCCCCAGTCCGTCCGTGGCCTCCTGCCGGTCGCGCCTCCTGCCGCTCCGTTCCCCCATCTCCGTCATCCCAGGCCTTGAGCCTGGGATCCACGGGCTGGCGCTGGTGGATGCCGCATGGATCCTCGGGTCAAGCCCGAGGAAGACGAGGGTGGGGTGACAGCCGCAGCAAAACAGCGACGGATCGGCAAATACGAATTCGGCGGCGCCCTCTGTCCGTGGCCTCCTGCCGGTCGCGCCTCCGGTTACTTGCTAGCCTCCTGCCGGTGCGCGTCTCCTGCCGCTCCGTCCCCTCCATCTCCGTCATCCCAGGCCTTTAGCCTGGGATCCACGGCCAGCGCTGGCGGATGCCGTATGGATCCTCGGGTCAAGCCCGAGGAAGACGGAGGGTGTGGTGATCGCTCGCGCGGATGACCTCAGGCAATCTCGCGCAGGCGCTCGGCCGTCTGCAGGTCGACGGAGACGAGGGTGGAGACGCCCTGCTCGGCCATGGTGACGCCGAAGAGGCGGTTCATGCGGGCCATGGTGATCGGATTGTGGGTGATGATGACGAAGCGGGTTTCGGTGGAGGCCGCCATTTCGTCCATCAGGTTGCAGTAGCGCTCGACATTGTGGTCGTCGAGCGGCGCGTCCACCTCGTCGAGCACGCAGATCGGCGCCGGATTGGTGAGGAAGACGGCAAAGATCAGCGCCATCGCCGTCAGCGCCTGTTCGCCGCCTGACAGCAGCGTCATGGTCTGCGGCTTCTTGCCCGGCGGCCGCGCCAGGATTTCGAGGCCGGCTTCCAGAGGATCGTCGGATTCGATCAGCTGCAGCTCGGCGGTGCCGCCGCCGAACAGATGGGTGAACAGCCGCTGGAACTGGCCGTTGACGACGTCGAAGGCGGCGACCAGGCGCTCACGGCCCTCGCGATTCAAACTCTGAATGGCGCCGCGCAGCTTGCGGATCGCGTCGATGACGTCGTCGCGCTCCTTGATCAGGGCTTCCAGCCTTTCGCTCAGCTCCTTCTGCTCCTCATCGGCGCGCAGGTTGACGGCCCCAAGCCGTTCGCGTTCCATCTTCAGCCGCTCCAGCTCGCGCTCGACCTCGCGCGGATCGGAAAGCGCCTGCATCGGCTGCAGCCCGGCTAGCGGCAGCGCTTCGTGCGGCTGCACTTTCAGCGCTTCACGGATGCGGCTTTCGCTTTCCTGCCGCCGTTCGCGGGCGGAGACGAGGCGCTCCTCGGCGCGGCCGCGGCGTTCGCGGTATTCGGCAAGCTCGGAAAGCGCGGTTGCCGCCTTGTGGTCGGCCTCGCGCTGGATGCGTTCGGCTTCTGCGAGCAGATCGCCGGCATTGCGCCGTGTCTCCTCGGCCTTCTGTAACTCGCTGAGCAGAGCGCGTCGCTTGTCGTCGAATTCGTCGGGCGCCATTTCGAGTTCGGCCGCCTCTTCGCGCGCCTCCTCCTCGCGCTCGCGCAGGGTCGCGACATGATCCTCGCCGCTTGCCGCCCGCTGGCGCCAGGCCTCGCGCTCCTGGCCGATCGCGACGAGGCGGCGCTGGCGAGCGTCATTCTCCCTGGCGAGGCTTTCATGGCGGGCACGGGCCTCGGCAAGCGCGCCGCGATCAGTCGCCACTTCCGCCTGCTGGAAGCGCAGCCGCTCGTCGATCTCCGTCAGATCGGGCGCGTCTTCCAGCTCGATGCGGGCATTTTCTTCCTGAATGCCGATCTCCTCCAGCTGCGCGCCCAGCTGACTGGCGGCCTCGCTGACGACGTCGCGGCGGCGGATGAGGTCGCCGGAGGCCCGCTCGGCCGCAGCCAGCGCCTCGCGCGCTTCGCCGAGATGACGCGCCGAGAGCCGGCTCATGTCGCGGGCTTCCGAAAGCCTGCGCTCCTCGATGCGGATGGCATCGGCGGCGGCGGCCTGCCGCTCCTCGGCTTCGGCAAGCACGTCGCGGGCAATTGCCGCTTCGCTTTCGAGTTCGGCCAGGCGGTTCTTCTGGGCAAGGCGCAATGCCGCGGCGCTCGGGGCATCGGCGCCGGTGACATGGCCGTCCCAGCGATAGACGGCGCCCTCCCTCGTCACCAGACGCTGGCCGGGCTTCAGCGCCGCCATCAGCGATCGCGCGTCGCCCTCGCCGACCAGGCCGATCTGGCGCAGGCGGCGGGTCAGTGCGGCGGGCGCGCTGATATGGGTTATGAGCGGCGTGACGCCTTCGGGCAGCGCGGGATCGCCGGCGCCGTCGCCATTGTCCGACCAGTGGGCCGGCGCCTCGGCATCGAGCGGCGATTCCAGATCGTCGCCGAGTGCTGCACCGAGCGCCGTCTCGAAGCCGCGATCGACCTTCAGCTCCTCGGCAACTGGCGGAAACTTGCCGGCCGCCGCGCCGGCGGCAAGCATGCGGGAAATGGTGCGGGCTTCGGTTTCCAGCGCATTCAGGCCGGCGCGGGCCTGATCAACCGGGGCGCGCGACAATGCCTCGGCCTGGCGGGCTGAGGCCAGCGCCTGTTCGACCGTCTGGACAGCGGCATCGGCATCGGCAAGCGCGATTTCGCCAGCTTCGACGATCGCCCGTTTCTCCTCGGGATCGGCCAGTTCTGATATCTTCTCGCCGATGGCTGACAATTCCCCGCTCGCCTCTTCCATCTGGCGCTCAAGGCGCATGCGGCGGTCAGCGAGATCGCGGATGGCGCGCTCCAGCTGGCTGCGGCCGGCGGCCGCCTCGGCGCGCTCGGCCGTCAGCTGGGTGAAGACGCGTTCGCTGTCGGCGAGCTTTGCGGCGGCAGCCTCGAAAGCCTCGCGGGTTTCCTCGGCATGGCGGCCGGAATCGGCGAGGATTTCCGAAATCTCGGCCTCTTCGGCGTCGAGCTTGGCGAGGATGACGGCATTATCGGCCACCAGCCGCTCCTCGCGGCGGATGTCCTCGGCAAGCTGGGCAAGACGACGGGTGAGCTCGTCGCGGCGGCGCAGGATGCGGCCGGCATCCTCCTCCAGCTGGCTTCTGGCGATCTGCAGACGCTGCAGGGCGGCGGCGGCGCGGGCCTCGCCCTCGCGCAGTTCCGGCAGCTTAAGGCTGGCGATGCCCTGCTGCTTGGCCGCCTCCATCTGCGCTTGCGCCTTTTCGGCGACGATTGATGTCGCCTGATTGAGGGCGCTGTCGGCCTCGGCCTCGGCCTCCTTGGCCTGCACCCAGCGGATATGCAGAAGCATCGCCTCGCGGGCGCGAATATCGGCCGACAGAGTCTTGAAGCGATTGGCCTGGCGGGCCTGGCGCTTCAGGCTTTCGATCTGGCTTTCGAGCTGCGAGGTGACGTCGTCGAGGCGCTCGAGATTGGTTTCGGCGGCGCGCAGGCGCAGCTCGGCCTCGTGGCGACGCGAGTGCAGGCCCGAAATGCCGGCCGCCTCTTCCAACAGCTGGCGGCGAGCCTGCGGCTTTGCCTGGATCAGCTCGCCGATGCGGCCCTGGCCGACCATCGAGGGCGAGCGCGCACCGGTGGAAGCATCGGCAAACAGCAGCTGCACGTCCTTGGCGCGGCTTTCCTTGCCGTTGATGCGATAGAGCGAGCCCTGCTCGCGCTCGATGCGGCGGGTGACCTGGATTTCGTCGCTGTCGTTGAAGGCGGCAGGAGCGGTGCGCTCGCCATTGTCGAGATAGAGCGCCACCTCGGCGGTGTTGCGGGCCGGGCGGTTTCCCGAACCGGAAAAGATCACGTCGTCCATGCCGGAGGCGCGCATGTTCTTGTAGGAATTCTCGCCCATCACCCAACGCAGCGCCTCAACGAGGTTGGACTTGCCGCAGCCGTTCGGGCCGACGACGCCGGTCAGCCCCCGTTCGATGATGAATTCCGTCGGCTCGACGAAGGATTTGAAGCCGACGAGGCGCAGCTTGTTGAACTTCATGCGGAAGCTCCGCGGCGCGGGTCAGAGCCGACAGAGGATTCCCTACGCAGCGACAAGGAAACGGGCGCACGGCTTTCGCCGTCGCCCGTTGTGGTCGAACGATCCGGTTCAGATGAGGCTGTCGATGAGCTTCGACATGGTGTCAACCGGCATGTCTCCAGAATAGCGCTTGCCATTGATGAGGAACGTTGGCGTGGCGTCGACGCCGAAATCCTTCGATCCCCTTTCCCGCGTGGCGTTCACTTCATCCAGAAGCTTCTGGTTCGTCAAGCATTTCGTGAAGCTATCCTCAGTAAATCCGGCAAGCTTCGACATCTGCAGCAGTGCCGCGCGGCCATCTTCGGCGGCAGCCCAGACCTGCTGCTGCTTGAAGAGCATTGAGACCATCGGGAAATACTGTTCCGGTGTGCTCAACTGCTCCGGATTGGAGGAACTGCAGCGGGCGAGCATGAAGGCGGCGGCCGCACGCGGATCGAAGGGGAATTCCCGGATGATGAACTGCACCTTGCCGGTATCGATGTACTTCTGCTTGATCGTGTCGAAGGTGGTGTTGTGGAAATGGGCGCAATGCGGGCAGGTCATCGACATATATTCGACGATCTTGACCGGAGCGTCGGCCTTGCCAAGCGCCATCTCAGGCAGCGCGCCGGGCTTCAGCACCTCGGCCATGTCGACGTCGCCGTCGGCCTGCGGCATCTCGGTCGCCGAGGTGGCCGCCGTCTTGATGGTGTCGACATCGGTGCCGTCGGCCATGGTCTTGCCGGAAGACGATGCATCGGCAGCGTCCTTGCTGTCGTTGCAGGCGGCAAGCGCTGCGGCAGCTGCGGCGATGGCGATCCCGCCGAGGAGGCGGCGTTTCGTCAGTTGCATTTCGGACATCTGCATGGGTTCCCCATAAGTATGAGAGTGACGGCGTGACTGTGCGATATAACGGCTGGGGGCCGCTCACAAGGCACTGATCAGCAACTTCCTTCAAAGAATTGTGACCGCGGGAAGACGACTAGACCAAAAATTGCGAGCTGTCTGCTTGCGGATTTCATCGGTAGACGTCACGGCGGTTGCCGACCCGCGCAACGACGATACGAACGGCCCCGTCGTCGATGCTTGCGATCACTCGATAGTCGCCAACGCGATATTTCCAGAAATCCCCGAGTTCAGACCCTTTAGCGCCTCTCCAATGGATCGTGGATCGTCCAGGCTCGCCACGCGATCGTTGAGAAACCGGAGTATTGGGCGAGCCGCCTCATGTTCAAGCTTCTCAAGCTCACGCTCAGCTGCCCGGTGAAACTCAATTCTCCATGCCATGACGCGTCATCAGCTCGGCCAGTGACACGGTCTCGCTCTCGCCCAGACGAAGCTCTTCCAGGCGCTTTTCGGCGAGATATATATCTTCGAGATCATCGAGATGCTCGAGAATGGCTTGACGTGCATAGAAGCTCTTGCTGCGGCCCGTACGCCTGGCAAGCTCATCGAGCCGTGCTTCGATTTCAGGTGACAATCGCAAGGCCAACATAATTTTTCTCCTGTCGCCTGCTATACACGTATAGTATCTGAAGCGCCTGGCCACTAATAGCCGCTTGGACATCCATTCATATTTGAGAAGCTGCGCGCAATCATATGAGCAGAGCGCTTGTGCATGGATGCTCGGGTCAAGCCCGAGCATGACGGAGGGCTGGGTAGGCCTCTGCAAGCACGGCCCAAGGGATAGACGGGGTTGGCGCCTCTTGCCGATCGGCTTCCTCATTCTCCGTCATCCCAGGCCTTGAGCCTGGGATCCATGGCTTCAGCTGACGGAGCCACATGGATCGGCAGAACCCCACTCTAGCGCGCCCGCTTACCCATCACCGCCGTGCCCAGTCGCTCAATCGCCTGCCGCAGCTTGTCGCCCTCGATCCCCTCCATCATGCCTTCGAGCTTGCGGGCGGCCTCGCCCTTCAGCGGCGCGGGCGGGCGGGAGCGGCGCACGGCCTGGGAGACCGGCTTCTGGACGATGCGAATCTGGTGGACGGCGGCAAAGCCGAAGAAGCTGTTGATGCGCTGGATGAGTTCGCCCTGGGCATGGGTGAGGAAAAGCGCGCGCGCGCCTTCGCAGGCGATCGTCAGCACGCCGGGGCGGAAGCTGCCGTCATCGCCGCCGCGGGCCCAGGCGATCTTTTCCGGGCGGGTGCAATCAGCGAAATCCTCGCCGGCGATTTCGCTCCAGGAGCCGAGCAGCGCCGTATTGATGCCGGCACGGCGCGCCAGGACGGGATCGATCAGCCCATTCGCCAGCTCGGAAATCTGCTTCACATCTTTGCGTGGATAACTCATCGAAACCCTTCGGCGCCGCCGCCAATTCTCATAGTCGACTTGATCGAACGCCATTGCTTCGCCAAGTATAGGGCCTTCCCCCCATTGCGGCAAATCATGACGACCACGACACTCGACACGCCCTCGGCAAAGCCCCTCCTCGACTGGTACGACCGCCACCATCGCGACCTGCCCTGGCGCGTGTCACCGGGCATGGCGGCGCGTGGCGTGCACGCCGACCCCTATCGCGTCTGGCTGTCCGAGGTGATGCTGCAGCAGACGACGGTGCAGGCGGTCAAACCCTATTTCGAAAAATTCCTTCAGCGCTGGCCTGAAGTCACTGATCTTGCTGCGGCCGAAAACGACGAGGTGATGGCCGCCTGGGCGGGGCTCGGCTATTACGCCCGCGCCCGCAACCTGAAGAAATGCGCCGAAGCGGTGGCGACGGAGCATGGCGGCGTCTTTCCCGACACCGAGGAGGGACTGAAATCGCTGCCCGGCATCGGCGATTATACGGCAGCCGCCGTCGCGGCCATCGCCTTCAACCGGCAGGCGGCGGTCATGGACGGCAATGTCGAGCGTGTGATCTCCCGGCTTTATGCGATCGAAGCGCCGCTTCCGGGCGCCAAGCCGCTGATGAAGGAAAAGGTGGCGCTGATGACCCCGGCTGCGCGCCCCGGCGATTTCGCCCAGGCGATGATGGATCTTGGGGCGACGATCTGCACGCCGAAACGGCCGGCCTGTTCCCTCTGTCCGTTCCGCGGTACCTGTCAGGCTCTGAAGCTTTCCGATCCCGAGCTCTTTCCGGTCAAGGCGGCGAAGAAGGAAAAGCCGGTGCGCCATGGCGCGGCCTTTATCGCGGTGACCGCCGAGGGCGAGATCCTGCTCAGGCGGCGTGGCGAAAGCGGCCTGCTCGGCGGCATGACCGAAGTGCCGACGACCGCCTGGACGTCCCGGCTCGACGGCGAAACATCAGTCACGGCCGCGCCCTTCGACGCGGCGTGGCAGGCCAGCGGCACCGTCACCCATGTCTTCACCCATTTCGAGCTGAGGCTGTCGATATGGCGGGCGGCGATCGCTCGCGCGCTCGACACCAATGACGGATGGTGGGAGCCGGTTACAAATCTTGAAGCGCAGGCCTTGCCGACCGTCATGAAAAAAGCGATCGCAGCGGCTATTCCTCTCGCGTTCAAAACATCCAGGGCATAAACATGACCACCGACATAAAGCATATCGTTTTCGACATCGGCAAAGTCCTTATTCATTACGATCCGCATCTTCCCTTCGCCCGCCTTATTCCCGACGAGGCCGAGCGCAACTGGTTCTTCGCCAATATCTGCACCCATGACTGGAACGTCGAGCAGGACCGCGGCCGCACCTGGGCGGATGCCGAAGCGCTGCTGATCGAAGCCCATCCGACGCGCGAGGAGCATATCCGCGCCTTCCGTAAATACTGGCACGAGATGGTGCCGCACGCCTATGAGGACAGCGTCGCGATCATGGAGGGACTGATCGAGGAGGGCCGCGACGTGACGATGCTCACCAACTTCGCCTCCGACACTTTCCGCGAGGCGCAGCAGCGCTTCCCCTTCCTCAACCTGCCGCGCGGCGTCACCGTTTCCGGCGATGTCGGCCTGATAAAGCCCGATCCCGAGATCTACGAGACGCACACGAAAAGCTTTGGCCTCGATCCCGCCGCTACGATCTTCATCGACGACGCCCCGGCCAATGTCGAGGGCGCGAAGGCATTCGGCTGGAATGCGGTGCTGTTTTCCGGCACGGATAAACTGCGCAGCGATCTCGCCGCCTATGGCTTAAAGGTCTAGATTCATGGCTTTCGACCCGGCTGAGGAAATCGAACGCTTCCACGCCGCGATCAACGCGCTGGATTTTCCTGCTATCGAGGGCTATTTCGCCGAGGACGCGACCTATGTCTCGAACGGCGTCGGCAGCCTTGTCGGACGGAGCGAGATCATGGCCGCCTTCCGGCGTTATTTCGACGACTATCCCGATCAGACCGCAGAAAATTCGCTGGTGGAGCGGCTGACGCCGCTGTCCGGCCGTGCCGTCTGGTCGCTCAGCGCCACCCACAGCCGGACCGGCAAGCCGCTGGTGCGCGAGGGCGAGGAGACGATCACCTTCAATGAAAACGGCCGCATCACCCGCGTCGAAGTCACCGACTACAAGTCGTTTTGACCGGTGATGCTCAAATAGAAGACGCCCGAGGCTCGAACCCCGGGCGCCTTGGCCTTCTTCCGCAACTGGAGGAAACCGGAAGAAGGTATTTCGATCCCCAGAGCATGATGCCGAAAAGTGTAAGCGGTTTTCGGACGACATCATGTCTATTTTTCTGACTTAGATTCAGATTTTAGGCCAATCTGGCCTAAAATCATCCGGATCTATGGTGCAGCTCAGTCCACCTTTGCCAGATCACTGCGGATGACGGACCTGAGCTCGTCGATCGGGCGCAGGGACTGCCCGTCTTCGAAGTGCCAGAAGGTCCATCCGTTGCATGCATCGAGCCCTTGCACCCTGGCGCCGAGACGATGAATGGAGCCGGCTTCGCCGCCTGAGGCGACGGTGCCGTCAGCGCGCACAATGGCGCTGTAGCGGCGTTTGGCATCGGTCAGCACCTGGCCGGGCTTGATCAAGCCGCTTTCAACAAGCACGTTGAAGGCGACGCGGACTTCGGCCTTCTTGCCGGTCATGACGGTCAGTTCCGCCTTGCCGAGCGGCTCGACGGCGGCGATACGGGCTGCGGCCGCATCGATATAATCCTGCTCGCGCTCGATGCCGACGAAGTGGCGGCCAAGGCGCTTGGCCACCGCACCCGTCGTACCCGAGCCGAAGAAGGGATCGAGCACGATATCGCCGGGCTTGGTCGAGGCCATGATGACACGGGCAAGCAGCGCTTCCGGCTTCTGGGTCGGATGCACCTTCTTGCCGTCCTCGCCCTTCAGCCGCTCGTTGCCGTTGCAGATCGGGAAGAGCCAGTCGGAGCGCATCTGCACATCGTCATTGGCCGCCTTCATCGCATCGTAGTTGAAGGTATAACCCTTGGCCTTGGCGTTGGGGCTCGCCCAGATCATCGTCTCATGGGCGTTCTGGAAGCGGCGGCCCTTGAAATTCGGCATCGGGTTGGTCTTGCGCCAGATGATGTCGTTGAGGATCCAGAAATTCAGATCCTGCAGCGTGGCACCGACGCGAAAGATATTGTGATAGGAACCGATCACCCAGATCGAGCCGGTCGGCTTCAGGACGCGCCGGCAGGCGAGCAGCCAGGCGCGGGTGAAGGCGTCATAGGCTTCGAAGGAGGCGAACTGATCCCATTCGTCATCGACGGCATCGACCAGCGACTGGTCGGGACGATGGAGCGTTCCGCCGAGCTGGAGATTATACGGCGGGTCGGCGAAGATCACGTCGACGGAGTGGTTGGGCAGGGCTTCAAGGGCGCTCACGCAGTCGCCCTTGATGATCGTGTCAACCCAGGAGTCCGCCTTGACGGAAGCCTTGAGGTCGGCAAGCGGAAAAACTGACGCCATTCTGATACTCACTCATACGCTTTACGCTTAACTCTCCGTTATGGTTACCCAACTTAGTTACCAAAGCCTGAAGCGCTGGCCGATTTCGGGAATTTATTGTGGCAGGCACCCCTTCCCTCATCATGCTGCGTCATGAACCCTGCGGCTGTCGGCCGGCGCCTCGTCGCGTTCGAACATGCCGTAATCGCGCACGACACTGGCGATCCGCAGCCGATAATCGGCGAAGACGCCGCCGCGACCGGCCTGCTGGGCGGCCCGGTGGGCCTCGCGGTTGCGCCATTCCTTGACCGCCGCCTCGTCGCGGAAGAAGGACAATGACAGCAGCTTGCCGCGGTTGGTCAGGCTTTCGAAACGCTCGATCGAGATGAAACCATCGATCGTTTCGAGCTCGGCGCGCAATTCGCCGGCGAGATCGAGATATTTGTGGCGTTCTCCCATATAGGGCACGACTTCGAAGATCACGGCGATCATGGCAGGACCAGCTTGGCGTGGGGAGCGGAGACGTTTTTCAGGAAGATGCGATCCTCCTTCAGGATGAAGCGTTCGCGACGGGCGAATTCGTAATTCTCGCGGCCGAGCGGATCGGCGGCCAGCCTGGCGCGATAGGATTCGTAGGCGGCGAGGCTTTCGATGTTATAGACGCCGTAGGCCGTCGTCGCCGAGCCCTCATGCGGGGCGAAATAGCCGATCAGGTCGGCGCCATTCCTCGGTATCGCCTGGCCCCAGTTGCGGGCATATTCGGCAAACGCCTCCTTCTTGAAGGGGTCGATCTGATAACGGATGAAGCAGGTGATCATCGGGTTCTCCTTTGTGCTTCCCGGTTTTCGCACATTGCCGGACGGCGATGCTTCGGTTACGATCGAAGTATGAAGGAAGGACCAGACATAGCCCAGATCGGCGCGCTGATCGGCGATCCGGCGCGGGCCAACATGCTGGCGGCGCTGACCGGCGGCCGGGCGCTGACGGCGACCGAGCTTGCCGGCGTCGGCGGCATCACGCTGCAGACGGCAAGCACCCATCTCGCCAAGCTCGAAGCCGGCGGCCTGCTGACCCAGCGCAAGCAAGGGCGCCACCGCTATTTCACGCTGGCCGACGAGGCGGTCGCCCGGCTGATCGAAAGCATGATGGGCTTTGCCGCCGGACGCGGGCATCTGCGTCACCGGCCCGGTCCAAAGGAACCGGCGCTGCGCAAGGCGCGCATCTGCTACGATCATCTGGCCGGCGATTACGGCGTGCGCATGCTCGACAGCCTGATTGCCTCAGGCGCGATCGAGGCGGTCGGAGAGGGTCTGGCACTGACGCAAAAGGGCGAGAGCGATCTCGCCCGCATCGGCATCGACGTCGGCAATCTCAGATCCTCGCGCCGCCCGCTCTGCCGCTCCTGCCTCGACTGGAGCGAAAGGCGCGCCCATCTTGCCGGCAGCCTCGGCAAGGCGCTGCTGTCAAGCTTCCTCGACAAGGGCTGGGCTCGGCGCACCGCCGAAAGCCGCTCCATCCTCTTTTCGCCGGAAGGCGACCGGCAGTTTCTAAGGCTGTTTCCCGTCGAGGCCTAAAGCAGCAGAAATGTACAGCGAAGTATCGTGGTATTCGTCGGCTCGCAATTGCTCGCTTCTGCAGTAAGGTGCGGAGCGCAACTTTGGAACGCGTCAACCTAAAGCGCTCTATACGGGATAATAGATTCCTTATAAGACAACGTCGGCAAGTTGTTCTTTTGCGTCATCATGTGAAACGATGTCAGTGTTAGATCGAACGGCGCTCCCGGACCAACGACGACTTCCCGCAATCCGATATCGCCCGGTTGCTCGTCATTGATCAACAGCCCGACCTCAAAGTGGGGCACCATTAAAGATCTGGCAGCGTGAAACTTAACCCTATCGCTAACAATATCGACAACGGTCGATATCATCCTCCACTCAGACTCTTCATGAAAGGATGGATCTTTAAATAGCGCGGCTAGCCGCAATGCCTCGGTCATTTTGTCGAGGTTAGGAGGACCATCCCGGACGATTTCATCGATAAACTTCAAGGCAATCTCGCGCTTCTCATCGAGATCGTAAACGCACCTTGCCAGTCCAAATTCCCATTGACGTCCAGCGCTCGCCAGATGATGGAAGTCGAAACATAACGCAACACCCTGCCCTTGATTGTACCCACGCCATTGGCTCAGCTGATCCGCATTCTCGGTGAAGGAGCAGCTGTATAGGTATACGTTCCCCCACCTTCCGAACCGCTCGGCAATCAGATTGAGGCAGTCTTTTAGGCCTCCGGTCTCCTTAGCGGCTCTGTTTTCAAATTCTCGCTTGAATATCTGAATCCCGTGGGTGAGCTCCGAGACGTCATTCAGAAATTTCACGTTGGTCGCCCAGATGCTTTGCGAGCCGATAATTCCTGCTGCTCCGAAGTGGCTCGTGTAATGACACATGAGCGGCGTCTGCGCGTAAACTTGGGCAGGAACTTTGCCAAAATGATCAGAAAAGATGGACATCAGTGATCCCGCTTTTGCTCGGAGAGATTATCGCTCTATTGCAATCGGTAGGAATAAACAATGAAGCCAACGCTTTCAGATGGTGTGTGCATGTTTTGCCTAAGCCGCGCCTTGCCGCCAGTCACCGATAGTTCGCGCTCGCCATGAGCTGGGCGCCCGAAGGCCTCGCGATCACGTGGCCGTCAACTCAGACAAAGGTCGGACCCGATCCGACTGAGTGCCTAGATCAGGAACAGCCTGCAGTGACTGTCGTTCGTCAAACAGTCGTCCATCCATTGCAGATGTGGCGGCGACTGACAAACAATCGGAGGAATACCCTATGATGAAAGTAACACATCTCGCATTGGCGGCGGCCCTTCTGGCCGGTACGGCGGCGTCCGGCTTCGCCCAGTCATCGAGCACGGTCGGCACCGGCGGTTCGTCGGCCGGCGGCGGAACTGCGAGCAGCACGGTCGGTACTGGTGGCAGCTCTGCCGGCGGCACCTGCCCGGACGGCACGACCACCTGCAATTCAGGCACGTCCTCGACGACCGCTACCGGCGGCTCGTCGGCTGGCGGCGGCACCTCCAGCAGCACGGTCGGCACCGGCGGCTCGGCAGCAGGTTCGGGCGATGCCAATTCGGCCTCGAGCGTCGGAACCGGGGCTTCGTCTGCGGACGGAGACAAGACCGGCAGCACCGTCGGCACCGGCAGCAGTGCGGCAGGCACCTCGCATGACAACCAGGGCAAGAAGGGCTGCGCGCCCGGCCAGGTCAAGAAGGACGCCGCCGGCACCGAGGATTGCAAATGATCCAGGGCCGGCGCCTTAAGGGCGCCGGCCAAACCCCTTGGAGATAAACCCATGACCCGGTTTTCCACAATCGCACTGACGGCTTCGCTCGCCATGATCGCCGGCTCGACAATGGCCGAAGAGATCAAGCTCGACGACGGAACGACATGCACCATCGTCCAGTCGCAGGCGGGGGACACATCGACCACGGTGACTGCGGGCAACGGTCAGGTGTCCTCGTCGACAACGACCACTGGCGGCTCGAGCAGCTCTTCTTCGTCATCCGCCTCCGCCGGCTCCTCGGCCGGTTCGGGCAGCGTCGACAGTTTTTCCACCGCAAGCATCACCCGGCCGGACGGCACCGTCATCACGAAGCGCTCCGATGGAACCTGTTCCATCACCAAGCCGAACAAATAGGAGATGGCAATGAAACCAATCAATCTTATCGCAGCCGCCGCGATCGCGCTCGTCGCCTCGAGCCCGGCGGTCCTTGCAGAGGAATGCAATGCGGCCGGAACCGTAGGAACGGCTGGAAGCGCTTCGGCCGGCGGCACATCCGCCAGCTCGGCCGGAACGGCAGGCGCCTGCCAGACAGACGGCGGCACGACATCCTCGATCGGATCGGGCGGCAGTGCGGCCACCACCGACGGCAAGGCGCAAAGCAAGACGCACATCAACGACAGTGGCGACAAGCTGAAGGCGCAGACCAAGGCGCAGGCGGTCGACCAGGGAACGTTCAGCAAGTCCCGCACCAAGACCAGCACCGACGGCGGCTCGCTCGACAGCACGACCCGTACAATGTCGCATGTTCCGGGCGAAAAGCCGGTGAAAAGCACCACCACTCAGAAGATCATTCTGCCGGAACAATAGTTGCCTGGGGCTCGCCGCCTTGAACCTCGACGAGCCCTGCCCCTCCAGCATCATCATCGGCAGCGAGTACGGAGCCGGTCGCCTGCCGCATCGCAGCCATGCTTCAGATCAGGTTGAGCTTTGCCCGGCCATCGTGTAAAGCCCCAGTATCCCCGGACAAGTCAGATTTCCAGCAAGGCGTGAACATATGGACGGCTTCGATCTCATCATCTTTGATTGCGACGGTGTTCTCGTCGATTCCGAAATTATCGCGGCCGAAGTCGAATCCGCGCTTCTGACGGAGGCCGGATACCCGATCGGCGTCGAGGAGATGGGCGAGCGTTTCGCCGGCATGACCTGGCACAATATCCTGCTGCAGGTCGAACGCGAGGCCAGCATCCCGCTTTCGGCCTCCCTGCTCGAAAAATCCGAGAAGCTGCTCGACATGAGGCTGGCGAACGACGTCAAGGCGATCCCGGGCGTCGAATTCGCCGTCTCCAGACTGCCGATGAAGCGCTGCATATGCTCGAATTCGAGCACGAAGCGGCTCGACATGATGCTGGGCAAGGTCGGCCTGAAGCCGCTCTTTGCGCCCAACATCTTCTCCGCCAAGGATCTCGGCGCCGACCGCGTCAAACCGAAGCCGGATATCTTCCTCCACGGCGCAAGCCGCATGGGCGTCTCTCCCGACCAGACGGTCGTCGTCGAGGATTCCGTGCACGGCGTGCACGCCGCCCGCGCCGCCGGCATGCGCGTCATCGGCTTCACCGGCGCCTCGCACAGCTACCCCGCCCATGCCGATAAACTGACGGATGCCGGCGCCGAAACGGTGATCTCACGCATGAACGACCTGCCGGGCGTGGTTGCTGCGCTTGCGGCCTGGGAAGGCGTGTTCTAGGTCTATTGACCGGCGACAGGCATTTGCTGTTTTACCTGCCGATATGAGCCGCGACGTCAAATCCCAGAAAGCCCTTTTGAGTTAAGCGGCGGGAGAACGCTTTCTCCGGACTTGGATCGCGACCACGGCATTTACGATTTCGGCCATGCTGATCTGCGTGGCGCTTCACTGGATATCACTTTATTGCCAGCTATAGGGAAGGCAGCCTGGAAGATGCGGTTTTTCCCATTGCAATGTCAAAACATCCGACTTCTCGCGAGCAACTCTGGCATCAGCGATATTCTTCGAAGGAGCCAGCGCCATCGGCTATGTTTCAGCAAGGACGAGTTACCGCTGCGCTGATTGAACCGAAGAGTTCGTGACCTGATCGGGAGAAATCTCGGCCAGAGTTGAAGAGCCGCGGCCAAATCAAAGGGGGACGTTTTTGGATATCGCTGACATCCGCAATCGCGCGCAAGGAGTACAGCCGGGGGAAGTAACTGCGCCTGAGATCCAATACGCCAGAGATATGCTTTCTGCCGCGAAAGGAAATATTGGTTCCGCAATGTACGTCGTCGGCCTATGCGGCGAGCCATCTGACGCGCGACTGATCGAACCATATCTCTATGGCGCGGAACGCGATGTCTATGGCGAATTGGCGCTCAAGGTTCTATGCCGATATATGGGCCTTATCGGTGACTACAAAGATCTCTTGCGCACCCTGATCATGTCCAACGAGGACATCGGTTGGCAAAATAGCCGAATGGCAGCGATACATCTGGCCGATGTATATTTGGAAAAATTTCAAGATGATGTGATCGGCTGCAGGTTGCTGGAAATCATGATGACTGAGCACGACCCGGATCGCTTATCTGCCCGATTGAGCCTGATCAATACTTTAGACCTCAGGCAAATACTGGCAGAACCATGTGCTATCGAATTCGATGATTTTTCCGAAGATACGCAGATCATTATCGCTGCCGCGCAAGCGCGATTTCACTGTTTGCCCAAGGCGCCGGCCGTTCATTAGGCGTCCGCGCCGACAGTCGCAGGCTCATTCGTTGCTCTACCCATTCGTATCGGCTGTATCGCGCACGCACTCCTCATATTCCGGGATGGCCGATCGCCGCGGATGTAACTCTCGCCTTTCGCGTCTGCTGTCCATCATATCCTGCCATACCGAAATATGCGTTTCCCTCGATGCTGCACGGAAGAAACAATGGTGAAAATTTGCAGCAGCCTTGCAGGGCACTGAGCAGCTTGCCGGTTTCATGCGGATAGTTCGCGCGGCATGAGCGTCATCGGCTTCACCGGCGCCTCGCGCAGCTACCCCGCCCATGCCGACAAACTGACCGATGCGGGCGCCGAAACGGTGATCTCGCGCATGAACGATCTGCCGGGCGTGGTTGCTGCGCTTGCGGCATGGGAAGGCGTGTTTTAGGTCTATTGCGCGACTGCTGAGCCCGATGGGTCTCGGCACCACCTCTCCTCCACGCCGACGGGCGTATGCCTCCCGGCACCGCCTCTCCTCCGTCATCCCAGGGCTTGACCCTGGGATCCATGCGGCTCGCGCTGCGTGAGGAGCGATGGAGTGCAGCTGCAGGAAAATTATTGAAGCCGAGTGCCGGGTCGTGGATCCCAGGGTCAAGCCCTGGGATGACGGAGTGTGTGGTTGGCTTTGTTGCCAAACGCACCGCCGAAGCAGCTTGTGAGACGTCGTTTTCGCCGAAGCTTGTGGGCGCCGGATCTGACGTCGCTTCATCGCGGCCGCCGAGCCGATGCGTCTCGGAACACCTCTCCTCCACGCTGGCGGGCGTATGCATCCAGGCACCACCTCTCCTCCGTCATCCCAGGGCTTGACCCTGGGATCCATGCGGCTCGCGCTGCGTGAGGAGCGATGGCACCCATAGGGACATTAGCGGAGCGGCGTGTGGGTCGTGGATCCCAGGGTCAAGCCCTGGGATGACGGAGTGTGTGGTTGGCTTTGTTGCCAAACGCACCGCCGAAGCAGCTTGTGAAACGTCGCTTTCGCCGAAGCTTGTGGGCGCCGGATCTGGCGTCGCTTCATCGCGGCCGCCGAGCAGATGGTCCCGGCACCACCTCTCCTCCACGCTGGCGGGCTTATGCATCCAGGCACCACCTCTCCTCCGTCATTCCAGGGCTTGCCCCTGGAATCCATGCGGCTGGCACGGCGTGAAGAGCGATGGCACCCGTAGGGACATTAGCGAAGCGGCGTGTGGGTCGTGGATCCCGGGGTCAAGCCCTGGGATGACGGAGTTTGGGATTTTCTTTGTTGCCAAACGCACTGCCGTCAGCATGACGCAGGAGGGAATAGGTTAGCTACTCTTCTTGCTCTTGGCCGGCTGGGTATCGAAGCCGATGTTGACGCGCACCAGGGCGCCGGCGCCGACCGGCATCTTGATGCCTTCCTTGCGGAAGATGACCTGCGTGCCCGGCGTGCCCGGCGGGATTTCGGTCGGGAACTTGGTGACCTCGGAGTAAAGCACATTCTCGCCGTCGACGACGCTGACGCGGATCGGCAGCGTCACCGGGCCGGGAGCGCCGGCCGGGCCGGTGATCAGGCGCAGCTGGGCGACGACAGTCATCGTCAGGTTCGTGTCGTTCAGCATGCACTGGCGGGTGTAATCGCCGAAGGAGGCCTGGACGACGATCTGCTGCGGATCGTCCTTCTTGCCCTTGGCATAGGTGCGGAAGATCGCATCCTGGTCACGCATGAAGATCTGCGGGCAGGCGCCCTGGACGACCGGGGCGGTCGTGCCCTGCGCGGTCGTGGCCGTGCCGATCGACGGATTGTTGGACGAGGGGTTGGCGGGTGCGAGCGGCATGATCTGGGCGTTGCCGTTCGGCTGGGCGGGCGCAGCCTCCGGTTTGCTGTCGCCGCCTATGCCGAGCGAATTGCAGCCGGCGAGCAGGGCGACAAGAGAAGCGGAGACGATGAGACGCGAGACCTTGCCGAGCACGATATTCCACCCCTTGCACAAGCGTTTCTTGGAGGCCCCATGTCTTTTGCGTGAGGCCTTTCACGACGGTTTGCGATGGTCTATATCAGCGGCTCAAACAAAAATCGATTGGGTACGCGCCGTTTTGATGCACTTTTCGCCGCCGGATGCGGGCAACTTCAACAAGATAACGGCGATCGTATGTCCGCAGGGCCGCACCTTCTCGGTTTCCCGCAGAGCAGGCGCCGGCTGCACCCGGCCGGATTTCTTTCAGCGATAGATCAAGGATGACGAACGTGGACTATATCTCGACCCGCGGCGAGGCCCCTTCCCTCGGCTTTTGCGACGCCCTGCTGACGGGCCTGGCGCGCGACGGCGGGCTCTACGTTCCCCGCCAATGGCCGCAGTTCTCGAAGAAAGAGATCCGCGCGCTCAGGGGAAAGACCTATCAGGAGGTCGCCTTCACCATCCTGTCGCCCTTCACCAACGGCGAAATCCCTAAGGACACCTTCAGGGCGATGATCGACGAGGCCTACGGCACCTTCCGCCATCCGGCGATCGCGCCGCTCGTCCAGACCGGACCGAACAGCTTCGTCATGGAGCTCTTCCACGGCACGACGCTCGCCTTCAAGGACGTGGCGATGCAGCTGCTCGCCCGGCTGATGGACTATGCGCTGGAAAAGCGTGGCGAGCGGGCGACGATCGTCGGCGCCACCTCGGGCGATACCGGCGGGGCGGCGATCGACGCCTTTGCCGGGCGCGAGCGCACCGATATCTTCATCCTTTTCCCACACGGCAAGGTCTCGCCGGTGCAGCAACGGCAGATGACTACCTCGACCGCGTCCAATGTGCATGCGCTTGCCGTCGAGGGCAATTTCGACGACTGCCAGAACCTTGTAAAGGCGATGTTCAACGACGCGGCGTTTCGCGACAAGGTGAATTTGTCGGGCGTCAATTCGATCAACTGGGCGCGCATCATGGCCCAGATCGTCTATTATTTCACGGCGGCGGTGGCGCTGGGCGCACCCGACCGGAAGATCTCGTTCACGGTGCCCACGGGCAATTTCGGCGACATCTTCGCCGGCTACTGCGCCAAGCGCATGGGCCTGCCGATTGACCGGCTTGTCATCGCCACCAATGAGAACGACATCCTGGCGCGGACGCTGAAGACCGGCCGCTATGACATGAAGGCCGTCAAGGCGACGACCTCGCCGTCGATGGACATCCAGATCTCGTCGAATTTCGAGCGGCTGCTGTTCGAAGCCTATGGGCGCGACGCCTCTAAGGTGCGCGCGGCGATGGAGAGCCTCAAGCAATCCAACGGCTTCGAGATCGCTCCCGAGGCTTTGAAGGCCATCCGCCGCGACTTCCGCGCCGGGCGCGCGAGCGAAAGGCAGGTGGCCGAGACGATCCGCCAAATCCATGCCGAGACCGGTTATCTCCTCGATCCGCATTCGGCGATCGGCGTCTTCGTCGCGGCCAGGAAAGAGAAGCCGAATACGCCGATGGTGACGCTTGCGACCGCCCATCCGGCCAAATTCCCCGCCGCCGTAAAATCCGCCTGCGGTATTGACCCGGCGCTTCCGACGTGGCTTGCTGGTCTGATGCAAAGGGAGGAGCGTTTCCAGATTATCAACCCGGAGCTGAAAGCCGTTGAGACCTTTATCGGCGATCACGCCCGCAGCGAGAAGACGGCAGGCGCAGAAAGATAGCCAATGACAGTTGAGTGCACCCGGCTGAAATCCGGGCTGACAGTAGTCACAGAAACCATGCCGCACCTGGAAAGCGTCGCGCTCGGAGTCTGGATCAAATCGGGATCGCGCAACGAGACGGAAGACGAGCACGGTATCGCCCACCTGCTCGAACACATGGCCTTCAAGGGCACGGCGCGCCGCTCGGCCCGCCAGATCGCCGAGGAAATCGAGGATGTGGGCGGCGAGGTCAATGCCGCCACCTCGACCGAGACGACCTCCTATTATGCCCGCGTACTCAAGGACCATGTGCCGCTCGCCGTCGATATCCTCGCCGACATCCTGACGGAATCGGCCTTCGAGGAGGATGAGCTGGAGCGCGAGAAGCAGGTGATCCTGCAAGAGATCAACGCGGCCAACGACACGCCCGACGACGTGGTGTTCGACCGCTTCTCCGAAGCCGCCTATCGCGACCAGACGCTCGGACGGCCGATCCTCGGCACACCAGAGACCGTCGTCTCCTTCACGCCGCAGCAGATCCGCACCTATCTCGGCCGCAACTACACGACCGACCGCATGTTCGTCGTGGCGACCGGCGCTGTCGATCATCAGGAATTCCTGCGCATGGTCGAGGATCGTTTCGCAAGCCTGCCAACTGCGCCATCCGCCCCGCCCGTCATGGAAGCGGCGCGTTACATCGGCGGCAGCGTGCGCGAATCGCGCGACCTGATGGATGCGCAGATCCTGCTCGGGTTCGAGGGCAAGCCCTACCACGCCCGCGATTTCTACTGCTCGCAGATCCTCGCCAATATCCTCGGCGGCGGCATGTCGTCCAGGCTGTTCCAGGAAGTGCGCGAATTCCGCGGCCTCTGTTATTCCGTCTATGCCTTCCACTGGGGCTTTTCCGATACCGGCATCTTCGGCATCCATGCCGCGACCGGCGGCGAGAACCTGCCGGAGCTGGTGCCCGTCATCATCGACGAGCTGCATAAATCCGCCAATGCCATCCACCAGAAGGAAATCGAGCGCGCCCGGGCCCAGATCCGCGCCCAGCTGCTGATGGGCCAGGAGAGCCCGGCTGCCCGCGCCGGCCAGATAGCCAGGCAGATGATGCTCTACGGCCGGCCGATCTCCAATCCGGAGATGATGGAGCGTCTGGAAGGCATCACCATCGAGCGGCTGACCGATCTCGCAGGCCGGCTGTTCTACGACACGGTGCCGACGCTTTCGGCGATCGGCCCGCTCGAGCAGCTCGCGCCGATGGAAGACATCGTTGCCTCGCTTTCGGTCCCGGCGCCGAAGACGATGCAGGCCAGCTGAGCCGACGTCCGTCTGCCGGGAGTGATCGATGCCAAAATCGGTGTTTCGGTTCCTGTCGCGGCAGCCGGATGCGGTAGAGCTGGAGAATGACAGGTACCTCTTGCGCCTGCCGCGCTATCAGGATTTCAGCCAATGGCACCGGCTGCGCGCTGAAAGCCGCAAATTCCTGGAACCCTGGGAGCCGACCTGGCGGCGCGACGAGCTGACGGAAGGCGCCTATCGCGCCCGCGTTATCCGCGGCAAACAGGAATATGCCTCCGGTCAGGCGATCCCGCTATTCATCTTCCTCAAGGAAAACCGAACTCTCGTCGGCGGCATCACCATCGGCTATATCAGAAGGGGTGCGGCACAAAGCTGCATGATCGGCTACTGGATGGGCGAACGCCATGCCGGCCAGGGCCATATGTACGCCGCGCTTCAGCTGGTTATTCCTTACATCTTCTCCGGGCTTGAGTTGCACCGTATTGAAGCAGCCTGTATTCCAGATAACACGCGCAGTATGCGTCTGCTTGAAAAGGCCGGGTTTCAGCGGGAAGGCTATCTGCGCGGATACTTGAAGATCAACGGTCAGTGGCACGACCACGTGATGTTCTCACGGCTCGCCACCGATACGGATAAAGGCAGGAAAACCGACAGCCGATGACCAGAAACAGCATGCTGCCCACGTCACCGTCCGGACGAGTGATCGCGGTGATCGCAGCCCTTTTCCTGGCGGTCTTCGCCCTTTCGGCGGGCGTTACCAAGGCAGCCGAACCGGTGAAGATTTCCCGTGACGATACCGCGCTCGACCTGACGGCGACAACGGAGATCTATGCCAATCAGGGCGAGGCCTTCCAGGTGTCGACGGCGGCCGGCGCCGACGGCATCCGCCGGCGCATCGAGGTCAGGGCGAGTTCGGAAAACCATCAGGGCGACTGGGCGGTCTTTGCGCTCGCCAACGTCTCGGAGGAACAGCTGGAGCGCGTTATCGTCGCGCCGCATTTCCGTCTGGTCAATTCCAAGCTCTTCTGGCCGGATCTCGGCTCGCAGCGCATCATCGCCATCACCCCGAGCGAAGGCTTTGCGCTCGACCGGCAGCCGAGCGACGAAGCAGACGTCTTCCGCATTACGCTGAACCCGGGTGCCGTCATCACCTTCGTCGCCGAATTGTCGACGCCGGAACTGCCGCAGATCTATCTCTGGGAGCCGAACGCCTACAAGGATACGATCAACGCCTTCACGCTCTATCGTGGCATCGTGCTCGGCATTGCCGGCCTTCTCGCCGTGTTTCTGACCATCCTCTTCGTCGTCAAAGGCACCTCGATGCTGCCGGCGACGGCGGCGCTCGCCTGGGCGGTGCTCGGCTATATCTGCGTCGATTTCGGCTTTCTCGGCAAGCTCATCAGCGTCGCCTCGGCCGATCAGCGAATATGGCGGGCCTGCGCTGAAGTTGCGCTCGCCTCGAGTTTCGTCATCTTCCTCTTCACCTATCTGAACCTCAACCGCTGGCACGCGCATCTCGGCTACGCCACGCTCGCCTGGGTGCTCGGCCTTGCCCTGCTCTTCGGCGTGGCGATCTACGATCCGTCTATTGCCGCCGGCATCGCCAGGCTCTCCTTCGCACTGACGGCGGCGACCGGCCTGCTTTTGATCATCTATCTCGGCTTCAACCGCTACGACCGCGCGATCCTGCTGGTGCCGGCCTGGGCCCTGACGCTCGTCTGGCTATTCGGGGCGTGGCTGACCGTTACAGGCCGGCTCGACAACGACATCATCCAGCCGGCGCTCGGCGGCGGCCTCGTGCTGATCGTGCTCTTGATCGGCTTCACCGTCATGCAGCACGCCTTTGCCGGCGGCGCCTTCCAGCAGGGGCTGTTTTCCGATCTCGAACGGCAATCGCTGGCACTGACCGGCTCCGGCGACATGGTGTGGGACTGGGACGTGGCGCGCGATCGCGTCGTCACCATCCCTGACGTCTCGGTCAAGCTCGGCCTCTCCCCCGGCACGATGCACGGGGCTGCACGCAACTGGCTGCCGCGGCTCCATCCTGACGACCGCGACCGCTTCCGCGCTACCCTCGACGTGCTGCTCGAGCACCGGCGCGGCCGGCTGAACCATGAATTCCGCATCAGGGCCGAGGACGGGCATTTCCACTGGCTGCTGATCCGGGCCCGGCCAGTGCTCGGCTCCAACGGCGAGATCATCCGCTGCGTCGGCACGATCGTCGACGTCACCGAGCAAAAAAATTCGGTCGAGCGGCTGCTGCATGACGCGTTGCACGACAATCTGACCGGACTTCCGAACCGGCAGGTCTTCCTCGACCGGCTGCAGGCCGTGCTGGCGTTGGCGCCGGGCGGCGAGACGCTGCGCCCGACGGTGATGGTGATCGACATCGACCGCTATAAGCTGGTCAACGATTCACTCGGTGTTGCCGCCGGCGACAACATTCTGATTGCGCTGACGCGGCGCCTGCGCCGCCTGATGAAGCCGCAGGACACGCTGGCACGTCTTGCCGGCGACCAGTTCGGCCTCATCCTGGTGTCCGAGCACAATCCGGCCAAGGTCGCCGATTTTGCCGATGCGGTCAGCAAGGCGATCATGGTGCCGATCAACTTCTCCAATCGAGAGATCATCCTGACGGCCTCGATCGGGCTTGCCTCCTGGGTGGACCAGCAGGAAAGCGCCAGCGGCCTGCTCAGTGATGCGGAGCTCGCCATGTACCGGGCGAAACGGGCCGGCGGCAACCGCGTCGAGCCGTTCCAGCCGGCCTTCCGCGACTTCGGCACCGACCGGCTGCAGCTCGAAACGGACCTGCGCCGCGCCATCGAGCGCAAGGAATTGTCGATGGTCTACCAGCCGATCGCCCGACTGGAGGATGTGGAGGTCGCCGGCTTCGAAGCGCTGATGCGCTGGGAACATCCGAAGCGCGGCAACATCCCGCCGTCGGAATTCATTCCGCTTGCCGAGGCGTCCGACATCATCGGCGCGCTCGGAATGTTCGCGCTCGAACAGGCGACCAACGACCTGATGAGCTGGCAGAACCAGACCGGCGAACTGCCGATCTTCGTGTCGATCAACCTGTCGAGCGTGCAACTGCTCAACAACGAGCTTTATGACGACGTGCGTTCGGTTCTCGCCAAGACCCATTGCACGCCCTCGCGGCTCAAGCTGGAACTGACGGAATCCATGGTGATGGAAAACCCGGAACAGGCCCGTCTCGTGCTGCAGAAGCTGAAGGAGGCCGGCATCGGCCTGGCGCTCGACGATTTTGGCACCGGCTATTCCTCGCTTGCCTACCTCACCCGCTTCCCCTTCGACACGATCAAACTCGACAAGGCGCTGGTGCGCGACAGCAGCGACAAGAAGGCGACCGTGCTCCGATCGGTGATATCGATGGCGCGCGAGCTGGAGATGAAGGTGGTGGCAGAGGGCATCGAATCCAACGAGGACGCGATCGAGCTTGCCAAAATGGGCTGCAGCTACGGGCAGAGCTATCTCTTCGGCCCGCCGATGCCCTCGGAATCGGTACTGCGGCTGCTTCGCGACCGGTTTCCACTCACGAAACGGGCGTGAGCGGTCCAGGGGAGCCCGACCGCTTGCCGGGCGCTCCGCTCACCATGAATGGTCGTTGACCAACGAAGGGCGCTATGCGCCTCTGCGTCATCACATAAGGAAAATTTGATGCTCAAGCTTCTGCTCGCTGTTTCGATCGGCGCCCTTTTCGTCTCGCCGCTCGAGGCCGGCGAAACTAAACCCGTCACCAAAGCCTGCCAGCCTGGAGCGAAGCATTGCGAGCGATGGACCGCCGAATTCGCGACGGCGCTGCAGCAGGCGCTGAAAGGCAATCACGCCGCTCAACAGACCGTGGCCTTCTGCCTGTCTTCCGGATGCCGTGACGCGGTGGTCATCGACAAGGTCGCCGCCTGCAGCTGGCACCTCGTCATCGCCAATTCCGGCGCTGCCACCGTGCTCGACTCATCCAACCTCCGCCACACCTGCCGGCCGATGACGCCGGCCCAGAAAGACGAAGCCCGTGCGAATGCCCGGGAACTCGTCCGCAAGATCTATAACCGCGACCCGGCCGCGACCGACCAGATGTAAGTCTGTCCTCATCCGGCCTGCGCAAAAAATAAATCCCGTTGCCGTCCCGGCTTTCGCCGCTATGCTGCCGACACGGAAAATCGGGAGGACCATAATGATCCTGCATTGCGTGTTCCTGCGGCTGAAGACGGCGCTGACGATGGACGACAAACAATCGCTGTTCGATGCGATCGTCGGGCTGAAACAAGTCATCCCAGGCATATTGGATATCAAATACGGCCCGAATGTTTCGCCCGAAGGCCTGCATGCCGGCTTCGTCGATGGTTTTGCCGTGACCTTTGAAAGCGCCGAAGCGCGGGATGCCTATCTCGTTCATCCCGAGCACGTGGCCGTCGGCGAGCGCATCGTCTCCTCGACGGATGGCGGCCTTGCCGGCATCCTGGTCTTCGACCTCAATCTGTGAGGTCGGCCGGCAGTTGCGGAACGCAGCTGGGATCCGTATCGTAGGGACGGTCGTTTTGACCGATTTCAGGTTGGGCCATGCATCAGCAGATCCGGCTTTTTGGCGCTATCGCGGTCCGGCCCGCCGTCATTGCTCTCATTCCCCAGTTCGAAAGCGCCACGGGACTGACGGTTACGGTCAAGTGGGAAGTCAATCCGACAGTCAAGAAACAGATTGAGGCCGGGGAAGCTTTTGACCTCGTCATCATCAATCCGTCCATGGTTCAGGACCTGACTGCCACGGGAAAGGTCAAGGCGGGAAGCCAGGTCGCCTTTGGCCGAGTAGGGATGGGTGTGGCGGCAAAGGCGGGCAGCCGGCCACTCGACATGGGATCGGTTGACGCCTTCGTGCACGCATTGAAGTGTGCCGAGACGATCGCTTACGCCAGTGACGGCACCAGCGGCGGCTACTTCTCCGGTTTGCTGGATCGTCTGGGAATAGCCGAAGAAGTGCGGCCCAAGCTCGTGGCCGTACCGGGAGGGCAGACAGCGTCGGCGGTGGGCCGTGGGGAGGCCGAGCTGGCAGTTGTTCCCGTGACGTCAATTCTCGCGGCCGCTCCCGAAGTCGTGCTCGCCGGCAGGTTTCCTGCAGAACTGCAAAGTTATATTGATTTCGCCATCGGCGTCAGCGCCAATCCGCGTGACCCAGAAGCCGCCAGGCAGCTATCGGAGTTTCTGACTTCGGCCTCGGTTGACCATATCCTGGCGGCAAAGGGTGTCGAGCGCCGATAACGTAGCGGCGCACGACCCCCGACGCCTCGATCCTCAGCTCGATTTCGCCATGGCGGCGGCGAGTTGGTCGACATTGTAGCGGAACATCTTCTCATAGGTCGGCGCCGGGCCCTTGGCATCGGAAAGCGATTCGACATAGAGCTCGCCGCCGGGCGCGGCGCCAGTGGCCTTGGCCACCTGCTTGACAAGGCGCGGATCGTTGGAATTCTCAAAGAAATAGGCCTTTACGCGCTCGCTCTTGATCTGGTCGATCAGCTTGGCGACGTCGGCGGCAGAAGCTTCGCTTTCGGTGGAAAGGCCGAGCGGCGCGAGGAAGCTGACATTATATTCACGGCCGAAATAGCCGAAGGCATCGTGGCTGGTCAGCACCTTGCGGCGGTCGTCGGGGATCTTGTCGAATTTCGAATGGGCATAGGCGTTCAGACCGTCGAGCGTTTTCGTGTATCTCTCGGCATTGGCCTTGAAGGCGGCGGCATCGGCGGGATCGGCCGCCGACAGCGCCTTTTCTATATTGGCCACCCAGACCTTGACGTTGACGGGGCTGTTCCAGACATGCGGGTCAGTGATCTCGGCGCCGTCCTCTTCCATGGTGCGGGTGGCGATGCCGTCGGAGACAGTGACCGGCTTGCCCTTGTAGCCCGAGGCGGTGATCAGCCGGTCCATCCAGCCTTCCAGCCCTTCGCCGCTGACGAAGGTGACTTGCGCCGCTTTCAAATTCCTGGCGTCGGCCGGCGACGGCTCGAACTCGTGGGGATCGCCATTCGGGCCGACAAGGCTCGTCACCTTCACATGGTCGCCGCCAACCTCTCTGACGACATCGGCAAGCACGGTGAAGGACGCCACAACCTTCAGCGTTTCGGCCGAGGCGGGTGCGGCCGACAGAGCCGTCAGTGCGGACAGTGCGGCGACGGAGAGAAGCAGTCTGCGCGATATCATCGAAGTCTCCTTGAGGTCAGCCCTTCAGATGCGGGCGGGGAAAGAGGCGCCGGGCGATGCCGGAGGGTGCGAAAAGGATCGAGAAGGCGTAGATGAGGGCCGCCGTCATGATGATCGTCGGGCCGGAGGCGAGTTCGAGATGGTAGGAGGCGATCAGGCCGAGATAGCCGGAGGCGCCGGCGCTGGCGGTCGCGACCAGCATCATGACGGGCAGGCTGCGCGACCAGAGCTGGGCGACGGCGGCCGGCAGCATCATCAAGCCAACCGCCATCAGAGTGCCGAGCGCCTGGAAGCTGGCGACGAGGTTCAGCACGACGAGCAGCAGGAAGAGAACATGATAGATCGGCCCACGCCCGCCGACGGCGCGCAGGAAACCCGGATCGAAGCACTCGGCCACCAGCGGCCGGTAGATGGCGGCGAGGACGACGAGCGTCAGCGAGGTGATTGCGCCGATCTGGTAAAGGGCGGGGGCATCGATCGCCAGGATGGTGCCGAAGAGCACATGCAGCAAATCGATGTTCGAGCCGCGCAGCGAGACGATCAGGACGCCGAGCGCCAGCGACGCGAGATAGAAGCTGGCAAAGCTCGCATCCTCCCGCAGCACGGTCATACGGCTGACCGCACCGGAAAGCAGCGCCACCGACAGGCCGGCGACAAGGCCGCCGAGGCCCATCGCCGTCAGCGACAGCGAGCCGGCGACGAGATAACCGATCGCCGCGCCGGGCAGCACGGCATGGCTCATGGCGTCGCCCATCAGGCTCATGCGCCTCAGCATCAGGAAAACGCCGATCGGCCCTGAACCGAGCCCGAGGCAGAGGCAGGCGACAAGGGCGCGGCGCATGAAACCGAAATCGGCAAAGGGCGCGAGGAAGAGATCGTAGGCCGTCATGCCGCCGGCGCCTCTTGCGGGGCGCAGGTCGCCGCATCCTCATCCCAGCGCTCGGCCATGGCGCGGGCCTTCATCAGATTGGCGGAGGACATGATGTCGGCGGTCGTCCCCCATCCGACAAGCTCGCGGGCTAGCAGCAAGGTTTGAG
Organism: Rhizobium sp. MHM7A; assembly: GCF_005862215.1. NCBI lineage: Bacteria > Pseudomonadati > Pseudomonadota > Alphaproteobacteria > Hyphomicrobiales > Rhizobiaceae > Rhizobium > Rhizobium sp. MHM7A. Next base: position 387,258 of record NZ_VCHT01000003.1, read on the forward strand.
GGAAATGCGCCCGGACAAGCTCGAAATCATGCAGCACGGCGATGACGGTGCGGCCTTCGCCATGCCAGCGGGCGACGATATCGACGAGATCCCTGGTCGTGCGGGCATCGATTGCCGTGAATGGTTCGTCGAGCAGGATGACGCCGGCATCCTGCAGCAACAGCCGGGCGAAGAGCACGCGCTGGAATTGGCCGGCCGAGAGAGATCCGACATGGCGCCTGGCAAAACCGTCGAGGCCAACGGCGGCAAGCGCCTCGCCTGCTCTCTTGACGTCGGCGGGCGCGACACGGCCGAAGGCTCCCCTCGCCTTCCAGACGCCGAGCATGACCGTGTCGATGACCGAGATCGGAAAGCGCCGATCGATCTCGGCCGCCTGCGGGAGATAACCGAATTCCGCCCGGCCGAGCCGGTGTTCGACCCTGCCCTCGGCCGGACGAAGCTCACCCATGATCGCCTTCAACAGCGTCGACTTGCCGGCCCCGTTCGGCCCGGCAATCGCCGTCAGGCTGCCGGGCGCAAAAGCGCCGGTGACATGATGAACGGCCGGGTGGCGGTCATAGGCGATGGTGAGATCATCGAGACGGATCAACGGCGTCATGGCAGCAGAACCGCCCACTGGATGGCGAGCCAGAGGACGGCGGCGACCAGCGCCACGCCGATCACCCTTGATAGAGCCGATTGTCCCATGAGGCTGAAGGGAAGGCAATCGGGGCTCGGCGGCATGGCTGATCCTACAATGTAATAACATAACTGTTATGTTATAAAGAAAGCGGCAGGAATGAGGCGGGAGCGGGACGCGTTGGCGGATGCCGCGGTTGTCTGCCTCGCCTTTCGTCTGGGCGGCGATAAGGCTCCGAGAGGCAAGCGCCGACATTCCAGAGAGCCTCATCCTGAGGCGCCCCGCAGGGGCCTCGAAGGGCGAGGCGGGTGCGTCGCCGCTCGATGCATGCAAGAAGCAGCGTTGCGGCGTGTCCTTAGAGGCTCCGGCCTCTGGCCTGCGCGCCTCAGGATGAGGGACGTTGGAAGATGCCGCTGTTAAATTTCCACCGCGGCAGTTTGTAGGATTGTCCGAACATCCGAGGGAGCCTCATCCTGGTGTGCTCCGAGAGGCAAGCGCCGGCATCCAGAGAGCCTCATCCTGAGGCGCCCCGCAGGGCCCCGAAGGGCGAGGCGGAGGCTTGCCCGGAAACAATAAAAGGGCGACCGACCGGCCGCCCCTTTGATCGCTTGGAAAGCGAAACTCAAAGCAGTTCCAGCATCGCCGCCGCACCGGAAACCGTCGCCTGGCCGGGGCTTTCCTCGATATTGAGGGCTTTCACGACGCCGTCTTCTACCAGCATCGAATAGCGCTTGGAGCGCAGGCCGAGGCCGCCGGCGGAGAGGTCGGCTTCGAGGCCGACGGCCTTGGTGAAGCCGGCATCCCAATCAGCGAGGAAGTGGATCTTGCCGAGGCCGCCGGAGGATTGCGCCCAGGCGCCCATCACATGCCAGTCGTTGACGGCGAGCACGGCGATGTCGTCGATGCCCTTGCCGAGGATGGTGTCCCGGTTTTCGAGATAACCCGGCAGGTGGTTCAGCGAGCAGGTGGGCGTAAAGGCGCCCGGCACGGCAAAGAGCACGACGCGCTTGCCGGCGAAAAGCTGCTCGGTGGTGATTTCGACCGGGCCGTCCGCGGTCTTTTCCTTGAAGGTGGCGGCCGGAAGCTTGTCGCCGATCGCGATGGTCATGGTTTTCTCCTCCGGTTCTATTGCGGGGTTCGGGCTGGACGGCAGGCGCCGTCGGGGAATGAGGGTGACTATAAGTGCCGGTCAATCAAAGGCAAGCGCGGTCTCCATTGCCCTGCCGCCATCGATGACAAGCACGCGCCAGCGCTCGCCCGAAATGTCGTAATCCTTAGGTAGTTTGCCGATCATCACGTCGGTCCTGAAGGTGGCGCCCTCGCGTTTGCCGCCGCTCTGCTTGGTGAAGGCATAGCCGCTCGGACCGGTGACGATGATATCGGGCGCGCCCTTGCCGTCGGCCGGCAGAGCGAGCGTCAGCGACAGCGTCTTCCGATCGGGCGAGATCGCATGCGCCGTCACCTTGAAATCATCCGACGGCGGCTTCGGCAGCGTCGCATCGGCCGCCGCAAGGATCGCCTCTTCTTCCGGGCGCGACTGCATGGCGCGGCCGAGCTTCAGGCTCAAATTCGCCTGGAAGGGAATGCAGATATCCTTGCAGATGCCGATGAAGACTGTCGCATCGATCGTGACCTCGCCTTTGCCGGCCGCCGTCAGCGACAGCGGCAGCGTCACCGGCGCGTCATAGGCGATATCCTCGATCCCACCTTTGAAAAAATGCTTCGGCAGGGGATAGGCAATGGCATCGAGCCTTACGCCGCTGGCCGGCGCGATGGTGACCTGAGGCGGAATGCCGCTGTTGCCGGGCTCGCGCCAGTAGGTGATCCAGCCGGGTGTCGGTTCGATCTGCAGGCCGGCGCGGATTTTGCCACTGGCATCGGGCGCCAGCGCCACGAGGCGCATGCGGCCTCCCTCGGCCTCGGCCCAGGCGCTCATTTCCGCCTTGGCGGAAAAAAAGGGGGCAAGGCTCGCGGTCAGGGAAATGGCCGCCATCAAAAGCCGTCGCGAGGCCAATGAAATAGTCATCATGGAACAAAGGTTTACCGAAAGTGCTCTCCGGCCGCCAGAAGCGGCGGCCATTTAATCTTCATTTTCGGTTGATTGATTTGTGACATTGGCCCATCTTTCTCTTGTCGGGGCCTTTGTGCGGTCTGGCAGCAGGAGGAATGATGTCCTTATCGACGCTGAAGAACAGACGGGAACGTGGCTTCTTCGATGGCCAGTTCCTCATCGCCATGCCGGGAATGGAAGACCGCAATTTCGCGCGCACGGTGATTTACATCTGCGCGCACTCGGATGCCGGGGCCATGGGCTTCGTCATCAACCGGCCGCAGAGCCTCACTTTCACCGACGTGCTGCTGCATCTCGACATGATCAAGCAGGAAGAACCGATCGTTCTGCCGCAGCGGGCGCGCGACTTCCCGATCCAGACCGGCGGCCCGGTTGAAAGCGGCCGCGGCTTCGTGCTGCATTCGGACGATTATGCCAGCGACTCCTCGATCCCGGTCAGCGACGACATCTGCCTGACGGCGACGCTCGACATCGTGCGCGCCATTTCCAAGGGCGCCGGGCCGAAACGCGCGACGATGCTGCTCGGCTATTCCTCCTGGGCGGCCGGCCAGCTCGAAAACGAGGTCGCCAACAATGGCTGGCTCACCTGCCCTGCCAATGAGGAACTGATCTTCGACCGTAACCTCGAGGACAAATACGAGCGGGCGCTCGCCGGTATGGGCATCAACGCCGCCATGCTTTCGGCCGAAGCCGGCCACGCCTGAGGGTCGCTGCTCGCCTGACGGTCGCCGCTCCCTGACGGTCGCTGCTCCATGACAGTCGCTGCTCCATGACAGTCGCGGGAACGATTAGGCGCGAGTGACGTTCCCTTCCCGCGCGGACGAGAGGTCCGACGCCGAGCACGGAGACATCACACATGGGTAGCACCAGCGACAAGATTTCAGGCAAGGCAAACGAAATTGCCGGCAAGACCAAGCGGGCGGTCGGCCGGGCCACCGACGACCCCGACATGCAGGCCAAGGGCGACGTCCAGGAAGCCAAGGGCAAGGGACAGGTCGCAGCCGGCAAGGTCAAGGACAAGCTCAAGGGCGCCGTCGACAGGCTCTGAACCACAAGCTCGGCTCTCATCAACATGCCCGCTGCGCCCGCGCGGCGGGCATTTTCAATCCCGCTCCTGCTTTGCAGAGATTAAAACGATGAAGCTATTTGCCTGCGACAATTGCGACCAGGTCGTCCACTTCGATAACCGCCACTGCGTGCGCTGCAACCACCGTCTCGGCTTCCTGCCCGGCGACCTTGCCATGCACGCGCTGGAGCCCTGCGAAGAGGCGGTCTGGCAGCTCGTTTCCGACGCCGACCGCAAGGTCCGTTTCTGCGCCAACGCAGGCCTCGACATCTGCAACTGGCTGGTGGAGGGCGACGGCGAATTCTGCGCCGCCTGCCGCCATAACCGGCTGGTGCCGAACACCGATACTCAGGACGGCATCGACCGCTGGCGGCGCATCGGCCAGGCGCAGCGTCATCTCTTCTATTCGCTGCTGCGCTGGAAGCTGCCGCATCCCGATCGCGGCGAGGATCCGCAAGGCGGCCTCGTCTTCGATTTCCTCGAAGATTCCCTGCAGGGCAACGGCAATGTCGTGCCTGCCATGACCGGCCACGAGGAAGGCCTGATCACCATCCGCGCTGCCGAAGCCGACGACGCCACCCGCGAACAGGCGCGCAGCTCGATGAACGAGCCCTATCGCACGCTGCTCGGGCATTTCCGCCACGAGGCCGGCCATTTCATTTGGAACAAGCTGGTGCGTGACCAGAACGGCCTCGACGATTTCCGCGCCGTCTTCGGCGACGAGCGGCAGGATTATCTGGCGGCCCTCCAGAAACACTATGCGGCCGGCCCGCCCCTGGGATGGCAGGATAATTTCATCAGCGCCTATGCGTCATCGCACCCCTGGGAGGATTTCGCCGAATGCTTCGCGCATTACCTCCATATCGTCGATACGCTGGAGACAGCCCGCGCCTTCGGCATAGCCATCGATCCGCGCGGCCATGAGGAAATATCCGGCGAGGTCGATTTTCTTCCCTACAGGGCCAAGAGCGCCGAGCAACTCGTCAGTGCCTGGGTGCCGCTCAGTCTCGCGATCAACGCCATCCAGCGCAGCATGGGCCAGCCCGACGCCTATCCCTTCGTGCTCTCTTCGCCCGTCGTCGCCAAGCTCGAATATCTGCATCGGCTGATCCAGGGCGCGGCGGCGCCATAGCAGTGAGATGCAAAGCCTCTCCGATCCACTCCGTGCTCGTCATCGGATGAGTCCGCCTCCGCCCATTGTCGGCTTTCGGGGACGAATTGGCTGCGACGACCCCACATATTCCGTCATCCTCGGCCTTGAGCCGAGGATCCATGCCCCTGCTGGTAGGTGTCGGCGTGGATGCTCGGGTCAAGCCCGAGCATGACGGAGATTAGGTTGGACCGAGGGGCACATTCATGCCGCCAGCGCTTTAATAGAGAGAGGTGCCAACGGCAAAACCTCCCACCCTTCAAAACGAAACCGCCTTGCCCTTCTTGAACGGCTCCATGCCCCTACGCGCGAGTTCATCGGCGCGTTCGTTTTCCGGGTGGCCGGCGTGGCCCTTGACCCAGTGCAGCGTCACCTTGTGGCGGTTGCGGGCTTCCTCCAGCGCCTGCCAGAGCTCGGCATTCTTCACCGGCTTCTTGTCCGATGTCTTCCAGCCGTTTTTCTTCCAGCCGAAAATCCACTTGGAGATGCCGTCCTTGACATAGGCGCTATCGGTATAGAGGTCGACTTCGCAAGGGCTCTTCAGGGCCTGCAGCGCCGAGATCGCCGCCATCAGTTCCATGCGGTTGTTGGTCGTCTCCGCCTCGCCCCCGCAAAGCTCCTTTTCGATCTCGCCGTAACGCAGGACGGCGCCCCAGCCGCCGGGACCGGGATTGCCGGAGCATGCGCCGTCCGTGAAGATATCGACATGTTTCATAGGCTCAACCCGTATTCGGCCGGAGAGCTGATCTGGCGATGGAAGCGCAACTTGCGCAAATATTCGAGCGGGTCCTTCTTGGTGACCATGGCGCCCTCAGGCGTCGTCAGCCAGTCATAGAGCCGCGTCAGGAAGAAGCGAAGGGCCGACCCGCGCGAGAGCACCGGCAGGGCAGCGATCTCCTCGCCGCTCAACGGCCTGACACTCTGGTAACCCTCGAGCATCGCCGTGCCCTTGGTGATGTTGTAGGCGCCGTCCTTCTCGAAGCACCAGGCATTCAGGCAGATCGAGACGTCATAGGCGAGCAGGTCGTTGCAGGCGAAATAGAAATCGATCAGCCCGGAGAGGTCATCGCCAAGGAAGAAGACGTTGTCGGGGAAGAGGTCGGCATGGATGACGCCGGAGGGCAGGTTCTTCGGCCAGGCAGCGGCGAGAAAATCGAGCTCGTTGCGGATCTCGCCCTGCAGGCCCGGCTCGACCTCACCGGCGCGCGCCTCGGATTTCTCCCAGAGCCCCCGCCAGCCGTCGATCGACAGCGCATTCGGACGTTTCAGCTCGAAGCCCTCGCCGGCCACATGCATTTCGGCGAGCGCCCTGCCGACCTCGCGGCAGTGCTTCGCCTCCGGCTTTCTCAGCCACATGCCTTCGAGGAAGGAAATCAACGCGGCCGGGCGGCCGGAGAGCGAGCCGAGCAGCGCGCCGTCGCGCCGCGGCAGCGGCAGCGGGCAGGAGAGGCCTCGGGCCGAGAGATGCTGCATCAGGCCGAGAAAAAATGGCAGGTCGCTCTTTTCCACCCGCTTCTCATAGAGCGTCAGGATCAGCGGGGCCTTGGAGGTATGCAGCAGGAAATTGGAGTTTTCGACGCCTTCGGCGATGCCCTTGTAGGAGAGCAGCGTGCCTGCATCATATTCCGTCAGGAACCATTTCAGATCGTCTTCGGCGATATCGGTGTAGACTGCCAAGGGAGGTCTCGTCTCTGTATTATGGATGGTGGATTGCTGGGCCGCGATGGCGGCCTAACCGTTGACGAAGGCCATGTCGGCTGCCGTCAGCTCGATACTGCGCAATTCGCGGTTGACCAGGAAGTTTTCAGTTTCCTGCACCGTCTCGGCCAGCTCGACGCGGGCATCGAAGCGGGCGCGGAAAGCTTCGATGATCTCGTTGACGATGACCTCAGGCGCCGAGGCACCGGCGGAAAGGCCGAGCGTCGAAATCGCGCCGATCTCCTCCCAGTCGAGCTCGGCGGCGCGCTGCACCAGGATCGATTTCTTTGCCCCTGCCCTCAGCGCTACTTCGACGAGGCGCTTGGAATTGGACGAATTCGGCGCCCCGACGATGATGAAGAGATCGCAGCCGGGGGCCGCCTGCTTCACCACTTCCTGGCGGTTGGTCGTCGCATAACAGATCGAATCCGCTGCGGGCGCTGTCAGCTTGGGAAAGCGTTCCTGGAGGCGGGCGATGACGCCGGCGGTATCATCGACCGACAGCGTCGTCTGGGTGACATAGCCGAGATTGTCGGGATCGGCGGGGGCGTAGGCCTCGGCATCCTCGATCGTCTCGATCAGCGAAACCGCGCCCTCCGGCAACTGCCCCATCGTGCCGATCACTTCCGGGTGGCCGGCATGGCCGATGAGGACGACGTGGCGGCCGAGGCGGTTGTGGCGCATCGCCTGCTTGTGGACCTTGGAGACCAGCGGACAGGTGGCGTCGAGATAGAAGAGATTGCGGCTCGCCGCATCCTCCGGCACCGATTTCGGCACGCCATGGGCTGAGAAGACCACCGGCTGGGCGCGATGCTCGGCCGGAATCTCGTCCAGCTCCTCGACGAAGACGGCGCCCTTGGCCTCCAGCCCCTCGACGACATAACGATTGTGGACGATCTCATGGCGCACATAGACGGGCGCGCCGTAGGATTTCAGCGCCAGCACGACGATCTGGATGGCGCGGTCGACGCCGGCGCAGAAACCGCGGGGGCCGCAGAGCCTGATCGTCAAGGGAGGTTTCGCCGCAATATTCATGTCTGTTCCGGATTGAGAGGTTTAGGGACCTCTAGCCCAATATGGCAGAGAATTGAAGCGATACTATTGCCGCGGCGGCTTGGCCTCCTTGCGAAACCAGGAGATCGCCACCACGACCACGAGCACGGCGGCAAGCCCGTACCAGGTCAGGGCATATTGCAGGTGGTCGTTCGGCAGGTCCACCTGGGTGACGCCGCCGATCGGCAGGCCGGCCGGGTTGGGGGTGGAATCCGCATCGACGAAGAAGGGGATGACGCGCGCCTTATCCAGCCCGACGCTCTCGGCCATCACGTCGAGATCCTTCCAATAGAAGATGTTCCTGGCGACATCGTTATCGGGCACCAGCCGGGAGGGTTTGCCGGCAAGCTTTGCGCGGGCGAGGCCCGTGACCGTCTGCTGATCGGTCAGCTGGCCCTGCATGCGCATTTCCGGCTCCTTGTTCTCGTAGGGAACGAAGCCGCGATTGACGAAGAGGATGCGCCCGTCGGAAAGCTCGAGCGGGGTGTAGACGTAAAAGCCGGTCTGGCCACGCCAGGTGGCGAAGAAGTGCCGCTCCTTGTTGTTGATGTAGCGGCCGATGGCGGTGACCTTGCGGTATTCGATGTCGCCGCCGGAGGCCGCCATCGCCTCGATGTCGGCGAGCGGCACGGGCGCCGCAGCCTGGCGGGCGGCGATATCGGCGAGCAGACCCTCTTTCCAATAGAGACGCTCCACCTGCCAGGTGCCGAGCGAAATCAGGATTGCGAGCGAGATCAGCACCAGGATACCCGTCATCACGGGCAGCCGGCGGCGCGGCGCTGCATGTGAAGTATCAGTCACTCAGGCGTCCTTCACGGGCATTGTGGCGGTACTGCATGGCAATCAGGATGCCCTTGAACCAGCGCAGCGTCAGAAGCGACAGGATGATCGTCAGCGGCCCGAAGATGAGGATATGCACCCAGATCGGCGGCCCGTAATTTACCTGCAGCCATAGCACCATGCCGATGATGATGAAGCCGACGATGAGGATGACGAAGACGGCGGGACCGTCTCCGGAATCGGCAAAGGAATAATCGAGGCCGCAGGAGGCGCAGCGCGGCTTCAGGCCGAGCAGGCCGTCGAACAGCTTGCCATTGCCGCAGCGCGGGCAGCAGCCCTTGATACCGGTTTTCACCGGATCGACGGGGGGAAATTGCGCGCTGTCCTCGCTCATGCTGTTCCTTCCAGCGGCCTCTTTCGACCGCTGCATTCAATGCTGCCTTAACTCTCCCATAAAGTATTCGCATCCCGAATGGAAATGCCGTGCGGCGTCTCCTGAGCGATTCGCGCCAAACAGAAGAAGAAGACTGATGACCAATGACAGCCACGCCGGACAGATCGTCATCCTGAACGGTGCGCCGAGAAGCGGAAAATCCAGCATCGCCCGCGCAATTCAGGACGAATTCGAGGGGCCGTGGATCAACCTCGGCGTCGACGCCTACAATGCCATGACGCCGAAACGCTATCTGCCCGGCATCGGCCTGAGGCCCGGCGGCGAGCGGCCGGATCTCGAGGAACTCGTGCCGTTCCTCTATGCGGCACTCTATGAATCGATTGCCATTCACGCCGGATTTGGGCTCAATGTGGTCGCCGATCTCGGCCATCACGACAGCTATTCGCAGCCGCTCGGCATTCTTGCCGATTGCGCCCGGCGGCTGGAGGGATTTCCCGTGCTGTTCGTCGGTGTGCGCTGTCCAATCGAGACGATCATGCAACGGCGGGAGATCAAGCAGGAAGGCCGCGAGACCCTATATCTTCGCGCCACCGACAACGTGCCGGTTCCCGAACCGGTGCAGCGCTGGCAGGAGGAGGTGCACCGCCCCGGCATCTATGACATGGAAGTCGATACATCGGTGCTGACGGCGCTCGAATGCGCCGAGGCGATCCGCCACCAGCTCGACCTCGGCATATCAGAGCCCTCGGCCTTCGACCGGATCGCTGGAGGGCGGTGATGGGCACTGAACTTCTGCAGGTGAAAGAAGTTGAGGATTGGCAAGCCTATCATGCCATCCGGCGGCACGTCTTGTTCGATCTGCGCGGCCTCGATGGCTACGATGACAATCACCCGGATGAGCATGAAACGAGCCATATACCACTCCTGCTGAGGAAAGACGGCGTTGCTCTCGGCACGGTGCGCCTCGATTTGTCGAATGACGCGACCGGTATCGTGCGGCTTGTCGCCATCACGCCGGAGTATCAGAGACAGGGGCTCGGGCGGATTTTGATGTCGGAAGTCGAGAGACTATCGGCCAAGCACGGCCTTGAACGTCTGGAGGTCCACGCCGCGCCAGATGCCGTCCCCTTCTATGAAAAGCTGGGCTGGCTCATGGTCGATGCCGGCCAAAGCAGCCCGCTAATGGCGAAGGACATTCAGTCGTCCGTTGATGGCGCCGGATCGGACGACGATTGACCGTTTCCCTCTATAGGGATTTTGCTTTCGACGCCGGAGGGCGGCCAGCCCCTCATCCGGCTGCCGCCACCTTCTCCCCGTAAGCGGGCCGATGGAATATGCCCCGAACTCTCCGTCCCTCGCCGATCTCTCGCTGGGCATGTCCCCTCGCCCCGTTTTTACGGGGAGAGGGTTAGGGTGGGGGCAAGCGTCCGCATGAACCTGACAGCAGTGGTCTTGAGCCGAGCATCCACGCGGGGTCTTACCCGGCACGAAGAACGTTGAGCTTATGTCGGCACTCGCTTGTATCCGCGACCTCAGCGCTCGCCGCACGAATAGCCGGGTCAAACCCGACAATGACGGTAGCGGACTCCCCAGACAAAAAAGGCGGGCACCGAGCCCGCCTTTTGCATTTATTCCGTCCCGATCAGCCTGCGGCGACCGGAGCGCCCCAGCCGCCCCAGACGTAGATGCAGAAGAACAGGAACAGCCAGACGACGTCGACGAAATGCCAGTACCAGGCCGCCGCCTCGAAGCCGAAATGCTGCTTCGGGGTGAAGTCGCCGCGCAGGGCGCGCAGCAGGCAGACCAGAAGGAAGATCGTGCCGACGAGGACGTGGAAACCGTGGAAGCCGGTCGCCATGAAGAAGGTCGCACCGTAGATCGAGTTCTTGAAGTCGAACGGAGCGTGGGCATATTCGTAGGCCTGCACGCAGGAGAAGAAAATACCAAGCAGCACCGTCAGCGTCAGGCCCTGGACGAGGCCCTTGCGGTCATTGTGCAGCAGCGCATGGTGCGCCCAGGTGACCGTCGTGCCCGAGAGCAGCAGGATAACAGTGTTGTAGATCGGCAGGTGCCAGGGATCGAGGACCTCGACACCCTTCGGCGGCCAGACGCCGCCGGTATAGGCGAGCCGCGAGGCCTGGATCGCTTCGTTCGGATAGAGGCTGGCGTCGAAATAGGCCCAGAACCAGGCGACGAAGAACATCACTTCGGAAGCGATGAACATGATCATGCCGTAGCGCAGGTGCAGCGAGACGACGCGGGTGTGGGCGCCCTCATGGGCTTCCTTCACCGTATCGGCCCACCAGCCGTACATGACGTAAAGAACCAGCACGAGGCCGATATAAAAAAGCCAGGGATTGGCGAGTTCGGCGCCGGCGATCTTGAAGGAGCCGCCGTTCAGGTAACGCATGTAGCACACGCCGCCGAGCGCCATGATGAAGGCGCCGAGCGAGGCGAGAATCGGCCACGGGCTCGGATCGATGATGTGGTAATCGTGGTTCTTCTGATGCGCATCGGCCATGTGGTTATCCCCGGATGTCTTCCTCACTTCGCCTCCGGCATAGCCGGAAACGAGCCTTGATCAAAGTTTCTTTTCAATCTTTACCGCTCCACCCTCATTCGAAGCGACAGGCTTCGGGCCCTCTTTCGGATAGAACGTGTATGACAGCGTCACCGTGTGGATATCCTTCGATTCCACTGCCTTGACGATGTCAGGGTCGATATAGAACACGACCGGCATTTCCAGCTTCTCGCCCGGCTTCAGGTCCGTGTCGGTGAAGCAGAAACATTGCACCTTGTTGAAATAGGCACCTGCTTCGCCCGGCGTGACATTGAACACCGCCTGGCCGCGCTGGGTCTCGTTCGACCGGTTCTCGGCGACGAAATTGACCTGGATGGTTTCGCCGATCTTCGGGTTGACCTCGCGCTCGACCGGCTTGAAATTCCACTGCAGGCCGGGAGCGACATTGGCGTCGAAGGTCACGCGCATCTTGCGGTCGAGAACGACGCTCGACATCTGCTCGACGCGCTGGGTCGTGCCGTTATAGCCGGTCACCTGGCAGAAGATGCGGTAGAGCGGCACGGCGGCATAGCTCATCGCCCCCATGCCGAAGACGAAGCTCAGGCACATCATGACGACGGCGCCGTTATTGCGGCCCTGCTTCTTCGCGGCGGCCTTTTCGCTCATCCGGCCGTCCCCCCGCCAATCTTCACGATCGTGATCGCATAGAAGAGGACGACGAGGCCGGCCAGCACCAGCCCGAGAGCGATATTGCGGTTGCGGCGCGACTTCATCTGCTTTTCGGTGAGCTTGACGAGATCCATCAGAACGAGCCTCCCAATTGCGAAACCAGCATGGCAGCCAGCCGGTCGATCATCAGGGCGGAGAATACGGCGAACAGATAGAAGATCGAAAAGGCGAAGAGCTTCTTTGCCGGGATCATTTTCAGATCGCCGTCGGGCATGCGCCAGACGGCGATGGAACAGTAGATGAAGACCGCGCCGAGGGCAGCGGCGACCAGGCCGTAACCGGCGCTGGCGAAGCCTGCGAAGGACGGCAGGACCGCGCAGATGGCCGTCAGCACCGCATAGGCGAGTATCTGATGCTTGGTGACCCGCTCGCCGGCGACGTTCGGCAGCATCGGTACGCCGACGGCCTCGTAATCGCGCATCTTGAAGAGGGCGAGCGCCCAGAAATGCGCCGGCGTCCACAGGAAGATGATCAGGAAGAGAATGATGCTTTCGATCGTCACCGAATTCGTGACGCAGGCCCAGCCGATCATCGGCGGAAACGCCCCGGCAGCACCGCCGATGACGATGTTCTGCGGCGTCGAGCGCTTCAGCCACATGGTGTAGATGACGGCGTAGAAGAAGATCGTGAAGGCGAGGATGCCGGCCGACAGCCAGTTGACCGCAAGGCCGAGTATGACAACCGAGAAACCTGACAGCACCAGGCCGAAAGCGAGCGCTTCCGACGGTGCGACACGGCCAGCCGGAATCGGGCGCTTGGCCGTGCGACTCATGATGGCGTCGATATCGGCATCGTACCACATGTTGAGCGCACCGGAGGCGCCGGCGCCGACGGCGATGCAGAGGATGGCGATCAGGCCGAGAACGGGATTGATATGGCCCGGCGCCAGCACCAGGCCGGCAAAGGCCGTGAAGACCACGAGCGACATGACCCGTGGCTTCAGCAGTTCGAAGTAATCGCGCGCGCTCGCTTCCGACAATTCGCCGTCCTCTGCAAGCGCCTCGTGATTGTCGATGACCGTCATCATTCCGTCCTGAATGTCTCGATGTCAGGACGCCGTATTCGATGCGGCGTCCCGATATCAGCGCATTTTACTTGATGCGCGGCAGCTGTTCCCACTGGTGATAGGGCGGCGGCGAAGGCAGCTGCCATTCGAGCGTCGTTGCGCCCACGCCCCACGGATTTTCTCCGGCAACGCGCTTCTTGGCGAAAGCTTCGAAGACGCTGAAGAGGAAGACGAGCACGCCGAAGGCCGAGATGTAGGAGCCGATCGACGACACGTAGTTCCAGCCGGCAAAAGCGTCGGGGTAGTCGATGTAGCGGCGCGGCATGCCGGCGAGGCCGAGGAAATGCTGCGGGAAGAACACCAGGTTGACGCCGATGAACATGATCCAGAAGTGCAGCTTGCCGACGAACTCATTGTACATGTAGCCGGTCATCTTCGGGAACCAGTAGTACCAGCCGGCGAAGATCGCAAAGACAGCGCCGAGCGACAGAACGTAGTGGAAGTGAGCCACCACGTAATAGGTGTCATGCAGCGAACGGTCCAGACCTGCATTGGCGAGCTGGACGCCGGTGACGCCGCCGACCGTGAACAGGAAGATGAAGCCGATCGCCCAGAGCATCGGCGTGCGGAACGAGATGGAGCCGCCCCACATCGTCGCGATCCAGGAGAAGATCTTCACGCCCGTCGGAACGGCGATGACCATCGTGGCGAAGACGAAGTAGCGCTGGGCGTCGAGCGAGAGGCCGACCGTGTACATGTGGTGGGCCCAGACGACGAAGCCGACGGCGCCGATCGCGACCATGGCGTAGGCCATGCCGAGGTAGCCGAAGATCGGCTTCCTCGAGAAGGTCGAGATGATGTGGCTGATCATGCCGAAGCCCGGCAGGATGAGGATGTAGACCTCGGGGTGACCGAAGAACCAGAACAGATGCTGGTAGAGGATCGGATCGCCGCCGCCTTCCGGAGAGAAGAAGGCCGTGCCGAAATTGCGGTCGGTGAGCATCATGGTGATGCCGCCCGCCAGAACCGGCAGAGACAAAAGGAGGAGGAAGGCGGTGATCAGCACCGACCAGGCGAACAGCGGCATCTTGTGCAGCGTCATGCCGGGAGCGCGCATGTTGAGGATCGTGGTGATGAAGTTGATCGCACCCAGGATCGACGAGGCGCCAGCAATGTGGAGCGCAAAGATCGCCAGGTCGACGGCCGGTCCCGGCATGCCGCTCGTCGACAGCGGCGGATACATCGTCCAACCGCCACCGGCGCCATAGGCGCCTGCGGGACCTTCAACGAACATCGAAAGCAGCAGAAGAGCAAAGGCCGGAACGATCAGCCAGAAGGAGATGTTGTTCAGGCGCGGGAAGGCCATATCGGGCGCGCCGATCATGATCGGCACCATCCAGTTGGCGAAGCCGCCGATCATCGCCGGCATGACCATGAAGAAGATCATGATCAGCGCGTGCGCCGTCGTGAACATGTTGAACATCTGCTTGGCGCCATCGACGGCGGCATCGCCCTCATAGCCGTAGACCATCGAGGCCAAGCCGTGGAAGATCTGGATGCCCGGCTCCTGCAGCTCCATGCGCATGGCCACCGACAGCGCGCCGCCGATGATGCCGGCGATGATCGCGAAGATCAAATAGAGCGTGCCGATGTCCTTGTGATTGGTCGAGAACAGCCAGCGATTAACAAAGCTTGGCTTGTGCCCGTGATCATGATCGTGATCATCATGCGCGTGGTCGTGGTGGGCGTGAGAATGATCGTCGTGAGCGGAAGGTCCAGCCATTGTCCCGATCCCTTTAATTACTGTGCTTTGGCAACGTCGACGGTCTTTGCGGGACCATCGGTTGCGGCCATGAGTGTCTTGTAGGCGCCGGGCAGGTCGCTGGCGGCCGTGGTCAGCCACTGCCTGTACTTGTCCTCGGAGACGACGCGGATGGCGATCGGCATGAACGCGTGGTCCTTGCCGCAGAGCTCGGAACACTGGCCGTAGAACAGGCCTTCGCGGTCGGCCTTGAACCAGGTTTCGTTCAGACGGCCCGGCACGGCGTCGATCTTGACGCCGAAGGACGGCATGGCGAATGCGTGAATGACGTCGGTAGGTGCCGCGGTCACGAGGACGCGAACCGTCTTGTTGACCGGCAGGACCAGCTCGTTGTCGACGGCGAGAAGACGCGGGTAGACCGACTTGTCTTCCTTGCCGGCGGCCGCGCGGTCCTGATCCTTCAGCAGGTAGGAATCGAAGGCGAGCGGTGTTTCGCCCGAGCCCTCATATTCGTAGTTCCACTGCCACTGCGTGGCGGTCGCCTTGACCGTGACGTCAGGATTTTCCGGCAGCGTCAGCTGCGCCGTCAGAAGATTGAAGGAGGGAATGGCGAGAAGGAGCAGCACCAGGACCGGCCCCACGGTCCAGATGACCTCGATCAGCGTGTTGTGGCTCGTCTTCGAAGGCACCGGATTGGCGCTGGCGCGGAACTTGAAGCAGACGACGATGAGCAGGATCAGAACGAAGAGCGTGATCGGAACGATAAACCACAGGGTATATTGTTCGAACCACTGGATTTCCCGCATGATCGGCGTCGCCGCCGGCTGCAGCGTTGCCTGCCACGGCGTCGGCTGGTCGGCATATGTACCGGAAGCAAAAAGCAGACAGACCAGCGCGGTCAGAGCTGCATAAGCCTTCTTCATCACCTTATTATCTCCCTCGAGCGCTTGACCTGCAAAAACGGATGCAGAATCCTTGCCATCTTCAGCGCTTCAAACCACAGTTTGGCATTTGCCGCAACAGGCCAGAGCAATTGTCTGTGCGGCATTTTCGCTTAAAGAGCAGGCAGGCTCGGACGGCAAAACATCCCAAGTTTTTCATCAGCATATGAAAAAACGCCTTTCCGGCCAATCCGGCCGCCGCACAATATGTTGTAAAGGTCCAATTTCTGCCGTAGTCCCCCGGTTTTCACGGGGTGGGGCTTTTCATTTCCGGTGGGCGGCTTCAACAATAGCCGCAATGATTCGATATCCAGAGGTTTCCATGGGTTTCCGTTCCCTCGCGCAGTCGCTCGTCGTGACCGCCAGCATCGCGGCCGCGGCGACGACGCCCCTCTTTGCGCAGCAACCCGCCCCTTCCCCGGCCAACCCCTCCACACCGGCACCGGCCGCCCCTGCCCCCGCCCCGCAGCAACCGAACGCCGCTAGCCCGAATGCCGGACAGGTGACGCCCGGCCAGACGCAGCCACAGGCGCCGGGCACGGTGAAATCCAATCATGGCGCCTGGTCCGTCGTCTGCGACAAGCCGGCCGGTGCGGCGGCCGAACAATGCGCGCTGATGCAGAACGTCATTGCCGAGGACCGGCCGGAAGTCGGACTGTCCGTCGTCGTGCTGAAGACGGCCGACCGCAAGTCGAAGATCCTGCGCGTGCTCGCCCCCCTCGGCGTGCTCTTGCCGAACGGCCTCGGGCTCAATGTCGACGGCAAGGATATCGGCCGCGCCTACTTCGTGCGCTGCTTCGCCGACGGCTGCTATGCCGAGGTCGTGCTCGAGGACGAACTGCTCAAGACCTTCCGCAGCGGCGCCCAGGCGACCTTCATCGTCTTCCAGACCCCGGAAGAAGGCATCGGCATCCCCGTCGACCTCAAAGGTTTCGCCGAAGGCTTTGACGCGCTGCCGTGAGGGCTGGCGGCCTGCCGTAAGCCCGCATTTTCAGCTGCTGCGGAGTCGAGCCACGGGTCTCGCCCCCTCCTTCGTGTCCCACTCTCGCGGATGAACACACACCCGAGCGGCCGCTTTGCGCCTTCATCTCGGTGATACAGTCCACCAAAGCGGTGTCTTGAAAGCGACAATGCGGCGCACTGACCAGGTGGCGCGTGTTGCGTCAACAGCGGACCATTGCATTAAACTTGACTGCCTTTCCGCTAAGTGTCTGTCACTGGCCTGCCAACAGCAGATCACTCATGCGCCAGGACTGCCTTTCCCCACGCGAATTGGCGATTGTAGAAAATCCGCACTGACAGAACCACGCCCGCGATGAGGACAACCACTCCAGCGACTTCGATCGGGGTTGGCCAACGGGCATGGACGACAAGCCCTCCGATAACGCCAAAGGCGGTTTCCGAAACGATCAATTGCGCGGCTAATGCAACGGGCAGGCTCCGTGATGCGATGTTCCAGGCCAAGACGCCGCCTACGGTTGCCAGCAGCGCGAAAGATGCGCCCCAAAGGTACAGATTGCCGGCGGCGCTCCATCCAAATCCCAAAGTCGGAAGCTGGAAGAGGTTCATGGCGGCACCGAAGGGATAGAAGGCCAGCATCAAGACGCCGCCGCCCACCAGTATCAGCGCCGACCACACGCTCGAGTGCACATCCGGCCGGGCGGCGAGTGCGGCCTGATTTGCAAGCGCGAACCAGCACCAAAGGCCCACTGCAGCGAGCGCCAGTGGCACGCCGATCCACATTGATCTAACGGAGTCCAGTCCCTCGGCTGTGAATGACGTGCCATTGACGAGAGCAAGGCCGACCACCACCAGCGCCAACGGCATCATAAGCGACCGCCATGGCAATGATCCCTGGCGCTGGTTGCCAATGACCATCAGGACGATCGGTACCAGACCGAGAAAGGCCGGAGCGATGACCGGGCCAGCAAAGACCGCAGCTCCCGTCACCGTCAGGAAATAGCCGACATATCCAATGAAAGCGAGCCAGATGGCCTGCAAGCAATTGCCAAGCGTGAGATGGCGCACGACGCCCTTCTGCGAAAGCAGAATGTAAAGTCCGACCAGCGCTGAGACGACATGACGAATGAGGGCGAAATCAAAGTTGGAATAGTCACCGATGATGAAGGGCACGACGAAGTTGAGAGAAAAGGCAAAGGCTGCAAACAGAGCAGCAGACACGCCGACATAGAAGGTTCTGTCCATCGTGTTCACCTTTCGGAGTTTCGTCACTGAGCCAGCTATCTTCGTGAAGCCGACAGCGTCGGTTGATCGAATGGGTGAAAATTACCGGCCGCGAGCCCAGGCCGGTACCCAGTGAAAATGAGAACCACCTTCTCGATGCTCGTCAGAGGATAGTGAAGCGGTTCTGCGCCGCCGAGGTCAGGTAGAGCTGCAAAGTGAATGGCCGGGGAACAGCCAGCCGGGATATCAGTTCCGCAGGTGGTTGTGCCGCTATTCACCGAAGCAGATTTCTCATATCCTCGACATCGAGGCTTGTAATCGGCGGGATGTCATGGATCGGCTTGATGCAATGCGGGTTCTGCTTGCGGTTGTTGACGCCGGGAGCTTGTCGGCGGGCAGTCGCAAGCTGAACGCGCCGCTGCCGAGCGTCAGCCGCAAGGTCGCCGATCTGGAACGGTACCTCGGCACCAATCTCGTCATCCGAACAAGTCGCAACCTACAGCTGACCGATGCAGGGCGTGACTATGTCGACGCCGCACGCAAGATCATCGCCGATCTTGAAGAGGTCGAACGCAGGGCATCAGGTGAGTACCAGACGCCGCGGGGACTGCTGACCATCACGATGCCGATTGAATTTGGCCACCGGTATGTGCTGCCGATTGTTCTCGACTTCATGAGCAAGCATCCGGAGGTGACATTGAATGTTCTCTCACTTGACCGGTCTGTTCATCTGGTCAACGAGCAGGTCGATATCGCCATTCGGCTGGGTGAGCTGGTCGACAGTTCGCTCTATGCCGTAAAGGCTGGCGAATTCCGTCTGTTGACCTGCGCAAGCCCCGCCTATCTGGAGCGGCATGGCATTCCTCAACATCCCACCGAACTCACCAGCCACGACGGGATCATGTTCCACAACCGGTCGTTCTTCTGGAGTTTCGAGATCGACGGGAAGTCTGTCGAGGCGATGCCGCGGACCCGGATCGAGGTCAACACGGCGGCCAACTGCGTTGCCGCCGCGCGAAACGGTGCCGGGATCGCCCGCCTCTTCGACTATCAGGTTCCGGAAGAAGTGTCCTCGGGCGCGCTTGTGCAGATTTTGAAGGACTATGGCGGCGAGCCCAAGCCGATCCACATCGTCTATTCGCGTCAGGGCCTGCTCGCCCTCAAGGTGCGTGCCTTCATTGATTGGGTCCTGCCCCGGCTTCGTGCCGCCTGCAGCAACTATGGCGATGTCCCGTCACTGGAATGATGTCCGCACTTCTTGGACCGTCCGCCCCACATCCTGGAGATGCGGATAGTGACCGATGTCGGGAAGGACCGAGAGCTTGGCCCCGATCCGTTCGGCGAATTCCTTGCCCATTTCCTTCTTGATGTAGAGGTCCTTCTCGCCCCAGACCACCTTCACCGGGGTCCTGAGCTTTTCCAGATTGGCCTCGAAATACGCCTGGTCCCTGGTGAAATGCGCGTAATAGCTCGCGAAGGCGTCCGCTGTCGTGAGCGCGCCATTGGACCAGCCCTGCGCCATGTCGTTCCTGAACCGGGCAGAGAGTTCGAACTGCGCCTCCTTGGCCAGCCCTCTCCTGAAAGCGTTCTCGAGAATGTCGGCGCGGTTCCTGTTGAGTTCCTCCCGCGCCTGATCCGCGGACGACTTCTCCTTCAGCTTCTGCAGGCTCGCATACATGTAAGTCGGGCGGTCGAAGGGCGCGAAGTCACCGACGATAATGGTTCGCGCAATGTCGGGCTTCTTCAAGGCCAAGAGAAGCGCCGGGAGGGCACCGATATCCGTGCCGTAGATCGTGAGCCTGGACCTGTCGATGTGCGCCCTCTCGAGGTAGCCGTCCAGTACATCCGCATAATCCGTCGGCGCATACGAGAAGCGGTCAGTCGCCGGGCGCGAGGAAAACCCGTAGCCGGGCCAGTCGAAAGCGTGGACCTCGTAGTCGTCGCCGAGAGCCAGGGAAGCCTCCTTCCAGGCATACATGGTTTCCGGAAAGCCGTGCAGGAAGAGAACCGTTCCCTTTGGCTTCGCATTGCCCACGACCATCCTTCTCAGGGTGATGTCCTTGTCGATCTGAATGAAGCTGATGTTTGCCCTCGGTGGAGCCCCGTAGTTCTGAGCGTGCGTTGTTGTCGTAATGGCGGAAAGTACCGCGGCAGCCGCAAGCAGCTTTCCAAGCGTGGTCCTGGTCATGTCAGTAGCTCCGTGTCGGCGCGTCAGCGAACGACGCGGTCAACTTGCGCCTGAAGACGCGGGCCGATCAGCAGGATGGCCGGGATGACGATGAGATAGGCTATGCTCCACGAGCGGAGCCATGTCAGGACGAACCCTTTCGAGAAGCCGAGATTGAGCGCGAGCAGCGTGAAAGAGATCAGCCCTGTCGTTACGATACCCATCGACAAGGCGAAGGCGATCTTGCGTTTGAAATGCGTGTCCATGTTGGCCTCCTGGATAGATATGGAATCACCCTCTCACGATTGGGATCCCGGGTTAGCGCTTCAAAGATCGCGCAATGCTGCTGCACACGGTAGCAAGGGAACCTGAGAGGCAGCCTCTCGAATTCGGCAAGTTTCCAACGGCACGGAAACCGATAGACCGATCGCGAAAGGACGAAAGTCATGTCGCGAACACGCCCCAAGGCTCTCATCACTCATGCATCCTGCGCGATTGGGCTGGTCTACGCCGATCGCCTGGCGCGCCGTGGCTACGACCTCGTGCTCGTAGCCGATCGCGGCCAGCGTCCGACCGCGCTTGCGCGTATCCTACAGCGCGAAACCGATGCACGTATTGAAGTCCGCGTCGCCGACCTGACAAGGGAACGTCACCTCAAAGATGTCGAGGCCGAGGTCCCAGGCCTCGACCTCCTGATCAACAATCTCGAGCTGCCAATCGATGGATCGATTGTTGATGGCAGGACGCCAAGTCTCGATCGGCTGCTTGATATCAACATCAAGGTCCACGCCTGGCTCACGGCAACGGCAGCCAGAAGCATGGTGATGCGGCGCAACGGCGCGATTGTGAATGTTGCGTCGGCGGTTGGTCTGGCCCCCGAGTTCGCCACAGGCGCCCATGGTGCCACCAAGGCCTTCGTCATCGCGCTGACCCGAACGTTGCAAGCCGAATTGGTGCCCGATAACGTCTATGTGCAACTCGTCATCGCGGCTGCCACACTGACCCATGGCTGGCCATGGGATGATTGTCGGCCCGAACCTCTGCCCGGCGTGATGACGCCACAGGACTTCGTCGATGCCGCGATGGTAGGGTTTGATCTTCGCGAGCCCGTCACCATCCCCTCACTCGCTGAGGCTGATGGCTGGATGCGATATGAAAACGCCCGAAACGCGCTGCTTTTCGACCTCGTCAACGGCGACCCCGCCTCTCGTTACCTGAAGCGGGGCTGATGGAAAACGAGAGTCTCACTCTCGCTTTCGCTCGCTACCGGGCAACTCTTCTCAGGCTCATATTCCCGTCATCGCAGCCCACAATCGTATTGGTCCGGGCGGCGTCCACCAAAACCCGAAAGGAAATGCCATGCCTGAGACAATGGGAACGGCCGTCATTACCGGGGCTTCGAGCGGCACGATGCCCTTTATGCATTACAGCGACAGGTAGGACCGTCGCGAAGGAAACAATGTTCAACACCTGCAAGGGAGAAAAGCCATCATGAATGCACGATTCATCGGCGCAGCCTGCGCCATTCTCGCCATTGCCACACCCGCAGTTGCTCATGGGCCAGGCGATGTCGTCACGCCCCATTTCGAACACGCGATACCGAACATTCCCGGAAAGACACTGACAGCGCTGGTCGTTGACTATCCACCGGGCGGAGCCTCCGTTCCGCACACGCACGCGGACTCGGCCTTTATCTTCGCCTACGTCCTCTCCGGAGAGATCGAATCGAAGGTAAACGACGGCCGGATCCAGCGCTACGACGCCGGCGAAAGCTGGTACGAGCCGCCGGCAGCCCGCCATCTCGTCAGCCGCAATGCCAGCAAGACCAAACCGGCAAAGCTGCTCGCCGTGTTCGTCGCCAACTCCGAGGAGAAAGCGCTGACCACTGCGGCCGAAGAGAGCAATACCGCAGAAAGGAAGCAATAAGATGAGCAAGCGCCTTGATTACAACCAGATCGCACCAGCCGGCGCCAAGGCCCTTGGCGGGATCTACGGATACGTCTCGCAGAGCGGCCTTTCCCCGACGCTGGTCGAACTGGTCTATCTTCGCGTTTCCCAGATCAACAACTGCGCCTTCTGTCTGGACATGCACACACGCACCTTGCTGAAAAAGGGCGAGAAGATTGAAAAGATCGCCCTGCTGCAAGCCTGGGCGGAAGCCGGCGAACTCTTCGATGCGCGTGAACGGGCCGCTCTCGCCTGGGCGGAGACGGTGACGCGCGTGGCAGAGACCGGCGTACCGGATGAGGCCTACGGGAAAGCCAGAGCCGTGTTCGACGAACGGGAGCTTGTTGACTTAACAATCGCGATCAGCCTGATGAACAGCTACAATCGCATGGCCATCAGCTTTCGCAACACGCCGCAGGCTGCGCTTGAGCCATAGCACCGGCGCCGCCCCAATTGACCGCGGAGGCAATCTGTCGATGCCTCCGCCACCGTGCCGGCTTCGCAGTGAGATACCCATCGATCGCAATGGCGGGTTCCGGCAAATCACCGAGGAAAGGAAAGGAAATGGCCTACGCAAAGACCGACGAGGCAATCGGAAAGCTGACGCCCGAGCAGTATCGAGTAACGCAGCAGAATGGCACCGAGCGCCCCTTCACGGGAGAGTATAACGACAACAAGCGGCCGGGGATCTATGTCGATATCGTATCCGGCGAACCGCTATTCGCCTCGTCCGACAAGTTCGATTCTGGTTGTGGATGGCCAAGTTTCACCAAACCGATCGTGCCGGCGAATGTGCGGGAGCTACGGGACGGCTCGCACGGCATGATTCGCACCGAGGTGCGCTCCGAGCATGGCGACAGCCATCTGGGCCACGTGTTTACGGACGGCCCGCGCGACCGGGGCGGCCTCAGGTATTGCATCAATTCCGCGGCATTACGTTTCATCCCCCGTGAGCACATGGCGGCGCAGGGCTACGGGGCGTTCATCGAACAAGTGGAGGATATCTGAATGATCAGCAGAGCTGTTTTGGCCGGTGGCTGTTTCTGGGGAATGCAAGACCTGATCCGCAAACTTCCCGGCGTCATCGAGACCCGTGTGGGCTACAGCGGCGGTGACGTCCCGAACGCCACCTACCGCAATCACGGGACCCACGCCGAGAGCATCGAGATCATCTTCGATCCTAAAATCATCAGCTACAGGCAGATCCTGGAGTTCTTCTTCCAGATCCACGATCCAACGACAAAAAACCGGCAGGGCAACGACATCGGCCTCTCCTATCGTTCGGCGATTTACTACGTCGACGACGAACAGAAGCGAATAGCCGAAGACACCATTGCCGACGTCAACGCTTCCGGCATCTGGCCGGGCAAAGCGGTGACCGAGGTGGAGCCAGTGGGGGACTTCTGGGAGGCCGAACCGGAGCACCAGGACTACTTGGCGCGCTACCCCAACGGCTACACCTGCCATTTTCCACGCCCCAATTGGGTGCTACCCGGTAGATCAGCGGCCCAATAGCGGGCCGTCGCCTCGACCGTAAGACACATTGCTTTCAACGCGTCCGGCGGAAGCGGCGGGCGCGCATTTTCAGCTAAAATATGCTATACACCATAGTCGCAATTGGGGCAGACTTGCGAGTAATCTCTTCATGGACTTCGCTGAAGGAGAGAGGCGATGAGCAGTGCGCTGCATCCACTGCTAGAGGAAGCCTTGACGGCGCATGGCGGACATGAGCGCTGGCGCAACTTCACCGGCATTGCCTCGACCATACTGACCGGCGGAAAGCTATGGGAACTGAAAGGCGCTCCGATAATTCCTGTGCCTCGGCGAGCAACGACCGAGTTCCGCCGCCAATGGACTCGCGTTACGCCCTTTGGCGAGCCAGATTGGGCAATGACCTGGACCCCGGCCCATACGGAGATTGCGGCTGGAGACGGTTCGCTCGTCGCGGAGCGAGACAACGGTCGTGATGCGTTTGATCGAACCTTTGATGGGCAGTGGGACCCGCTGAACCTGGCCTATTTCAATGGCTATGCGATGTGGACCTACCATGCGACGCCGTTTGTTTTCGGCGAGCCGGGATTTGAGGCGCGCGACGTTGCCCCGATCGAGGAGGCAGGTGAATTGCTTCGCGGCGTAGTCGTGCGCTTCCCCGAGAACATCGCCACCCACACGCGCGAACAGCGCTTTTACTTCGACACGAATGGGCTGCTTCGACGTCATGACTATACGGTTGATGTCTGGGCCGACACTCCGGCTGCGCACTTTGTCGCTGATTACGTCGACGTTGATGGCCTGAAGTATCCTACCCGACGCAGCGTATTCACTCTCAAACCGGACGGCACTCTCGACCGCGATTTCAATGCCGTCACCATAGAGCTATCGGAATATGCGCTGTTTTGAGACTGGCGTCATGGATTTCGTAGGCGGTTGAGCTGCCAGCCAATTCGTTCCAGGTTCTGAAGAAAGGCGGCAAACTTGTCTTCGCCGTTCCCTTCCGGACCGGGCCCTAGCTGAAGCTATGAGGTCACGGCTTGCTTCTTTCTCGTTGACGTTTCCACGGCGAGCTTGCGAAAAATATCATCGCTCGTCAGCCAAGGGATGATTCAGGTTCATATCGGGCCTAAATTGCCCTTCGAACAAGCAAGGGAGGCCCATCTCATGCTGGAGGGAAGCCTTCCTCGTCCGAAAGGCAAGATTGTCCTCGTGATGAACGTGCAATGATGCGTGCGCGGTCG
Organism: Rhizobium sp. MHM7A; assembly: GCF_005862215.1. Classification (NCBI taxonomy): domain Bacteria; kingdom Pseudomonadati; phylum Pseudomonadota; class Alphaproteobacteria; order Hyphomicrobiales; family Rhizobiaceae; genus Rhizobium; species Rhizobium sp. MHM7A. The sequence goes on from NZ_VCHT01000003.1 coordinate 412,081, forward strand.
TCGCGCAATGGGCAAGTGTGCCGTCGCCGGACGGCTTTCCTCGCCTGTCAATTGGCGAGCGTCGTCTTTGAGACGGTCGTGAAAGACATTCCGTTTGCGGAAGGAGTTCCTCGTGAACGTCTTGTCCTTGAGCACTGTCGCCACGGGTGCCGGGCTTTGGCTGGCAACAGCAATGATCGGGGGACTAAGTTTCGTGCTTGGCTTCGCGATGAACCATGGGTCGATTTGTACCGTCATTGCGACCACAGAGCTCATTGAACAGAAGAGGCCGGCCCGGTTTGTGGCCCTGGTCGAATGCGCGCTGTGGGCTGCGATCGGCTACACAGTTCTCGGGGCGTCGCCGACAATGCAGGATGTCTGGGCACCTGTGATCTACTTGGCTGCCGCAGCGTGCGTATTCGGGGTCGGCATCTATGTGAACGGCGCCTGCATCTTTGGCTCGGTGGGGCATTTCGGGAATGGCGATATCGACTTCGGTTTTACGTTTCTCGGGGTATTCGCGGTTCTCTGCTTCGCATTCCTGATCGGTGGCGAGGTAAATCAAATGCCCGTCAGCGCAGCGCCACCGATTGGCCTGCAACTCTTGATCCTTGCGTTGGCGGCGTTGCTGGTGGTGAGATTTTCCGTCTTCAATTCCGGGAAGAACTTCCAACGGCTGACCTTGGCGATGTGCGCCATCGGCATGACATCGGCGGTAATTTCAGTCTTGGCTCCGCGCTTTTCGATTACGACGACGATTGGGTCAATTCTCTCGATCCCCGTCGCCGGCATCCTGATTTTCATCTGCATGTTCGGCGGCAGCCTAGTCTCAGCGCGCCTGCGGAATCGTCGCTTCGTCCTGAAACGTCCCACCAGGCTCGACATTATCAGGCGAATGCTCGGCGGCCTTCTCATGGGGCTAGGCGCGCTCCTGATTCCGGGAGGCAATGATACGCTGCTGCTGGTTGGCTTTCCCATGGGCGCATGGCAGGCCGTGCTGGCCTACCTCCTGATCGTCGCCACACTCGCCCTGCTGATCGCAAGATATGGCTCTGCGGCAAGGTCGTGGTCTTAGGTTCATAAACAACCCTACTTGGCTCCCGCAGGGCCCTCAGTGTCGCGTCACGATCGACGGCGTGTCGGAGCAGTCTCAGACTTTCCCGCCAAGCTCGGACATTCAAGACCGCAAAGTTCTGAATGCTGCCCGGATTTCTTCGCTGAAGACTTCGGGCTCCTCCCAGGCTGCAAAGTGCCCGCCCCTCGACGCGCGATTGTAGTAGATCAGTTTGGGATAGGCCTCAGTCAGCCACCTCTTCGGCGGCTTGTAAACCTCTCCGGGGAACACCGTGACGGCGACTCGCAGAAAGGTCGGCCAATTATCGACTTGAGCGAATGTTGTCGCTCATTCCACTTCATTTCCGCTAGGGCCCCCCATGCCGCTAAAAAGTTGGCTTCGTGGGAACCGGACTTTTTCAATTCACGATACGCTGTTTACCACTTGCCTGCGGACCAATGTGGGACCATTCTCGGATCGGATCCTGGCGGTGCGGTAAGACGAGAGGTCAGGCCTTGCAACGCTCAATCTCGACCTCGAAGCACTTCCACGTGGCGCCATTTCTCGACTGATCCCCGAGCAAGGAGGTTGTCCATGTCCACGCGCTATGTCGACCATCCGCTGCAACCGGGCGACCGGGTCCCGAACGTTGTGTTTGATGCGATCTCGCGCGAGGGGAAGATCGCGCTTGATGATTTTCGCGGCCGCAGTCCATTGTTGATCGGTTTGTTTCGAGGCCTGCATTGTCCGTTCTGCCGCCGCCATGTCGCGGCCATGGCATATCTCAACCCGATGCTGCGTGAGCAGGGCGTCCAATCCCTGGCTGTGGTAAACACCCCGGTCGAACGCGCGCGCCTGTATTTCCGTTACCATCCGATGCCCGATCTTCTTGCTGCTTCCGACCCGGTACGGGCTTCGCACCAAGCCTTCGGTTTACACGAGGTCGGGATCGACACGCTCATGGCGATACGGTTCACTCTTCCGGGCGAGTTGCCCGAGCCTGTGGGCGTGAGGGCAATGACCGAATTTCTCAACAAGAAGGAAGGATATCAAATTACGGAAGCCGATCAGCAGATGATGACCGCCGACCAGGGGCAGCTTGTCGGTCAGTTTCTGATCGACCGGGAGGGCATCGTACGGTGGAGCTTCACTGAAGTTCTGAAGGCTGGGCTCCAAACATTCACGGCACCGAATTCCGAGGAGTTGATGTCGGCAGCCTCGCAAGTCGCACATTAACAAGGAAAACTCGCTCGACGCCCTACCGCCGGAGTGGTTGGCGTCGCCTACTCCACGCAAAGCGACCAACCGGGTTGCATCATCTTCGAGACGCATCCCACCTCCCGAGATCATCCCTCGACAAATAATATTCGCCTTGAGGGCTTCACTCCTTGTTATATGGAGCCCTATCTAGGGAATAAGCGCATTCCCGAACGCATGCCCATTGGAGCCCATCATGACCACCGATCTCCTGACGCTTTTCGACGCCGACGAAGCCACGATGCGCGGCCTCGTCGCCGAGGCCCTCACCGGCGCCGATGACGGCGAGCTGTTCATCGAGCATGCGCAGGCCGAAGCGCTGACTTTCGATAATGGCCGGCTGAAGGGCGGCAGCTTCAACACCGAACAGGGCTTCGGGCTTCGTGCCGTTGCCGGCGAAGCTGTGGGTTATGCCCATGCCGGCGATCTTTCGGTGGCGGCGCTGAAACGGGCGGCCGATGCGGTGGGCGCGGTGACGCGCGGCTATTCCGGCACCTATGCCGCCGCTCCCCAGGGCACCAACAAGAAATTCTACGGCGACCAGAACCCGATCGGCCAGCCGAGCTTCGAGGAGAAGGTCAAGGTCCTGCAGGACATAGACGCCTATCTCAGGGGCAAGAACGACAAGGTTCGGCAGGTGACGGCCTCGGTCGCAGCGAGCTGGCAGGTCGTCGACATCCTGCGCGCCGACGGCCATCGCGTGCGCGACATCCGGCCGATGACGCGTATCAACATCTCAGTCGTGGTCGGCGAAGGCGAACGGCAGGAGAGCGGGTCCTACGGCAGCGGCGGGCGCATCGGCTTCGGCGATTTCATTGCCGAGGGCAGCTGGCAGTACGGCGCCGACGAAGCGCTGCGCCAGGCGCTCGTCAATCTGGAGGCGATCGACGCGCCGGCGGGCACGATGGATGTCGTTCTTGGTTCCGGCTGGCCGGGCGTGATGCTGCACGAGGCGGTTGGTCACGGGCTGGAGGGCGATTTCAACCGCAAGAAAACGTCGGCCTTTGCCGGCCTTCTCGGCCAGGTCGTCGCTGCGCCCGGCGTCACCGTCGTCGACGACGGCACGATCGACAACCGCCGCGGCTCGATCACCATCGACGACGAGGGCACGCCGTCCGGCTATAACGTGCTGATCGAGAACGGCAAGCTCGTCGGTTATATGCAGGATCGGCAGAATGCCAGGCTGATGGGCATGGCGCCCACGGGCAACGGCCGCCGTCAGGGCTATGCCCATGTGCCGATGCCGCGCATGACCAACACCTATATGCTCGGCGGCGACAAGACGCCTGATGAAATCATCGCCTCGGTGAAGAAGGGCATCTATGCCGTCTCCTTCGGCGGCGGCCAGGTCGACATCACCTCGGGCAAGTTCGTTTTCGGCTGCACCGAGGCCTATCTGATCGAGAACGGCAAGATCGGCGCGCCCATCAAGGGCGCCATGCTGATCGGCAACGGGCCGGACGCGATGAAGCGGGTGTCGATGATCGGCAACGACATGAAGCTCGACACCGGCATCGGCAATTGCGGCAAGGCCGGCCAGTGGGTGCCGGTCGGCGTCGGTCAGCCGCATCTGCGCATGGATCAGGTGACGGTCGGCGGCACGCAGACCTGAGGCGGGAGGAGCTGATGGCGGAGATCGAAATCAGACCCTTTGCCGCCGGCGACGCCGATGACGTGCTTTCGGTGATCCTGCCGATCCAGCGCGAGGAGTTCGGCATCGACATATCAGCCGATGCGCAGCCGGATCTCAGGGTCATTCCGGATTTCTACCAGTCCCGCAAAGGCCAGTTCTGGGTTGCCGTCAAGGACGGCGCCATCGTCGGCACGCTCGGGCTGAAGGATATCGGCAACAACCAGGCGGCGTTGCGCAAGATGTTCGTCGCCGCCGAAGTCCGCGGCAGCGAGCATGGGGTGGCGGCGCGGCTTCTCGAGCGTATGTTCGCCCATGCCAGGGCGGTCGGCCTCGCCGATATCTTCCTCGGGACGACCGACAAATTCGTCGCCGCCCATCGCTTCTACGAAAAGAACGGCTTTACCGAAATCGCCAAGGACGCCCTGCCCCGCTCCTTCCCGCTGATGGCGGTGGACAGCAAGTTCTATTGGTACAACGTCGTCTGACTCCCGACGGCCGGCAGGCCTCAGTTCACCTCCGCCGGCCGAAACAGCCACTTCCGCTCGATCGCGGCAGCAAGATCGAGGTCGTTGCGGCGGGCAAACAGCAGAAGATGGCCGAGAACGTCGGCGGTCTCGTCGGCCAGGTCGCGCTGCATGTCTTCAGGGGAGCGGCCCTTCGCCCGGCCGCGGCCGGTCAGGCGGTTCCATGCCTGGGTCAGCTCGCCCATTTCTTCCTGCAGCTTCAGCAGAAACCAGTCGGCATCGCGCTCGATGTTGTTGGCAGCGACATGGACGGACGATGAGATTTCGAACTGGTCGGCAAGACGACGCAACATGGACGTTCTCCTTTTGTTTATGGAGGAGACGCTGATTCCCGCTGCTTGTCCAGAGCGAGTTGCCTTAGTGATGACGCGGCTGGATCAGCCGTGGTCCGGCAGCAGCATGCAGTCATAGGAACGCTGCTTCAGCGCATCACAAGCAGAAACGGCAGCGTCCCTGCTGGCGAAGCCGACGAAGCGGGCGCGATAGATCCTGTTGGCGCCCTGCCCGACCGCCTCGGTATAGGGCGAGGCGGAGACGAGCGGTGCGCCGGCTTCCGCCTGCGCCTGGGCGAGAAGCGCCCGCGCCGCATCGGCGCTCGGCGCGGCCGATATCTGGATCTGCCAGGTTCCGTCAGATTTCTCGGCCGGAGTCTTGACGGCCTTGCCTGCGGCGAGGATCTCGTCCATGGCCGTCGGGCGTTCCAGCGGCACGACGGCGTCATCGGCATAAGCCAGGCTCTTCGCTGCGAGATCTTCGTCCGGACGCGGCGCGTTCAGCGGCACCGGAACATCGGAAGCATCCGCGGCGGAGGCGACTTCGACTGGCTCCCTGGCGCCGACGCTCGCCATCAGCCTGGCGCCGCCGGACGACGAGGCGCGGCCGAGATAGCGGTCGAGCAGCGCGGCCATCTTGGCGTCGCGGCTGCGGGCGGTTCGACCGCCGAGCACGACACCGACGACGCGACGGTTGCCGTCCCTGACGGCGCTGACGAGGTTGAAGCCGGAGGCGTTGGTATATCCCGTCTTGATGCCGTCCATGCCCTGGTAGCGGTACATGAGATTGTTGTGGCCGCGCACGGTCTTGCCGCGGAAATTGAAGCTTGCCATCGAGAACAGCCGGTATTCATTGGGATAATTCTTCATCAGCGCCACGGCGAGTGTCGACATGTCGCGCGCCGTCGTCACCTGGCTGCTGTTCGGCAGGCCCGATGCATTGGCGAAAACGGTGCGGCTCATGCCGAGTTGGCGGGCTTTGGCCGTCATCATCCGGGCAAAACCGCTCTCCGAGCCGCCGAGCTTCTCGCCGATGGCGGCAGCGGCGTCATTGGCGGATTTGACGATCATGCCATAGACCGCCTCGCGCACCGTGATGGTGCCGCCCGCCTTGACGCCGAGCTTGGTCGGCGGCCGGGCGGCCGCGTATTTCGACATTTTGATCGGCGTATCCCAGGCGATCTTGCCGCGTTTCAGCGCCTCAAAGGTGAGATAGAGCGTCATCATCTTTGTCAGCGAGGCCGGATGGTTCAGCGTGTCGGCGTTTTCGGACGCCAGGACCTTGCCGGTGCGGGCATCGAGGATCAGCGAGGCGCTGCCGGCAAGAGCCGCCAGCGGCGCCGAAACGGCGAGCGTCACGGTCAAAACAGCCGCCAAAAGCTTTCTCATGGAATTCCCCCTGATGCGCTGGCTCTCGATGGGCCGGCCATGTGTCGTAATGTAACAGAAGCCGGAAGTTTGGCGCGACTTTGCGGCAACGCCTATCATTTTTCTAGCCTTTTCATCGTCTTGGTTAACAAAAAACGAAAGAAGCTGTGCGAAATCGGGATTCAGCAAGGCTTAAGCTGCGCTTGCTAGTTTGCCGGAAGAGGCAATAGGCGACGCATGAGGGGCAATTGAAGCGACTGGTAAAACGCGCGGCGATCGTCGCCGGGCTCGAGGCGTCCTGGCTGATCGCTGCGACCGGCCTGATGCGGCAGGCGCGCGGGCGCGGGGTCATCTTCACGCTGCATCATGTCCGCCCCCAAGTAGACCAGGCCTTCGCGCCGAACGCACATCTTGAAATCACTCCGCATTTTCTCGATGCGGCGCTCAGGCGGCTGACGCGCGACGGCTATCGTTTCGTACGGCTCGACCAGCTGCCGGCGCTGTTGGCCGAGCCCGAGGGTGGCAGGCCGTTTGCGGCCTTTACGCTCGACGACGGCTACACCAACAATATCGAGTATGCGCTGCCGGTGTTCGAGCGGCATGGCGCGCCATTCACCGTGTTCGTCACCAAAGGTTTCGCTGAAGGCTCCCACAGCATCTGGTGGGAAACGCTCGCGGTCCTGTTGCGTCAGGCACAGGAAATCCGTTTCGATTTCGGCCGTGGCAGCGAGCGGCTGGCGCTCGACGGCCCGCAGCAGCAATGGGTCGCCTTCGACCGCTTCGCCTGGTATATCCACCGCTTCGATGAGGCGCGAGGAATCGCCGCCCTCGACACGCTGGCGCGGGAAAACGGCATCGAGCCGACCGATATCGCGCGCGACCTGGTGATGGGGCCAGCGCAACTGCAGCGGCTCGCGCGACATCCGCTCGCAGCGCTTGGCGCTCATACGATCAGCCATCGCGCCCTTGCCCGCCTGCCGGAGGCCGAAGCGCGAATCGAAATGGAAGTTTCGGCCGACTACATCGAGGCGATGACCGGCATCCGTCCTGTCACGATCGCCTATCCCTACGGCACGCCGCAGGCTGCGACCGCCCGCGAGGCAGCACTTGCCGGCCGGCTGGGCTTTTCGGTCGCCGTCACCACGCAGCCCGGGCTGCCGGCGGCAGGCAAGACCGGTTATCTCCCGCGCATGTCGCTGAATGGCTTCTACCAGAAGCGGCGCTATGTCTCGGCGCTTGCCTCCGGCATTCCGCTGAAACTGATGGGGCGTTAAACCCGCTAGGGATACATCCGCACCTTTTCCCACGCCCCGACGGGCGACGGGCGGCGGAATTCGATGCGGTCATGCAGGCGGAAATTCTGATCTTTCCAGAATTCGATCGAAGTCGGCCGGATCCGGAAGCCCGACCAATAGGGAGGCCGGGGTATCTCGCCAATGGCGTAGCGGGCGGTATATTCCGCCACCGCCTTCTCCAGCGCGAATCGGCTTTCGAGCGGACGCGATTGTTTGGAAGCCCAGGCGCCGATGCGGCTGCCGCGCGCCCGCGTCTTGAAATAAGCGTCGGCTTCTGCGTCGCTCACGATCTCGACAGGCCCTCTGAGCCGCACCTGACGGCGCAGGCTTTTCCAGTGGAAACACATGGCGGCCTTTTGCTGCCCCAAGATTTCGCGACCTTTCTGGCTCTCGAAATTGGTGTAGAAGACGAAACCGCCTTCGTCGAATCCCTTCAGGAGAACCATGCGGACATTGGGAAGACCATCCTCATCGACCGTTGCCAGCGCCACGGCATTCGGATCGTTCGGTTCGGAGGCCTCCGCTTCCTTCAGCCATTCGGCAAAGAGCTTGAAGGGCTCGCCACTTTCGGTAAAGTCACCGCTTGTTAACTCGTTTGCCGACATATTGGTTCAAATGCCCCGGATTATTCATAACTCGCCCAGCTTTTTGATAACTGGACAGGATGCAGGGTGGAAGTCATAGCAAAGTCATATCGCCATACAAAGGGTCTGCGGCAACGCGGCAGCGCCTTCCTGGTCGTCGGCGCCGCAATGCTGTCGCTTTCGGGCTGTGTCTCCGGCGGCATGGATTTCTTGAGCGAAGCCAAGGTCGATCGGTCGGTGGCCACCGGCACCGTGCCTCAGACGCCACCGAGCACCGACACGCTTTCGGATGAAATGACGGTGCGCAACGCGGTGACCTCGGCCGATGTGCACAAGCTCGAAGGCCAGCCGCTTCCCTGGGCGAATGCGTCGACCGGCAGCGCCGGCGTCATCGAGACAATCGTCGAGAACAACGAGGCAGGCCAGGTCTGCCGGCAGTTCCGCACGACGCGGCACTCCTATGTCGGGATTGCCAAATTCTACGGCAAGACCTGCCTCGTCGGCGGCGGCAACTGGCAGCTGCTGAGCTTCCACCCGGAAAGCTAGTTTCCGGCGGGAAAGCTAGTTTCCGGCGGGAAATTTGATCTGCCGGAACCGATTCGGCGAGCCGAGAAGTTAACGGCCGCCGGCTTCGTGCCGAATGCTTAGCAAAGAGCTAACCATTCGCGGCAAAACACTCCCCACCCCTCCACAGAAATAAGAAGTGATTAGCAACTCGGCCGCACGATCGGCGTTGAGTGTGGCTGCCTCCGCCTTTGCGGCCGGTGGCGCGTCACGTGTTGATATTGGACTTTCATATTGGGCGGGGATGCCGGGCAAGGACAGGTGCGCCCCGCATCGCAACACCGGCGGTTTTGACATGCGCGATCCTTACAAAATTCTTGGCGTCAAGCGCGATGCAGCGGCAGACGAGATCAAGGCGGCCTGGCGCAACATGGCCAAAGCAGCCCATCCCGACCACAATCAGGACGATCCGACGGCCACGGCCCGGTTCGCCGAGATCGGCCGCGCCTATGAGACGCTGAGAGACCCGCGCAAACGCAGCCTGTTCGACAATGCCGTGCGGATGGCGGAAGCCAAGAAGCAGGAACAGACGATCATGCAGCAGCGCCAGGCCGCGCGCGAGGCGGCGGCTCGCGCCAAGGCGGCGCAGGCCAATGCCGAGCGGGTGATGGAGGAGCTTGCCAGGGCCGCTCAGAAAACCGCGGCCGATGGGGCAAAACAGCAGAGCGGCGCCAGCGAAGGCGCCGAGGAGATGGTGGAACGCATCTTCGGCGCGCAGGCGCGCGCCGCGGCGGGCGGCCAGCCCCAGGGCCGCCCGCAGCAGGCCCATCATCAGACGCAGACAGCGCAGGGCCAGGCCCAGGCCGAAGCGGGCAAGCGCGCGGCTGGCGACGCCGCCGAAGCCGACGAGGAACCCGGCGAGACGTCAAACAATGCCGGCTCCAACCTGTCGCTGCCGCTCAGCATCCTGACTTCGCTGGTGCGTCGTTTCACCGGCGCCAAGGATACCGGCCTCGAAAAAGCGCCCGACGAGGTGACGACGGCGACGGTCACGATCGACGACGTGCTGAAGGGCGGCTGGGTCACCGCGTCGCTGCCGGAGGGCCGCGAGATCGGCTTCGCATTGCCGGCGGGCACGACGGATGGGCACGAGATCCGGCTCAAGGGACAGGGCTTCAAGCTGCCTGGCATGCAGCGCGGCGATGCCGTCGTCAATATCCGCATCGCCCCCGATTCGCGCTTCACCGTCGACGGTTTCGACCTGCACGCCGTGCTGCCGCTCAGCATCGAAAATGCCGTGCTCGGCACCGAGGCAAGCATCGATGGGCCATCCGGGCCTATGAACATCACCGTTCCCCCATGGTCGGGCTCGGACAAGACGATCCGGATTGCCGCCCAGGGATTGCCGCGGGAAGACGGCAGCAGAGGCGATCTCGTCGTCGAATTGCGCATCATCCTGTGGGAAAAACCCGACGACAAAGTCACCGATCTCATGCGCAGCATGCGCGAAGGTCTGTTCTTGTGAAATTTTTATGACATTCGCACCCTTTGTTACGATCCCTAACAGTTGATGATCCAGGCCAAGCTTGAACCGATTAACGGCCTATGCCATAGGCAGGATCGATCAGAATCCTAGGGAGCGAAATATGGCTCAAGCATCCGGCCTCATGGCAGGCAAACGCGGCGTCATCATGGGTGTCGCCAACAATCGTTCGATTGCGTGGGGTATTGCCAAGGCCATTCATGCGCAGGGCGGAGAAGTTGCGCTCACCTATCAGGGCGATGCGCTGAAGAAGCGCGTCGAGCCGCTCGCCGCCGAAATCGACGCGACGCTCGTCGGCCACTGCGACGTCGCCGACGAAGCCACTATCGACGCGGTGTTCGAAAATGTCGAAAAGCTCTGGGGCAAGATCGATTTCCTCGTGCATGCTATCGGCTTCTCCGACAAGGACGAGCTGACCGGCCGCTATATCGATACCTCGCCCGACAATTTCAACAAGACGATGCAGATCTCCGTCTATTCCTTCACCTCGGTTGCACGCCGCGCCGAGAAGCTGATGACGGAAGGCGGCTCGATGCTGACGCTGACCTATTACGGCGCGGAAAAGGTGATGCCGAACTATAACGTCATGGGCGTCGCGAAGGCCGCCCTCGAAGCGAGCGTCAAATATCTCGCCGTCGACCTCGGGCCGCAGAACATCCGCGTCAACGCCGTTTCGGCCGGACCGATCAAGACGCTCGCCGCCTCCGGCATCGGCGATTTCCGCTATATCCTGAAGTGGAATGAATATAACGCCCCGCTGCGCCGCACGGTTACCATCGAGGAAGTCGGCGATGTCGGCCTCTATCTCCTGTCCGACCTGTCGCGTTCGGTCACCGGCGAAGTGCACCATGCCGACAGCGGCTATCATGTCATCGGCATGAAGGCGGTCGACGCCCCTGACATTTCGGTCGTCAAGGACTAATCAGCTCCGGAGCCGAGACCGTGCTCATCTACGTGATCAGACACGGTCAGACCGACTGGAATGCCGAGCGCCGCCTGCAGGGCCAGAAAGACGTCCCGATGAATGCCACGGGCCTGGAACAGGCCCGGCAGAACGGCATCGCGCTGGCCGAGATTCTCGGCGAGAGGGTCAGCGAATTCGATTTCGTTGCAAGCCCGCTCGGGCGCACGCGCGCAACGATGGAAATCATGCGCGCCGCCATGGGCCTGCCGCCGCTTGCCTATCGCACCGATCCGAGGCTGGTGGAGATTTCCTTCGGCGACTGGGAGGGTTCGACGCTCAAGGAGCTGAGGGCGACGCAGGCCGAGCGAGTGGCGGAACGCAATGCCTCCAAATGGGATTTCATCCCGCCGGGAGACGATGCCGAAAGTTACGAAATCCTCTCCTGGCGCACCGGCGCATGGCTGCGCTCCGTCGATCGTCCGACCGTCTGCGTCACCCATGGCGGCGTCATCCGTACGCTGTTCCAGGCAATTGCCGACCTGCCGAAGAGCACTGCCGCGGAAGGCGGGATCCCACAGGACCGGATCGTCAGGATCGATACGAGCGAGCGGACGATTGTCTGGCTGCAGGCATCATCCGCCGCTTAGTTAGCTCCGATTGGGGACGAACGATCTGTTCGGTCCGGGAGGATGAGGGGCAGCCATTGGCGGCATGCGATCACTCTCCAGAGTCCCGCCTACTTGACGATATCGAGATCGTTGATGACGCGCTTGCCGTCCACCTCGGTATAGAAGACGATGACCTTCACGCCGGCTTCGAGGCCGTCGAAATTGAATTCCTCTGGCGCCTGATAGGTCTTGCCGTCGTCGAGCGTCAGCACGAGGTTGGCCGTGTCGACCTTCTTGATCGTCGCCTCGACATCGGCGCTCTCGGCAAAACCGCTCATCGGCGACAGGAAACTTGCTGTGGCCAAAAGCGTGGCGACGACGAAACGCATGGCAACAATCCTCTTGAAACGCTGCACGAGAAAACTGGCCACAGATAAGCTCCTGAATATGGCGAAAATTGCCCGTAAGGATGGCTTTTGCCGCCCAATTGATGAATACAATTTTAAATATAATCAACGCGCCGCGTTAACCACGCGCCTCCCCGTCCGGAATCCTTCAGCATCGACAACAGGCAATCGTAAATTAACCCCTGGCTCCTAAAGTTGCCGCGAATGTGGGGGTCTCGTTTTGCTATCCAGCCTCGGCGACAGCAAGCAGTTGCGGCGCGTTTTGAAGAATACCCGCGTCTCGTTTCTGGTTTCTTCGTTTGTCGCCCTTGTCGTCATCATGGTCGGCTTCGCGCTCGATCAGACCAATACTGCCGCTCATGTGCGCGAACTTCATATCCGCACCGAGAACGAGACGAACCTGTTGCGCGCCAGGGTGAAGGCAGAGATCAACATGAGCCTCACCATGGTCCGCGATCTCGCGAACCTGACTTCCGTCAGCAATACCGCAAACCGGGAGGAGACGGAGCGCCAGATCAGGTGGCTGCTGATCCAGAACCCGGCTTTCATCCATATCGCCATCGCGCCTGGCTTCGTCGTCGCCGATGTCTATCCGCAGCCCCCGAACGGCGGGCGGATCGGCCGCGATGTGCGGGAGATCCTTTTCGCACACCAGGCGATGACGGCTGAGCCACGCGACCAGCTGGCGCGTTTCTATGGTCCGATCAGCGTCGACGGTCGGGAGGCCTTCGCCATCTTCTTTCCGGTTTTCGTCAAGGAAAACGGCCAGCGGCGTATCTGGGGCGCGGTGGAGGTCGCCATCGACCGGAAGATCTTTTACGAGGCGACCGGGCTGATGCCGGCGCGCGACCGCGAAAACCAGGAGCGCTATCCCAATCTCGATCATCTTTCGATTGCGGTGCGGGATATCGGCCCGACGGCCGGCAAGGCCGGTCCTTCGGCGCCGTTCTTCGGTCCTGCCGGCATTGACGACAAGGATCCGATCCGCCGGGAGATCAGCTTCGCGGGCGGCAAATGGGAGCTCTCCGCCGTCCCGAAAGATGGCTGGAACGCGATACCGGAAAATCGGACGGAGCTGCGGCTGATCGTCATTGCCGCCGGGTGCGTCATCATCGTCCCGATCTTCCTCGCTACGCTGCTGCTCGGCGAACGCAACCGCAACATTGCCGAACTGGAGACGCGAGAAGCGAAGCTCCTGGAGCTGTCGCAGCGGCTCAACCTGGCGCTCGAATCCTCCAATATCGGCATCTGGGAGCTGCAGGATCATTCGAGCGGCCTCCTTTGGGACGCCCGCGCCGCCGCGCTGCACGGAAAGCCGGCGGAGGAAGGAAGCCGGCCGCTCGACGAATGGCTGGCGGCGATCCTGCCGGTGGATCGCGAGCTCGCGGAGGTGCATTTCTTCAGCTGCAGCATTGCGGGCGCCGCCTGCACGGCGCAGTACCGCATCATGCTCGCCGACGGCGGCATCCGGCATCTGCGCTCGGTCGGCGCCCTCTACCGGGATGCGGGCGGCGGCGGCAAGACGATCGGCATCGTCTGGGACGTGACCGCCGACGCGGAGGCTACCGACGCGCTGCGCAAGGCCAGGGATGTCAGCGAGGTCAAGAATGCCGAACTGGAACTGGCGCTCGAAGAGCTTTCGAGCCGTGAGGTCCAGCTCGCCGAGCTTTCGAGCCGGCTGGACCTTGCGCTCAATTCCTATCAGTGCGGCATATGGGAGGCGCGGCCCGACCGCGGCGGCTCGATCTGGAACGAGCGAATGTACGAGCTCTACGGGCTTCAGCCGCGCAATGGCTTCATGACCGAGGAGACCTGGCTGTCCCGCATCCACCCCGAGGATCGCGGGCTGGCGCTCGAAAGCGCGCGTCACTTCAAACGAAACGGCGATACGCACACCCTCGTCTGCCGCGTTCTCGTTGAAGACGGTTCGGTGCGCTATGTGCGCTCGGTCGGCAAGGTCTACCACACGGCCGCCGGCGAGATGAAGATCATGGGCATCGCCTTCGACGCCACCGAGGACATGCTGATGACGATCCGGCTGAAGGCGGCCAAGGACGAGGCCGTCGCCAAGAATATCGAACTCGAACTTGCCAAAAACAGGATCGAGCACAATTCGCTGCACGATCCGCTGACCGATCTCGCCAACCGCCGCAAGCTCGATATCGCGCTCGAAACCCTCAGCCATGACGGGCGGCGGCAGCGGCAGAAATTCGCGATCCTGCACATCGACCTCGATCGCTTCAAGGATATCAACGACACGCTCGGTCATGCCGCCGGCGATGCGATGCTGGTGCATGCCTCGAAGGTACTTGCCAGGAATGTTCGCGGCAGCGACCTCGTGGCGCGCATCGGCGGCGACGAATTCGTCATCCTCGCCGGCGATGTCGGCGACAAGGAAATGGCGGAGCTTGCGACGCGGATCATCGAGGAGATGCGCCAGCCGATCGATTTCGAGGGCTTTTCCTGCCGCTGCGGCGTGTCGATCGGCGTGGCGCTGGCCAACGGCATTCATGTCGATGCGCGCAAGGTTCTGATCAATGCCGATATCGCGCTCTACCGCGCAAAGACCACGGGCCGCAATCGCTTCGACTTCTTCAATCACGATCTTCAGGCAGATATCATCAACACCAAGCGCACGGCCGACGAGATCCTTGCCGGCATCGACAATGCCGAATTCACCGCGTGGTATCAGCCGCAATTCTCAGCCCGGACGATGGAACTGACCGGCGTGGAGGCGCTGGTGCGCTGGAAGCATCCTTCCAAGGGGTGGCTCGCGCCCGACAAGTTCCTGCGCATCGCCGACGAGATCAACGTCGTGCAGATGCTCGACCGGATCGTGCTGGAAACGGCGCTGCGCGACAAGATGCGCTTGACGGCGCTGGGCATTGCCGTTCCCAAGGTCTCGGTCAATGTTTCGGCCCGGCGGCTGCATGACGGCAGCCTCCTGGAATCGCTCGCGGACCTCAATATCCGTCCCGGCGAACTCTCCTTCGAACTGGTGGAATCGATCTTCCTCGACGAGAGCGAGGACGTCGTCTCGCACAATCTCGAACGCATCAAGGCGCTCGGCATCGATATCGAGATCGATGATTTCGGCACCGGCCACACCTCGATCGTCAGCCTGTTGAAGCTGAAGCCGAAGCGGCTGAAGATCGACCGACAGCTGGTGCAGCCGATCGTCGGCGCTTCGCAGGAACGCGCGCTGGTTCGCTCGATCATCGATATCGCCCGCTCACTCGGTGTCGAGACGGTGGCCGAAGGGGTGGAGACGGCGGCGCATGCTGCCTTGTTGCGCGACCTTGGCTGCGACATGCTGCAGGGCTACGCCTTCTCGCCGGCGCTCTCCTTCGACGATTTCGCCGCTGAGGCGGCCGGAAGCGGGTGGCGGCTGGCTTCGTGACGGCCATCCCGTTGCAAAAGACGGAAACAGGATTTCAGCAGCTGCTGGTTTGACGCAAAGAAAGGCTTTTGCCTCGGCGGTTTTTTGGCCTATGAGTGTCGCGCCTTTTCAAGCAATGGCGCGGCCGGCGGCGACCGGCCCTGGCGCGCCACCGTGGGAACACATGTCGCACAATACATTCGGTCACCTCTTCCGCGTAACCACCTGGGGCGAAAGCCATGGTCCGGCGCTCGGCTGCGTCGTCGACGGCTGCCCTCCGGGCCTGCGCTTTACGCTTGCCGAATTGCAGGTCTGGCTCGACAAGCGCAAGCCTGGGCAATCCCGCTTCGTCACGCAGCGGCGCGAGGACGATCTGGTGAAGGTGCTGTCCGGCGTCATGCTCGATGCCGACGGCGAGACGATGACGACCACCGGCACGCCGATCTCCATGCTGATCGAGAACACCGACCAGCGTTCCAAGGATTATGGCGAGATCGCCCGGCAATACCGTCCCGGCCATGCCGACTATACCTATGACCTCAAATACGGCATTCGCGACTATCGCGGCGGCGGCCGCTCCTCGGCTCGCGAGACCGCAGCCCGGGTTGCGGCAGGCGGCATCGCCCGCCTCGTCGTGCCGGGTGTTACGGTGCGCGGCGCACTGGTGCAGATCGGCAAGCACAGGATCGACCGCAGCAACTGGGACTGGGACCAGGTCGGGCAGAACCCCTTCTTCTCGCCGGATGCGGCGATCGTGCCGGTCTGGGAGGAATATCTCGACGGCATCCGCAAGGCCGGCTCCTCGATCGGTGCTGTTATCGAAGTGATCGCCGAAGGCGTGCCCGCCGGCCTCGGCGCGCCGATCTATTCCAAGCTCGATCAGGACATCGCCTCGCTGCTGATGTCGATCAATGCCGTTAAAGGCGTGGAGATCGGCAATGGTTTTACCGCCGCCGAAACCTCAGGCGAAGACAATGCCGATGAAATGCGCATGGGCAATGACGGCACGCCGATCTTCCTTTCCAACAATGCCGGCGGTATTCTGGGCGGGATCTCGACCGGACAGCCGATCGTCGCGCGTTTCGCGGTCAAGCCGACCTCCTCGATCCTGACCGAACGCCAGTCGATCGATGCCGATGGCAAGAATGTCGATGTGCGCACCAAGGGCCGGCATGACCCCTGCGTCGGCATTCGCGCCGTGCCGATCGGCGAGGCGATGGTCGCCTGCGCCATTGCCGATCATTATCTTCGCGACCGCGGCCAGACCGGCCGTCTGAAATAGGAGCGTCCATGTCTTACGATCAGAAACGCGTCGTCGACGCCATCAGGGCCTTCGAGGCCGGCGAAATCGTCGTCGTCATGGACGACAATGACCGCGAGAACGAGGGCGACCTGATCGTCGCCGCCGTGCACACCACGCCGGAGAAGATGGCCTTCATCGTGCGCCACACTTCAGGCATCGTCTGTGCGCCGATGCCGAAGGAGGAGGCCAAGCGCCTCAACCTCAACGCCATGGTGGCGGAGAATGATTCCGCTCATACGACGGCCTTCACCGTCTCGGTCGACTTCAAGCACGGCACGACGACCGGCATCTCGGCCGACGACCGGACGCTGACCGTGCGCAACCTCGCCAATCCGAATGTCGGAGCCGCCGATTTCGTCCGTCCCGGCCATATCTTCCCGCTGGTTTCGCGCGAAGGCGGCGTGCTGATGCGCTCGGGCCATACGGAAGCGGCCGTCGACCTCTGCCGGCTCGCCGGCCTGCCGCCGATCGGCGTCATTTCCGAACTCGTCAATGACGACGGCACCGTCACCCGCGGTCCGCAGGTGGTCGAATTCGCCGAAAAGCACGGGCTGAAGCTCGTCTCAGTCGCCGATCTCATCGCCTACCGCCAGCGCAAGGAAACACTGATCGAACTCGGCGCGAGCTTCGACATCGACACGCCGTTCGGCAAGGCGAGAGCGCACACCTATTCGCTGCCCTGGGATCCGATGCAGCATCTCGCGGTCGTCTTCGGCGACATCCGCGACGGCATCGAAATCCCCGTGCGCCTGCATCCGGAAAATGTCGCCGAGGATCTCTTCGGCAGGAAGAGCCCGGTCGATTTCTACATGGAGAAGATCGCCGCGGAAGGGCGCGGCGTCATCGTCTATCTGCGCGAAGGCTCGGTCGGCGTCGGCCATTACGACAATGGCCGCAAGGCCCGCAACCAGGGCCGCGAAGGCCATGCGGAGGCGCAGACGCGCGAAAGCGAATGGCTGGAAATCGGCCTCGGCGCCCAGATCCTCAAGGACCTCGGGGTGAGCTCAATCAAGCTGCTCACCAGCCGCGAGCGCCACTATGTCGGCCTGGAAGGCTTCGGCATCAAGATCAGCAAGACGGAGATCTGTTGAGGGAAGAACCCTCTCCCCCTCACCAGGTCAAAGTTTGGGCTGTGACCGGCGGATGGCATCGCTGACAGGGCGTTCGGGCTGTGAATGGTTTGTCCTGTCCAATCCACCTCCGTCATGCTCGGCCTTGAGCCGAGCATCCACGCCGCACCCACCAGCAGCAGACGCATGGATCCCAGGCTCAAGGCCTGGGATGACGGAGAGTGCGGTGGCGTTGTTGCCAAACTTAGCGTCGGAGTAGACGAACGCGCGCCACGATGGTTGCTTTGTTCGGTCGGTGCTTAAGGCGACCTCGCTTGTGAGGGCGCAGTGACGAGCAGAGAATAATTCGATTACCCCTTCCACCCGTCGAGCAACACCACCTTCTCCACACCCGCAAACCGCGCCACCCGCTCCAACTCCGCTTCCAGCCGCTCCAGCCGTCCGGCCGAAGCCTTCACGCCCGGTTCCAGCCAGAGCCGCCTGACATCGAGGGTCGATTTCTTCCGGTCGGCCTTCATGTCGATGCGGCCGATCAGGCGGTCGCCCTCGAGCAGCGGGAAGACGTAATAACCATATTCGCGTTTGGCTTCCGGCACGAAGACCTCGATGCGGTAGAAAAAGCCGAACAGGCGTTCAGTGCGATTGCGGTCGCGGATCATCGGGTCGAAGGGGCTGAGCACGCGGATGCGCGGCGGAGCGTCCGGATAGCTGTCGAGCGTCGAAGGGAAACCGGCAAAGGCCCAGGACGGGCGAGGCTTGCCGCCAGGCGCCGCTTCGATCAGCACTTCGGTCAGCTCGTCGCGGTGAGCCGATACCCAGGCCTTGGCCTCGTCGGGCGAGACCAGATTCCAAAAGGCTGCGATCTCGCCGTGGGTGGCAAAGCCAAGGCGGGTGAGCGCGCCGCGGCAGGCCCAGTCGACGAAGTCTTCGCGGCTCACCTCCGGCTCGCGGAATTCGGCCGGAATGACACGCTCGGTGAGATCATAGATCTTCTGGAAATTCGAGCGGCCGGCGATCGCGAGTTTGCCGGTGTGCCAGAAATATTCGAGCGCCGTCTTGTTCGGATGCCAGTTCCACCAGCCGCCGGACACATGGCCATCGGCCTTGACGTCGCGCGCCAGCATCGCGCCGTCGCGACGCACTCGCTCATAGGTCTCCTCGAAGGCGGCCTCGAAACCCTCGCCGCGCCACTTGCGCCAGCGCTCGACCAGGACCTTCTCCTGATGGCGGAACTTGTGCTTCCAATAGACGAAGAAAGCGCTCGGCAGGATGGAGGCATCGTGCGTCCAGTGCTCGAACAGCGCGCGTTCCTTCTCCAGCAGCGCCTTCAGATGCTCGCGCCGATAGGTTTGATTGCGGGAAAACAGGATCTGATGATGCGCCCGCTCGACCGTCTGGATGCTGTCCACCTGGACGAAGCCGAGATCCTGGATGAGCTGCAGCAGGCCGGCCTTGGTCAAGGCGCGGTTCGGTGGGGCGCTGAGGCCCTGCTTGGCAAGAAAGACGCGGCGGGCATCGGAATTGGAAAGCAGATTCGTCATGACCGCATCATAATCCGGAAAATCTTCCTAGCCACCCGATATCGACAGCGAGATTTGCTCTTTCACCGGGGAGGGTCAACCGTATAGAAGGAGCGCTGTCAGGTTGGCGCCGATTTCCGCCCCTCACCCTAGCCCCTCCCCGCTCTGACGGTGAGAGGGGACGTGCCCTATGAGAGGCAACTGGGGACGGAGGTCGTGGCATATCCCCGGCGCCTCGTTTCGGGGAGAAGGTGGCGGCAGCCGGATGAGGGGCTGTTTCGCAAATTTCCCTCTATAAAAGGCGCTCAAGCGCCGCATGATGTCGACCTCCTGTGTCGTCGCCGAATGCGAGGGACTGGTTTGGATATTGAATTCGAAAGTGCGGGTGTCAGTTTCGGGGCGCGGGTGGCACTGGAGCCGCTGACGCTCGGCATCAGCGGCAAACGCATCGGCGTCATCGGGCTGAACGGTTCGGGCAAGACGACCTTCGCGCGGCTGATCAATGGGCTGACCAAGCCAACCACCGGCCGCGTCATGGTCAATGGCCGCGACACGGCCGACGAGAAGGCTGTTGTCGCCGATGTCGGATTCATCTTCCAGTCGCCGCAGAACCAGATCATCCTGCCGATCGTCAAGGACGACATTGCCTTCGGGCTGAAGCGGCGTGGCTTCAGCAAAGCCGAGATCGAAGCAAGAGTCGAGGGCGTGCTTGCCCGCTTCGGCGCCGAGGCACTGGCCGATCGCCGCGCGCACGAGCTTTCCGGCGGCGAACTGCAGCTGGCGGCACTCTGCTCGGTGCTGGCGACCGGCCCCGGCATTCTCATCCTCGACGAACCTACCAACCAGCTCGACCTTAAAAACCGGGCGCTGGTCGAGAGGATCATCGCCGGGCTGCCGGAAAGCGCCATTGTCATCACCCACGACCTCGAGCTGATCGCCGGATTCGAGCGGGTGCTGCTGTTTCATCAAGGGCGACTTGCCGCCGACGCGCCGGCGGCCGAAGCCATCGCCCGCTACAGGGAGATCGCCGCCTGATGCAATCGCTCTACGTCGAAGGCAACAGCCGGATGCATCGGCTCTCGCCGCGGGCAAAGCTCCTGTCGCTGGCGGCCTTCGCAATCCTGCTGTTCATGAGCCACAATCTGCTTCTGCTCTCGGGCGCCGTGCTGGTGACGGCGGCCCTCTACGGCACGATCGGCCTGCCGCTCGGCGAGGCGTTGCGACGGCTGCGGCCGATCCTCCTGGCGATTGCCGTCGTCGGCCTCTTCAATCTCATCTTTAACCCATGGCAGGCGGCGCTCGTCCCCGTGCTGCGGCTGACGGCGCTGATGCTTCTTGCCGCCAGCGTGACGGCGACGACCACCATTACCGAGTTCATCGACGAGGTGACGGCGCTTGCCCGCCCGCTCGAACGCACCGGCCGGGTTCGGGCCGACGATATCGGTCTGGCTCTCGGCCTGGTGCTGCGCTTCGTGCCCGAAATCGTCGACCGTTACCAGGCGATCCGCGAGGCGCACACGGCGCGGGGGCTGAAGGTCCGGCCGACGAGTCTGCTTGCGCCGCTGATCATTCTGACGCTGAAGGACGCGGATAATGTCGCGGCGGCGATTGACGCGCGCCGCATTCGGCGGCATGGGAGTTAACGATTTCTTAATACGGAGTTCATGATGAGCACCCGCGACCTCGTCCTTACCGCCCTCTTTGCCGCGATCATCGTGGCGCTCGGCCTGCTGCCGCCGATTTCGCTCGGCTTCATTCCGGTGCCGATCACCGCCCAGTCGCTCGGCGTCATGATGGCGGGCGTCGTTCTCGGCGCCCGGCGCGGCGCGATCGCAGTGCTGATCGTACTGCTCCTGGTCGCGATCGGCCTGCCGGTGCTTTCGGGCGGCCGCGGCGGCCTGGCGATCTTCGCCTCGCCGACAGCAGGCTTCCTCGTCGGCTGGATCTTTGGCGCCTTCGTCACCGGCTACCTCAGCGAGCGTCTGGTCGACGACAAGCAGTCAGGCCTCGTACAGACGGTGAGCTTCTTCCTCGCGGCCATGATCGGCGGGATCGTCGCGCTCTACGCCTTCGGGATCACCTATCTCGCGACCGTCGCAGGCCTGGGCTTCACCAAAGCCTTCGTCGGCTCGATGGCCTTCATCCCCGGGGACGTGATCAAGGCTGTCGTCGCCGCCCTCCTCGGCCGCGCCGTCATGGCCGGTTATCCCCTGCTGCCGGCGCGCGCTTGAGCGCCTGAAGGCCTGAACCTGCAAAGCCGCAATGGCCGCCTTCTGCCTGAAGGCGGCCATTATGCATCAGCGGCTGTGCAACGATGCCCGGTCGATCCCGAAAAGAACGGATGGGTGTGCACTGAGTCAAAGGCCGAGTCGGGAACATATCCCGGCACGATCGCCAACCGGCTCTCTCCCATCAACTGCACCTAAGCCTGGGACTCCTTCGCCCGAAAACCGGCCGCGCGTTGCCAAGTCGGTCGAGGAGCCGTCGCAAGACGCTGCGGACCGGCGGCTCTCCCCATTTGCACACGGCGAGCGACATTGCGCAGACGATCGCGACGGCGAGAGCCTCTGACATTCCGGCCTGTTTGCCGGCATGGTAAGGAGTCGAATTCGGACAACAAAAAACCGCCGTGAGGCGGTCGGGCATTCTATCGATTTCAGTTGATTTAGTCACCTCCTCCACCGTCCCCGCCACCTCCATCACCGCCGTCGCATCCTCCGCCATCGGAGGCCTCGAACTCAACTCCGCCACCGCCTGAGCTGCGCCGGGTGTTTGCGGTGGTCTGAGCGGTTGCTCTTCCCGCGGTCAAGGCAAAGGCCATAAAGCCTGCCACGAGCATGATCGTCAGAAGAAATAAATCCAATCAGTTTCCTTTCGTTTGCTTCAGGAAATCTTGTTTCCTGATAAAAATAGTGGATTACTTTGCCGAAACTCGCAATAGGCGCGATATGAAATTTTTATGACAGCGTGGGCCACGTCAACCTGGAAGGACTAAATGTCGAGATCAACGTCCTGGCGGAGCCACATCTCAGAGGCGAACGCGCACAATAACGGGGTCCCGCCTGTTCCAGCCAACTGATTCCATTCAGCGCATCAGCAGCGACACAAGCCCGACCCGCGAATTGATCCCGAGCTTCGAATAGATGTTTCTGAGGTGCGTTCTGACCGTTTCGTAGCTGATGTCGTCGGCTATGGCCACTTCCCTTGCGGATTGGCCCGATGCAATGCTCGAGGCGATGCGGATTTCCGTTGCTGTCAGTTTATAAAGCTGCATCAGCAAATCTCGCCGCTCATAGAGCGGGCTGGCCACGGTCGGTTCGACGATCACCGCCACGGTCGGCCCCTCCACGAACTCCGTGAATGCATCGGACGGAAGCCGGACGAGGGTGATGCGATAATTGTTCTGGTTGCTGCCCTTGACGATCGCGGTGTGCGGTGTTGTCTGCACCCCATTTCTGGATGTCAGGAATTCGAGAACCGCCATCGACTTCTCGCATTGGAGCCGGAATTTGCCGTCCGCGGCGATCTGCACAGGCAGGCCGGCCGCCATCAAGGCCTCTGCGCTTTTATTCCAGCGGCGGGCTTTCCCCTGCTCCGAGACGTAGATCAATCCGACCCCGATGCTATCGAGCAGGGTCTGCGTTTCATGTTGGTGCGGCGCGAACAGATCGCGCTTGCGGATGAAGTCGAAGGCCCTCTTCAGATGCGGCGCGAGCTGCGTGTAAAGCTTGGCCGCTTCCTTGTTCAGATCGGCGTCCGCCGACGATGTGGATGTCGACAGGATGAAGGTGCGGCTTTCCTCCCGAATGATGGAAACGCCAATGCTCGTCTCGCATCCGGTCTGCCGCTTCAGCCAGTCGTTGTAAAACTCCGATCTGATGAGCTGCTCGCGCGGAAAGATCTCGTCACCACATAAGCCTTGGCCGACGGGCACGAGGCCCAGTCGTGGGATCCAGGGATTGACCGAGGCAAAGTGGCTGCGGAACTGATCGATCTCGGACTGAGAGAAGCCCGACATGAAAGGAACATGGGCAACGGACGAGGCCAGATCGTGGTAGTGGAGTGCAGCCTTGCCGCCGGGCGAGGTTTGCGCAAGACGGTCGAGAAAATCCTGCCAGCTACACTCTCCGAAGAGGCTTCCGTAAATCAAATCCGTCAAAAGCGATGCGACGTCGGCCGATTCAACCATGATCGATTTTCAACATACGAGATGAAACGTCTTCGGATAATGAATAGTGTTAAGTCCACGAATGCAACGGGATTCGCACATTCATGTCCCAAGACTGGTGAGCACCTCCAATTGCACGCCGATATCAGTGTTCTCGAGCGCCTGCGCCAACCAATACTTCAACCTCAGCGTGTTACATCTTCGGCGAACGTTGAATAGCTGCTCGACTCCTTCGGGTACTGGCGTTGAACTTGGAATGCCCTCGCCCGCACCTTGACCGCCGCAGGCGATGGACTGCGGCGGAAAGCGATGGGTCCGGCGGCCCGTCGTCAAACCAGCCCCGGCACGACGAACACCAGCCAGGCGACGATCGGGCCGATGATGGCAATCAACGCGCTGTAGATCAGCAACTGCCGCAGAACCTGCTCGCGCCTGTCATCCGGCGCATTGGCGACGACAAGCGCGCCATTGGTGGAGAATGGGCTGGTATCGACGATTGTTGTCGATATGGCGATGGCCGCGACCACGCCGACGGCGCTGACATGTCCCTGCAGCAGGAACGGAACGGCAAGGGGGATGATGGCGCCGAGCAGCGCCGTCGAGGATGCAAAGGCCGAGACAATGGCGCCGGTGAAGCAAAGCAGAAGCGCTACCAGCAGCGGCATGCCGAGACTGGAAATGCCGTTCGCGACATAATCGACCGTACCGGCCTTCTCCATGACGCCGACATAGGTGATGATGCCGGCAATCAGCAGCACGGTCGACCAGCTGACCTTGTCGATTGCCGCTTTTTGCGTTTTCGGGGACAGCAATGCCAGCGCGACGGCGACGGTCATGGCGACAAGGCCGACATTGAATTTGAAAACCAGAGCGCCGATGCCGAGCGCCGTCAGCCCGATCAGGGTGGTAATTCTCTCATTGTTCAGACGCAGCGTCGCAGCGGTA
Source organism: Rhizobium sp. MHM7A (assembly GCF_005862215.1). Lineage (NCBI taxonomy): Bacteria > Pseudomonadati > Pseudomonadota > Alphaproteobacteria > Hyphomicrobiales > Rhizobiaceae > Rhizobium > Rhizobium sp. MHM7A. The sequence continues at coordinate 436,398 of NZ_VCHT01000003.1, forward strand.
TCTGCCGCCGTACCGTAGGCATGGTCCCTGATCGGCTTTGCCGGCGTGCCGCCGTGACCTCTGATCGACGCCGACACGCCTTCTGGATGCAGTTCGGGCAAGGGGCCAAGCGATGTTGCCGGCACGTGCTTCACGACCTTTGCGCCGCCGAAGGCGAAGAAGACCAGCACTGCGATCGCCAGGTTGAAGACAAAGCTCGAGAGAAACAACGACGTCGGAGCGAAAGGCAGACCGGCCTTCGCAACGATCTGATTGGTGATGCCGCCATAGATGCTGATCGGCGAAAAGCCGCCTGCCTGCGCGCCGTGGATCACCATCAGGCCCATCATGACCGGGTGAATGCGGTACTGGATGGCAAAACTCAGCGCGACAGGCGCGAGAATGGCGACGGCGGCAGGCCCAAGCGCACCGAAACCGGTAATGACGGCGGCGACGAGGAACATCACCCAGGGGATCAAGCCTATTCGTCCACGCACCATGCGAACAGCGCATTCGACCAGCCAGTCGATAGTGCCGTTGATCTGCGCGATGGCGAAGAGGTAGGTGACGGCGACGAGCGTCAGGAACAGATCGCTCGGGAAGCCGGCGAAAATATCGCCAGTCTTCATCCCGATGGTCATGGAGCCGAGCACGAAGGCGCCGGCAAAAGCGAGCGCTCCCATGTTGATCGGCTGGATCGTCGCAACGACGAACATGGCGACCAGCATGCCTATGGCCAGTATTTCAATACCCATGATTCCCCTCCCTCCGACGCCTCCAGCGCCGTAGTTGCTGTTTGCAAGATTATGCGAATGCCGACGCACCCTCCTCCCAGAGGGCGATCGCCTTACGTCCTGGTGTAAAGATCGGCGTATTGCTGCCGCAGGATGTTCTTCTGAACCTTGCCCATCGTGTTGCGCGGCAAGTCCTCGGCGAAGATGATGCGTTTGGGTTGCTTGTAGCGCGCGAGACGGTCTTGGAGCGCGCCGACGATGCTTTTTTCATCCAGGACGGCGCCAGGTTTGCGCACGACGACGGCGGTTACGCCTTCTCCGAAATCGGGATGAGGCAGGCCGATGACAGCGCTCTCAACCACGCCCTCGATCTGGTCGATCTCGCTCTCGACCTCCTTCGGATAGATGTTGTATCCGCCTGAAATCACGATATCCTTGCCGCGGCCGACGATATGGACATAGCCGTCCCGGTCGATCTTGCCGAGATCGCCGCTGATGAAGAACCCGTCGGCGGTGAATTCGGCCGCGGTCTTCTCCGGCATGCGCCAATAACCCTTGAAGACGTTCGGCCCCTTGATCTCGATCATGCCGGTTTCTTCAGGCGGCAGCACCTGTCCGGTGGCCGGGTCTGTGACGCGCACCGTCACATCAGGCAGCGGGAAGCCGACCGTTCCGGCAAGCCGTTTCCCCTCATAGGGGTTCGATGTGTTCATATTGGTTTCCGTCATGCCGTAGCGCTCAAGAATTGCATGGCCGGTCCGCGCCTGGAAGGCGTTATGCGTCTCTGCCAGCAGCGGCGCCGAGCCGGAGATGAAGAGGCGGATGTTGGCCGCCGCCTGCCTGTCGAAGCCGGGGCTTTGCAGGAGGCGCACATAGAAGGTCGGCACGCCCATCAGCATCGTTGCCTGCGGCATCAGCGAAACGACTTCGTCAGCGTCGAATTTCGACAGCAGGAACATCGAGGCGCCGGCGAGCAGCGTGACGTTGGTGGCGACGAAGAGCCCATGCGTGTGGAAGATCGGCAGGGCATGGATCAGCCGGTCGTCTGATGTGACGCGCCAGTAGTCCCGCAAGGTCAGCGCGTTCGAGAGCAGATTGCCATGGGTGAGCATCGCCCCCTTGGAACGTCCCGTCGTTCCCGAGGTATAGAGGATCGCAGCCAGATCATCGGCGGAGCGCGAGGCATCGACAAAGTCGGCCGGCTCGTCGCGCGCAAGATCGAGCAGCGAGCCGCTGCCGTCGGCATCGAGCGTTTCGACGATCGCGCGGTGGCGCTTGACGATCGGTTCCACGCCTTCGCGAGCGGCCGAGGCGACGACCACCAGACGCGGCTCCGCATCGCCGATGAAATAATCGAGCTCAGCCAGCGTATAGGCGGTGTTGAGCGGCAGATAGACCGCACCGCTTCGAAGGCAGGCGAGATAGACGATCAATGCCTCGGCGCTCTTCTCGACCTGCACGGCAACCCGGTCGCCGGGGCGAATGCCGAGCGCATCCATCGCGCTGGCAATGCGGCCGGAAAGGGCGAAGGCATCCTCATAAGTCCATCTGCGCCCGCTGCCGAGCCGAATGAACGCTGCGTCCCCAGGCGCGGCAGCCCGCATGGCATCGAAAAGATGGTTGCTCACTTTCGCCCTCCTCCAAGCGTGGAATTCATCAGTTGCACGAATGCTCGAGAACCTTGCTGGCCATTGCCGCCACGGCGGCTTTCGTCCTTCTGGCTGAGCAGGCTTTTGACGGCCGGCGAGGCAATCACTTCGCCCCGCTGCGCCAGCGCTTCGTGATTGGCCACGATGTCATCGAGCTTGTAGAGGTAGTTGACCATCAGGCCGTGCGCCTGCTGGATTGCCTTGGGCGAGCGGTCGCCGAGAAAATTCACGCGTTCAAGCCGAGCGCCGTTGCCGAGATGGAAGCGGGCGACGGGATCGACAGGACGGCCCTCCGGCGTCCGTTCGGTCAGGAAGTAGCGCGCCGCAAGCGGCAGCAACAAGCGCTCCACTTCGGCCGCGCCCTTCTCGCTGTCGGGCCAGTTCGGATCGTCGAGCAAGGCCAGTGTTTTGCGGGCGGCTTCAGACAGGACGCTGTCGGCACCCACGGCGCGTGCCTTGGCAAGCCAGCGGGCAAAGCCGGGGGCGGGCGACAGCGTGACGAAATTCTTCAGGCCGGGCAGGTCCTTGCGCAGATCTTCCACGACCTGCTTGATCAGGAAGTTGCCGAACGAGATGCCACGCAAGCCATCCTGGCAATTGGAGATCGAATAGAAGACGGCCGTCGTCGCCTCGTCGGCATTGATCTGCTCCCTCTCCTCGTCGAGTACATCGGCAATCGCCTTCGGCACGGATCGGGTGAGCGCCACCTCGACGAACACCAGCGGCTCGTCGGCCAGTCGGGGATGGAAGAAGGCAAAGCATCGACGGTCGGCCGGCGCCAAGCGACGGCGCAACTCCTCCCAGCTGGCGATCTCGTGCACGGCCTCGTATTGGATGATCTTTTCGAGGATGTTTGCCGGCGTTGACCAGTCGATGGGCCGCAGCGTCAGAAAGCCGCGATTGAACCAGGAGCCGAACAGATGCGTGAAATCGGCATCCAGCGCGCGGTAGGCTTCGGATCGGTCTTGGGAAGCGAGCAGCTGTTGACGCATGCGGACGAGCTTGGCCGTCCCGTTTGGCGCGTGGTTCAATCGGCGCAGGAGTTCCTGTCGCCGGGGCTCGGCTGCCTGGTGGAGCGCAATGACGGCGGTCGAACTCTTGTCGGTGCGGTAGCGTTCAATCGCCTGGTCGAGCTTGCTCACATCAGGCCCGAACCCTTCGTGAAGCATCTGGAGGAATGCCTGGGCGCCGTCGCTGTCGAGCGCTTCCCAGCGATCGAGAATCTCGGCCGCAAGCGCCATGCCGGATGCTTCACCGCGGCTCGAAAGCAGCATTTCACAGAGAGTGTGGAGATCGGCCTTGGCGGCGGCCTGGGTGTTACGGGAGCCGGAAAACAGCAGCTGCCTTCCGTGATCGGTAATGCTTTGCAGCATGTCGGTGAAGAAAGAAGCTTCGGGCATGCCATTCTCCTCACTTTCGAAGACACCGCATTCTGCAGCCGCTGGACATCGCTTCCCATAGCCGAGCTTCGCCGGTAGTATGTAGATTGCCATCTTTCGTACACGACGTCAACATTCGTGTATACAAGAATGGCGTTTATGTATGAAGGATGCGAGATAGATGTCCGAGAATGTCGGCCGGTGGCTTCGGGATGAGATTGAAAATGCGATACTTTCGTACGAGTTCGCCCCCGGCGAACGGCTTGATGAAACGGTGCTTGCCAATCGGTTCGGCGTATCGCGAACGCCGGTGCGCGAGGCGCTGATGCAGCTTGACGCGATCGGACTGATTGAAATCCGTCCGCGCCGGGGTGCGATCGTGATCGATCCGGGGCCGCACCGCATCTACGAGATGTTCGAGGTTATGGCGGAACTCGAGGGCCTGGCGGGGTCGCTTGCAGCACGCAGGCTGGACAAGGCGTCCCGGGAAGCGATCACCGCCACCCACGGCCGCTGCGAACAATCCGCCGGCGCCGGCGACAGCGATGCCTATTATTACGACAATGAGGAATTCCATAAGGCGATCTACGCCGCAAGCCGCAGCGATTTCCTCGAGGAGCAGTGCGTGCAACTGCATCGACGCCTGCGCCCCTATCGCCGCCTCCAGCTGCGCGTGCGCAACCGCCTCTCGACCTCCTTCTCGGAACATTGCGCCATCGTCGATGCGATCTTTGCCGGAAACGGAGACGAAGCCCGCCGCCTGCTGCGAACACATGTCGGCATTCAAGGCGAGAGGTTCAGCGATCTGGTCGCAAGTATGGCGGCCAGGTGACTGGACGCCCGACGAATTTCAAGCGGCTGAAAGCCGAGCCGCATCGCGGAGATCAAGGAGACCATCTGCGTAAAAACCGCAAGTAACGGCTCTTACTCTTGAGGTTCATCTCCATCACTCGGAGATACGGGAGGCTTTTGCTTGTCGGGCCACGCAGAATAAAGTGCTTTCCAGAAATCCCGCAGCGCCAGAAGCAGCGCGGCTCTCTGTGTTCCATACATGAACTTCGCGACGTCGTCGGCGTCCCACCGACCGGTCTCTTGCTCGTCCTTCATCGCTACCTGCCGCAACGCCCCTAATCCAAAAACCGATAGAGCCAGTCGCGGGTTTCCTCCGGCAGGGGGGCTGGCAGGTCGTCCTCTCTGCTGCGGGCCTGCCAGATGATCTCGACCTCGGCGGCGCGCTCCTCCCCGGTGTCGATCGAAACCAGAAAGCCGATGGAACGCACGCCGATCTTGTCGATGGCGGCAGTGAAGATCACCGGCTCGTCATGGTGCAGCGGGCGGTGAAGCATGCAGGAAATCTTGCTGGCGCTATAGACTGGTTCGTCATCTACATCTGGCCTTGCCGACCAGAAACTCGCAATGACGGATTCAGCGTAAGAAATATAGGAGGCCAGGAACATCTTGCCGTTCATATCGACATCGCGAAACGGCACGCGTATTTCCGTCACCCCAGGACGCTTTGACTCACTCATCAACAATACTGCCTTACAACACTCCCCCAAACAGACAATACTGCATAATTCGTTGGATCGAAACAGATTTCGCAAACGAATAGTCAATGGTTCAAAGTGTTAGTACCTGGTTTGCAAGTCCGACGGCGCGCGCCGGTGGGACGATGCGGTCGGAGCAAATATTGCGAACAACGGTCCGCGTCCCCAAGCGTGCCAAAGCGCCGCCGGAGCTTGTTGAAATCGGCGGGCAATGCCCCATCTGCTGTGGATCATGACAGAAGCGGCCGATAGAGTGTCTCCATGAGCACCCGTCTTTATGAACACCCGATCTTCCTGGAACATGTGACGCCCGCCGGCCATCCGGAGCGATCCGACCGCATCCGCGCCATCAACGTCGCGCTGGAACATCCGAATTTCGAGCGGCTGGAGCGCCGGCAAGCGCCTGAGGCGAGCGAGGATGCGGTGCTGCTCGCCCATCCGGAAGAGCATCTGACCGCGGTGATGCGAGAAATCCCCGAGGAAGATGACCGGATCAACCAGCTCGAAGCCGATACCTATGCGAGCGTCAAAAGCCTGCAGGCGGCGCTGACCGGCATCGGCGGAGCGATGGCGGCGGTGGACGACGTCTTTTCCGGCCAGGCCGACAATGTCTTCGTCGCCGCACGTCCGCCCGGGCATCATGCCGAGAAGATGACGGCAATGGGCTTCTGCTTCTTCAACAATGCGGCGATTGCCGCCCGCCATGCGCAGAAGAGGCATGGCGCCGAGCGCGTCGCCATCGTCGATTGGGACGTGCACCACGGCAACGGCACCCAGGATATCTTCTGGGACGACCCATCGGTGCTGTTCTGTTCGACGCATCAGATGCCGCTCTATCCCGGCACCGGCGCCAAGGAGGAGAAAGGCAAGCACAATACCATCGTCAACGCGCCGCTTTCGCCGAATGTCGGCAGCGACCATTTCCGCGAGGCGTTCAAATCGCGCGTGCTGCCGGCGCTGGACGACTTCCGACCGGATCTCATCATCATCTCCGCCGGGTTCGACGCACACCACCGCGATCCGCTGGCGCAGATCAACCTGACGGGCGAGGATTTCGACTGGGCGACGGGCAGAGTCCTGGAACTCGCCGACCGGCACGCGAAGAACCGGGTCGTCAGCCTGCTCGAAGGCGGCTATGATCTCGAAGGCCTCGCCGAATCGGCGGGCATGCATATTCTGAGAATGATGAAGGGTTGAGAATGACTGACAGCGCCAAGCCTGAAGTATCGGGCCTTTCCTTCGAAAAGGCGGTCGCCGAACTCGAAAGCATCGTTGCCCGGCTGGAACGCGGCGACGTGGCGCTGGATGAATCGATCGAGATCTATGAGCGCGGCGAGGCGCTGAAGAAACATTGCGAGACGCTGCTTTCGGCCGCCGAGAACCGCATCGAGAAAATCCGGCTCGACCGCGCCGGCAAGCCGCAAGGCGTCGAGCCGCTGGACGGCGCCTGAGGCGTACCAAAGCGCGCTTTCGAAGACGCTTGGCGACTGGCTTTCGGCCGTTCTATGATCCCCTTCCGGAAGCATCAGGGGACAGACAATGACGGACAGATTGAAGGGCAAGGTCGCCATCATTTCGGGCGGCGCGACCGGCATGGGGGGTGCTGCCTCGAAGCTGTTTGCGGCCGAAGGCGCGCGTGTGGCGATCATCGACCGCAATGGCCAGGCGGCCGCCGAGACCGTCAAGCAGATCCGTGATGCCGGAGGCGAGGCCGACTGCTGGACGGCGGATGTTTCGGAGGAAGACGCCGTCAATGCCGCCGTCGCGGGCGTCGAGGAGCGCTACGGCGCGGTGACCGTGCTCTTCAACCATGCCGGCACCATCGTCATCAAGCCTTTCCTCGAAACGACGCTTCAGGAATGGGACTGGCTGCATGCCGTCAATGTGCGCTCGATGTTCCTGATGACCAAGGCCGTGCTGCCGAAGATGATCACCGCCGGCGGCGGATCGATCGTCTGCACCTCGTCGATCTCGGCCGTCGCCGCGACCCCGATGGAAGTGCTGTACGACACGACCAAGGGCGCGGTGCATATGTTTGCCCGCGCCATCGCGGTCGAATTCCGCGACCGCAACATCCGTTGCAACGCCGTCTGCCCCGGCTTCATCCGCACGCCGCACGGCCTGCGCGAGGTCGCCGACCTGCAGGCGCTCGGGGTCGATGTTTCGGATGCCGCCATCGCCGCGCAGCAGGGGCGGATCGGCGAACCGGAAGACGTGGCGAGGGCCGCCCTTTATCTGGCAAGCGACGAATCCAGCTTCGTCAATGGCGCTCATCTTTTCGTCGATAACGGCTTCACCGCGATCTGACAACATGGAGCCTCTTCGGCACATCCTGTTGGACGCGCGACGCTACAGGCACTGTCAGTGGTCGATGTCACTGCAAGCGGAGATCCGTCATGTCCTTCTTTCCCGGTAAAGATCCCCTGGCCGGCGATGCCTTCGCCTGCGATGCGATCGAGAACCTGATCATCCCGCGTACGAGCGACATCGGCGGGTTCCAGGTGCGGCGCGCGCTGCCGACGCGGCAGCGGCGGCTCGTCGGGCCCTTCATCTTCTTCGACCGCATGGGACCGGCGATCCTGAAGCCCAACGAGGCGCTCGACGTCAAGCCGCATCCGCATATCGGCCTGTCGACGGTCACCTATCTCTTCGACGGCGAGATCCGCCATCGCGACAGCCTCGGCACCGAAAAGGTCATCCGTCCCGGCGATATCAACCTGATGACGGCCGGCCGCGGCATCGTTCATTCGGAACGCACGCCCGACAATCTGCGCGGCCATCCGCTGCTGATGTCGGGGCTGCAGACCTGGCTGGCGCTGCCCGACGACAAGGAGGAGATCGATCCCTCCTTCGCTCATACGGAAAAATCGGAAATGCCGCTGATCGAAACATCAGGCGTGCGCGGGCGCGTCGTCATCGGCTCGTTCGAAGGCATGACATCGCCGGTCGGCACGTTCTCCGACACGCTCTATGTCGATCTCAACCTGCAGCCGGGCGTCCGCTTCCCCTTCGGCGCGAACCATGAGGAGCGCGCTGTCTATGTGCTCTCCGGCGAGGTGGTAATCTCGGGAGATCGCTTCGCCGCCGATCAGCTGCTGGTTTTCCGGCCGGGCGATCCGATTACGCTTGAAGCCGGCGGCGACGGCTGCCACCTGATGCTCTTCGGCGGGGCGGCGTTGAATTCCAGACGCTATATCTGGTGGAACTTCGTCTCCTCATCGAAGGAGCGGATCGAAAAGGCCAAGGAGGAATGGCGCACCGGCCGCTTCGATATCGTACCTGGCGACGAAGAGGAATTCGTGCCTTTGCCGGAGGGGTGACGGCGGCGGCGCTCCGGCGGCAACCCTTTCCGGAATTCAACGCGTTGCGAAATAGCGCGTCAGCGCACCCTTCGTGCCAGCGACGTAGCGGTCCTGCCAGCTGTCATCGACGTTGAGAAAGCCCGACCAGCCCTTCTTGCCCTGACGCTTCAGCTCCGCCTCGACCGCACGGAAGCGGTAGTGATCGTAGACATCGAGGATGTGGACGGCATAGGCCTCGGCAAGCGCCCGGTCGCCTTTGACGATCAGCATGTTTTCGTCATTGGCGTAAGAGGCCTTGAAGCCGAGATTGTGGCTGCCGAGGACGACGACGCAGTCGTCCGACAAGGGATCGATCACCAGCACCTTGTCGTGAATGATGGCGCCGACCTTCTTGGCCGTCAGTTCCTCCGCGCCGAAATCCGCCAGGAGCTGGCGATCATCGATGCGCGAGGCCCGGACGATCGAGACATTCGCTTCATCGAACGTATGCGGCGAGACGGACGCTGTATCGTCGTCCTCATCGTCGGGATCATTTTTCTTGCCGGCGACGTAATTGGGCATGGCCTGGGGGCTGGAAACGGCGCCGGTGACGATCAGCTTCTGATCCTTCAGGCCGATATCGATCGCCTCGCCGACGATGCAATCCCTGCCGGATTGGCCGGGATAGAAGGCCAGAAACAGCACCGCGTGCTCGGCGCGTCGCATCAGCCGGTAGACCTCGCGAAGGTCGGGCGGCGTCTCCTTGCCCTTTCTTCGGCTTTGCATATTCGGCGAGAACCAGGCTTCGACCGAGGCGCCATTACCGGCAGGCACAATGAACGGCGTCTCGTTCGAGCGGCGAAACGCCTTGCTCTGCTGGTTGTCGGGCATGCCGTCGTCGAATTCGACGGGCGCTTCCAGCGTCGCATTATCTTCCAGCATTCGCTCCCAATAAGCGATGTAGGCCGCGGCAACCGCATCATTCCTGACGATCAACGCATTGTTGGACTGGCCGGCAAGGCCCGTCGCCGTCCAGTTGGTGCTGCCGGTGAACACGCTTCGTTCAGCGCCATCGGGCGGGATGTGGACGACGAACTTGTTGTGGCCGATCTGGCTGGAATTGTTGAACATGCGGTGGTGAATCTCGACGCCGGCATCGATCAGCGCCTGGCGTGCGTGCGCATTGCGCACATCCCAATCATCTCCTACCTTTCCCGTATTGGCGAGGATGATGCGCAGCTTGTCCTTGTTGGCAAGCAGCAGGTCGAGCAGTTCCTTATCCTCAAGCTCGTAGAGGGCGACAAGGAAGCGGCCGGGCGCATTCATGAAATCTCTGAGCATGGGAATGACATCGCCGGCAAGATATTTGCGGATGCCGTTCGACGGCGTGGAAATCATGTCGATCAGCTCGTTCGGCTGTTTCACACCGTCCTCCAAGAGCACATTTCTCAGCCACTGGGCGGCGAGGATGCCGTTGGTGAAGGTGGACTCAAACTGGCCGCGCTTGCGCGTCACATGGACCGGATTGGAGGCGACAGCCGGCCCGAGATAACCGAGCGGCCGCGGAGGCCCATCATAGGCCTTGACCGCGATTTTCTCGAAGGTTCCGTCAGCCTTCTCGATCGGCCGGCCATTTTCGTCCCGCTTGTTGATCTCGACGATCCGAGGCGTCGGATCCGGCGCGGCCTGCATGCCCGGCTTCAGATCACCGAGCGGACGGATCTCGTAACGCACGCGGACCTCGTCCGGTCGCCGTCTCATTTCGTTGCGCCGCTTGCGCAGCGTCAGATCGCGCCAGGAGAGCTTCTGCACGGGCCAGAGCGACGTCGTCTGCGGCAGCCAGTGCGGATTGCGCTGTCCCTTGAAGGCGACCCAGGCGGCGCAGGTCACCCGGTCCTCGCTGCCATCGGCTCTTGTCGCTACGTTTCCCTGCTCGTCGAGATAGACCCGGACGACCTCGAAGCCGAGGCACCCGTCGATCTTGTTGTCTATGTTCCAGGCCACATAGGCGACCTCGTTATTGACATAGGCATGCGCTGCAACAATCGTTCCCATGATCGGTCCCCCAGCCAGCGCGGCAACAGTGCTACCATTCCGTGTCATATTCAAGCTGCTCGCCGGCCTCTGCGCGTTCGATCGCCGAGGCAAAATCAGGCGAGTGCAACGCACAGAAATAGAAAGTGATATCTTCCGAAACCGCTCACACTTTTTTCCGCCATGCTCTAAGGTGAAAACCTTCGGTTCCTGAAATGCACTTGTTTTGCCCCGATCTAATCGAATAAAGCGAAACGAGGAAAAGCAAGAAAGAGCGCCCGCCCGTGACACAACTGCCGAAGACCCCCCTGCTCGACCAGGTCATCTACCCCGCCGACCTGCGCAAGCTCGAGGATCGCGACCTGCCGCAGCTTGCCCGCGAGGTCCGGGATGAAATGATCGATGCGGTGTCGCGCACCGGCGGCCATCTCGGCGCCGGCCTCGGCGTGGTCGAGCTGACGATCGCCATTCACAGCGTCTTCGATACGCCGAACGACCGGCTGATCTTCGATGTCGGCCACCAGTGCTATCCGCACAAGATCCTCACTGGCCGGCGCGACCGCATCCGCACGCTGCGCCAGGAAAACGGCCTTTCCGGCTTCACCCGCCGGGCCGAAAGCGAATATGATCCGTTCGGGGCGGCGCATTCCTCGACGTCGATCTCGGCCGGCCTCGGCATGGCGATCGCCGCCGATCTCGAGAAGACCGACCGCCGCGTCATCGCCGTCATCGGCGACGGGGCGATGTCGGCCGGCATGGCCTATGAGGCGCTGAACAATGCAGGTGCCCTCGATGCGCGCCTCATCGTCATTCTCAACGACAACGACATGTCGATCGCGCCGCCGACGGGGGCCATGAGCGCCTATCTCGCCCGCCTCGCCTCGGGGCGCACCTATATGGGCTTCCGCGATTTCGGCAAGAAACTGACGGCTTATCTCGGGAAGAACATCGACCGGGCGATCACCCGCGCCGTCGAGCACGCGCGCGGCTACGTCACCGGCGGCACGATGTTCGAGGAGATGGGCTTCTATCATATCGGGCCGATCGACGGGCACTCCTTCGATCACCTGCTGCCGGTGCTGCGCAATGTGCGCGACAATGCCCGCGGACCGGTGTTGATACATGTCGTCACTCAAAAGGGCAAGGGCTATCCGCCGGCGGAAGCGGCGGCCGACAAATATCACGGCGTCAATAAGTTCGACGTCATCACCGGCGCGCAGGCGCGGGTCAAGCCGAATGCGCCGAGCTATACGAGTGTCTTTGCCGAAGCGCTGGTGCAGGAAGCCGCCCTCGACGAGAAGATCGTCGGCATCACCGCCGCCATGCCTAATGGTACCGGCCTCGACAAGTTCGCCGAAGCCTTTCCGTCGCGCTGTTTCGATGTCGGCATCGCCGAACAGCATGCCGTGACCTTCGCCGCCGGCCTTGCGGCCGAAGGCTACAAGCCGTTCGCCGCGCTCTATTCCACCTTCCTGCAGCGCGCCTATGACCAGGTCGTGCACGACGTGGCGATCCAGGGCCTGCCGGTGCGTTTCCCGATCGACCGCGCCGGCTTCGTCGGCGCCGACGGGCCGACCCATGCCGGCTCCTTCGACACTGCCTTCCTCGCCACCCTGCCCGGCTTCGTGGTGATGGCGGCGGCCGACGAGGCGGAACTGAAACATATGGTGCGCACGGCCGCTGCCTATGACGCCGGGCCGATTTCCTTCCGCTATCCCCGCGGCGAAGGTGTCGGCGTCGACATGCCGGCCCGCGGCGAAATCCTGCAGATCGGCAAGGGCCGCATCGTCAAGGAAGGCACCAAGGTGGCGCTGCTCTCCTTCGGCACCCGGCTTGCCGACTGTCTGCTCGCCAGTGAGGATCTCGAAGCCGCCGGCCTTTCGACGACGGTCGCCGATGCGCGTTTCGCCAAGCCGCTCGACCACGACCTGATCCGCCAGCTTGCCCGCCACCACGAGATGGTGATCACCGTCGAGGAAGGCTCGGTCGGCGGCTTCGGCAGCCAGGTGATGCAGTATCTTTCAAGCGAAGGCCTGCTCGACAACGGGCTGAAGATCCGCTCGCTCGTCATGCCCGATATCTGGATGGAGCAGGCCAAGCCCGAAGCGATGAACGCTCATGCCGGGCTCGATCGCGCAGGCATCGTCTCGACGGTGTTCCGGGCGCTCGGGCGCGGGGTTGCCGTTGGGGTTGCGGGGTAGGTGAATTGTGAGGGTGTGCCGTGTGGCCCCCTCATCCGACGGCCGGCACAGACAGGGACGAGTGCTGAAGGTGATTGAGCCATCAATCGCCAAGGGCGCAACCCTTCTTATTTGCCGCCTATTTGCTGCCTCCCATCACTGTACTTGCTCCAGCAGCCACCCCACCCTCCGTCATGCTCGGCCTTGAGCCGAGCATGACGGAGGGTGAGGAGATGCCGCAGCCAAACACGCCGGCTAAACAGCGGATAACCTTATTTTTTTCGTGTCAATCATAGTGGTCCCAAACGAAAAGGGCGGCACCACCGCGCCGCCCTCTGTATTTCAGCTCCTTCCGAAAAGCGGCGCTCTCAGAACTCCGTCCAATCTTCCTGAACCGCAACCGCCGCACTCGCCTGTCTGCCGCCGAAGGCTTTGCTGACCTTGCTGGCGAGCGCGCGGGCCGGTGAGGCGACCGGCCGCGAAGCCGGCGTTGCGGCGGCCGTCTTCTGGGCCGGAGCGGCAAGCTGGGTTCCGAGCTTGAACTGGCGCAGCAGTTCGTCCAGGGCGCTTGCTTCCTGGGCGAGCGCATGGCTTGCGGCGGTCTGCTGCTCGACCATGGCCGCATTCTGCTGCGTGCCCTGATCCATGTTGTTGACAGCGGTGTTGATCTCCTGCAGCCCGATCGACTGCTCGCGCGTGGCGGTGACGATCGCGTTGACGTTGCGGTTGATCTCCTGCACCTCGGCAACGATGGCTTCCAGCGCCTTGCCGGTTTCGCCGACCAGCGACACACCGGTCTGGACATGCGTACCGGAATTGGTGATCAGGTCCTTGATTTCCTTTGCAGCCTTGGCGGAACGCTGCGCCAGTTCGCGCACTTCCTGAGCGACGACGGCAAAGCCTTTACCTGCCTCACCGGCACGTGCTGCCTCGACGCCCGCGTTCAACGCCAAGAGGTTGGTCTGGAAGGCGATGTCGTCGATGACGCCGATGATGTTGGAGATTTCGCCCGAGGACTTTTCGATCTGCTGCATGGCCGAGACCGCCTTGCGGACAACCTCCCCGGATTTTTCGGCCCCGAGGCGCGTGCGCTCGACGAGGTTGCCGACATCCTCGGCGCGCTTGGCACTGTCGCGCACCGTCGTCGTCACCTGCTCGAGCGCAGCGGCGGTTTCTTCGACCGCGGCGGCCTGCTGCTCGGTGCGATGGGCAAGATCGTCGGCGGCCGAGCGGATTTCACCGGCGCCGGCATTGATCGCCGAGGCGTTGCGGCCGACCGACTGGAGGGCTGCCTGCAGCTTTTCGACGGCATTGTTGAAGTCGTTGCGCAGACTGTCATATTGCGGCGCGAACGGCGTCTGTATGCGGGCGGCGACATCGCCGACGGCAAGGCCGGCAAGGCCACCAGCCAGGGCGTCGACGGCGTGGCGAAGCTCGCCTTCCTCGCGCGCCTTCTGCTCATCGCTTGCCTGGCGCTGGCGCTCGGCGTCATCACGCATACGGTCGGTCTCACCGGCAAGGCGCAGCTTCTCGATCGCCGCCTGCTTGAAGACCAGCACCGACTGGGCCATGCGGCCGATTTCGTCACCTCGCTCGACAGCCGGAACCTCGATATCGTTCTGACCGCCGGCGAGGCGATCCATGGCCGCGGTCATGCCGACGACCGGGCGGACGATGGTGCGCGACATCAGCCAGGCGAGAACGGCGGCGGCCAGCGAGGCGATGACGCCACCGGCAAGCAGCGTTACCTTCAGATCGCTGTTGGCATCGGCCCGGACCGCTGCAAGCGCATTCGACTTTTCGCGGGCGGTGGCCTTGATCTTGGCGGACGCCTGGCGGAAACCATCGAGCTGGCCCTTGGTGGCGTTGACGCCGATCTTGACGACCTCCTCGATCGGCATGTCGGTTTCCTTGCGCGCCTTGGTCTGCGGTTCGGCAAGTTCGTGGAAATAAAGGTCGGCCGCCTTCTGCATGCCGTCGATCATCTCGACCAGCTGCGGCTCGCCGGCCGCCGTCTGCTTGGCGGCGGCGATCGCCTTCAGCATGCGCTCGCGATTGGCGAAGACATCAGCATAGGTGCTGTCGCTGCGGAAGAGAATGAAGCCGCGCAGGTTGACCGCCTGCTCGAGCATTGCCTGCAGCGCATCGTCGATCTGGTTGACGAGCAGCTCCGACTTTTCCTGCTCGGCGGAAGCGGCCCCCGACGCCGTCGCCTTGGAATAGACGAAAGCCGAAACGGACATGAAGATCAGAATGAGGGCTGCGAACGTGGCCGCAAGCTTCCCGTTCAAGGATATGTTTTTAGCAGACATCGGTGAATTTCTCCTGGCGACAGTCGACGCGGCGAGAGACGGTCGCGCGCAAGACGCAACCGCAAAGACTTGGAATCGGAAACATGATCGGCGGAAGACGCCTGCGCCTTCATGGCACCAAGCAGTTCGGACGAACCGCTGCAATCGAGACGACCCTATGCGGGCAGGCTTTAAATTTGTTTAAATCGCGCGTGACAGGAATTGCCTGCAGTTGTCGGGAATAAAAGACTTGCAAGCGGCGGCTTTGCCGGTCATTCACAGCCGATGTCCGATCAGAACAGCCAACGCCTCGACCAGCTTCTCGTTTCCCGCGGCCTCTTTGCCAGCCGCTCGCGGGCCCGCGACGCCGTGCAGCGCGGCACCGTGCGCATCGCCGGACAGGTGGTGACGAAGGCGGGCGCGCTCTTCGGCGCGGACGCGGTGATCGAGATCGACGATCCGGCGCAGGATTACGTCTCGCGCGCCGCACTGAAGCTCGCTGCCGCTCTCGACCATTTCCGGCTCGACCCGGCCGGCCACCACTGTCTTGATATCGGCGCTTCCACGGGCGGCTTCACCGAAGTGCTGCTGCAGCGCGGTGCCGCGCATGTCACCGCCATTGATGTCGGCCATGCGCAGATGCATCCGCGCATTTCGGCCGATGCCCGGGTGACGAACCGGGAGGGTCTCAACGCCCGCCATCTGACCGCCAGCGATATCGGCGATCCCGCCACCTTCATCGTCTCCGACGTCTCCTTCATTTCGCTGAAGCTGGCGCTGGCGCCGGCGCTCGATCTTGCCGCGCCGGGCGCCGTCGCCGTGCTCCTGGTCAAGCCGCAATTCGAGGCCGGGCGCGAGGCGATCGGCAAGGGCGGGCTTTTGAAGGACCCTTCCTCCGCTCCCGCGGTAGCCTCCGAGCTGGAGCGCTGGTTCACCGAGGACATGTGCTGGAAAAGCCTCGGCCTCATCCCCTCGCCGATATCAGGCGGCGACGGCAATCAGGAATATCTTCTGGCAGGATTGAAACCGTGAGCACCGAAACCGTCACAATCGAGAAACTCGGCGCCCAGGGCGACGGCATCGCAAGCCATGCCGACGGGCCTGTCTACGTGCCCTTTTCTCTGCCCGGGGAAACAGTGGCGATCGCCCGCGTCAAAAGCCACGGCACGATCATGTCGATCGCAGCGCCCTCACCCGACCGGCAGGAACCGCCCTGCCGGCATTTCGGCCCCGAAGGCGTCAACGGCACCTGCGGCGGCTGTACGCTGCAGCATCTGGCAGACGCGCCCTATCGCGCCTTCAAGCGCCAG
Organism: Rhizobium sp. MHM7A; assembly: GCF_005862215.1. NCBI lineage: Bacteria > Pseudomonadati > Pseudomonadota > Alphaproteobacteria > Hyphomicrobiales > Rhizobiaceae > Rhizobium > Rhizobium sp. MHM7A. The sequence continues at coordinate 452,782 of NZ_VCHT01000003.1, forward strand.
CTGGTCATCGATGCGCTGAAATCCAAGGGGTTGACGCCTGATGTCGGCGAGATCGTCCCGGCCCACCCGGGCGAGCGCCGGCGCCTGGTGTTTGCGGCGCGCAGGACCGAAAGGGATATGCTGATCGGCTTCAACCAGGCCGAAAGCCATCATATCGTCGCCATCGAGGAATGTCCGATCTCCTCGGCGGGCATCGTCGCCCGGCTGCCGGCGATCAAGGCGATCGCCGCGTCGCTTGCAACCAGTGCCGAGCCCTTCCGGGTCGCGGTGCTGGAAACGCTCTCCGGCCTCGACATTGCGGCCGACGAGATCAAGAAACTCTCCGACCCGCAGCGGCGCAAGGCGATCGAGACCGTGCTCGGCCTACGCGGCATCGCCCGCGTGACGGTAAACGGGGAAATCCTGGTCGAGCCGTCGAAGCCGCTCATCGATTTCGGCGGCGTTTCGGTTTCGCCGCCGCCAGGCGGTTTTGCCCAGGCGACCAAGCCGGCGGAAGAGGCGATGGCCGAGCTGGTGCTTGCCCATGCCGGCAAAGCGAAACGGATCGCCGATCTCTTTGCCGGCGCCGGTACGTTTTCACTCAGGCTGGCGCGGATCGGCCGCGTCCATGCCGTCGAAGCCGAGGCAAAGGCGCTTGCAGCCCTTGACCAGGCCGCCCGCAAAACCCAGGGCCTGAAACCCGTAACGATCGAAAAGCGCGATCTCTTCCGCCGTCCGCTGATGACGCAGGAATTCAAGCCCTATGACGCCGTCGTCTTCGATCCGCCGCGGGCCGGCGCGGAGTTCCAGTGCAAGGAGCTGGCCCGCTCGGCGGTTAAGAAGATCGCCGCCGTCAGCTGCAATCCGCTGACGCTGGCGCGCGATCTGGCGATCCTTGTCGAGGGCGGCTACCGCATCACCGGGGTGACGCCGATCGACCAGTTTCTCTGGGCCTCGCATGTCGAGGTCGTGGCGACACTGGAGAAGTAGAGCCTCAGCGACGCATGAAGGCTTCGAAAGCGGCCCGCGCCTCTGCACTTTTCAGCCGGGCTGAGAAATGGCGGGCCTCTTCGTCGATACGGGCGATGATCTCCTCGCGCGGGCCGCGGACGAGCTCGCGGGCGATGCGCAGCGCCTCGGGCGGCTTGGCAGCCAGCCGAGCGGCGATGTCGAGCGTCAGGGCGTCGACGTCGCCGGGATCGGCCACCTTCCAGACAAGACCGGCCTCACGAGCTTCTTCAGCGCTGAAGGCTTCTCCGGCGGCGAGCATGGCAAAAGCCCGCTGGTGGCCCATGATGCGCGGGCCGATGAGGCTGGAAGCCGCCTCCGGCACCAGCGCCAGATCGACGAAGGGTGTTCGGAATTGGCTGCGGTTCGAGGCGATGGTCAGGTCGCAATGGAGATGGATCGTTGTGCCGATGCCGATTGCCAGGCCGTCGACGCCCGAGACGACTGGTTTTTCGGCGTTAACAAGCGCATAAAGGAAGTCGAGGATCTCCTGGCCGAGGCCGCCGCCGCCAATTGCGGCAGAGAGAAAATCATTGAGGTCATTGCCGGCCGAAAAGCAGCCTTCCGTGCCGAGAAAGGCCGTCGCCCTGATATTCGCGTCTGCATTGGCGGCGTTCAGCGCATCGGCCATGGTGCGATACATCGCGCGCGTGATCGCGTTCTTCTTTTCCGGTCGGTTGAAGCGGATGAGCTGGACGCCGGGATGGGCGGAAGGCTGCTCGACGATGATGTGATCGGTCATGGAATCTCCTCAGGCAAGCAGAATACGGGCTGCGGCAAGACTTGGCGCGCCGTTGACGACGCGGTCGCGAAGGGCTGCGGTCTCGGCAAGCAGGTTTTCGGCGGCGAAGCGGCAGAGCGCGATGCGACCCTCGCCTTTGCCGTCGCCGCTCTCGGCCAGGCCACCCTTGGCGAGATAACAGCCGGTGAGCACTAGGCCGAACAGGCGCTGATAGGGTGTGGCGCCGGCGAGCGCTTCAGCGGTCCTGTCATCTGCCAGCGCCTTCAGGAGCCAGGCCGTGGCCTGCTCAAGGTCGGCGATGGCTGCATCGAGCCGCGCGGCCGTCTCGCCGAAACCGTCGAGATTCGAGCGGCGGACGCCGTCGGCGATCTCCTTCAATTCGGCGATGAAGCCCTTCACCTGATCGCCGTCGGAAAGCGGCAGCTTGCGAGTGACGAGGTCAATCGCCTGGATGCCGTTGGTGCCCTCGTAAATCGGCGCGATACGGGCGTCGCGGAGATAACGGGCCGCACCCGTCTCCTCGATGAAACCCATGCCGCCATGCACCTGGATGCCGAGCGAGGCGACCTCGACGCCGGCATCGGTTGAAAAGGACTTGGCGATCGGCGTCAAAAGCGCGGCGCGCTCCTGCCAATGGCGGCTGTCGCCTGCCCGGCGAGACATGTCGATCGCGTGGGCGCAGGCATAGGAGATGGCGCGCGAGCCCTGGGTCAGCGCCTTCATTGTCAGAAGCATGCGGGCGACGTCGGGATGCTCTGCGATCGGGCTCATGCCGATCCCCGCCCAACCCGGAGCCTTGCCTTGCGTGCGCTCGCGGGCATAGGCGAGAGCCTTCTGGGTGGCGGCCTCGGCGATCGCCACACCCTGCATGCCGACCGCCAGGCGCGCATTGTTCATCATCGTGAACATGCAGGCGAGCCCCTTGTTCTCCTCGCCGACCAGCCAGCCGATCGCCCCCTTTTCCTCGCCGAACCGGCCGTCACCATAGATCATGGTACAGGTGGGCGAACCATGGATGCCGAGCTTGTGCTCCAGCGAATGGCAGAAGAGGTCGTTGCGGGGGCCTAGCGAGCCGTCGTCGTTCACCAGGAATTTCGGCACCAGGAAGAGCGAGATGCCGCGCGTGCCGGCCGGCGCATCCGCAAGCCGCGCCAGCACCAGATGGATGATATTGTCGGCCGCGTCGTGTTCGCCCCAGGTGATGAAGATCTTCTGACCGAAAATGCGATAGCTGCCGTCGGGCATTCGCTCGGCCCGCGCCTTAAGGACCCCGAGATCGGACCCGGCATGCGGCTCGGTCAGGTTCATGGTGCCGGTCCATTCGCCCGACACCATCTTTTCCAGATATTTCTCCTTGAGCGCCGCACTGCCATGGGTGCTGACCGCCTCGATGGCGCCCATGGTCAGCGTTGGCGCCAGCGCAAAGGCCATGGAGCCGGAATTCCACATTTCGAGCGCCGCTACATTCAGCATATGAGGCAGCGCCTGGCCACCGAAAGCCTCCGGCGCCGTCAGGCCGTTCCAGCCGCCCGCGATCCAGTCGCGGTAGAGATCACGCCAGCCATCCGGCAGCCGGACCTCGCCATCAACAAGGCGGGCGCCCTGGCGGTCGCCGATTTCGGCGAGAGGCGCCACTTCCTCTGTAGCAAAACGTCCTGCCTCGGCGAGGATGGCGTCGACGAGGTCGTCGCCGAGATCTCCGAAAAGACCATTCGACATCGCCTCGCCCATGCCGGCTACATGTTTCAATGTGAACGCGATTTCCTCGACGGGCGCCTTGTACATGCTTCCTCCTCCGTGGGGTGCCTGCACCTCATGCAAAGCCCTCCTCGGCAAGGGCTAGTTGATTTTTACGTAAACGTCAATTTTGATTCACGCGCCGCCATGCGATATATCGCCGTGATGGCGCTTTGCTCTTGCACAGTTGCACACATGGACGGCATTGAGAAACTCAAGACAATTCTATCGCCCTCGCAAAGGATCGGCGACCAATGGATACTTTGCCCGTCAACATACCTGGTTTCGTCTGGGCCTATCGTTTCTCGCCGGAGGAAAAGACGGCCGTGCGGCTGACCAACAGCGCGACTGTGGCGGATCTGACCGCGGAGAACTGTTTTTACTGGCTGCACCTCAACCTCGTCGACGCCCGTGTGCCGGCCTTGCTCGAGACGCTCGACGGTCTGACCGAGGAGGCGAAATCGGCGTTGACGACGCATGACACGCATGCGGCGCTGACCGTTGACGAGCAGATGCTCTACGGCACGCTCGTCGACTGCCAGCGCGATTTCGCCCAGGACACCAATAATCTCGGCTGGCTGCATTTCGCCATGTCCGACCGCTTCATCATCACCACGAGGCTGCAGCCGCTGCGCAGCGTCGAGCGGGCGCGCACGCTGATCGAGAAGAATCCAGGCAAATTCTCGCGGCCGGTCGACCTCTTCGAACTGCTGGTGATCGAATTCCAGCGCACGCTGATCGCGATCGTCATCGAGCTCACCGAGGAGCTGAACCAGATCGAGGATATCGTCTACGACAACGCCCCGCGCGACGAGCGCCGGCGGCTGGCCCCGGTCCGGCGAACCGTTGTGCGGCTGCACCGGCATCTGCGCACCCTGCTGGCGCTGATGCGCCGTGCGGCGGCGGCCGACGAAGACGAGATGCCCTTCGGCTTCGACGATGTGGCGCGGCGGCTGACGAGCCGGCTCGAAACGGTCGACCACGATGTCTACGCTCTGCAGGATCGGGCCCGCCTGCTGCACGAAGAAATCGATTCGAAACAATCCTCCGAGACTAACCGTCACCTCTATCTTCTGTCGATCATGACCGCCTTCCTGCTGCCGCCGACGCTGGTGACCGGTTTCTTCGGCATGAACACCGCCAACCTGCCCTTCGCCGTTGGCGACTACGGCACGGAATATGCCTTCATCCTGATCATCGCCTCGATCGCCTTCGCCTGGTGGCTGCTGCGGCGGGTGAACATTCTTTGAGGGTGAGAGTTCGACGTGACTGTCGGGAGGCGCAGTCGCTTCTATACCATCAAACGTCGCGGTACTTGCCACAGAGATCACCCAACGCTCCGTCATCCTCGGGCTTGACCCGAGGACCCCACTTAGGACTCCTCTATCAGCACCGATCCTCGGCTCAAGGCCTGGGATGACGGAGGGTGGGTTAACGTTCTTGCCAAATCCGCTCCCGACGCAGCGGATGGCGCGGGGTTGCGCCTATCGCATCATGCGGGACGCGGCCACCGTCAGCATTGCGACGCTTCGGCCATCTAATCTCTGGCCTCGGTGATGGCGGGCAATCTCAGCGATCGATGCGCGGGTGATGAGCTGGTTCATGCCACCACCCCGCCCGGAACGGTTCTTGCACGGTTACTAATATGTTCACCGTGGGGAGGCCTAATGTCATGAAGTGGCACATACCTGGAGAATTCAGCCCTCTGATGCTCGTTGTGGACGGGCCGGAAAAATACAAACTTGTCGCGAGCCTTTGGGATGCGGCCCAGCTGCTGACGGCTTGCTGGCCGCTCGACGACGGGGAAGAATATCTTACAGCGGTGAAGGCATGCCGAGATGCCATCCACGGGGACCTTCCGGCTGAGGACGCGCGAGAAGCGCTGATCAGTGCGGCCAGGGAAGCAGGCATTCCGGTGATTACTGTCGTTCACTGAGTTCGCAGCCGACTTACGAAATGCGTTCACGGGCTCCTTAATGCCACCGCCCTATCGCTCCGCTGCCCATGTTTGGCCCGTCCCCTCTCCCGTTTACCGGGAGAGGGTGAGGGGCAGCATTCGGGACCTATCGATACGGCGAATAGCACTGCTGGCGTGGGCCGTTATAGGGCTGGAACGTATTGTCGTAAGCGCGATAGGAACGGTAGCGGTTCGCACACCAGGCGACGTGAGACGAGCCCATGCGCGGTGCAGGCGCAACGTAGCGCGGCTGGGCAATGGCGCCGCCGATGACCGCGCCGGCGCCGAAAGCGGCGAGCGGATACCAGTAGCCATTATAGCGGCGATAGCCGGGGCGGTAGTAGGAATAGCCGCGATAGCCGCCATACCAGCCCGGCCGGTAGTAGGCGCCGGGGCGATAGCCGGGCCGATAATAATCGCGACGGTAGGGCCGATAGTAATCGCGGCGGTAATAATATTGGACATTTTCGACAGCCGAGGATTTTTCAACCTTCGGCGCGGCCGGCATCTGTATTGCCTGTGACGGCACGAAGCTCGTCAGAACGACGGCAACGGCCAGAACCGCGGTCGCCATCTTGTTTCTCAGCCCGATCATTTCTCTCTCCCATTCAACGGCGATCACCGCCTGCCCTGCAACGCCTGCGGGCGAAAATGGTTCCAAAAGCGGCCGGGACCGGCTGCTTTTGGATGAGCGGAGCTGAACCGCGGCTAAACGGCAGCGGTCAGGCGACGGCGGAGATTTTCGCCTTGTCGCCCTGCAGGCGGTTCACCATGAAGTTCGAATACCATTCGAGGAACTGCATGACGCCACCCTCGTGCAGGCCGGAATAGGGGCCGGGCTCATAGGCGGGCGAGTGGATGCCGAAGGCATTTTCCTCGACGATACGGCGGTCCTGGTCGTTGGTCTCGGTCCAGACGTGGGTCAGTTCCTCGAGATTGTAATCCACGCCCTCGACAGCGTCCTTGTGGACGAGCCACTTGGTCGTCACCGCCGTCTCGTTGGCGCTGAGCGGCAGCACCCGGAAGGAGATGGCATGGTCGCCGAGCAGATGGTTCCATGTCGTCGGGTAGTGGAAGAGCAGCATGGTGCCGATATGGCTGATCGAGATATCGTCGGAGATCCGGCGCTGCACGGCGGGCTTGCCCGACATTGTGTAGCTTTCGGCGTCCTCGATCAGCGGCATGCGGGCGGTGCGGAACTGCCCGTCCGGCGAAATCTGGAACTTGCTCGGCAGGCCTGCGGACTCGCAGCGCGCCCAATGGCCGGCGATCTCCGGGTCGTCGGCGCCGCCGTCCGTGCCGGTGACGCTCGGGGCTTCGGGATAGGTGCGGCAGAGTTCCGGATGATTGGCGGCGCAGTGGTAGCACTCGCGGTTGTTTTCCCAGACGAGCTTCCAATTGCCCTTTTCGATGATAGTGCTTTGGAAAGCGACCTTGGTCTCGCCGATCCGATGCGGCGCCATATAGGGCTCGATCTTGTCGCGCACAGGCTTGAAATCAGGGGCGATGTCGGCGAGGCAGATGAAAATGTAGCCTGCGACGCTTTCGCAATGGACGGGCTTCAGGTTAAAGCCCGATTTGTCGAAATCGTCGCCCATATGACGGGCAAAGGCGAGTTTGCCGTCGAGATCGTAAGTCCACTGATGATAAGGGCAGACGAGGCGCACGGAAGAGCCATGCTCCTTCGTGCAGACGCGCGAGCCGCGATGACGACAGCTGTTGTGGAAGGCGCGGATGACATTGTCGCGGCCGCGGACGATGACGACCGGATAGCTGCCGATCTGGACGGTGAAATAGGCGCCAGGCTTTGGCAGTTCGCAATCATGGCCCATAAACAGCCAGTCGCGATAGTAGATCATCTCCATGTCGAGCTTGAAATAATCCTCGTCGATATAGAACGGCTGTTCGAGGCTGAAGCCCTCACGGCGGTTCTTGAGCTGACGTAAAACGTTGCTGCGAATATCCATCTTCATGTCCTCGTGCACCCGGCTGCCTTCAAGCGGAAAGCTATGGAAGCGCGCCTGCTTCCTTCTCCGGCGGGAGAATTGCTCATGGCGTCATTTAATCACCTGGCATTCCTGCCGCTTGGTTGTAATGCGACATCGGCTTCGAAATTGACGACAGGCTGCGGCGAGGCGCCAGGCGCCCCTCTCGGTCGACCCGATTATCCGACTCTGCCCGCAATTATCGTCAATTGCGACATTGCGTAAAGACCGTATCAGCAAAGAGGCCGGCTCTCCGATATCGACGATTGTCGCATTTGCGACATCACCGGCTCCCGTCCGATGCGCCAATCGCTTCTTAAGATCGCGTTAAGCATACGGTCTTATCCTGCTGCCGATCCGAGACCGACGAAGCACGTAAACCATGGCCAGACTCCGTTATTTCGACGCCAAAGAAGTAATCCGGCCGCAGGAGCGGCAACTGGTCGCCGCGCATTCCGAATTCCTGCGGACCGGCCGCATCCCGCGCGAGCGGCGGCACTGGCTGGCAGAGGAAAAACGCTATCTCACCCATGACGAGGTCGCCGCAAAGACCGGGCGCAAGCTGCAGGTGGCCGGCGAGAAGACGCATCAGCACATCAACGGCTTCCACCACTCGATCCAGTTTCCGAAAATAATCTTCCACCGGACGCTGCAGGACAGTCCGCATCTCGGTTATTGCCACGTTACCGCGGCGCGCACGAAATTCGCCCGTTACGAGGAGGTCAGCTGGGCCTTCTACATCGCCAACTTCTATTCCGACATTGGTGACAACGACAATTTCTTCGAAAGGATCGACGTCGGCTATTCCCGGATGTATTTCGCCGTCGCGATCAAGCCGGGCGAGGATTCCTCCGAGAAGATGACGATCGACAGGTCGGTGCGCGGCAATGGGCTGCTCTTTCGCACCCACGATCCGCAGGCGGCGATCCGCAACATCCTGCTGCTCGGCGCCCGCAACGAACAGCTGCGTGAAATCATCCGCCAACTGTGAGCGAACAAGGCGATTGATCGCGGGCGACGGAAAGCCTAATGACTGCCGGAAACAGAGACGGGCAGCATATGGCACGCATCATCGACATCAGGGCAGACAGGCAGGCGGCGCTCGAAGCGGCCTGTGCCGCTCTGTCAGACGGCTTTGCCATCGCCATGCCGACGGAGACCGTCTACGGACTTGCGGCCGACGCCACCAATCCGGCAGCCATCGCCCGCATCTACGAGACAAAGGGCCGGCCGCGCTTCAACCCGCTGATCTGCCACATGGCCGATCTTGAGATGGCCGAACAACATGCCGAGTTCGACCCCGTGTCGCGGGCGCTCGCCGAAGCCTTCTGGCCCGGCCCGCTGACGCTCGTGCTGCCGCTGAAGGCTGAAAGCCCGATCCACGCGCTGGCGACCGCCGGTCTCGACAGCGTCGGCGTGCGCGTGCCCAAGGGCTTCGCCGGCACCCTGATAGGCGCCTTCGGGCGGCCGCTCGCAGCTCCGAGCGCCAATACGTCAGGCGCCATCAGCGCGACGAGTGCGGCCCATGTGGAAGCCGATCTCGGGGCGAGAATCCCGTTGATACTCGACGCGGGGCCGAGCGTCGTCGGCGTCGAGTCGACCATCGTCAAGGCCGAAGACGGCCGGCTGCGACTGCTTCGGCCCGGCGGCCTGGCGGCGCGCGAGATCGAGCGCGTGGCGGGCAAGCCGCTGTTGCGCGCGAAAAAGGCCTCGGCGGCAATCGAGGCGCCAGGCATGCTCGCCTCGCATTATGCGCCGGGCGCCAGCGTGCGCCTCAATGTTACGGCGGTGGAACCCGGCGAAGCACTGATCGCCTTCGGCGGTGCCGCGATCGACGGCGCGCGCGAGGCACGCATCGTCCTCGACCTCAGCCCGCGCGGCGACCTGGCGGAAGCGGCCGCGAATCTTTTCGACTATATGAAGCGGGCCGACGCCAGCGGGGCTTCGAGCATCGCCTTTTCGCCCATTCCGGACGACGGACTTGGCGAAGCAATCAACGACCGGCTGCAAAGGGCCGCCGCCCCGCGCGACTGACAGACCCGATAAAAGCGATAGAGGATCGACCTGATGAGCAGTGCCGGCATTTCCCCCGAACTTCTCGACCGCTTCGCTGCAATTGTCGGCGAGAAATACGCACTGCGGAGCGAGGCCGACCTGGCACCGCACCTGATCGAGAACCGCGGGCTCTATCATGGCTCCTCCCCTCTCCTGCTGAAGCCCGGCTCGGTCGAGGAAGTCTCCGATATCATGAAGCTTGCGACCGAGACCGGAACGGCGATCGTGCCGCAGACCGGCAATACCGGCCTCGTCGGCGGCCAGACGCCGCGCACGGATCAGGCCGACATCATCCTGTCGCTCGAACGCATGACGAGGATCCGCGACGTCGACCCGGTGGCGAACGTGCTGGTCGCGGATGGCGGCGCGGTCCTTGCCGATGTGCAGAAGGCGGCCGAGGCGCATGGACGGCTCTTTCCGCTGTCGCTCGGCTCGGAGGGCTCCTGCCGCATCGGCGGCAATCTGTCCACCAATGCCGGCGGCACGGCCGTGCTTGCCTATGGCAATATGCGCCAGCTCTGCCTCGGCCTCGAAGTGGTGCTGCCGACCGGCGAGATCTGGGATGGCCTGCGCCGCCTGAAGAAGGACAATACCGGCTATGACCTGCGCGATCTCTTTATCGGCGCGGAAGGCACGCTCGGCATCATCACCGGCGCGGTGCTGAAGCTGTTTCCACAGCCGCTCGGCCATCAGGTGGCGTTTGCCGGACTGCATTCGGTCGAGGATGCGCTCGCCCTCTTCAACCTTGCCGCCAGCCTCTGCGGCACCTCGCTCACCGGTTTCGAGCTGATGCCGCGATTCGGCGTCGAGATCACCACACGCCATATCGAAGGCGTGCGCGATCCGCTGGAAGCAGCTTACCCCTGGTACGTGCTGATCGACATCTCGACGTCGGATTCGGCCGAAACGGCGGAGCGGATGATGAATAGCGTGCTGGAGCAGGGTTTCGAGGCCGGGCTGGTGCAGGACGCCGCCATCGCCGCCTCGGTCGCCCAGCAAAAGGCGATATGGCACATGCGCGAGAGCATGTCGGATGCGCAGAAGCCGGAAGGCGGTTCGATCAAGCACGACGTGTCCGTGCCGGTGTCGAAGATCCCGCATTTCATGGCCGAGGCGGAGAAGGCGGTGATGGCGGCCATGCCGGGCGCGCGCATCTGCGCCTTCGGTCACATGGGCGACGGCAATATTCATTATAATATCTCCCAGCCGATCGGCGCCGACAAGGCCGCCTTCATCGCCCGCTGGCGCGAAATGAACCATATCGTGCACGGGCTGGTGCTCGCGCATGGCGGCTCGATCTCGGCCGAACATGGTATTGGCCAGCTGAAGCGCGACGAACTGGCGGCTATTCGCCCGACCATCGAAATCGAGCTGATGCGCCGCATCAAGCGCGCCTTCGACCCGGCCAATATCATGAACCCGGGAAAAGTCGTCAGCTTCGACTCGTGAGGTCGGCGGTCAGGTTTCGCCCCTCATCCGGCTGCCGGCACCGACCGGGCAGATGAGGGGTTGTGGAACGCTAGCGACGGACACCTTGAGCGCAAGCGAGAGGCAGAGCGGCACCCGCCCAGCTTGTTCAACCATTGTCTAGCATTGCTTGGTTTTGCTAACGGATGGCATTGACATGAGTTTCTGCACCCCCGTTGGTTCTTCCGTCATCCCAGGCTCAAGGCCTGGGATGACGGAGTGTGGGGTTTGCCCTCGCAGCAACCTAGGCGGCCCGCCGGCGTCACCACGGGGGAGACAAGTGGCTCGACCCCCGTGAGAGACGCCATGCGTGCCAAACGCTGCGCGCTTTGCTGGAATTGCTTAAACCTGCCGTTAGCCGCCGCCGGTCAGGATCTGCAGGGCCGGCGACTGCTGCGTGCTGTTCTGGACGTCGTACATCGCAGTGAAGCGCCGCAGCAGCTTGTCGACCTTTTTCGGATCCTGGAGATCCTCGAGCTTGACGAAGCGATTGATAAGATCGGCCTGTTTGGCGACGTCCATGCCCGATATCTGTGACGGCAGGCTGTAGGCGGTAGTAATGACCTGGTACAGCGCCCTGTCGCCGAGAATCGAATAGATCGAGGTGATGCTTGAAGCCTTGCGGCTGAAATAGAGCGCCAGACGCACACCGTCGTTACTTTCGCCCTCCTGCGTTTCCAGTGTCTGCTGCAGGAAGAGCTGCTGGGTGCGATCCTCGGCCGCCTTGTTCTGGATGGCGCCGATCTTGGCGCGGGTCAGATTGCCGTCCTTGTCGAAGTTGAAGGCGGCGACAATATCCTTGAAGCGCGCATCTGCCGTGGCGTTGAGATAGCTCTTCTTGTCGTCGGGATCGGAGGTGAAGATCTTCCTCAGCGTGGCCTTGTCGTAGTCCTTCGGGTCGAGATTGTTCGCCTTCAGCACCAGATCGGTCAGGCGGCTGTCATCAAGGAAATCGTCGAGCGATTTCACCTTCGCCATGGTCTTGGCGAAGTAATCCACCTCAGCCGTCGCGTCTTTCGCAGCCTTCTCCTTCACCGGGCCGTCCTTCAGCAGCATGGTGACATGCGCCTTGTAGTCGGTGGCGTATTTGGCCATGGTCGCATCGGGAAGCGCCTGGAAGGGTGCCGCGGCCTTGCCGTCGGGACCGAAGTTGAAGGCGCGCGCAAGGTTGGTGATGCGCTCGTCCTTGAGCGAGGCGATATAACCATTCGGGTCGTAGGCATCGCTCGTCAGGATTTTGCGCATCATCGAGCGCGGCACGTCCTGCTCGGTCAAGCCGTAGGCCTGCAGCGCCACGTGATAGAGATCCGGCAGATTGTCGTTGCTCTTGGAGAAATCCGCCGTCCTGTTGGTGCGCAGGAAGTCGTTGACGCTGTCGATCTCGGAAAAATCAAGCAGGCTCGTGCTGTCGGCCATCATTCGCGTATAGTTGTCGGCAACCTCTTCGATCGCCTCCTCGCGCTCGTCGTCATAACGCGCCATGTAATTGTCATTGGTGGTCTGCGCCTGTTCGGCGGTCTGGACCGAGCTGACGACGGGAAGCGATCCATCGGCGGCGAAGTTGAAATCGGCATTGAGGTCGGCATAGCCGGCGGCCGTCGCGGCGGCCGCATCGGTCAGGATGCTCCTCAAATCGGCATTCGAGATATCGAACGGCAGATTATAGGTGCTCTTCAGGAAGTTGGTGATGGCGGGATCGGCGATGAGATCATCGACATTGGCGATCTTCGCCATGCGGGCGGAATAGTCATCGGTACGCGCCGAGGCAGTGATTTTCGTGTTGGTGATCTGGCTGCTCGTCTGGGCCGCCATGCCGTCCTCGAGCGAACCGTCCGCCTTGAAGTTGAAGGCGGCGGCGACGTCGGCATAGGTGCCGGTGCCGCTCTGATCGGTCAGGATGGCGCGGAGATCGACGTCGCTGACGGTCGGCGGGATGCCATAGGCGTTGCGTATGAAATTGTTCAGCCTGCGGTCGGCCAGCAGCTGGTCGACATTGGAGATGCCGGCGATGGTTGCCTGGTAATAGACAGCCGCATCGTCGGCCTTGCCGGCCGTGCTTGCGCTCTGCGCTGCGCTCTGCGACGCATAGAGCGTCGCGACCGAACCGTCCGTCTTGAAATTGAAGAGAGCGTTGACGTCGCTGTAGCCCTGGGCGCTGGCAGCAGCAGGGTCGACGAGGAACGTCCTCAAGGTCGCATCCGAGACGCTGTCTGCGATCTGCATGCTGGTTCTGATATAGCTGACCGCGACGGGATCGGACATGATGTCGTCGACATTGGTGACATTGCCGATCATGCTGCTGAAATGGGCTGCGTTCGCCGCCGACTTGTCGGTGGTCGACTTGCGCTGCGCGTCGGTCTGAATCACCGAACCGTTGATCGAGCCATCCGCATTGAAGTTGAAGTCGGCATTCAGGCCGGCCTTACCCTGGGCGGCGGCATAGGCCGGATCGGTCAGAATGCTCTTCAGCTCGGCATTGCTGAAATTCACCCCGAGGCCATAAGCGTCCTTGATGTAGCGCGCCAGCACGCCGTCGGCGAGCAGATCGTCGACATTGGTGATGCCGCTCGACTGCGAGGTCACGGTGTAATAGTTGCCGGTGCTCGCCGCGGCGTCCTTCAGCTTGTTCGACTGGGCGATCGTCTGGGCGCGCGCCGTGGTCGAGGTCGTGCCGTCAGCCTTGAAGTTGAAGGCATTGTAGACATTGGTAAAACCCATCAGCTGGGCATAGCCGGGGTCGGTCAGCACCATGCGCAGTGCTGGCGCGGTGAAGTCGGCGCCCATGCTGTAGGCCGTTTTGATATAGGAGGTCAGGCGGCTGTCGGCGACGAGATCGTCGACATTGGTGATCGTGCCGATCTTGGCGGTGTAATAGGCCCTGTTGTAATCGGCGGCCGTCTTGCTAACATAGTAGACGTCCGAACCGACGGAATTGTCGATGATGACCGACTGGGAATTCAGCGTATAGGTCTCGATGACCGACGCCTTCTGCGTTGCGGTCTGGGCCGTGCCGTTGACCGTGCCGTCGGCATTGAAGCTGAACTGGGCGGCAAGCGCCTTGTATTTGTCGCCACCCTGTGTGTTGACCACGCTCGTCGGATCGCTGAGATCGCTCGTCAGCACCTGGCGCAGAAAGTCTTTCGAGGCGTAGGTGGGATCGATCTTGAAGGTCTTCAGCACATAGGTGCGAAGCCTGGTGTTGTTGATCAGATCGTCGACGGTCTTCACGGCGTCGATGTTGTTGCTGTAATAGGTGCTCTCGGCGTTCGCCGCCTTGTCGGCGTCGATGAAGGACTGCTTGTAGAGGCCGATGAGCTCGTCCTCCTGCGCGTCCGTCTGCACGTCTTTCTCGGGCGCGTTGAAATTGAAGGCGGCGGCGAATTCGCGGTAGCGCGTATCGGAGAGCTTGTTGGCGTAGCTGTTCGGGTCGGTCAGATCGCTCTCGAGCACCTTCTTCATGAAGGCCTTGGCATAGGTCATATCCTCCAGACCATATGCCTTCATCGCGTAGCTGTAGAGCCGGTAGTCGCCGAGGAAGTCGTCGACGTCTTTGACCTGGTTGATATTGTCGGCGTAGTACTGGGCGTCCTTCTTGACCGTCGCCTGCGACGCAACCTTGTTAAGGCTCGACGTCATGTCCTTCGACAGGATCGTGTAAGCGAGGGAGGCCGTGATCATCAAAAAGCGCCCTTTTCAGCAAAATCTCTAAAGAACGACGAACTGCTGGTGAGCACATTTTGCCACGCAAAACTTACCCGAGACTTACCCTTGGACTGCGCCATATCAGGACAGCGCGCCATTCACCTTCCGGAAACCCTGCCGGATTCGGTTTTGATAACCATCAGGGGAGGCAAAGTTTTCTTAACCGCAATTTTTAAGCTGTACGGAAGGGCCGCCGCCTATTGTCGGACATAGAGGACGAAAAGTCCCGAGGAGAAGACCGCAAACCGGCTCTCAGGTAAGACAAGGGTAGAATGAAATGAACAATTCCGTTTTGAAGCCCGCTTGGGCTGACACGACGCTACGTCTCGATCCGTCCCGCTTCCCGCAGCAGGTCAGCTACGCCATCCATGATTGTTCGGATGACGTCAGCATCACGATAGACGAACGCGGCGCCGTTCTGCGCAAAGTCCTTCCCTCCAGCGGCCTGCCGCTCTCAATTGCCCTGCCGAAGCGTGTCTTCAAGGGTGTCGCCGCACGCGCCATAGATCATGGCGATGGCGAAGTAACCGTCACGCTCGAGCTTCACCACGCCGATCCCGAGCTCTGCATCCCCCTGCTCGTCGCCCATGATCTCTGCGACATTGCAGCCGACTGGCGCAGCTGGTCCGAGGCTTTCCGCATTCCGATGCTGATGGTCGAGGCCGACGGCGTAGCGCGGCCGCTCGAAGACCATATCGGCGCGCTGCGCACCGGCGATCTTAAGCCGCGCCGCCGCCATTCCTACTTCGCCAATCGTCGTCCCCGCTTCCTCGTGCGGCGCACCACCGGGCGGCTGGGAGTCGCCATGAAGATCGAAGGCAAGGAGATCATCGCCCGCAACTGACCGAAATCGCGACAGCGCCATTTCGGTGGGACAATCCTTCAGCTTGCAAAACCCGGCGCCTGCGCCGGGTTGATCATTTCATGCGTCGTCTCATTCAGGGAATGGCGAAGAGCAGCGAAAAGAACAGGCCGCAGAAGATGGTCAGGCCGACGCGGTTGTTCGACTTGAAGAGCGCCAGGCATTGGGAGGCATCGTTGATATCGAGCCGAACGATCTGCCAGGCGAACATGCCGGCCGCACCGAACAAGGCGATAAAGGCGATGAGATTGGCGCCGGCAAGAACGAAGGCCGCAAACATCAGCACCAGCGTCAGCCCATAAAGGCCGATCAGCCATGCCCTCGTCTTATCACCGAAGAGGCGCGCGGTGGAGCGGACACCGATCAGTTCGTCATCCTCCTTGTCCTGATGGGCGTAGATCGTGTCGTAACCGATCGTCCAGGCGACGGAGGCGGCGTAAAGCAGGATGGCAGCGAAGGAAAGGCCGCCCAAAATGCCGGCCCAGCCCATCAGCGCGCCCCAGGAGAAGGCAAGGCCGAGATAGAATTGCGGCCAGTCCGTGAAGCGTTTGGCGTAAGGGTAAAGCGCCACGATGCCGAGCGAGAGCAGGCCGAGAAAAACGGTGAACCAGTTGAACTGCAGGAGCACGAAGAGGCCGACCAGAGCCTGCAGGCCGATGAAGATCTTCGCGCGGTCGCGCGTGACGCGGCCGGAGGGGAGCGGGCGCGAGCGAGTGCGCGCCACCTGCATGTCGATCTCGTGGTCGACGAGATCATTATAGGTGCAGCCGGCGCCGCGCATTGCGACGGCGCCGATGAAATAGAGGACAAGGTGGAATACCAGAAGGCTGCCGGAATAAAGCCCCTGGTAGATCGCCGCATTGGCGGCAAGCGTGGCCGACCAGAAACATGGCCACATCAACAGCTGCCAACCGATGGGCCGATCCCAGCGCGCGAGCTGCGCATATGGCCAGACCCATGGCGGCAGGATCCGGTAGACCCAGTTGTCGGACGGCGCGTCGGAGACGCGATCGTTGAAATTGTCGGTATCTTCCATGCCGTTCATCTAGCGACGTGCTGGTGATCCGGTCAAGAAGCGTTCGCGGCGGCAGCGTGCTTTGCCTGCGGCGCCAGGCTCACTGCAGCGAAAAATTGAACTTGTAGGTGGCCGAGACACCGATCAGAAGCTGGTTCTTCGAGCCGCGCTCGCGCACCAGGCTGCTGTCGGCGGCGGGACCGGCAAGCCGCTTGTATTCGAGAAAAGAGCTGGCCGAGAGGTTTTCCGTCGCCTTCCATGTCAGGGCCGCGCCGGCGCCATAGGACTGAATGCCCGACGACGGCTTGTATTGATCAAGCCCGCTCGCCGCCGCCTGTTTGGCGTTGACGCCGTAATAAGCATCGTAATAGCCGCTGGTGGCGAATGTCGCGCGCGGACCGCCTGACAGCTGCAGGTCGGGGGCGATGTCGGTGAAGGCATCGACGGCAAGATCGGCGACGACGCCGTCATGGGAGCGGATACCCTGGCGGACTTCGGCACGGGCGCGCAGGAAATCGGTCGGATAAACCTCAACGAAGCCGCCGGCTTCCGCTCCCCATTTGACCTTCTTCATGCCTTTCAGCTCGTGACCGTCACCCTCGTCGCGCGAAGGCACGAACTTGCCGACGATGCCGGCGCGGAAAGCACCGTTATCCATGAGGGCGAAGGACGGATTGTCGTTGCGCGAGGAAAAGCGCGGAGCCGAGCCCTGCCGGCCGGCCGAAATCAGCGGGCTGAACCGAAATTCATAACGCCGTGAGCCCTCGAATTTCGGCGCGGAGAAGCCGGCGACACCGACACTCAAATACCAGTCGCCGGACCAGAAATGCTGGCCGCTTTCCTGCGCGAAGGCTGAGCCGAAGGATGAAAAGGCAATAAGCAAAGAGATCGATACAACTGATCGATGAGACACGTCCGCACTCCAGAAAACGCAAAAACAAAGCCGCGGAGAGCGGCGGCCGCTAGACTTATCCTGATGTCGTTACCCCAATGTTAACCACGGTGAACCAGGGCGCTAATGAACAGATACCGTGCGGCGCGAGATATTTGTTGCTCTATCTCTGGTTCCACCGGCGGATGACCGGTTCGGTCAGGTCGTGCTCATAGCCGAGCACGCTGATGGTGGCCGTATCAAGCACGAAATGCGCGCCACCTTGCGGCGGCAGACCGAGCCAGCGGGCGGCCAGCACGCGCAGGAAATGCGAGCTGGAAAAGATCAGAACGGTGCCCGCCGTTTCACGGAGCCCGCCGATGACGGCGTCGGCGCGGGCGCCGACATCGGCAGCCGTTTCGCCATTCGGGCAACCATCGCGAAAGAGCTGCCAGCCGGGACGTCCTGCCAGGATCTCCTTTGTCGTGACGCCTTCATAGGCGCCGTAGTCCCATTCGGCGAGATCGTCGCGGATCAGAGCTGCCGATCCGAGTCCGGCGAGCGCGCAGGTCTTGCGCGCCCGAGCCGACGGGCTCGACCAGACTGCGGAAAAGGAAGGGCCAGCCAGACGCTCGGCGAGTTTTCGAGCGGCGGCTTCGCCGTTCGCCGTCAAGGGAATATCGCTGCGTCCGGTATGGCGACCGGACAGACTCCATTCGGTTTCACCGTGGCGGACCAGGTAAATCTCGGGAAACACACTGCTCATCCGCAGCCCCTTTCGTCACACATGGCGCCGCGGATCAGAACGTCACCTTTTCCAGAGGCGCCCGCCTCGCCTCGAATTCTCTCAGCTTCGCTTCGTTCTCCGCGATATAATTGCGATTGTCGGGAACAGTGAACTGGTTCTTGGCGATCTGGATCTGCAGGATGAACAGCTCGTCCCAACGGAAGCCCATCTCGGAACCGGCCAGATAAAATTCCCACATGCGGAAGAACTGCTCGTCGTAAAGCGCTACCGCTTCAGCCTTGCGCGCCACGAAACGCTCGCGCCAATGGCGCAGCGTATAGGCATAGTGCATCGGCAGGATTTCTACATCCCTAACGAGGAGCCCCGCCTTTTCGAGCGGCGCCATGACCTCGCCGACCGAGGGGATATAGCCGCCGGGGAAGATGTATTTCTCGATGAAGGCATTGGTGCCGAAGCTCGGCTTCGGGCGGCCGATCGAATGCAGCACCATGACGCCGTTGTCGTCGAGCAGGTCCGCCACCTTGCGGAAGAAATTGCCGTAATTACCGATGCCGACATGCTCGAACATGCCCACCGAAACGATGCGGTCGAACTTCCGGCCGTTCATGCTGCGATAGTCCTGCAGCTCGAAACGCACGCGGTCGGAAAGGCCGCGTTTTTCGGCGCGGGCGCGGGAGACCTTCAGCTGCTCTTCGCTGAGGGTGATGCCGGTGAAATCGGCGCCCTCCGTCGCCTCCGTCAGATACATGCCCATGCCGCCCCAGCCGGAGCCGATCTCCAGGATGCGCTGGTTGGGCGCAAGCAGAAGCTTGGCGGCGATATGACGTTTCTTGGCAAGCTGCGCCTCGTCGAGGCTGATGCCCGGTGGTTCGAAATAGGCGCAGGAATATTGCCAGTCCTCATCCAGGAAAAGATCGAAGAGCTTGGCAGAGAGATCGTAATGGTGGGCGACATTGTGCTTGTTGCGGTTGACCGGCACACGGCTCTTCAGCTGCTGCCAGGCGATGCGGCCGACGAGCAGCGCCGCCATCTTGAAATCGAAGATTTCGTTGGTGGTGTTCTGCTTCACCAGCGACAGGAAATCGTAGATGTTGCCCTGTTCTAGGATGAACCGGCCCTGCATGTACATTTCGCCGAGCTTCAGCGTCGGGTCGCGGCGGATCGCGTCCTCGGCCTCCTGATCGGCGAGGCGGGCGGCAACCATTTCGCCGGTGCCGTCGCCGATCATGTGTGTCTCGCCATTGGCAAGGGTAAGTTTCAAAGAACCCTTGCGGATGATTTGCTTGACGATCGATAAGAAAGCCGACGCCATGGACGCCTCGCAAATGTGACAGGATGGTCACATCAACTTAATAGCTCTCTTCCGCCTTACAAGCGCCGGATTTGGCACTCAGCGCAGAACGCTGCCAAACTGTGGCATTTTTGCCAGAATACCGGCTAAGCACTTATTTTCGCTTCATGGCCTCGGCCAATGCAGCGCCGAATGCACCCTGGCTCTGGGACTTCTGAGCTGCAGGCCGACGCTCGTTCTGCGGCCGACCGGCCTGACTTCCGCGAGAATCACCGCGCGGCTGAGACGCCGATGAACCATCGTCGCGGCGCATGGAGAGACCGATGCGCTTGCGCTTGGCATCGACTTCCACGACCCGCACCTTGACGACATCGCCCGCCTTTACGACGTCATGCGGATCCTTGACGAAGCGATCGGCCAGCTGGGACACATGCACCAGGCCATCCTGGTGCACGCCGATATCGACGAAGGCACCGAAGGCGGCGACATTCGTGACTGTGCCTTCGAGCACCATGCCGGGCTTCAGATCGGAAATCTCATTGACTCCCTCGGCGAAGGTCGCGGTCTTGAAACTCGGTCGCGGGTCGCGGCCGGGTTTTTCCAGTTCGGCGATAATATCCTTCACCGTCGGCAGGCCGAATTTCTCATCGATGAACTGGCGCGGATCGATCGATTTCAAGGCGGCGCTGTCGCCCATCAGCGCGCGCAGGTCGCGGCCGCAGGCGGCGACGATTTTCTTGGCGACGCCGTAGGCCTCGGGGTGAACGGAGGAGGCGTCAAGCGGCTCCTTGCCGTTCGGGATACGCAAGAAGCCGGCGCATTGTTCGAAGGTGCGGCCGCCGAGGCGTGCAACCTTCAGAAGATCGCGGCGCGTCTCGAAACGGCCTTCGCTGTCGCGGTGGCGGACGATGGCCTCGGCGATCGACGGGCCGAGGCCGGAAACGCGGGCGAGAAGCGGCGCCGAGGCGGTGTTCAGATCGACGCCGACCGCGTTCACCGCATCTTCGACGACGGCATCGAGGGAACGCGACAGCTTCTGCTGGTCGACATCATGCTGATACTGGCCGACGCCGATCGATTTCGGTTCGATCTTGACGAGCTCGGCGAGCGGATCCTGCAGGCGCCGCGCGATGGAGACGGCGCCGCGCAGCGACACGTCGAGATCGGGGAATTCCGCCGCACCGGTCGCCGAGGCGGAATAGACCGAGGCGCCGGCTTCCGAAACGATGACCTTGGTCGGCTTCGGGGCCGGCAGCTCGGCGAGCATGTCGGCCACCAGCTTTTCCGTTTCGCGGCTGCCGGTGCCGTTGCCGATCGAGATCAGCTCGACATTGTGCTTGCGGATCAGCGACGCGAGCTCGATCTGGGCGCCGCGCACGTCGTTCCTCGGCTGGAAGGGATAGACGGTCGAGGTCGCCACCACCTTCCCGGTGCCGTCGACGACGGCAACCTTGACGCCGGTGCGGATCCCGGGATCAAGACCCATGGTCGCGCGCGAGCCGGCGGGGGCGGCGAGCAGCAGGTCTTTGAGATTGCGGGCGAAGACATGGATCGCCTCCTCTTCGGCCCTTTCGCGCAGCTCGCGCATCAGGTCGAGCGAGAGCGACATGGAAAGCTTGACGCGCCAGGTCCAGCTCGCGACCTCCATCAGCCAGCGGTCGCCCGGACGGCTCGCACCAATTTCGTAGGCCGCGGCGATCATGCGTTCGACCGGCTTGTTCGGCGAGGCGGTCTCGGCGTCGGCCTCGATCGTCAGCGTCAGCACCTCCTCGTTCCAGCCGCGCAGCATGGCGAGCGCCCGGTGCCCAGGCGCGGTCGCCCAGCGTTCGGAATGATCGAAATAGTCGGAAAACTTCTCGCCCGCCGCCTGCTTGCCGTCGACGACCTTGGCCTTCAAAAGCGCAGCCTGGCGCATATGAGCGCGCAATTTTCCGAGCAGATCGGCATTTTCGGCGATGGCTTCGGCGATGATGTCGCGCGCGCCTTCGAGCGCCGTCTTAATGTCGGTCACATCCGGCGTGATGAACCCCTCTGCGAGAACCGCCGGCTCGCGGCCGCGGTCGGCAAGGATCGCCTCGGCAAGCGGGCCGAGGCCGCGTTCACGGGCGATCTCGGCGCGGGTGCGGCGCTTCGGCTTGTAAGGCAGATAAAGATCTTCGAGCTCTGCCTTGGTTTCGGCGCCGGCGACCTTGGCCATCAGCTCGTCGGTCATCTTGCCCTGGCCGGTGATCGATTCGACGATTGCGGCGCGGCGGGCTTCGAGTTCCCGCAGATAGACCAGCCGCTCGGCGAGATTGCGCAGCTGCGTGTCATCGAGCCCGCCCGTCACTTCCTTTCGATAGCGTGCGATGAAGGGCACGGTGGCGCCTTCGTCGAGCAGCTCGATGGCGGCTTTGGCCTGTTCGGGCCGGGCATTGATTTCGGCGGAGATGCGGGCTGCGAGAAAGCGGAGGTCTGCGGCCATGGGATTTCCTATGTGGACGAAGGTTGCGGGACCATAGCGGCGAAAAGCGGCAAGGCAATGCCCGACTGTGGTTTCCACAGCGGAAGTTAATGGATCGGGGGATCATCGGACGGTCACCCCGCCATCGCTCTCACCCGTTTTTGCGGTTGTGCAGATGCGGCATTCTTTGATAGCAGAAGCAACGTTTTTGGATCGCCCTGCCCGAGGGCGCAAGGAAAAGAGTGACATGCCAAACCTTCTTCTCGAACTTCGCTCCGAAGAGATTCCGGCCCGCATGCAGCGCAAGGCTGCGGGCGACCTGAAGAAGCTCGTCACCGATGCCCTTGTCGAAGCGGGTCTGTCCTATGAGGGTGCGCGAGAATACTGGACGCCGCGGCGGCTGGCGCTCGACATCCACGGCCTGACGGCACGCTCGGCCGATGTGCGCGAGGAGCGCAAGGGGCCGCGCACCGACGCCAACGAGAAGGCGATCGAGGGCTTTCTGCGCGGCGCCGGCCTTTCTTCGGTCTCCGAAGCCCAGGTGGTGAGCGATCCGAAGAAGGGCGATTTTTACGTCGCCGTCATTTCCAAGCCGGGCCGCGCTGCCGAAGATATTGTCGCCGAGGTGATGCCCGGCATTATCCGCGATTTCCCGTGGCCGAAGTCGATGCGCTGGGGCAAGGCCTCCTCCAAACCCGGCGCCTTGCGCTGGGTGCGGCCGCTGCAGTCGATCGTCTGCACTTTCGGCCCCGAACATGAAGAGACGGTCGTCATCCCCTTCGAGATCGACGGCGTTACCGCCTCCAACGTCACCTACGGCCATCGTTTCCATGCGCCCGAGGCGATCACGGTCCGCCGCTTCGACGATTACGCGGCGAGCCTGGAAAGGGCGAAGGTCATCCTCGACGCCGAGCGGCGCAAGGACATCATCCTCCACGACGCCCGCGACATCGCTTTCGCCAACGGGCTGGAGCTGGTGGAAGACGAAGGCCTGCTGGAGGAAGTCTCCGGCCTCGTCGAATGGCCGCAGGTGCTGATGGGCTCGTTCGAGGAGGATTACCTCTCCATCCCCTCGGAGATCATCCGCCTGACGATCAAGACCAATCAGAAATGCTTCGTCACCCGCAAGCAGGGCGACGAGTCGTTGTCGAACAGGTTCATTCTCGTCTCCAATATCCAGGCGAGCGACGGCGGCAAGGAAATTACCCATGGCAACGGCAAGGTGGTGCGGGCCAGGCTTTCCGACGCGCTGCATTTCTGGAAGCGCGACCAGGGCGACATGCCCGATCTCGAAACACTGAAAGCATCTGCCGCAAAATTCAGCCTCGACCTGACGAAGCCGCTCGACCAGCGCATGGCCAAGCTCGACGCGCTCGACGTGACCTTCCATGCCAAGCTCGGCACGCAGGGCGCACGGGTCGCCCGCATTCGGTCGCTGGCGAAGGAGCTCGCCGCCATCACCGGCGCGGACGCTGCTCTCGTCGATCGTGCCGCCGTGCTCGCCAAGGCCGATCTGCGCACCGAAGCCGTCGGTGAATTTCCGGAGCTGCAGGGCCTGATGGGCCGCAAATATGCGGCGCTGCAGGGCGAGAACGCCTCCGTTGCCGCGGCGATCGAGGACCATTACAAGCCGCAGGGCCCGTCGGACCGCGTGCCGGACGACAAGGTGGCGATCACGCTGGCGCTTGCCGACAAGCTCGACACGCTGACGGGCTTCTGGGCGATCGACGAAAAGCCGACGGGTTCGAAGGATCCCTTCGCCCTGCGACGGGCAGCCCTCGGGGTCGTCCGCATCCTGCTGGAGCGACGGATCCGGCTGCCGCTGCTGGCGACGACCAAGGACGGCGATCTGCTCTCCTTCTTCCATGATCGTCTCAAGGTCTACCTGCGTGACCAGGGTGCCCGGCACGATCTGATCGACGCCGTGCTGACGCCTGAAGCCGACGACCTGTTGATGGTGGCGCGCCGCGTCGAAGCGCTGACGGCCTTCATCACCTCGGAGGACGGCAAGAACCTGCTTGCCGGCACCAAGCGCGCGACACAGCTGCTCGCCGCCGAGGAAAAGAAGGGCACCGTCATCGCCGACGGCGTTTCGCCGGCGCTCTTCAGGCTCGCTGCCGAGAAGGAGCTGTTCGCCGCCATATCGAGCGCCTCGGAGGATGCGGCGAATGCCGTTGCCGCGGAGGATTTCCGCTCGGCGATGGAAGCACTTTCCAAGCTGCGCGGCCCGGTCGACCGCTTCTTCGAAGACGTGCTCGTCAACGACGAGGACGCCGCGATCCGCGCCAACCGCCTCGCCCTGCTCAGGCTGATCCGCGAGGCGACGGGAACGGTGGCGGATTTCTCGAAGATTTCGGGGTGAGCGGTTTTTGGGCTGGGTGCTCTTCCCAGTGCTAACGCGAACGCTGTGCTTGCCGCATCTCTGATTGCGTGGTTTATTTTGGTCGGTCCACGATAATCACCCTAGCATCACCGTCCCCGTGGGATTACTCAAACAGCCATGCAGAGCAAGATCCTCGTCAGCGCCTGCCTCATGGGGCACGCCGTCCGTTATGACGGGCGGGCCAAGCCTTTGCTTCATCCGGCGATCGAGATATGGCGGGCCGAGGGGCGGCTGGTGACGATCTGTCCGGAGATGTCGGCGGGTATGGCGGTGCCGCGGCCGCCGGCGGAGATCGCGGATGGAGCGACCGGCGAACAGGTTCTGGCCGGCAAGGCGCGGGTCGTCGAGCTGACCGGCGGCGATGTAACGGCAGAGTTCCTGCAGGCAGCGGAGAACGCCGTGGCGCTCGCACGGCAAACCGGCTGCCGCCATGCGCTGCTGATCGACGGCAGTCCATCCTGCGGATCGGATTTCATCTATGACGGGACATTTTCCGGCCGCAGGCAGGCCGGCAATGGCGTGACCGCGGCGGCCCTGAAGGCGGCTGGCGTCGAGGTGTTTTCGGACAGGGAAATCGACCAATTGCTCGACCGTCTGGCACCATGAGCCTGAAACGACACGGCCGCCGGAAAACCGACGGCCGCTAAGATTTTGGTGCTGAAAATCCTGATTGTCGCCGCGCCGCTCAGGCAGCGCGACGACCTTGATGCGTGACCGGTACAGCGCTTTCGCCGCTGACCCGGAAGCCGCGGATGAGGTTGATCAGTTCGTCGGTGTCGCTGGCGAGCGTCTCGGCCGATGCCGTGGTCTCTTCGGCCATGGCGGCGTTCTGCTGGGTGGCGGCGTCGAGCTGATTCACCGACGAGGAGATCGAGCGCAGCGTGGTGTCCTGTTCGGAAGCGCTGTGGGCGATCTTGGCGACGATCTCGTTGGCGGCCTTGATCTGGTCGGAGATGCGCTTCAGCGCCTCGCCTGCCTCGCCGACCAGACGGACGCCGTGATCGACCTGGCTGGAGGAGCGGGCGATCTGGTCCTTGATCTCCTTGGCCGCGGCGGCGGAACGTTGGGCGAGTTCGCGCACTTCCTGGGCGACGACGGCAAAACCCTTGCCGGATTCGCCGGCACGGGCCGCCTCGACGCCGGCATTCAAAGCCAAGAGGTTGGTCTGGAAGGCGATCTCGTCGATAACGCCAATGATCTTGGTGATCTCCGAAGACGATTTCTCGATGCCGCTCATCGCCTCGATCGCCTGGCTGACGATCGCATCGCTATGGGTCGCCTCGGCGCTGACGGCATGCACGCGCTTGCTCGCCTCATGGGCGCCATCCGCGGTCTGGCGGACGGCGACGGTGAGCTGATCGAGGGCGGCAGATGTTTCTTCCAGACTTGCGGCCTGGCGCTCGGTGCGCTGCGACAATTCGTTGGAGGCGCGGCGAATTTCTTCCTTGCTCGTGCCGATGTCACTGCCCTTGACGCTGACCTTGGCCATGGCGGCTTCGAGATGCGACAGCGCATCGTTGAAGTTGTCGCGAAGGGCGGCGTATTTCTGGCCAAGATCGGCGCAGCGGACGGTAAGGTCGCCGCGGGCGATCAGCTCCAACGCCTGGCCGATCGTCGTCACCACGCGGGCCTGGAGCGCGGCCTCGTCCTGCTGCTGGCGCAGGTTGTTTTCGCGCTCACTTTCCAGCGCCAGCTGCTGGGCCGCCTCGCGGTCGGACATTGCATGGCGTTCGCGGATCTTTTCCTGCAGCGACAGGGTCGCTTTTGCCATCATGCCGACCTCATTGTTCATGCCGGTATGCGGGATGGCGATGGAAACGTCCTCTTCTGACACCGCCTTCAGGGCGGCGTGGACATTGTTGAGAGGTCCCGATATGCCGCGGATGACGACGTAGGCGGCAGCCATGGCAAGGAAGAAGAGAACGATGCTGCCGGAAAGGGCGGTCAGGATCGTGTTGTTGACCTGCGCATCGAGATCGTCGGTGTAGACGCCGGTGACGACGACGACCTTCCAGGGTTCGAAAGCCTGGCCATAGGCCGTCTTTCGGTAATCGCCGACCGGCTGGCCCGGCTTGCTGGTGGAATAATAATCGACAAGGCCGCCGCCCTGCTGGCCGAGCTTGACCAGCTCTTCGCGATAGAGCTTGCCCTTGCTGTCCGGTTGGCCCTTCAGGTTCTGTCCGACCTTCGAGGCATCGTAGTGGAACATCATCTGGAGATCGTAACTATATCCGAAGAAATAGCCGTCCGGATCGTATTTCATGCCATTGACGGTGGTATAGGCCTGCTTCTGGGCATCCTCCAGCGTCATTTCGCCCGCGGTGACCTTGGCCTGGTAAAGCTTGAGAACCGAGACCGCCGACTGAACCTCGGCGCGGAGCATGTCATACCGCTCCTTGTAAATCGCATCGACCGAGGAGCGGATCTGCAAGGACGTGGCGATCGCGAAGGCCATCATCAGGCCAATGACCAGCAATATGAGCTGCTTCGATATCTTCAAATTTTTCATGATTCCTCGCAAAGGGGAATGAGGGAATACATTCCGGTGCGGTCTTCTACCGCCTGTGCGAGCGCATCCAGGAGGACGCGTCTACCGCTGCTGAAACAACATGCTGCGACCGGCGAATAAGAATTGAAGCTGACTCAATAAGAAAGCTTTAATTTTATTCAAAACAACGGGAATTTCCCTAAAAATCAGGGGGTGGCGCTCCGACACAACCCGCGCATTTTCACGCGACGGTCGAACATCACACGGTTTTCGACGTCCAGACGTTTCTCGGGGCTTCAAAGCCGAATGCACCCCCGCTTCTCTTCGAGGGTGCATTCGCTCCACCGTGGTGGAACCCCAAGCGATCGACACCTTGATCGGGCAGGGGCAGGGAACGTTCGGAGCGGCTCAGCTCGCCATGGAAGCGCAAAGCAGTCTTGCGGCTTGGATTTCAGAAACGCAGCTTGAATTCGGAAACATCGAGGGCCGCCGGCTGTTCAGCCATGCCGGCGGCAACCGGCCTGGCATCGCCGCCGATGACGGCTGCGGTCGTTGCGTTCATATCTATGCCATGTTCGGGCGGGATCGAAGGCTCGGCGGCAGCCAAGGCTTCCGGCGTTGCCTTGGTGACGAAGACGACGGGCGAGCCGCCCATCCAGGCTTCGGTGCGATAGATCTTCTTTTCGCCGCCGACGCTACGGACTTCGCTTGCCTGGAGGACGCCCGGTTTCAGTTCCGGCACCGCATAGTCCTTGTGGCTCTGTTCGGCCTGCAGCGGCGGGCAAGCAGCGCAGCTTTCAGTGACGATGCTGCCCTCGGCACGCGCTGCCGTCTTGCCGATCACCTCAATCGAGGAGGCCACCGCCGAGCCTGCCATCAGCAGGATTGCCGCACCGAGGAAAATCTGACGCATCAACGCACCTCCGTCTCACTACGGGAGCGTTATAGCGAAGCTTTGTTTCCATCCCGTCAGGGGAAAGGGTAAAAATTTAAGGAACTCGGCGGTTTATACTTTGCCGGAGGCTTTTTCGCGCTCGACCGCACGCCAGCCGATGTCGCGCCGGCAGAAGCCGTTTTCCCACCGAACCCTGTCCAGCAGCGCGTAGGCGCGACCCTTCGCTTCGGCAACCGTGCGGCCTGATGCGGTAACGTTCAGCACCCGTCCACCGGTCGCGACCAGGGCGCCGTCCTTCACGCCCGTGCCGGCATGAAACACCTTCTCGCCCTCGCCTGCCTCCGGCAGGAATTCGATCGGTGTGTTCTTCTGATAGCCGCCGGGATAGCCCTTCGAAGCCATGACCACCGTGAGCGCCGGATCGTCGCTCCATTCGGCGCTCACCTGATCGAGCGTTCCATTGGCCGTGGCCAGCAGCAGCGGCAGCAGATCGCTTTTCAGTCGCATCGTCAGCACCTGGCATTCCGGATCGCCGAAACGGACATTGTATTCGATAAGCTCCGGCCCCTTCTCGGTGATCATCAGGCCGGCGAAAAAAACGCCGGAGAAGGGATGGCCGCTTTCAGCCATGCCGCGGATCGTCGGGTCGATGATCTCCTTCATCGTGCGCTCGACCATCTCGGCCGTCATGACCGGCGCCGGCGAATAGGCGCCCATGCCGCCGGTATTGACGCCGGTGTCTCCCTCGCCCACCCGCTTGTGATCCTGGGCGGTCGCCAGCGGCAGCGCATGTTTTCCGTCACAGAGACAGAAGAAGCTCGCTTCCTCGCCATCGAGATAGGCTTCAACGACGACTTCGGCGCCGGCCGCGCCGAAGGCGCCCTCGAAGCAGTCGTCAACCGCGGCAAACGCCTCGTCCAGGGTCATCGCAACGGTCACGCCCTTGCCGGCGGCCAGACCGTCAGCCTTGACGACGATCGGCGCGCCCTGAGCGCGAATATAGGCTTTGGCTTTCGGCGCATTGTTGAAGCGCTGATAGGCGCCAGTCGGAATACCATAACGGGCGCAGATATCCTTGGTGAAGCCCTTGGAGCCTTCGAGCTGGGCGGCGGCGGCAGAGGGGCCGAAGACCGCCAGGCCATCGGCGCGCAGCCGGTCCGCGAGACCGGCGACGAGCGGCGCCTCGGGGCCGACGACGACGAAATCGATCGCCTTCTCCCTGCAGAAGGCGGCCACCGCTTCATGATCCTCGATATTGACCGGCACGAGGACGGCGTGTTCGCCAATGCCGGGATTGCCGGGCGCGGCGTAGAATTCGCTCATCAACGGCGATTGCGCCAGCTTCCAGGCGAGCGCATGCTCGCGTCCGCCCGATCCGATCAACAGAACCTTCATGCGCCACCCTTTCCTGTTCCGTCAGGCGGTTAAGGGCCAAGGGGCGAAAGGTCAAGCGAGAAAGCTACCAGCCTCCACCTCCCCCGCCTCCGCCACCGCCGCCGGAGGAGCCGCCGCTGGAAAAACCGGAGGATGAACTCGACGGCGGCGGCGAGGGTATCGTGGAAGCGATGGTGGACGCCATCGACGAGGAGAACCCGCCGACGCGGTCGGAGAAGCCGCCGCTGTCGAAATCGCCGGAATACCAGGAGGGGTCGTAGGCCGCGGCCGCGCCGGCGGAAGCTGCCGCAAGCCAGGTCTCGAAGGTGCGAGACCAGGGCTTTTCGACGCCCAATGCCACGGCGTAGGGAAGCAGCGTCTCGAAATGCTGCGGCGACATTGCAGGCGCGCCCGCCATGTTCATGCGGTCCTTCTCGGCAAGCGTCAGATATTGCCGCAGGCCGTCGATGCCGTCCATCATCCTGGCGCCGAGCGGGGTCGGCGCGCCCATGATGAAGAAATAGAGGATGTTGAGCAGCACGATGCCGCCGATGGCAAAGAGCATCGGCGTCTCGTGCAGTTCGATCAGCGACGAGGCGAGCGTCAGGACAATGATGGAAAGAATGCTGATGCCGACAAAAACGCCGACCGCTGCGGCGATGACGGCCATGACCTTGGCGAACAGCGATCTGCCGTGGTGCAGCGACTTGACCAAACCGGCGATGAACACTGAAATGAAGACGGAGACGGCAATCGGGATCAGCATCAGCGCGATCGTGTCAGGCTCCAGCGAGCCGAAGACGAACAGCGCCACCAGGGCGGCGGCACTGAGCGCGACGCCGCCTATGGTATAGCCGATGTTGGAATTGTAATATTTGCCGCGATGTTCCTTCTCGATCGCCGAACGGAAGGACTGCCCAACCGATTTTACCCGCTCGCCATTGGCCTTGTCGATCGTCAGCATGCTGCCTTCGCCGCCGGCGAATTTCAGCAGCTCGGCCTCGCCAGCCTGAAACTTCTCCTTGCCGAGCGCTTTGCCGGTGCCGCGGATAACGATCGAATTCTTCAGGTCTTCGAGTTTGACGTAGCCGCGGACCGCCAGATTGAGCGCCGTGGCGGCAAGTGCGGTCCAGCCTTCCCCGGAGAAGCCCTTATTGTCGATGTAGTTGACCAGCGCTGGGGAAATGCCTTCAGGGGCATCCCATCGTGGCACGATGACGCCGCGCGCAGGATCGCGGCCGACTTTCAGCCAGGATCTCAGGTAATAGGCGAAGACCAATGCCAACCCGCCGAAGCCGATGAAATAGTTGCGGTTGTCCTTCAGCCACCAGCTGCTCTCCATGTCCGCGCTCGGCGGATCGATCGAGCCCTTCGGCATGCGGATCGCAAAGGACAAGCCTTCTTGGGGGCCAAGAGGCGCGGTGGTGGAAAAGACGAGGCCGGCGCCGGTTTCGCTGACACGGGCATCCTTCCCCTTGGCGCCCTGCGGGCCGGTAAAGAAGGTCGTCTCGGTGGCGGTAACGCCGGGCGGCAGCGTCACCGTCGCCGTCGCCGAGCGGATCGGGAAGATCCAGCCATTGCCGGTGACGTTCCAGTAGAGCTCGTTATGGTAGTCGAAATAGCGGATCTGGCGGTTGGTCCTGTAGGTGAAGACGTAACGATGACGGCCCGGCGCCACCGTCACTTCGGCGGAGCCCGCATAGATGCGGATGCCGCCCGATATCGATTCCGTGTGCCAGGGCTCGTCCCTGCCATCACGCTTCACCGACACCATGTCGAAATCGACGCTGCGGCGACGGCCGCCGGCGTCAGTGAAATAGAGCGGGAAGTCCCGGAAGATGCCGTGATTGATCTGATCGCCCTCGGCATTGACGGTGATCGTTTCCGTCACCGTCATCGCACCGCTCTTTTCGAGCGCAATGTCGGAGAGGAAACTGTCGATCAGTTCCGTAGCAAAGGCCGCCTGGGCAGCCACCAACAAGAGCAGCGCCAAGCAGAAACCGAAAAACCGACGCTCCATCCTGCCTCCCCGCCGGCTGCCCCGGCTGCGCCTTGCTTCAATCCTTGTCCCGATAGGTCACGCCAAGGGCGGCGAGCGTTCGCCAATAGGCGGGGAAGGTTTTGCCGACGCAATCAGGGTCGAGAATGGTGATGCCATCGATCTTGAGGCCGGCGAGCGCAAAGCTCATGGCAATGCGGTGATCGGCAAAGCTGTCGATCTCGGCCGGCAGTGCCTGACCGGCAAGAGCGGGATCGGAGTGCACGATCAGATCGTCACCATCCTCCACGGCCAGGCCTTCGCGGATATTGTTGAGCCCCGTCGACAGGGCGCGGATGCGGTCGCATTCCTTGACGCGCAGATTGGCGATCCCGACGAAACGGACCGGCGTCTCGTTGAAGGCGGCAAGCACGGCAATCGTCGGAATGGCATCCTGCATCTGCGAGCCATCGATTTCAGCCGGCAGATGCGGGAACTTGGCGATCGTCTCGTAAGCCTTGGCATCCGGCTGAGTGAAGGCATCGTTCGGGACGCCGAGATCGATCCTGCCATCGCTCAGCACTTCGGCTGCCCAGAGATAGGTCGCGGCGGAGGCATCCGGCTCGATGACGAAATCGGCGGCGCGGTAGCCGGTCGGCTCGACGCGCCAGGTGACGGCGCTGGTCTTCTCGACCCTGGCGCCGAAGGCCTTCATCGCCGCCGTGGTGAGATCGATATAGCCGAGCGCGCCGATATCCTCGCCGACGAGTTCGATGTCAACAGGCCGGTCGCCGCCCGCCGCCATCATCAGCAGGGCCGAGACATATTGGCTGGAGAGGCCGCCATCGATCAGGATCCGGTCGGCCTCAAAGCGGCCGGTCCCCCTGACGGTGACCGGCGGGCAGCCGGTCTCGGCGCTCACATCGATGCCGAGCGTGCGCATCGCCTCGACCAGCGGGCCGATCGGGCGCTTGCGCATGTGTTCGTCGCCATCGACGATGACGGTGCCGTCGACCAGGGCAGCCGCCGCCGTCAGGAAGCGTGTCGCCGTGCCGGCATTACCGAGGAAGAGCGGCGCTTTCGGCGGCATGAGCCTGCCGCTGCCGGTGACGACGAAGGTGGTGTCGTCGGGTTCGTCGATCGCAACTCCCATGGCGCGCAGCGCATCGGCCATATAACGCGTATCGTCGCTCTTCAGCGCGCCGGTCAGCCGGCTCGTGCCCTTGGCAAGGCCCGCCAACAAGAGCGCGCGGTTGGTGATCGACTTCGATCCCGGCGGCATGGCGCGGCCCGAAAGCGGCTTGCCCGGCGGGATGATCGTGAGTTTGGCTGTGCGTGTCATGCTATGTCTTCCGTCCCTGAGCGAGGCTAAGGCGCGTCGCCACCTGCCCTTGCTCTTAATCGCTTTTTCGCAAAGGCAAAATGCCGGATCGTCAGAATTTGACGCTGGGAACGGCGCGATCGGCCTCGTTGGTGATTTCGAAGTATTCCCGCTTGGCAAAACCAAACTGGCCGGCGACGAGATTGGAAGGGAAGCTTTCGACCTTGACGTTCAGGTCGCGGGCCGCGCCGTTGTAATAACGCCGCGCCATCTGTAATTCGCCTTCCATCGTTTCCAGGGAATCCTGCAGTTCGGCGAAATTCTCGTTGGCCTTGAGATCGGGATAGGCCTCGGCGAGCGCGATGACCCGACCGAGCGCCTGGCCGAGCAGACCCTCCACCTGCGCCCTGCCGGCGACATCGCCCGATGGCACCGCCTGTGCCTTGTTGCGGAGGGAAACCACCTCTTCGAGCGTCGATTTCTCGTGGGCGGCATAGCCCTTCACCGTCTCGATCAGGTTCGGGATCAGATCGGCACGGCGCTTCAACTGCACATCGATGCCCGACCAGGCTTCTTCCGCCATCTGCCGGGAGCGCACCAGGCCGTTGTAGATGAAGACGATGTAGAGTGCGATGACAGCGATAATAGCGAGTATCACGTACATGCAGATGGGCTCCCCGATTTGATGATTGCACGTTAGTGATTCGAAACAACAAAGTCATCGTGGCGCGGTCGTTC
This sequence comes from Rhizobium sp. MHM7A, assembly GCF_005862215.1. NCBI lineage: Bacteria > Pseudomonadati > Pseudomonadota > Alphaproteobacteria > Hyphomicrobiales > Rhizobiaceae > Rhizobium > Rhizobium sp. MHM7A. The sequence goes on from NZ_VCHT01000003.1 coordinate 485,821, forward strand.
TTCGGCCTCAGACCTTGATATCGCCGTCCGTCTAAGAACTGCTCCGCCAATCCGGAGCATAGGTCTCCATCTTTTCGCTTTCTCGCCAGCGATCGAAGCGCTCGGTCCAGTGTTGCTCGACGTTCAGGGCAACAGCGAAAGGAAGGTGGTGCTCGTAGCATTCCACCGACATTGCCGGGCCTTCGATTTCTCCGAGGAAATAGCGATTCAAAACGAGAATGTCATTGTGGATCTGTCGCTGCTTCGGCGTGGGTATGCGCAGCGCCACAACAGTCACAATGCCGACGATATCCAATAAAATCGCCATCAGATATGGCCGCTGTTCGCTGATAACCTCAGTCGTACCGATGTAGGAAAGTGCAGCAATCACTATCGCCGGAAAACCCAGAAACAGAATGAGCGCCTGCTTGAATTGCTCGGAGGTGCTGACTGCCATGGGAAACCGCTCCGGGTGGCGGAACATCATTACAACTATGAAAAGAACCAACAATATCCCGCAGATGGAAACGGAAAAGATCAACAGGCCCGAGAAATAGGCGGCAGCAGTGCCAAGAGCCAGAATGGTGGCCGCAGCCACCAGCCGTGTTCGATCTGCGCCGCCTCTAACTTTTCGATATTCCTCAGTGACTGTCTGATGCAAGTCACGTTCGAAACCATACAGGGCATTTAGGACCGTCCGCCGGTCATTGACAGGCCGCTCTCCTTCAATTCGACCAAATACCGAACGCGTCACCGCGGGAAGGCCATACCATCTGGCGCGCGCCACCTTGCCTTTCTTGCGCACCTGTCTGGCAGACAAATCCGAAGCTTCGGCATCCTCACCAAGGCTGGAAATGCGAAGCAGTCTCTTCATTGCGAGATGGCAGGCAGACGCCATGAAGGCCGGCTTCGCGGCCTCCGGCTTCCAGTTCGAAAACAAATAGGCCGCCAACGCAGGCGATGTGCTCTCCGTCTTCTTGCTATCGAAGGCTATCAACGATGCAGGCAATCGCCAGGCCTGCCCCAACCTAGTAAGGACAAACAGACCGGCGACGATTGGTCCCAAAATCCTGATGAACGGGAGAAAGTGATCGGAGAGCCACCACTCTACCCGCGTACCGCTCGTTATGGTCACAAAGGTCCCTGCGGGATATTCGACCTCGATGTCAGGCAGGACTCGATCCCTTTTACCTGCAGGAATAGACACCTGGATCTCATTCGGCGCGCTCGGCATTATGTGATAGGTGCTCTGCCGATCCTGTTGCGAAGGGCGCAACGTTCCGCCCGGCGGCAGCTTCAAAGTAAGCGTTTTTTTCGCGCCCTGGCCATGCACGCGGCCCATATAGGCCGGCAGGAAGAGAATCTCGCGATCGCCTTCCTGGCGAACCATGCGTCCGAGCCAGTAAGCGATCTGGATCTTTGTAGGAACCTTGGGCAGATCTGCAGAGCAACTTTTGCAGTGCTCCATTCCTATATAAATCGAATAGCCCGGCACATTGTTTTCCATGGAAAAATATTCATCGAGTCCGCCGCGCCGAGCTGCGGCCAGTTGGAAATCGCGCCAGTGAACACCACCTGAGGCATCCGTGAAACGTTGAGGGATATCAACGTAAACGCCGCCGTAATTTTCCGCCCTTTTGACCTCGATGTCGAAGAACTCCGACACAAAGGCAGTGCCGTCGGTGTAGACCTCAACCGTACTGTTTGCCGATTGGACGGTGAACTCTCGGTCGAAATTGCTGCACGAGGTCAGCGCGAGCAGCATGGCGCATAAGATCGGCCATGATAAAAGGCGCAACATACTGGAAACGGAATTTTCATATGAAATTTTAAAGTAAAAAATATCGCTCTTCAAAAGAGATACCGAAGCTTACGTTGTCGCAACACCAGATGATAACGTAGCGATGGTTTGCGCAATACAAAAGAAGCCTGTCCCTGGAGCGCAGGACTTTTTTTGGATGTGCGTCAGATTGACGCCGACGGCATCACGAAGACAATATGGAGTGCAGGTTTCCCGGCTGTCGTCAAACACCGATATGCGCGAGAATCCAGGCCGCCGTCCCTTCCGGTGAAAGCTCCGTCGTATCAATTTCGACTGTGTGTTCAGCCAGCCCGCGCAACAGTTTATAGTTTGCCCGGAGCCGTTGCAGCTTCGCCGTATCCGTCAGCTTGAGCGCCTCGGACCGGCCCGGCGAGATGAGGCGCCTGGCATTCTCCTCCGGCGCGCAGTCGAGGAGAACCGCGACCAGATCCGCGCCTCTAGCAGCAGCCAGATCGACATACCAGGAGAACATCGCACTATCATGCTCGTCATCCGCAAGAGCATCGGTAAAAACAAAACTTTCAGCAGGATCGGCGCGCACGGCGTGATCGAAAACCGCTCGCCGAATCTGCTCACGCAGTGATGCATGCAGAGGGTCGCTGCGGGTGAAAAGAGCTTCGGCTGGATTAAGCAGCGTGTGATTGTCGATGAGCCGCGCGCCGAGCCTTTTCGCCAGCATGCGGCCGACAGTCAGCTTTCCCGTGCCTGGCCAGCCGTTGATATGGATGATACGGCTGGCGGGCTTTTTCGTCACGCCGCCTCGCCCGTCAGATTGACGCCGCCGGCGTCGGTCAGCAGGAAGGCTTCGCCGCAGGCCTTGGCGAGCGTGCGCACCCGCAGAATATAGCTCTGGCGCTCGGTGACCGAGATGACGCCGCGGGCATCGAGCAGGTTGAAGACATGGCTTGCCTTGATGCACTGGTCATAGGCCGGGAATACGCATTTGTGCAGACGCTGATTGGCACTGTCGCCGGGGGCGCCGGCATCGAGCAGCGCCCGGCATTCCTTCTCGGCATCGACGAAGTGGCGATGCAGCATTTCGGTATTGGCGAATTCGAAATTGTGACGCGAATATTCCTGCTCGGCCTGCAGGAAGACATCGCCATAGCTGATCTTCTCGTCGCCCTCGCGGCCGTTGAAATTGAGGTCGTAGACATTGTCGACGCCCTGGACATACATGGCGAGGCGTTCGAGACCATAGGTCAGTTCGCCTGCGACCGGCGCGCACTCAATACCGCAGACCTGCTGGAAATAGGTGAATTGCGAGACCTCCATGCCGTCGCACCAGCATTCCCAGCCGAGGCCCCAAGCGCCGAGCGTCGGGCTTTCCCAGTCGTCCTCGACGAAGCGGATATCGTGAAGCAGCGGGTCGAGGCCGATCGCCGCCAGCGAGCCGAGATAGAGCTCCTGCAGATTGGGCGGGTTCGGCTTCAGAATGACCTGATACTGGTAATAATGCTGCAGCCGGTTCGGGTTTTCGCCATAGCGGCCGTCCGACGGGCGGCGGGAGGGCTGGACATAAGCCGCTTTCCAGGGCTTGGGGCCGAGGGCGCGCAGCGTCGTTGCCGGGTGGAAGGTGCCGGCGCCGACTTCCATGTCGTAAGGCTGCAGCACCGCGCAACCCTTGTCCGCCCAGTAGCTATGCAGGGTCAGAATCAGCGCCTGGAAAGAGCGCTTCGGGTTCATATGGTCGGGGAGAGCTGACATGGGATGGCACCGCTGGCTTGGGAATTATCGGCGCGACAGGTGCCACGGGGGGCGGCGGGGGTCAAGGGTTTTGCGGCAGTCGTATGCGTCGCCGAGAGCCGCTGCCGCTGCCTCTGCCCCTCACCCTGACCCGCTCCCCGTAAACGGGGCGGGGGACATGCCCTGCGGGAGGTGGTAGGAAACGGAGAGGGCGCGGCATGTCCCTTCGCCCCGTTTACGGGGAGAAGGCGGCGGCGGCCGGATGAGGGGCCGACGCAGGTGCTACGCCTCTTATTCCTCTTCGCGCTTCAGCCGATACTCGCCGGTCACGGGGTCCTTGACCAGTGTGCCGACCGCGCCGGTCTGGCGCTCCTTTTCGGCACGGCGCGATTTTTCGGCGAGCCTGCGCGCATCGGAGACGAAGCGGCGGTAGAGCCACCAGGCTGAGAACACCAGGATTAGGATCGTAATAAGCTGTGCCATGCCCCTCTCTTGCTCCTCTCAAAGTCCGAAGCGGCTCCACAATGCTCTCTCTTCGGCCGCTTCGACAAGCCCCGTCGCGAGGCCCGATGCGACACCATCGAGTGTGACAGGCGATACGCCGGGAATCCGGCGGCCGAACAGGCCGCGGCCGGCGGTGACGAGTTCCAGCCGGGTCTTCTGGCCGTAGCGCCTCTTCAATTCCTGGCGCATGTCGCCGAGGCCGTCGATGAGGCCGAGTTCGAGGCCGCGGGTGCCGCTCCAGAACAGACCGGAAAACACCGTCGCATCGTCCTTGAGCTTGCCGGCGCGGCGCTCGCGCACCATTGCGATGAAGACCTGGTGGATTTCGAGCTGCAGGCTCTTGAGGTATTCGATGTCCTTTTCCTTTTCCGGCTGGAAAGGATCGAGGATCACTTTGTTTTCGCCGGCCGTATAGACGCGGCGCTCGACGCCTATCTTCTTCAGGAGCTCGGGAAAGCCGAAACCGCCGGAGACGACGCCGATCGAGCCGACGATCGAGGTGGCGTCTGCGATGATCTCGTCGCCGGCAAGCGCAATCATATAGCCGCCGGAAGCGGCGACATCCTCGACGAAGACCAGCACCTTCTTCTGCTTTTCGCGGGCGAGCTCACGAATTCGGGTGAAGATCAGGCGGGACTGAACGGGCGAGCCGCCCGGCGAATTGATCGAGATGGCAACCGCTGGCGCGTCCTTCATGGCGAAGGCTTTTTCCAGGACCGGGGCGACATTGGCGAGATTGAGGGTTGGCCGGAACTGGCCGCCGCCGCTTATGATCGCGCCCTGCAATCTTACAACAGGGATGGAGAGACCATCCTTGCGAAACCGTTTCGGCAGCAGCTTTCTCAAGAATCCGGCCATTTCCTATCCTTCGCTTCGGGTCGCACGATCGTTATTTCGCGATCGCATCCATGTATGCGCTGGAACGACAAACGCAATGGTCGCGTTCCTGAAAACACCGGATTGATTTTCTTGTTGCGAATGACTTGCATTATCACGCTGCTCCGTCATAGTGCGCTCACGATAAACAGGTGGAAATTGCATGGACGCCCCCAATCCCAATGCAAAAAGAGGCTGGCGGCACGAGCGCGGAGAGGCTTCGCTGTCGGATGTCTACCGCACCGTCGGAACGGGGCGGCCGAGCTCGATGTTGCGCCGGGCCGCGGCCTTCGCCGGGCCGGGCTATATGGTTGCCGTCGGCTACATGGATCCGGGCAACTGGGCGACTTCGCTCGCCGGCGGCTCGAAGTTCGGTTATGCGCTGCTCACCGTGGCACTGCTTTCCAACCTGATGGCGATCGTGCTGCAGTCGCTCTGCGCGCGGCTTGCAATCGCCTCCGGCCGCGACCTCGCACAGGCCTGCCGCGACGCCTTTCCGAAATATGTCTCGGTGCCGCTCTGGGCTTTCGCGGAAATCGCCATCATCGCGACCGACATTGCCGAGGTTATCGGCACGGCGATCGGCCTCAACCTGCTGTTCGGCATTCCGCTTGAGCTCGGCGTTCTCATCACGGCGCTCGACGTCTTCCTGATCCTTTTCCTCCAGAAGCTCGGTTTTCGCTGGGTGGAAGCCTTCATCATCGCACTGCTCGGCGTCATCGCGCTCTGCTTCGGCGTTCAGATCTTCCTCGCCGATCCGCAATGGGGCGCGGTCATCAAAGGCTTCTTCCCGACGACCGAGATCGTCAGCAATCCTGAGATGCTCTATCTGGCACTCGGCATCCTCGGCGCGACCGTCATGCCGCACAATCTCTATCTTCACTCCGGCATCGTGCAGACGCGGGCCTATGGTCATACGGTACCCGAGAAGAAGGAGGCGCTCACTTATGCGACGATCGACTCCACCGTCGCGCTCTGTTTCGCGCTGCTGATCAACGCTTCGATCCTGATCCTTGCGGCCGCCGCCTTCAATGCGCACGGCAAGACCGATGTCGTCGAACTCGGCGAGGCGCATTCGCTGCTGTCGCCGCTTCTGGGCCTGGCGATCGCGCCGACGCTGTTCGGTATTGCGCTTCTCTGCTGTGGCCTGAATTCGACGGTGACGGCAACGCTTGCCGGCCAGATCGTCATGGAAGGCTTTCTCAAGATCCGGCTGAAACCGTGGGTGCGCCGGCTGATCACCCGCGCTATCGCCATCGTGCCGGCGGCGGTCGTCACAGTCTGGTACGGCGACCAGGGCACGGCCGAGCTTTTGATCCTCACGCAGGTCGTGCTCAGCCTGCAGCTTTCCTTCGCCGTCTTCCCGCTTGTCATGTTCACCGCGAGCAAAGCCAAGATGGGCGAACTCGTGGCGCCGCGCTGGCTGAGCGGCATCTCCTACGTGATCGCGATCTTGATCGCCGGGCTGAACGTCAAGCTGCTCTTCGACTTCGTCACCGGCTGAAGCAATTCCAGGAAAGTGTAGGAGCGGTTTTCCGTCCGGAATTGCGCTGGAAACAATCGAGCCTAAAGCCTGGCATAGGCCGCCCGGCCATTGTTGAAATCATCAACGAGAGGGGAGAACTTGTGGCTCCCCTCTTCGTGCATGATGAGGGCAGAGCGCAGCGACAGCCGCGCCCGCGAGCCCTTGATGGCCGTCACCAGGATGCGGACGGCATTTTCACCGGGGCGCGGATGGATGGCGGTGATCTCGATGCCGCCGAAGCGCCGGCCGCAGGCATCGATGATCTCCGCGATCGACTGGGGTCTGGCGATCAGCGACAATTGTCCGCCGGGGATCATGATGGCGCCGGCCGTGCGGATCCAGCGTTCGAACAGGCCGTCGGTCATCGCATGAGCTTCGGCTTTGAGCGCATCGGGCGTGCGCCGGTCGCCGGCATCGTTGAAGGGCGGGTTCATGATCACGTGATGGAAGCTTTCATCGGCAAGGCCGGCATCGTTGCGTGCCTTGGCGGTCAGCGTCACATCCGCCTCGACGACGCCGACGCGGGCGGCGAGATGGGCATTTTCCGGCAACAGGATGCTGCGGCGGGCGTAATCGGCCATCTCGGGAGAGCGCTCGAAGAGCACCACTTGCGCATTGGCAAGGCGCGAGGCGACGGCAAGGCCGGCAGCACCGGCGCCGGCGCCGAGATCGGCAACCCTGATCGCGCTAGGGTCGGCGACGAGAGCAGCCAGCAGCATCGCGTCCATGCCGGCGCGATGGCCCCTGCCCTTCGGCTGCACCACATGAAAGGCGCCGCGATGGAAGGCATCGATGCTTTCAGCGGGTCTGCCGGTCATCGCCCGCTCACGTCCTGTCGCGCAGTTCACCGCCGAGGCCGGCGTCGATCAGGATGCGGCGAGCCTGATCGGCCATTTCCTCATCCACCAGCAGGCGTCGCGGCAGCATGCCGAGCGACCCTTCCAGCACGCTCATGCCCTGATCGGCGATGAAGCAGTGAATTCCCGCATCCTTCATCAGGCTCTCCGCAAAGGAGAGCAGAACGGGATCGTTGGCGCGGATAAGTTCATGCATTTGCCGTGGTTTTCCTTCCAATTTCGCCAAGCGCGACAATTCACCCCTTGCCGCGTCCATCGCCCCTTTCTATTGTCAAATGCAATGAGTGAACAGGAGTCCGGGTCGTTGGGCGTGGTCATACCGCTTGAAGAAAGCAAAAACAAACTGGCATCCATCAAGCCGCTGGTCGATCTCACCAGGACTGACATGGAGCGGGTTAACCAGCTCATTCTGTCCAAGGCCGGCTCCGACGTACAGATGATCCCCGAAGTGGCGAACCATCTGATCTCGTCCGGCGGCAAGCGGCTGCGGCCGATGCTGACGCTGGCGGCCGCATCGCTGTTCGACTACCGCGGCGAAAACCACGTCAAGCTCGCCACCTCGGTCGAATTCATGCATACTGCGACGCTGCTGCATGACGACGTCGTCGACGAAAGCGACCTGCGCCGCGGCAAATCGACGGCGCGCATGATCTGGGGAAACCAGGCAAGCGTGCTGGTCGGTGATTTCCTGCTCGGGCAGGCCTTCCGCATGATGGTCGATGTCGGCTCTCTCGACGCGCTCGACGTCTTGTCTTCCGCGGCCTGCGTGATCGCCGAAGGCGAGGTGCTGCAGCTTTCCGTCGCCAAGAACATGGAGACGACGGAGGATGATTATCTCTCCGTCATCCGCGCCAAGACGGCTGCCCTCTTTGCCGCCGCCGCCGAAGTCGGCCCGATCGTCGCCGAAGCCGGCCGGCCCGGCCGCAACGCGCTGAAATCCTACGGCATGAACCTCGGGCTCGCCTTCCAGCTCGTCGACGACGCGCTCGATTATGGTGGCAAGGCCACCGATCTCGGCAAGAATGTCGGCGACGATTTCCGCGAAGGCAAGATCACGCTGCCCGTCATCCTCGCCTATCGCCGCGGCACCACGGAGGAGCGCGCCTTCTGGCGCGATGCGATCGAGGCCGGCAACAGCAGCGACGCCAACCTGGAAAAAGCGCTGGGGCTGATCACCAAATACGGCACGCTCAGCGATACGATCGGCCGGGCGATCCATTACGGCACGATCGCGCGGGACGCGCTGGCGCCGCTTCCCGATACGGTATGGAAATCCGCCTTGATGGAAGTGATCGACTTCTGCATCGAGCGCGTCAATTAACCGAACGCCTTCGAGCGCGGGCTGATTTTCTTGCAGCGCCGCTCCAAAAAAGCCATCCTGTTATGAATCAGTGATCACAACTGATTTGCGACCGGCAGGACGGCCGGACGCTCTCGAAGAAAGGTTTTCTAATGCGGCAGAGATTTGCCATCCGTCTTCTTACGAGCGCAGCGCTGGCGGCTGTCCTTTCGCTCGGCGGTGTTGCCGGAGCGAACGCCGAGGATGCGGCCAAGGCAGGCGATGCCGGCAAGATTGAGAGTTTCGATACCGATAGTGTCACCACTTTCTCCGGCGCCTTCCTCGCCGCGCGCACGGCCGATGTCGATCACGATTACGAAACCGCAATCGCACTCTACAAGAAGGCGCTGCAGATCGAGCCCGGCAATCCCGAGATCCGCCAGCGGCTGATGATCTCGCTGCTGCTCAACGGCGACATCAAGGAAGGCGTCAAATATGCCAACGATCTGAAGAGCGATCCCACCGTCGAGCGCATCACCACGATCGTCCGCGCCATGGATGCGGTCCGCCGCGGCGACTACAAGGCCGCCGAATCGATCCTGAAATATAAGGGGCCCAACGATCTCGACCGGATGATGAACGACCTGCTGCTCGCCTGGGCCCGCGTCGGCGCCGGCCGCGGCAAGGAAGCGCTCGCCATGGTCCAGAAGATGAAGGGGCCGGACTGGTTCCGCATCTTCCAGAATTACAATGCCGGCGCGATCGCCGTCGTCACGGGCGACGTGAAGTCGGCCCGCCAGCACCTCAACGATGCCGTGCTCGATAAGGAAGGTGGCGCTACGGCGCCCGACACCTTCATGCGTGCGGTGATGGCGCTCGCCCGCCTCGAGGCGACGCAGGGCAACAAGCAGAAGGCGCTCGACGCCGTATCCGTCGGCGACAACCTGCTTCCGAACTACGCGCCGCTGAATGCGCTGCGCGACAGCATCGAAAAGGGCGAGAAGCAGGAACAGCAGGTCAAGACCGCCGAAGAAGGGGCCGCCGGCGTGCTCTTCTCCGTTGGCGGCGCGCTGAACCGCGACGGTGCCGAGGATATCGTCTCGCTCTACCTGCAGACGGCCAATGCGCTCGACCCGAACAGCGCCGATACGCTGGTCCTGCTCGGCGGCATAGCCGAAAAGCAGAACCAGATGGACCGCGCCATCTCCCTCTATAAGAAGGTGCCGGAAAATTCGCCGATGCGGCGCATTTCCGAGCTTCAGCTCGGCCTCGCCCTTGCTCAGGGCGGCAAGGTCGACGAGGCGCGCAAGCACCTGCAGGCGCTGATCGCCTCCGACCCGAAGGACATTCGCAGCTACCTCGCCTATGGCAGCGTGCTCTCCGACGCCAAGGACTACGAGGCAATGGCCGCCAATTACGACAAGGCAGTCGAAGTGATCGGCCCGATCGCCGGCCGCGCCAACTGGAGCGTCTTCTTCCAGCGCGGCATTGCCTATGAGCGGCTGAAGAAGTGGGACCAGGCCGAACCGAACTTTCGCAAGGCCCTGGAGCTCAACCCCGATCAGCCGCAGGTGCTGAACTATCTCGGTTATTCCTGGATCGATATGAACCGGAATCTCGATGAAGGTCTCGCCATGATCAAGAAGGCCGTCGAGTTGCGCCCGGACGACGGCTACATCATCGATTCGCTCGGCTGGGCCTATTTCCGGCTGAAGCGCTTCGACGATGCCGTCGACGAACTGGAACGGGCGGCACAGATCAAGGCCGGCGACGCGACGATCAACGACCATCTGGGCGATGCCTACTGGCGCGTCGGGCGCAAGCTCGAAGCCGTCTACCAGTGGAATCGGGCGCTCGCCTCCGAGCCCGAAGCGGCCGAAATTCCGAAGATCAAGGAGAAGGTCGCGAACGGCCTGCCCGCCGACGACGATGCCAAGGCGGCCGACAAGAAGCAGCCGGATCCGGTGCCCGTGACCCCGCCGCCGGCCGATAAGAAATCCTGACGGACTCGACCGATGCGTGAGCAGGGGATGGCCGACGCTTTCGGCGTCACCGAAGAGGCGCGCGCGAAGATCAACCTCGCCCTGCATGTGACGGGCCAACGGGCGGACGGCTATCATCTGCTTGATATGCTGGTGACCTTCGCCGATTGCGGCGACCGGCTGGGCTTCCTGCCCGCTCCGGCCGACGCCTTCACCCTGTCGGGCCGCTTCGGAGAGACGCTTGCCGGTGACGGCGGCACCAATCTGGTGATCAGAGCCCGCGATCTGCTGCGCGAGGTCGTGGGCGCCCTCGCCTTTCCCGTTCACATCCACCTCCAAAAGAACCTGCCTGTTGCCTCCGGCATCGGCGGCGGCTCGGCCGACGCGGCTGCGACCCTGCGGGGGCTGATGCGCCTCTGGGGCACTGGATTGCCGGTGGAGACGCTGGCGGCGCTGGCGCTGAAACTTGGCGCCGACGTGCCCATGTGTCTCGAGAGCCGGCCGCTGATTGCCCGCGGCATCGGCGAAGAGATCGAAGCCGTTCCCGATCTGCCGGCCCTTGCCATGGTGCTTGCCAACCCACTGAAAGGCGTGTCGACGCCGGAGGTTTTCCGCCGGCTCAAGGCAAAGAACAATCCTCCGCTGAACCTCGCGCAGAGCGCCGGCTGGCTCGCGGCAATCAAGGCGGCCCGCAACGACCTGGAGCCGCCGGCGCGCGAAGTCGTGCCCGAAATCGCGGTGATCTCGGCGATGCTGCAGACTGAGGGCGCGCTCCTTGCCCGTATGTCGGGCTCCGGCGCCACCTGCTTCGGGATCTTTGCCGACATGGCCACCGCACGAGATGCGGCGGCGGCTCTTCACGAGGCGCGGCCAGACTGGTATTTCCAGGCGACGCAAACAGTTTCGGGAGGCATCTGATGGCAGGTTTGGACGAAAAACGGCCCTTTATCGCCATCGGCATTGCGGTTCTCACCGTCTCCGATACGCGCACGCCCGAGACGGACAAGTCGGGCGATACGCTGGCGGCGCGGATCACCGAGGCGGGCCACAAGCTGGTCGAGCGGGCGATCGTGCCCGACGACCGGGAGAAGATCGCCGCAAGGGTCAAGGCCTGGACCGAGCGGGACGAGATCGACGTTGTCATCACCTCAGGCGGAACCGGCTTCACCGGGCGCGATGTGACGCCCGAGGCCCTGGAGCCGCTGTTCGAAAAGCGCATGGACGGCTTTTCCGCCGTCTTCCACCGCATCTCCTATGAGAAGATCGGCACGGCGACGATCCAGTCGCGCGCTACGGCAGGTGTTGCCAACTCGACCTTCATCTTTGCGCTGCCGGGCTCGCCCGGCGCCTGCCGGGATGCCTGGGACGGCATTCTGAAAGCGCAACTCGATTATCGCAGCGTGCCGTGCAATTTCGTCGAGATCATGCCGCGCCTAGACGAGCACCTGAAACGCGGCGCGAAGAAATAGACTGCTGCTGCCGCGAGAAATGCAGTCCAAATGTCGATCGGAATTTTCAGCGCCGATGCGTTGTGGCGATACCCGGCAGGGCCGGCATCGAATCCCAGCTGTCACCCGACAGCAGAATGCAACTTATGCCTTGAACATCCGTGACGACGAGCGTCCAGGTTCCGCTTTTTGCGGCATAGACCTCGAGAACGGCGTTCTGGTTGACAAGCCCGACCGCCGTCAGCTTCTCAGCGAAATTCTTGTCCAGGAATTTGACGACGTCGGATCGGCCTGCGCAACTGAGCATCGCCTGCGATGCTGCCGAATGCGGATGCGCGATCACCAGTGTCGGCAATATGACGGCCAACAGGCCACAGATCATACCCCGTCGCATGACGCACCTCCTTTTCGCCGGGAACCCGGCAGAAGAGGAGATTTTCGCCGACCTGTTCTGCCGTTCACCGGCATTCCATGGCGTCCGTTTGCGAAGCGAGGCGCTTCGACGGCGCCATAAGCGAATTATAGCGCCAAATCCGATGGGGCGCCATCTTTACGCGGCAAGGGCATATGCCGCGACCTCTCCGTCCCTCTCCGACCTTTCGCAGGGGACGTCCCTCGCCCGGTTGTACGGGGAGAGGGCTAGGGTGAGAGGCGGCCATTGGCGTAGAGGAAGCAGACGAAGACCTGGTCGCGGAAGTCGAGTTGTTACCGCGCAGCGCGCGCGACCCAGGAGGGAATGAGTTCGCTGGAGAGTTTGCGCGGCTTCTGGCCCTTGACGAAGTCGGCAAGAGGCATCCCGCTTCTGGCGGTCGCGAGCGCCTGGCTCTTCGGCATCAACAGCCCTAGTTCCAGCGGCGGCCGGGCGCGAGCGACGCGCTGGAAGAACGGGCGTCGGTAGCCGCGGGACGCGGAAAAGCGCGCCGGCGTCTTGTTCAGCGCGATATATTCGGCGATTTCATCGATCCAGCCAGCCTGCGGCCTTGCCCCCGGCTCGACGAAGAGCACCCATTCGCCACGGGCCGAGCGGACGATGTCTTTGATATCCCATTGTGAATGGAAACGGCAGCCGGCGGCGTCGGCGACCCGCGACGTGCCGTCGCGTGAGCCGTGGTCGAGCACGATCACATCGCTGACGAGCCCTTCCACCGCGCCTGCCACCAATATCGATAAAGTCTGCGCCAGTTCGGATTCCTGATCCTGGCATTCGAGAACAACCGTCAACATCGATTATTCATAAAGCGACGCACAATTTTTTGCCAGCACCCTTTTCCTCATTTTGTTCTTGCATTGTTCTCTATTTGCCGATAGGAATTTAATCATCAAAACGGGCGGAGGCAAAGGCTTTCCGCCGCGGGAGAATCCGATGAGAGAGCAGTCCCTGGCAGGGCAGGCCGCATTCGCGCCTGCCAATACAGCAGATATTGCCGATGCAATGATCGTATCCTCTGGCCTCAGGATCGAAGGCGATCGGCGACGCGGGCGTGGGGCAGGACTGAATCCGACGGGCCGTTTCGAAGCGCTGCAGCGGGAGACGTTCGACGATGGCTGGCAGACGCTGGAAGAGCTGCCGCCGTTCAAGACCGAGGTGCAGGTCGAAAAACCGCGCACGGCGATCACCCGCAACGAATCGCCGGACATTTCCTTCGACCGCTCGATCAATCCATATCGCGGCTGCGAGCACGGCTGCATCTATTGCTTCGCCCGGCCGACGCACGCCTATATGGGGCTCTCGGCAGGGCTTGATTTCGAGACGAAGCTCTTCGCCAAGCCCGACGCGGCGAAACTGCTGGAGCGGGAGCTCGCCAAGCCTGGCTATAAGGTGCGGGTGATCGCGATCGGCACGAATACCGATCCCTATCAGCCGATCGAGAAGGAGTGGCGCATCATGCGCGGCATCCTCGAGGTGCTGAACAAGGCGAACCATCCGGTTTCGATCGTCACCAAATCGGCGATGATCCTGCGCGATCTCGACATTCTGCAGGAGATGGCCAGTAAGAATCTGGTGCGCGTCGGCATCTCGGTCACAACGCTCGACCGCAAGCTTGCCCGGGCGATGGAGCCGCGCGCCGCCACGCCACCGCGAAGGCTGGAGACGATTCACGCGCTTTCGGAGGCAGGCATCCAGACTGCCGTCATGGCCGCGCCGCTGATCCCGGCGCTGAACGATCACGAGCTGGAGCGCATCCTCGAATCGGCGAAGGCTGCCGGCGCTGCCGAGGCGAGCTATGTCATTCTGCGGCTGCCGCTCGAGGTCAGCCCGCTCTTTCGCGACTGGCTGCTGCAGCATTATCCCGATCGCTACCGGCATGTGATGTCGCTGGTGCGCTCGATGCGCGGCGGCAAGGATTACGACGCCGAATTCGGCAAGCGCATGAAGGGCGCCGGCCCCTATGCCTGGCAGATCGCACGGCGTTTCGAAATGGCGGCACGACGCTTCGAGCTGACGCGACGCAGCGTGCCTCTGCGCGACGATCTGTTCGTGCCACCTGATGGCAGCGGCGTGCAGCTGTCGCTGCTCTAGCCTTCAGTTTTCAACCGAGTGCCGGGGGCCGGCAGTTCCCGGAATCATGACTGACGTTTTGTGCAATTCCGGACGGAATCCGCTCCAAGCTTTTCGGAATTGCTTTCAGCTTGCGTATCGGCTGCTCGACAAACCGCCCTGTTTTCGAGCCTCGATCGCAATTCCCGCGGATGGCACTGACCGCCACCATCCGCCGGACGGTCCCCGGCTGCCGCCCTGATCCGGGGACTTGCGGGAAATCGGGTTGGCGTGCGAGGTTCAGCCGCATGAAACGTCGCACGCCACCCGATTCTCCCCTGCTTTTCGACACGGTCCCTCTCGTGCCGGATTTCAAGCTCGAGCTCAAAGCTCGCAAGGCCGGCCACTGGCCGGTGGCCGGCGCCGACGAGGCAGGCCGCGGGCCACTGGCCGGACCCGTTGTAGCCGCCGCCGTCATTCTTGATCCGAAGCGCATTCCCGAGGGGCTTAACGATTCCAAGCAGCTCTCGGCGCAGCGGCGCGAGGAACTGTTCGCCCAGATCCTGGCAACCGCGACCGTCTCGATCGCCTCCTCCAGCTCGACCCGCATAGACGAGACGGACATTCGCAAGGCAAGCCTGGACGCGATGCGTCGCGCCATATGCAGCCTCGCCGTTCCCGCCAGTTACGTGTTGACCGATGGGCTCGATGTGCCGCCAGGCCTCGATTGCCCAGGACAGGCCGTGGTCAAGGGCGATGCCCGCTCGGTCTCGATCGCCGCCGCCTCGATCGTCGCCAAGGTCACGCGCGACCGAATGATGGCAAGAGCGCATCATGTATTTCCCGATTACGGTTTTGCCGCACATGCCGGTTACGGTACGGCGCAGCACCGCGCCGGCATAGAGAGGCACGGCCCCTGCTCGCTGCACCGGATGAGTTTCCGGCCATTGCGGAAGGATGGTGACGAGCCTGAGATGGACGAACTGCTATCGGAATAGGTGCTCAAAACGAAACGCCTAGGTCTCTGAACCGCCAAGCTGCCGCTCATCCGGCCGTCATTGCGTTCGACACCTCTCTCTATCGGATCGGAGAGCGCTCGGCTGTCAGACGAGAGCGAGCGTAAAACGGAGCGGGCGACAGGGAACGGAAAGCCCAGGGCATGTCCCTTCGCCCCCAAAGCGGGGAGAAGGTGGCGGAAGCCGGATGAGGGGCACGCGCGCCGAGCTACGCTCGCTGCACCAGACGGAGAAAATAAACAAGGTATCAACAAAAAGGCCGGGACATGCCCGGCCTTTCCGACATTCATTCGATACCGCTCAGTTGAGCCGAGTCTTAACCTGGCCGACGGCATTGCCGAAGAGCTCGGACTGGACCTTGCCGTCCGCCTTCTTGGCGAGCACCGTTTCTGCGGCCGCGATCGCCAGATCGACGGCGGCGGAACGCACCGCCTTCATCGCATCGGCCTCGGCCTGCTTGATCTTCTGCTCGGAGAGCGCCGTGCGGTTGGCGACGAATTCTTCCGTCTTCTTCTTCGCCTCGGCAGTCAGCATCTCGGCTTCGCGCTCAGCGGCGGCAACGATATGGGCCGCCTCGGCTTCCGCTTCCTTGCGCTTGCGCTGGTATTCGGCCAGCAGGTGCTGCGCTTCCTCGCGCAGGCGCTTGGCTTCGGCCAGCTCGTTGCGGATCTGGTCAGCGCGGTCATCCAAAGACCGTGCCATCATTCCCGGAACCTTCAGATAGACGACCAGCGCCAGGAACAGGATGAGGCCGACAAAGGCAAAGAAAGTCGCGTCAAGGTGAAACTCCATCGATCAAGCCTCCTTCTTGGCGGCCGCGACGGCGGCGGCGACATCTGCCTGAGCAGCGGTGCTGCCGATCAGTTGTTCGACGACGGCAGCGGCCGTTTCCTCGGCAATGGTGCCGACATCGGCAAAAGCCTTCGCCTTGATGTCGGCGATGCGGGCTTCGGCAGCCTTGATCTTTTCCGAAAGGCTCGTCTCAACAGCGCGACGATCTTCTTCGGCCTTGGCCTTGGCGGCGTCACGGGCGGCGGAGCCGATCGCGTGGGATTTGGCGCGGGCGGCGGCCAATTCGCCTTCATAGGTCTCGACGGCAGCGTCAGCTTCCGCCTTCAGGCGGCCGGCCTCTTCCAGGTCCTGGGAGATGCGCGTGTGGCGCTGATCGAGGATGGCCCCGATGCGCGGCGCGATGACCTTTTGCATAAGGAGGTAGAAGACGCCGAACGTAATAACCAGCCAGAGCAGCTGGGATGCGTAGGTCGTCGAATCGAAAGGCGGGAACGGGCCACGGGCGTGTTCGCCTTCGGCTACGCCGGTCTCGGTATGGACCTCGCCTGCGGCCGGAGCGGCATGCGCATCCGTGCCGGTCGCTGCCGCCGGTGCTTCCTCAGCGTAAGCCGGGGTCACAAAAAACATGCTCACCTCCAGGTGTACTGCAAATGCAAAGGATCACGGCTTGCGGGCGCAGGCCGTGATCCATCTATCCGCCGATATCAGACGGCGAAGAGGAGGAGGAGAGCGACGAGCAGCGAGAAGATGCCCAGAGCTTCCGTAACGGCGAAGCCGAATACCAGACGGCCGAACTGGCTGTCAGCGGCAGACGGATTGCGCAGAGCGCCGGAGAGGTAGTTGCCGAAGATATTGCCGAGGCCGAGAGCCGTACCGGCCATACCAAAGCAAGCCAGACCTGCACCGATGAACTTTGCTGCTTCCGCTTCCATGTTGAACTCCTTTGAAATGGTTGTTGCGGCGAATGACTGACGCCCTTTGACGTCGATGTCGTTATCCTTAGTGCCCGCCCGGATGGATCGCGTCATTGAGGTACATGCAAGTCAGCACCGCAAAGACGTAAGCCTGGAGGAAGGCGACGAGGAACTCGAGACCGGTCAGGGCGACGGTCATGATGAGAGGAAGAATGGCTCCGCCCACACCGACGGCACCGAGGGCTCCAAGCGAGGCGACGAAGCCTGCGAACACCTTCAGCGTGATGTGACCAGCCAGCATGTTCGCGAAAAGACGAACAGAGAGCGAAATCGGACGGGACAGGAAGGAAATGATTTCGATCGCGACGACCAGCGGCAGCAGAACGCCCGGCACGCCTGAGGGCACGAAGACATTCAGGAAGTGGAAGCCGTGCTTATAGAAGCCATAGACGAGAACCGTGCCGATGACGAGCAGGGCAAGGGCGAACGTGACGATGATCTGGCTCGTCACCGTGAAGAAATACGGGAACATGCCAAGCAGGTTCGCCGTCAGGACGAACATGAAGAGCGAGAAGACCAGCGGGAAGAACTTCATTCCCTGCTTGCCCGCGCCTTCCTTCAGCATGCCGGCGATGAATTCATATGACATTTCCGCGACCGACTGCGAACGACCCGGCACGATGGCGCGGTTCGAGGTCGAGAAATAGAGGAAGCCGGCGGCAACGGCGGCCGAAGCGGCCATGAAGAGCGAGGCATTGGTGAACGAGAAATCAATCCCGCCGATTTCGATCGGCACAATCTTCTGGATCAGGAACTGATGAGTCGGATCGTTAGACACCGCAGGTTCTCTCTCTTTAGCCCGCAGGACGCGGGGTCATTGCACTGGACCGGGAACCGGTCCTTATTTGTTGCCGTCCTTGCGGTCCAGGGGCTGAGACACCTTTCCCGCAGAACGCAGCACGTTTAGAACGCCGGCACAAAATCCGAGAAGCAGAAGAACAATCAAACCCCAAGGCGCCGTACCGACAAAACGGTCGAGGACGTAGCCAAGGACGGCACCGACGACGATTGCGGAAATGAACTCGCTCGAAAGCTTCATCGCCTGGGCATAGCCTTTGCGGCTTTCCTCGGCGCGGGCTTCGCTCGCCTCTTCCACTTTCGCCTCGACGCGCTTGGTGGCGAGTTCCGCTCCAAGCTGCGCACGGCGCTTCTCAAGACTTTCCTCGCGGTCATCCGCCATGGATCCCTCCTCGCCTGCCCGTCGCCCGCACTCCCGCTACCCCGGTTATTCGGACTCCGGACGCGAAGGTTGAGAACCCTCCGGCCCGTTCTGAAGTCGCGCGCAACATAGTTTTAGGGATTGGTATAGTCAAGGCGTAGACAGCATCTGTCCAGCCATAAAATAAGCACGCCGAATCAATGAGATAAGTTGATTTTCCGCCGAGCGCGCAAATTCGACCGAAAGAATCCGCTTTTGGGGGCGGAAAATCAGCCCGGCCCCGGCCGCCTTAGCTCAGCTCCAACCGCCGCCATAGGTGCGGTAGAAGACGTGGAGACCGATGCGCCCGACCTTTTCCATGGTCTTTGCCCATTTCGGCCGGACGTAGACGGCATGGTAGTGCGTCGCCGACCCCACCTGTGGCAGCCAGATCTTGCCTGATGTCACCGCCATGGCCACGTCGCGGGCCACCCGCCAGTGATATTCCGAATTCACCCGGTCCTTGATGCTGTCGCAGGCGAAGGAAAACTGGCAGCGGTTGCGCCAATCCTCGTTCTGGTAGACGACGCCGCAGATGCTCTTGGGATAGGCAGGGTTGCGAACACGGTTGAGGATGACCTGAGCGACGGCCGCCTGGCCTTTCACCGATTCCCCGCGCGCCTCGAAATAGATGCCGGAGGCAAGGCATTGCTGCTCGCGTGCTGAAAAGACACTCGGCGGCAGCACGCTTGCGGCCCAGGCGTGATCGCCCGGACCGATCTTGGGGACGAAGCGGCCGCTGTCCTGTTCCGTCAGGATCGAATCGAAGGGCGACTGGCGGGCATAGTCGGGTGCTGCGGGCGCATAGGCGGTGGCAAGCACGTCGGCCTTGTTGCTGGTGGCGAGGCCTGCGAGCATCGCCGGCAAACCGGCTTCCGGCGTTACCGGCTGCTTCTTATAAAAGGAGGTGGCGATCTCGATTTCCTTGCCCTGGATCTTCGGTTTGACGAAAGCCGACCTGTCCTTGAGATCGAAATTCGGAGTGAAGAGCATCCTGGTGCGCTGGAGAATGGAGCCGGCGGAAAAATCCTTCGGCGGCTGCATCTTCTCGACGGCGACGATGCGGCCTCTCTTCATGCCGCGGTTGACGCGGTCCTCGTCCGGCGTGTCCTCGTGGCCCTTGTCCTTGGCTGTGAAGGCAACCTTACGGCCATCGGGCAGCACCATGCCGGCGCCTGAAGCGATCGAGCCGGTCACCGCCGGATCGGCGAAGGCGAGTTCGGCCTGATGGACGGAGCCAGCCGGTGAATTGGTCAGCACCATGCGCCAGCTCTCCCCTTGACGGTCGAGACCGGCGAGCATGGTGGCGAGATCGGCGTGGGATGCAACGCTCGGGAAGATCAACCAGCCGGCCAGCCCGAAGATGGCGGGCGACACCCAGTTCTCGGGCAGAAGACGCAGCTTGCTACGGAAATGGCTCTTTCGACGCAACACGAACTCCGGGCATGGAACGCGGGAACATGCCATCGAAAATCTCTCATTAACCTTGACGTCCGGTTAACGAGCTGTGCCGGAATGTGGCTATGCGGATGTTCTAAAGTGACTGGTTTGACGTGGACGCAACCCCACTCTCCGTCATCCTCGGCCTTGAGCCGAGGATCCATGCCGCTGTTGTTGGTGGGTGCCGTGTGGATGCTCGGCTCAGGGCCGAGCATGACGGAGGACGAGGTGGCGGAAGGAGCCAGGGAGCGCGGACACCACGTCGGCAATGTCGCCCGCACCCGTCAAATAATAACGTGAGACCCCAACTCCACGACGCGGTTGGCCGGCAGGCGGAAATAGTCCGAGGGGTTGGTGGCAGCGTTGGCAAGCGCGATATAGAGCCGGTCCTGCCAGTAGGGCATGCCCGACTTGGCATCCGGCACCAGCTTGCGGCGGCCGAGGTAGAAGGAGGTCGACATGATGTCGAACTTCAGTCCGGTCTTGCGCAGCGTCGCGAGAGCCTGCGAGACGTTCTGCGATTCCATGAAGCCGAAGAGCAGTTCGACGCGGGAGAAGCGTTCGGAGATCTGCTCGACCTTATAGCGGTCGTGGCTGGGCACCCGCGGCTTGTTGACCGTGCGGATCGTCAGGATGACGTTGCGGTCGTGAAGCACGTGGTTGTGCTTGAGATTGTGCAGCAGGGCGGCGGGGGCCGATTCCGGATCGCTGGTCAGGAAGATCGCCGTGCCCGGAACCTGCGCGGGCGAATGCTCGCTCTTGCGCTCGATCGAACTGACGAAGGAGGCGAGCGGAATGTCGGTGTGTCGGGTCTTCTCCATCAGAATCGCGCTGCCGCGGCGCCAGGTCCACATGACCACGGTAAAGCCGGTGGCGATCAGGATCGGGATATAACCGCCATCGTGGATCTTCAGCAGGTTGGCGCCGAGAAAGATCATTTCGAGCAGGACGAGCGGCGCCAGCGCCATCACGGCGACCGGCAGCGACCAGTTCCAGCGGGCGCGGACGAATTCGAAGGCCATGATCGAGGTCACGACCATGGCGCCGGTAACCGAGATTCCGTAGGCGGTCGCCAGCGCGTCGGAGGTTTTGAAACCGAGCACCAGGAAAATGACGCCGATGAACAGCAACGCGTTCACCGAGGGAACGAAGATCTGGCCGGTATTGGTTTCCGAGGTGAAAAGGATTTCCATGCGCGGCAGGAAGCCGAGGTTGATGCCCTGGCGCACCATTGAGAAGGCGCCGGTTATGACGGCCTGGCTGGCAATGATCGTTGCGGCGGTCGCCAGGATGACGACCGGCAGCAGCGCCCATTTGGGATACATCAGATAGAAGGGGTCGGACATCGTCATCGGATTGCCGAGAACGAGCGCACCCTGCCCGAGATAATTCAGCGTCAGCGCCGGAAAGACCAGCAGGAACCAGGCCCACTGGATCGGGCGGCGGCCGAAATGGCCGAGGTCGGCATAGAGCGCCTCGGCTCCCGTCACCGTCAGGAAGACGGCGCCGAGCACGACGATGCCGTAAAAGCCCTCATGCAGCAGGAAGCTGACGGCGTAATAGGGATTGAAGGCGGCGAGGATGCCGAAATCGTCGGAAATATGGGAAATGCCGGCGACGGCCATGACGATGAACCAGAGGGCGGTGATCGGACCGAAGAACCTCGCAACGGCGCCCGTGCCGCGCGACTGCACGACGAAGAGCAGCGCCAGGATCACCACCGAGATCGGCACGATATAGTCCGCAAGCCTGGGTGTAACGAGTTTCAGGCCCTCGACGGCCGACAGCACCGAAAGCGCCGGCGTGATCATCGCATCGCCGAGGAACAGGGCAGCGCCCATCAGTCCGAGCAGCATCAGCAGTGCCGTGTGGCCGTTCGCAGTCTTCATCAGAAGGGCGAGCAGCGACAGCGTGCCGCCCTCCCCATCGTTGTCGGCGCGCAGCAGGAAGAGAACGTATTTGATGGTGACGATAATGGTCAGCGCCCAGATCATCAGCGAAATCAGACTGATGATCTCGAAACGGGTGACGCCGTCATGAGCAACGGGCTTCAGCGCCTCGCGAAAAGCGTAGAGCGGGCTCGTGCCGATATCGCCATAGACGACACCTACGGAACCGAGCGCGAGATAGAACAGCTTGCGCGGCGTCATGTGGCGCTCGTGCGGATGGCTCTCTTCGGACATGAAATTTCAACAGGCTCCTCAGAGCCAGCCTTTCCAGCGAAAAAAGAAAAAGGGGATGACGGCCGATATCACCATCAAGGCCAGCGAATAGGGGTAACCGGCGGCCCAGGCCAGTTCGGGCATGACTTGAAAATTCATGCCATAAATGGAGGCGACCAATGTCGGCGGCAGGAAAACGACCGACGCGATCGAGAAGATCTTGATGATCGAGTTCTGTTCGATGTTGATGAGGCCGAGTGAGGCGTCGAGCAGGAAGGTGATGTTGGCGGCAACAAAGGAAGCATGCTCCGACAGCGACTGAATATCGCGCGAAACGCTGCGGCAGAGCTCCCTGGCCTCGTGGTCCTGCTGGATCGCCGGGATAGTGTGAAAGAACGTTAGAAGCCGGGAAAGCGAACCGAGACTGTCACGCAGCTTGCTGATCATGCGGTGATGACCGGCTATATCGCGCAATTTTTGCTCGAGGTAATTCGAAGGCCTGCGCACCTTTTTCGCCCGGCCGAACACATGCGTCGACAAGATGTCGATTCGCGAGACTGAGGTCTCGAGGATCTCGGCCGTCCGGTCGACAATCGTCTCCAGCAGCTTGGCGAGAAGGGCCGCGCCGCTGCGCCAGTTTTCCGGAAGCCGGTGAAGGGCGGCGATGAACAGCGCAAAAGATTTGGGATGGGCGTAACGGATGGTGATCAGCCGCTTTCCGGCCAGGATGAAGGCGACATCTGTCAGCGTCGGCGCGTCGGTATCGGCTTTCCAGACGAGGGAAGCGGCCATGAAGACGGCACCGTTTTCAGTATAAAGCCGCGCCGAAGGTTCGATGTCCTTGAGATCGTCACGGGTCGGAACCTCGATGCCGAGAACCTTCTCGACATAAAGCTCCTCCTCTCGGCTCGGCTCGACCATGTCGATCCAGACGACATCCTCGGGAAAGGAGGCGGCCGGCGAGAGATCGCGGATCTCGACCGATTTGCAATTGGAACAGTACGCGGTGATCACCGGCAGCGTCTCCGATGCTCACGACACTTCGTGGTCATCATCTTCATCGCAAGCGTTTCCATGCGGCCGCCATCGCGGCAATGCGAGGGTGGCTCGCTCCAGGTCCAAACGGAAGCGGATCAAGAAAGTTCATACAACTCCAGCTGCATCCGACCTCGAAGGCCAGCATGCGCATTATGCTCCACCGCATCGCAGTTACCAATCCTTCGACCTTGCAGGCGGTCCGGGACCTTCGAAACGAAGACGGCCGTCATGAGCATCTGCAGCAACGCCATCATGGCGCCGCGGCATATGAAGCAAAGCCGTGAAATAATCAAGACATCTTCCGTGAAGTGCGCCTTTTCACCACGTTTCCCTCACAATTTGGGATGTCGCAACGGTGATTCGGCGGTTCAGCGCTCTGCTGTCATGCACGCGCTTGCCCGGAAGTCCTGCCCATAGCCAGAGGCGTCATTCGAAGACGATCGCCGGCGCCGGGCGCTGGGCCTGGCCGCCGAGTTGCTGCCATACCTTGGCGGCGATACCGCGATAGATGCCGGCGACGGTACCGTTCGGATCGGAGGCGACCAGCGGCGTGCCCGCGTCGGAAGTTTCGCGAATGTTCATCGTCAGAGGCACTTCGCCGAGGAAGGGCACGCCAATCCGCTCGGCCTCCTTGCGGGCGCCGCCATGACCGAAGATGTCGTAGCGGGTGCCGGTGTCGGGCGCTATGAAATAGCTCATGTTTTCGACAATGCCGAGAACCGGCACCTCGACCTTGCGGAACATGTTGAGGCCCTTGCGGGCATCGATCAGGGCGAGATCCTGCGGCGTGGAAACGATGACGGCGCCGGCAAGCGGCACCTGCTGCGCCATCGTCAATTGCGCATCGCCGGTGCCGGGCGGCATGTCGACGACGAGGACGTCGAGTTCGCCCCAGGCGACTTCGCGCAGCATCTGCATCAGCGCCGACTGGACCATCGGCCCGCGCCAGATCATCGCCGTCTCCTCGTCGACGAGGAAGCCCATCGACATGACCTTGAGGCCGTAATTCTCCATCGGATTGATGATGCGGCCATCGATCTGCGTCGGGCGGCCGGAGATCTTCAAGAGCCGCGGCATCGAGGGGCCATATATATCGGCATCGAGAATGCCGACTCGGAGACCATTGGCGAGCAGGCCGAGCGCCAGGTTGACGGCGGTGGTAGATTTGCCGACCCCGCCCTTGCCGGAGGCCACGGCAATGATGGCGCCGATACCGGGAACGCCGATCTTGCCCGTGCGGGGCGGTTGTTGCTGCGGTGCATGCCCGTGATGCTGATGATCGTGGCCCCCATGATCATGACCGGCGTGACCGTGGGGCGGATTGGGCGCCGGGCGGGCGGCGGGCGCGGTGGCCGCCGCCTTCTTGTCTGCCGTCAGAGTGACGAGCGCACCCTTGACGCCCGGCATCTCCTTGATGACGCGCTCGGCGGCGAGCCGCATCGGCTCCAGTTCCTTGGCGCGTTCGGCCGGAACCGTGATGGAGAAATAGACCTTGCCGTCGGAGATGAAGACATCGGAAACCATGCCGAGCGCGACGATATCGTGTTCGAGATCCGGTCCGCGCACGGTCTTAAGCGTTTCGAGAACCTGTTCCTTGGTGACGTCGGTCATTCCACCCTCACTGCTTCTTCTCGCAGACTACGGCGCCGCGCGTTCTCAAGACGCGCAACGGTGCCGTAGCACTTTAAATTGCCGCATGATTTTAGCCTTGGCCGTTTTCGGCAAAGGCTAAAATCATGCGGTAGAGATAGTGGAGACGCACGTCTTCGCCAAATAAAATCATCGGGTGAAAATGAATTGCCGACTGCGAAAAACGCGGGGGGATTTGCGATCCGCTGCGGCCATCAAGTCCGCCGGGCTTTCGCCCTGATGGCCGCAACGGTCTCTCTCCCCAGGAACCGGCGCAATGCGGGGCGAACTAGCGCAAGCCGAAAAAAAGGCCAGAAAAAAGTGCTTGGGAAGAGGAAATCGTGAACAACTGCGAAAGAAGCGGTGCCAAAAGGCAACAACCGCCACCGACGCCGACGGCCGGGAGAGAAACGGCGTCGGCGTCGGGCAGCGGTGTGTCGGCCGCGCCATTTCCTGGCGCTGGTCATCAAAGTCCCCTCTGGACCTCTGGCAAATGAGAAGCAGAAAACGTGCCAGATCGAAAAATCGGGAAAAGCCACGCGGCAGCGCCGGGCGGCACCCCGTTCTGCCTAAGCGCTGAGCGCCCGACCCACCGCGCGCCGCCAATTTTGCAACTTATTTGATCAGGCCGATCCGCAGCGCCTTGGCGACCGCCTGGGTACGGTTGACCGTATCGAGCTTTTTGGTGGCGCGGTTGAGGTAATGATTGACCGTGTGCTCGGACAGCGCAAGGATTTCGGCGATTTCCGCGCTGGTCTTGCCGGCCGCCGTCCAGTTGAGGCAATCGATCTCGCGATCCGTCAGCGTGTCCGTCATTCGGCTATCGAGATTGCGGATTTCGGCAAGCCTGTCGAAGACATGGATGGCGATATAGCAAAGCTCGCGCATTTCGGCGGCGCTGAACGGCTCTCGATCGCCAGCGAAGGAGACGGCGCCGCGCAGGCCGGAAGGCTCATGCGTCGGGAAGTAGGCGCAGCGCATCATCCTGAAACGCTCGAACAGCGAGGTCACCAGGGCGGACTTGCCGTCTTCGCGCGACCAGTTCTGTCGCGACATGTCGTAAATGAAAGGCCGCGTCGATTTTCTAAGCCGCCTCAGAACCGGGCTGTTCATCATCAGCCCTTCCTGGTCGTAGAGCGCCAGGAGCTCGGCCGGCCAACTGGTGAGGACGGTGCTGCCCTGAAGGTCGAGAGAGGTGATCGGCGGCAGATTGAGAACCATGAAAGCGCGGCTGCGATAGGCTTCCGTGACCCGTTTCAAGAAACGGAAAATATCGAACTGCGTCTTCAGGCCGGCGATTTCCGTGATGTAATCGTCTTCTTCCGTGGATGTTTGCGACAAGGGTACCATCACATTTCTTCATCTTCGGCGCAGCGGCCGGCAAACCATTTGCGAAGCTGGCCGCCGCGGCCAGTTCGATTGAATCGAGGAATGAGGATCGCGAACTGGATGACATGGAACCGGCCTCGGCGGGCAGCGTTCGGCCAATGAGAGGCTGCAGATTTCGCGGGCCATTCCACTTGTGGTGATTCGCCGCCAAATCTCAATATCGCTGTCATCATATGCATGCTCTGCTAACGCGTTCAGCAATGGCCATGACGATTACCGTCAACGCCGCGGGCCGAGGCGAACGCGCATGCCCTCCATAATCCTTGCAGCCGTCAGCTGCACCGGAACGGCCCACTGCCGCAGAAGTTCCATCGATAGCCGATAGGCCGGACCGGTGACAGAAATGCCGCCGATGAAGGTTCGATCCTCCGACCAGACCGGCGCGGCGACGCAGCGGATGCCTGCCTCGTGCTCCTCACGGTCGAAGGCATAGCCCTGTTCGGCAATTTCGCGAATTTCGGCGGCAAGCGTTTCGGCCGAGGCGTGCGTCGAGGCGGTAAAGCTGGTGAAGCTGAGACCAGCGAGGAGATCGACGAGGCTTTCGGGCGGAAGCAGCGAAAGAGCGGCCTTGCCGACGCCGGTGCAGTAGCAGGGCGAGGCGTTGCCGATCTGGGAGTACATGCGCACGGGCTGCCGGCCTTCGACTTTGTCGAGATAGATGATCGACTGTCCCCGGAGAACGCCGAGATGCACCGTCTCGCCGGTCGCCTGCTGGAGTTCGGCCAGGTGAGGTTCGGCAATCAGGCGGAATTCATTGCGCGCCCAGCTGCGCGCGGCAAAATCGAGCAGGCGCAGGCCCGGCGCGTAACGGCCGTCGCCATCGAGCTCGAGCAAGCCCTCCTCCACCAGGTGGCTGAGCTGGCGGTGGAGAGTTCCGCGCGGCTGGCTGGCCAGCGCCAGTATATCGGTGAAGCGCAACGGCGTATCCGCATGGGTGACGAGATCGAGGAGAACCATCAATTTGCCGAGGGTGCCGGTCTCGCGTGCCTGTGCCATGCCGTCGCTTGATGCCATCTCTAAGTGCCGTTGAATCGGTCCGCCTTGAAAGGCGTGCGCCCTTGACAGAAAGAGCAGCATAATCCGATAATTCCAAATAGTCAAATTAAGTTCCAAATAATGGAACACGAGGGATTGGAGGAGACGGTGAGCGCAATGGCAGCACAATTTCCCGAGTTCAAGGATCGCGCCGTGCTCGTGACCGGCGGCGGATCGGGCATCGGCGCGGCGATCGTCGAGGGTTTCGCACGTCAGGGCGCCAAGGTGTCTTTCATCGACATTGCCGAGGCGGCCGGCAGGGAACTCGCCGAAAGCCTGTCGCGGGAAACGCCGCACCCGGTCCTCTTTCACCATGCCGATCTGCGCGACATCGAGGCGATCCGGCGCACGGTCGATGCCGTCGTTGCGGCGTCAGGGCCGATCCGCGTGCTTGTCAATAATGCCGCCTGGGACGACCGTCACGAATTCGACGAGGTGACCGAGGCCTATTGGGACAACAATCAGGCGGTCAATCTCCGGCACGTGTTCTTCACCTCGCAGGCGGTGGCGCCGTCGATGCGGTCGGCCGGCGGCGGCGCAATCGTCAATATGTCGTCGATCGCCTTCAAGCTCAACATGGGCGGATTTCCCGCCTATGCGGCGGCGAAGGCGGCGGTCGTCGGACTGACGAAGAGCATGGCCGGCAGGCTCGGGCCGGAGAATATCCGGGTCAACTGCATCCTGCCCGGCATGGTTGTCACCGAGCGGCAGATGCAGCTCTGGCTCACCGAGGAGAGCATTGCGCGCTCGGTCGAGCAGCAGTGCCTGAAAAAAGCGCTCAAGGCCGATGCGATCGTCGGTCCCTGCCTGTTTCTTGCATCCGATTGTGCGGCTGCTATGACCGCTCAGTCCCTGATCGTCGATGGAGGCGTTTTGTAATGACTAATCCCGCTTATGTCGCGGTGGACTGGGGCACCAGCAGCTTCCGGCTCTGGCTGGTCGGCAAGGACGGCAGCATCCTCGCCGAACGCCGCAGCGGCGAAGGCATGACGAGCGCGGCAAAGATCGGCTTTTCCACCGTCTTGTCAGGCCATCTCGCCGCCATCGAGGCGCCGGAAGGGCTGCCTGTGATCGTCTGCGGCATGGCCGGCGCAAAACAGGGCTGGGTCGAAGCCGGTTATATCGACGTGCCCGCGCCGCTCGCCTCGATCCTCACCGCGGCGGTCCGCGTGCCAGGTGAAAGCCGGGACATCCGCATTCTGCCGGGCCTCGCCCAACGGCAGATGGCAATGCCTGACGTTATGCGCGGCGAGGAAACCCAGCTTCTCGGCGCCCTCGGCGGCGCAGGCACCGGCGCGCAGGCGGTCTGCATGCCCGGCACGCATTCGAAATGGGTGCACGTGACCAATACGGAAGTCACCGGCTTTTCCACCTTCATGACCGGCGAACTCTTCGACGCGATCAGCAAACATACGATCCTGTCGCATGCGGTCGCCGGTGCTGAGGAGCAGCCGGCGGATGCGGCGGCCTTCGAGGCGGCGGTGTTGGCCGCTTTCGCCCGGCCGGGCATTGCCACCAACCTCCTGTTTACCGCCCGCTCGGGTCAGCTGCTGCACGGAATCTCCGCCGCTGCCGCGCAAGCCCGGCTTTCCGGCACGCTGATCGGCCTCGAAATTGCCGGAGCGCTTCAGGATGCCGCCAACGGCACTGATATCACCCTCGTCGCCTCCGGACGCCTGCAGGCGCTCTACGAACAGGCCTTCAAAACCCTCTCCATTGACTTCACCGCCATCGACGCCGACGCGGCCGTGCGCCGCGGGCTATCGGCAGCCGCCGAAGCCATCTGGCCGAATTGAGAAAGCTGACACGATGAATCGTATCCCCTTCCCCGACATGAAGCGTCCGCTGATCGCCATCCTCCGCGGCATCCGGCCCGACGAGATCGAGAGCGTCGTAAGCGCCTTGATCGAAAACGGTCTGACGGCTATCGAAATTCCGCTCAACTCGCCGGAGCCGTTCAAATCCATCGAGATTGCCGCGAAGATGGCGCCGGCCGAGGTGCTGATCGGCGCCGGCACGGTGTTGACGGTCGAGGCGGTCGACAGCCTGAATGTGGCCGGCGGCAAGCTGCTGGTGACACCAAATGTCGAGCCCGAGGTGATCATCCGGGCACGCGGCCATGGTATGGTGACGATGCCCGGCGTCTTTACGCCGACCGAAGCGCTCGCTGCTGCACGCGCCGGAGCCACTGGTCTCAAATTCTTTCCGGCGAGCGTTCTTGGTCCCACCGGCATCACGGCGATCCGGGCGATTCTGCCGCCGGAGCTCACGATTGCCGCCGTCGGCGGCGTATCGGACAAGAATTTCGCCGATTACACCAAGGCCAGCATCTTCGCCTTCGGTCTCGGCACCAGCCTCTACAGGCCCGGAATGACCGCGGCAGAGGTTGCCGAGCGCGCGAAAGCAACCATTTACGCCTATGATGCAGCCATGGGAGCGTGAGCGTATGACCGACATTTATGAGTTCGAAGGCAAGACCCTTTGCAATACCAATTCCGTTCTCGGAGAAGGGCCGACCTATGATCCGGACAGCAATACGGTCTGGTGGTTCAACATCCTCGGCAAGGAGCTGCACGAGCTCAAACTGGCAACGGGGGAAAAGAAGGTCCATGCTCTGCCTGTCATGGCAAGCGTGCTCGCTCGCATCGATGCCGGACGGCAGCTGATCGCGACGGAGGAAGGGCTTTTCGTGCGCGATGTGGCGAGCGGCAACCTCACCTTCTATGCCGCGCTCGAAAACGACCGGCCGGAGAACCGCTCGAACGACGGCCGCACCCATCCCTCGGGGTCGCTCTGGATCGGCACGATGAGCAAGCGGGCGGAAAACCAGGCCGGCGCTATCTATCATGTCGCCGGCGGGAAGGTGACGAAGATCTTCAGCGGCATCAGCATTCCAAATTCGATCTGCTTTTCCCCCGATGGCACGATCGGCTACTATACGGATTCCCGCATCAACCGGCTGATGCGCGTCATGGTCGATCCGCAGACCGGTCTGCCCTCGGGCGAGCCGATCGTGCTGGTCGACAGCATGAACGAGCCCGGCGACATCGACGGCTCGGTGGTCGATGCCGATGGCTATATCTGGAATGCGCGCTGGGGTGCGGGCGTCGTCGATCGCTACAATCCCGATGGCTTGCGCATCTCGCGCTACAAGGTCCCCGCCGTCCAGCCCTCCTGCCCAGCCTTCATCGGCGCCAATGTGGATCGGCTGGCGGTGACGACCGCCTGGGAAGGGCTCGACGAGGATGCCCGTTCGGCTCAGCCGAGCGCCGGCGCGCTTCTGGAACTCGGCATCGGGGTCAAGGGCGTGTTCGATCCCGTCTATGTGATCTGAAACAGAGGGCTCCGCCCGTTGCCTCCAAGGCGCTCCCGAGCGGGGCGCCTTTTCGTATCGGCGGCCGTTCACCGATAAAAGTTCCGCGAGAATCAAGATATTTTCCGTGTTTTCAACCGGAACCAATCGGCGCACCGCTCATTTTCCCTTCGAACCGGCGCGGCAAGAATCATGCATTGCCGGGTCAGCGATCACTCTAGGAAATGAAAGTAGGTTCGAAATGACACGCAAACTTTTGACGACCGTTGCCGCTGGCGCGTTGTTTGCCACGGCTTTCGCACCGGCGGCATTCTCGCAGACGGCGCCGCAGCCTGCCGACCCCGCCGCTACCAACCAGGCAGCGCCGGCTGATCCGGCTGCGCCCAAGCCGGCCACCCCTGACGTCACTCAGCCTGCGGGGGATGCTGCGCAGGCTCCTGCCGCGGCGCCGAGCACCGACACTGCCCAGGCCACCTACCTGACGGAGCAGGCTGCGGACCAGATCAGCGCCAACACCTATATCGGCCAGTCGGTCTATAATGCCAACAATGACAGCATCGGCAGCATCAACGACCTGATCATGAAGAAGGATGGCGGCATGGTTGCTGCGATCGTCGGCGTTGGCGGCTTCCTCGGTATCGGTGAAAAGAACGTCGCCGTCCCGATGGACAAAATCACCGTCGCCCAGAATACCCAGGACGGCAGCGTCAAGCTGACGACCACCGAAACGGCTGAATCGCTGAAGGCTGCGCCCGAGTTCAAGACGCTTGCAATGCAGGCTGCAGAGAAGGCTCCGGCCGCAACCGGTACCGATACGACGGCAACCGGCTCGACCACGCCGAAGTAAACCGCGCGCGGTAGTATAGCGTAGGCGATGGCGCTCCTAGGGGCGCCATCGCTATTTGCTGAGCGCTTGTTTCACGCATCCCGAACGCAAAACCGCTGCGCACTTTTGCTGGGATTGACTTGTTTGCTTCACGCAATCCCGGGCGCAAAACCGCTGCGCACTTTTGCTGGGATTGACTTGTTTGCTTCACGCAATCTCGGGCGCAAAACCGCTGCGCACTTTTGCTGGGATTGCTTATGCGCTGACGCGCTCGGCGAGCGTCGTATCGTAATAGTTTTCGTGCAGGAAGCGTAGCGTGGCGATGCCGTCGGCCGGGCGGCCGAAATGATAGCCCTGGCCCATGCCGCAGCCGAGCGTGCGCAGTTTCACCGCCTCGGCATAATCCTCGATGCCCTCAGCCACGACTTCCAGCTCCAGACCTTCGCACATCGCAAGGATAGCCTTGATGATGTGTTCGGAGGCGCGGTCGGAATTGATGCGCGAGACGAAGGCACGGTCGATCTTGATCTTGTCGAAGATGAAGTCGCGCAGGCGCCCGAGACTGGACTGGCCCGTGCCGAAATCGTCGAGCGAGATGCGAACGCCGGCGGCGCGAAGATCGGCGATGATGCGGTGGGCGGTGTCGGCCGAGCCCATCACCGCAGTCTCGGTGATTTCCAGTTCCAGGCGATGCGGATCGAAGCCGACACGGCCGAGGATCGACAGGATGCTGCCGCTGGTGCCGGGATCCATCAGTTGAGCCGAAGAGAGATTGAACGATAAGAAGAGTTCGCGCGGCCAGGACAAGGCTGCTTCGGCGGCCTTGCGCAGCAGGGCCTCCGAAAGGGCGTCGATGAAGCCGCGCTCTTCGGCGAGCGGCACGAATACGCCGGGCGAAACGAAGCCAAGATCGGGATCGTTCCAGCGGGCGAGCGCCTCGAAGCCGAGGACTTGATTGTTGGCGAGCGAAACGATCGGCTGGAAATGAACATCGATTGCGTCGGAGATGATGGCGTTCCTGAGCGCCTGCTCCAGCTGTGTGGCGCGCTTCATCTCCTGTGCGATTTCACGCGAGTAGACGGTGATCTGACCGCGGCCGCGGCGCTTGGAACGATAGAGGGCGGTTTCGGCGCTCTTTAACAGTTCTTCGCAGTCCTCCCCCGAGAACGGATAGATGGCAAAGCCGAAGGAGGCGGAGAGACGGACATTGCGGTCGCCGAGATCATACGGCGCCGACAGCACCTCGCGGATCATCTGGCCGAATTTCTCCGCGCTCGCCCGCTCGAAAATCAACGGCAGCACGAAGGCGAATTCGTCACCATCGTGGCGGGTGACCAGCGCCCCGTCCGGAATGCAGGCCCTGAGCCGATGAGCGACCTGACAAAGGATCTCATCCCCGGCCGAAGAGCCAAAGAGATCGTTGATCGGTTTGAAGCTGTCGAGGTTGGCGATTCCGATGGTGAAGGGAGCTGGATCGCTGGCGCGCTCGGCGGAAATCTGCAGAACCCTTTCGCGCATGCGATTACGGTTTCCCAATCCGGTCAGCGGATCGGTGTAGGCCATCGCATGCAGCTCATTGTGACTCACGGTCAAGGAAGCTATGTCCGCCGATCTCATTATCCAAACCCGAGCTTCCCTCCGCAGCAGAGGAGAGAATGACCGGCATTTCTTAACAATTCGCTAGTTAATCAACCGTCTTGGCAGCCTGACCTACCCCAGTTTTGGGGAGATTGCCGCATTTGCCAGAGCAGATGTCCTCGCAGACGCGGCCAGATTCCTGTCTTATCCGCTCGCGCGAACCTGCGCAGCCTCTTCGGTCAGGTATTTCTGAAATATCGTCTCCAGCATATCGGGACTGACGGGCTTCATGATGACGTCGTCCATGCCCGCTTTGGCGCATTCGGCGCGGTCGCGCTCGAAGGCCTGGGTGAGCACGCCGACGATGGGGGTACGGGCTGCGCCGCCGGCTTCCTCCATCTGCCGGATCAGGCGGGCGGCCTCGAAACCGTTGAAGCCCGGCAGCGAAATGTCCATCAGCACCACCCCAGGCCTGTGTTCGGCCCAGAGGCGCACGACCTCGTCGCCGGTCGCCGCGATCATATGGCGATAGCCGAGGCCCTCGAGGATCTGTGAAAACACGATCTGGTTGATGTCATTGTCTTCGGCGACGAGAACCTGCAGGCCGGCAGCTTCGTCAGAAATGCTGATTTCCCAATCGGCATCCGCACCATCACCGCTGTTGCGGCTGTTGCGATTGAAATGCCGGGCGATCTGGAAGGTGAGCTCGTTGGCGATCTGAAAGCCGTCCATCACGAGCGCGGGAATGCCATATTGTTCGGAAAGCTCGAGGCAGCGCATGCCCATCTGATTGTCGATGATCAGCAGATCGAGCGAAATTCCGGAGGAGGTGGCGATTTCCAGGAACCGCTCCTCTTCGTCCTCGCCTCGCACCGAGCAGGATTCGAAGCCATATTTCGCCAGAGTCCGTAGCGCGGCGGTCTCGGCAGCAAGGTCGGCGGTGACGACGAGGATCTTGCGGCCGGAGAAATTCTCCGGAACGATCGCTTCCATCGCCGCCGGCTCGCGCCGCTCCACCGCGCTCGGCACCGGCACATAGGCGCGGCGATAGCTCTGGTTGGTGGAGGTGGTGATCGCCGAGGCGCGGTCGAACTCCTCGAGATCGGAGCCATCGCGCGGCAGGTCCTGCATTGTCGACACCAGGAAATAGCGGCCGGGCTTGCCGATGCGGTGCTTGCGGCTGACGATGTCGCGCTCGATGCCCCCGCGGGAGATCTGCCGCTGGCGGGAGATCGACATCTCGCCGGTTTCCAGCACGTGACGGTCGCTTTCTTCGAAGCGCTTCGCGATTTCGGGTGAGAAGAGATCTGCGCTCTTGCGCCCGAGCACCTCGTCGGCGCTCGTCTGGTATTTCTCACAAAAGGCGAGGTTTACCGCGACGTAGGTGAGATTGCGATCCTTGACGAAAAGCGGGAACGGCAGATTGTCGAGAATGTCCTCGGTAAGCTGCACCCGCTCCAAGTCCGAGCGCCACTGCTCCTCCCGCTTCTTGCCCTCGGAGATGTCGGAGATGATGGTGACGCCGTAACCGCCCGGCAGCCTGCGCTTGACGAAGCGGACCCAGCTGTCGGTGCCGTGGCGCTCGACGGACTCGAAGCGCTCGCGCCAATGCGAGGCGATCTTCTGCGACAGCCAGTCCTCGCGGCTGAGCGAGCCGCCCTGCCTGACATCATATTGCTGGCGAACGCCGGTATCGTAGATGGCGCCGAGGAAATCGCGCAGCCGGATACCGGGCTTCAGCATCTCGGACGGCAAGGGGAAGAAGTCGAGAATCTGGCGGCTTGCGAAGATCAGATGATCGTTCTTGTCGTAGATGATGAAAGCTGCCGAAAGGCTGTCGCACACCACATCGAAAAGCGCCGTCTGCAGATCGGCCTCGGCGGGAATCCCGTCGATCTTCGATGATGTGTCCGCCTTTTCGAAGCCGGCACTCATTCTCTTACGTCCCACATCTGTTCGATTTTCGCAGCTTTCGGAGGTATATGAATATAAATGCCATTTTTCTGTTAAAACCGGCTTAACACTACCTGTCCACGAATTTGGCGCCGCCATCCATAAGGTTAGGTGAAGCGCCTGGAAAGGCCTTCCCTCCAGCCCGCGAATCCCCGAAAATAGACCATGGCCATCAGACAGCTTTCCGAAACGCTCATCAACCAGATCGCCGCCGGCGAAGTCATCGAACGGCCGGCGAGCGCTGCCAAGGAACTGATCGAAAACGCGCTCGATGCGGGGGCGAAGCGCATCGAGATCGCCACGTCAGGCGGCGGCAAGGCGCTGCTGCGGGTCAGCGACAACGGCTCCGGCATGGACGCTGCCGATCTGGAACTGGCGATCAGGCGCCACTGCACCTCGAAGATCTCCGGGTCGCTGGAGGATATTAGAACGCTCGGCTTCCGCGGCGAGGCGCTGCCTTCGATCGGGTCCGTCGCGAGGCTCAGCATCGCAAGCCGCAAGCGCGACAGCGCCGGCGGCCACGAGATCGCCGTTGCCGGCGGCAAGATCTTGCATATCAGGCCGGCCGCCGCCAATCCCGGCACGATCGTCGAAGTGCGCGACCTGTTCTTCGCCACACCCGCCCGGCTCAAATTCCTGAAGACGGAGAAGGCCGAAGCCGGCGCCATTACCGAGATCGTCAAACGCATGGCGATCGCGTTCCCCGCCGTGCGCTTCGTACTGTCGGGCTCGGACCGCACAACGCTGGAATTTCCGGCGACCGGCGACGATCATCTGGCGCGCATGGCGCAGGTACTCGGCAAGGATTTCAGCGACAACGCCATTGCGCTAGACGCCGTGCGTGAAGAGATCTCGCTGACCGGCTTTGCCGGCGTGCCGACCTTCAACCGCGGCAATTCCGCCCATCAATACGCCTTCGTCAACGGCCGTCCGGTGCAGGACAAGCTGATCCTTTCGGCGATCCGCGGCGGCTATGCCGAGACGATCCCGTCCGGACGCTATCCGGTGGCAGTGCTGTCGATCACCCTCGATCCGGCTCTCGTCGACGTCAACGTGCATCCGGCAAAATCCGACGTACGCTTCCGCGACCCAGGCCTGGTGCGCGGCCTGATCGTCGGCGCCATCCGTGAGGCCCTGGCGCGCGACGGCAGCCGGGCGGCCACGACCGGAGCGGGCGATATGCTGCGCGCCTTCCGTCCGGGTTTTCAGCCGAAGGCTGATCGGCCGCAGGGAGGATGGTCGGCCGAAACCTCGCCCTCTCGGCCTTATCAGCCGCCAGCGAGTTTCGGCGAAAGACCCCAGGCCGCCTTCGACGGCCTTTCGATGCCGACGGCGAGGGCCGAGCCGCAGCTTTCGCCGCAGCGGGCAGCGCCTGAACCGGCCGCGCGCTATCCGCTCGGCGCGGCACGGGCGCAGATCCATGCCAACTACATCGTCGCCCAGACCGAGGACGGGCTCGTCATCGTCGATCAGCATGCGGCGCATGAGCGGCTGGTCTTCGAGGCGATGCGCAAGGCGCTGCATTCCAAGCGGCTGGCCTCGCAGGTGCTGCTTATCCCGGAAATCGTCGACATTCCGGAGGAGGATTGCGACCGGCTGATGCTGCACGCAACCGAGTTTGCCGAACTCGGTCTGGCGATCGAGCGCTTCGGTCCCGGTGCGATCGCGGTGCGCGAAACACCGGCCATGCTCGGCGAGGTCGACGCTCATGGCCTAATCCGCCAGCTTGCCGACGAGATCGCCGAATGGGATACGGCGTCTGGCCTATCGGCCAAGCTCGAATATGTGGCAGCCACCATGGCCTGCCACGGATCGGTTCGCTCCGGCCGGCGGCTGCGGCCGGAGGAAATGAACGCGCTGCTGAGGGAAATGGAAGTGACACCCGGCTCCGGCCAGTGCAATCACGGTCGGCCGACCTATATCGAGTTGAAGCTTAGCGATATCGAGCGGCTTTTCGGCAGAAGCTAAAAAAGCTGGCAAAGCCGCGTTTGCGGGAGTATGGCAAACGGATGACAGACAGTAGGGAACGGAGCGCATGAACTTGTTCGAAGGGCACGGAAACCGCGAGGCGAAGATCCGCTATCTCGACGGCGATTTCCAGATTCTCTCGCCCGGCTCCTATGTCGTCTGCGCGATGACCGGCAAAAATATCCCGCTCGACGAGCTGCGCTACTGGAGTGTTGCCCGCCAGGAGCCCTATGCCGACGTGATCGCGGCGATCGAGGCTGATAAACGCGCCGGCGTGCTGCCGAACCAGCGGCGTTAACGCGCTTTCAATTCCTTGAGGCGCCGCTCACGGCAGGCAATGATTGCCCTGTCGATGATCAGGCCTGGGGCGAGATGATCCTCAAATACCATGTCGACTTCGATCACCCGGGTCTTCTGCGCCAGCTGCTCCGCTTTGCCGTGATGGCCGGACAGGCGAACGAAATCCTTCGACGTGGTGACGATCAGGAGGTCCTGGCGCTCAGCGGTCATCAGGATATCGTCGATCTCCTCCTCGGTCAGGTGCTCGTGGTCGCCGAAGGTCTTGGCGACGGCGATCTCGGCGCCACGCGATTCGACGGTGCGGAAAAATTTGGCAGGATCGGCGATACCGGCGAAGGCGAGCACCTTGATGCCGGCCAGCCTGTCGTCGCCGCGTACCTTGAGCGAAGCGGTAAAATAGGGCTTCGCTGCGCGCGCCGCCATGCGGACGATCGCGTCTGCAGCATTGCCACCGCCGACTTTCAGCAGCGCCGTCGCCGAGCGCAGTTGCTGACGGATCGGCGCGCGGACCGGTCCGGCCGGAACGATATGGCCGTTGCCAAGGCCGCGCGTCGCGTCGATGACGAGCAGGGCATAGTCGATCGCCAGCCGGGCGCTCTGAAAACCATCATCCATGATGATGAGGTCGGCGCCTTCCGCCACCAGGCGCCGTGCGCCGTCGACCCGCCGGCGGGAAATCACGGTCAGCGCCTCTTGGGCGAGCAAGAGCGGTTCATCGCCGACGGCGACCGCTCGGTGATGATGGGGATCGACCACCGTCGTCACGTCGAGCGAGCCGCCATAACCTCTGCTGAGAAAGCCCGGTTTCAGGCCTTTCGCCTTGGCGGCGCGGGCGAGCGTCAGCGCCGTCGGCGTCTTGCCGGCGCCGCCGACGGTGAAATTGCCGACGCAGATGACGGGAACCGAAACCGAGGCGCGGCGCGCATGGGCCATGCGATGGCCGGCGACACGGCCGTAGAGAAAGGAAAGTGGCGTCAGCAGCCAGGCCCGCCAATCGGCTTTCCTCCACCAGAACGGCGGCGCTTCGGATATCATTTTGCGGTTCCGCTCCCCTGCCCGCCCTGCGACGATCAGCTCCGTGCCTCGACCGGCCGGATTGAGAAGCCAAAACCGGTGAAAATGCAAGTCCTTACATATCAGGCTGTCTGCAGATCCGGCAGCAACGTCTCAATGGCGGTGATGTCGTCGAGCACATGATCGGCGGCGGCAGCAAGCGAATCGCGTGACCCGGTTCCGGTCAACACGGCAATCCTAAGTCCCGTTCCGGCATTCAGGCCCATGTGCAGGTCGTGATTGTTGTCGCCGACGATGGCGACCTCGGACGGCAAAAGGCCTGTCGCGGCGCAGAAGCCGAGCACCATGCCCGGCTCCGGCTTGACGCCGAAGCCGCTGTCATAGCCGGCGATATAATCGACATAGCGGGCGAAACCGAAGCGCTCCGCCGTCTGGCGGATGGAGCGTTCATTGTCGCTGGATGCGACGCCGAGCTTAAAACCGCGCCGATGAAGCCTTGCGAAGAAGGCAGCAAGGTCCGTCACCGGCACTGAAAATTCAGCGGCGCCGGAGAAGAGGTCGTCGAGACGGATCGTCAACGCCCCG
This sequence comes from Rhizobium sp. MHM7A, assembly GCF_005862215.1. Classification (NCBI taxonomy): domain Bacteria; kingdom Pseudomonadati; phylum Pseudomonadota; class Alphaproteobacteria; order Hyphomicrobiales; family Rhizobiaceae; genus Rhizobium; species Rhizobium sp. MHM7A. The sequence continues at coordinate 524,468 of NZ_VCHT01000003.1, forward strand.
ATATCGACCATCGAGCCGGCGGCGACGAGGCCCTCGGCGATCTGACGGGTGTTGCCAGCGGCAAGCAGGCTGTCGGGAACGATATGCCCGGTAACAGGATCCATACCGCAGGCCGACAGGAGCCGGTCCGCCAGAAGCGGATCACCCTCAGCGGCGATGCGGGCAAGCTCGCGATTGACCGGCAGCCAGCTCTCATCATAGTCGAGCAGCGTGCCATCCTTGTCGAAAAGGATGCCTTTGATATTGGCCGGGCCCGACATCGCGTCTCCTCAGACCTGGGCCGCGGCCTTGGGCAACAGACGTGCCTTGACCGTCAGCGGATTGATATAGGGTTCGAGCCCCTTCACCGTTGCCGATAGTGCACCGCGCATCTCGTGCACGGAGGCGATACCGGCCTCGATCATCTTGCGGCGGGCTTCCTCATTGGTCAGCAGGTAATGCACGCCCTTGGCCAGCATCTCGGTATCCCGCACCATGCGGGCGCTGCCACTGCGGGCGAGCTTCTGATAGGCCTCGCGAAAATTCTGCACAGCGCCGCCGGAGAGAATGGCGCAGCCAAGCATGGCCGGCTCCAGCGGGTTCTGACCGCCCTCGGCGAAGAGCGAGCGGCCGACGAAAGCGATTTCGGTCAGACGGAGATAAAGCCCCATTTCGCCGATCGTGTCGCCAAGGAAAATATCGACATCCGCGGAGAGGACGTCATCGCGGGTGCGGCGGGCGACTTTCAGCCCCTGCTTGACCAGTGCTGCCTCGATCTCGTCGCTGCGCTCGGGATGGCGCGGTACGATGATCGTCAATTGACGATCGCGCTCCTTCAGGGCGCGATGGACGATGCCTGCGGCATTCTCCTCGCCATCAAAGGTGGAGATCGCCGCCCAAGTTTTGCGATCGCCGACCTGCTTTTTGTAGCGGGCGAGGACGGCGCTGTCATAGGGCGGTGCGTCCGTATCGACCTTCAGATTGCCAGAGGTGATGACGGGGACAGCACCAAGATCGCGGAAACGTTCGGCATCGACATCGGATTGAGCGATGACGAGGGCGAGGTTCTCGAACAACGCTTCCGCAATCGACGGTCGGCGGCGCCAACGGGCAAAGGAGCGATCGGACATTCGGGCATTGACAAGGATCTGCGGGATGCGGCGATGGCCAAGCTCCAGCACCGTCGCCGGCCAGATCTCGGATTCGGCGATGATGGCGCAATCGGGCTGCCAATAATCGAGGAAGCGGCTGACGGATGGTTTCAGGTCGAGCGGCACATATTGATGGATCGCCTCCTGGCCGAGGCGCTCGGCGGCGAGCCTGGCGGAGGTGATAGTGCCGGTTGTCAGTACGACATGGATATCTCGGCGGCGGATTTCGCGGATCAGCGGGATGACGGCATTGGTTTCGCCTACACTTGCGGCATGAAACCAGACGAGCGGGCCCTGCGGCCGGTTGGCGCTCGGATAGCCGAAGCGTTCCAGGCGGCGCGCACGGTCTTCCTTACCCTTGGCGGTGCGGTAAGTGAGATAGAGACCGACGACCGGAGAGGCGATGGTTCCCGCCAGACGGTATGTGCTCAGACCGAGCCGCGCCATCCGAGAGCTCATCGCGCCAGCCTTCGACCCAAGACGATCGACATCAAACCCATTCCCTAATTATCGTTGCGGCCGGAATGGCCGATCAATTTGTTCAGAATGCGTCAAACGATCCGGATCGACGGCCCACTCGCTGGCGGCTGCTGCCGCGGTCAGTTGCCCCTGGCCTTTTCCTGCGGATCGAGCAGACGGTGCATATGGACGATGAAATAGCGCATATGCGCATTGTCGACCGTCTGCTGCGCCTTCGCCTTCCAGGCCGTGAGCGCCGTTGCATAATCGGGAAAAATGCCGACGATATCGAGGCCGTTCAGATCACGGAACTGGACGTCATCGAGGCTTTCCAGTTCGCCGCCGAAAACCAGGTGCAAAAGCTGCTTCTTGTCGCTGGAGTCAGTCATTTTCTTGTTCTCTTTCTGCCTAGTTCCCCCGTCACCTCATCTGCGGGATTTTGACGGAAACGTCAACCGTCTCGTCGCCCGCCAAAGGCCGTGAGGAACTCATCGATGCGGGGCGCCGGTGCGGCACAGAGGACCTTGTGGGTGACGTCGGCCCTGTTGTAGACGATCGGCTTGCCTTCGAGGTCGACGAGGCCGCCGCCGGCGCAGGCCAGAACGAGATCGGCGGCGGCAAGGTCCCAGTCGTGCGAATTGCCCTTGACGAAGGTGCCTTCGAGACGGCCGTCCGCCACCATGGCGATACGATAGGCAAGCGAGGGAACATATTTCTCGCGTCTGACGCGGTTACGGAACGCCGGCGGAAATGTCTTCAACAGGTCCTCACCGATGGCGAGCCGGCTCATTTCGTCCGGCCCGGCGGCGGAAACGGTGAAGGGCATGCCGTTCTTCAGCGCCACGCCGCCATCGACGGCCTCGTAGAACTCTTCGAGCGCCGGCGCATAAAGCACGCCGGCGACGGGACGGCCGCGATGCACGACCGCGACGCTGACGCACCAGACCTTCTGCCCGCCGAGGAAGGCGCGGGTGCCGTCGATCGGATCGACGATGAACAGCGTCTCGCGCGAGAGGCGGCCGGCATCGTCCTCGGTTTCCTCGGACAGCCAGCCATAATCAGGCCGCGCCTTGCGCAAGATCGTTTCAAGCGTCTTGTTGGCGGCGAAATCGGCGGCGCTGACCGGAGACCGGTCGCCGTTCTTCCACCAGACTTCGGGAGACTGGTTGAAGAAGCCGTAGGCGACCGCGCCGGCCTCCTTCGCAGCATCGGCGATCAAGGCGAGATCGCTCTGCCAGCGGAGCTTTTCCCTATCGCTCATCCCGTCAATCCATTTCCTGCTGCCCGTTTTTTTTCACTGGCCGGCGAGCGTCATGCCTTCGATCGCGAAGGTCGGAGCCGCGACGCCGAACTTGCGGTCGATGTCATTTGCCGGCGTCAGGCGCATGAACATATCCTTGAGGTTCGAGGCGATCGTCACCTCGGACACCGGGAAAGCGAGTTCGCCGTTCTCGATCCAGAAGCCGGTGGCGCCGCGGCTGTATTCGCCGGTGATCATGTTGACCCCGTGGCCGATCAGTTCGGTGACGTAAAAACCGTTGCCGACGCTGCGGACCAGTTCCTCCGGCGAGATGTCGCCTGGTTCAAGGGCAAGGTTGGTGGAAGCCGGCGTGACGGCGCTACCGCCGCGCACGCCGCGGCCATTTGTCTGGAGGCCGAGTTCGCGGGCGGTCGAAGTCGAGAGGAACCAGTGCTTCAGGACACCGTCTTCGATCATGACGAGCCGTTCGCCTGATACGCCCTCCCCGTCGAAGGGACGCGAGGAAGGCCCGCGCACGACCAGCGGGTCGTCGGTGATCGACAAGCCCGACTTCAGCACCTGCTGACCCATTCTGTCACGCAGGAAGCTGGTCTTTCGGGCGACGGCGGCACCGTTGATCGCACCGGCGATATGGCCGACGAAGCCGCGGGCGACACGCGGATCGAAGACGACGGTGACGTTCTTGCCCGTGGGCACCTGGCGCGGATTGATGCGCTTGACCACCCGTTCGCCGGCACGGCGGCCGATTTCGGAGGGGTTGTCAAGCTCGGCGTAATAGAGCCGGCTGTCGAAGTCATAGTCACGCTCCATGCCGGTGCCTTCGCCTGCGATGACGCTGACGGAGTTGCCGAAACGGGAGGCCATGTAGCTCCCTTCGAAACCATGCGAAGTGGCAAGAACGAGGCCGCCCATGCCGGCCGACGCGCCGGCGCCGGAGGAATTGGTGACGCCATTGACGGCAAGTGCAGCCGTCTCGGCGGCAAGAGCCGCCTCGCGCAGCATTTCCGACGAGACTTCCGTGGCATCGAACAGTTGCAGGTCGGGGTAGGACTTCGCAAGGCCCGCCTCGTCCGCAAGGCACGCGAAAGGGTCTTCCGGAGAAACCTTGGCCATGGCGACGGCACGTTCGGCAAGCGCCTGCAGGTCGAAGCCCGGATTGGCCGAAACGCTGGCGACGCGCTTGCCGATGAAGACGCGCAACGAAAAATCGTCGCTTTCGGAGGATTCCGTTCCCTCGACCTTGCCGAGCCGAACGCTGACCGATTGCGAGCGAGAGCGCACGACGACGGCGTCGGCGGCGTCGGCCCCTGCCTTCCTTGCCAGATCGATCAATTGAGTTGCGCGGGAAAGAAGTGTCGAGGAATCGATTTCTGAGGACATGATTTGGCCTTTCCTTCGGCTTCCATTTATTGTGCACTCTGTCAGGCATCAAGGCCGCCGCCGCCGATTCTTTGTGAGGGCAGCCGGATGTTTCCCGCCATTGAAAGAAATCGCCAGCATGTCAGCGCCCAACGACCTTTTTTCCGAAACGATCCTGCTGCTCGGCGGCGCGGTGGTCGCCGCTCCGATCTTCAAGAAGCTCGGGCTTGGCACGGTGCTCGGCTACCTCGCCGCCGGCATCGTCATCGGCCCGGTCTTCCACGGCATTACCGACGGCGAACAGATCCTTGCCGTCGCCGAGCTCGGCGTCGTCTTCCTGCTCTTCATCATCGGCCTGGAGCTGAAGCCAAGCCGCCTCTGGCAGATGCGGCGCGACATCTTCGGCCTCGGCACGGCGCAAGTGATGGCGACAGGGCTGGTGCTGACCCTGCTCGCCTGGTTTTCTGAAGTCCTCGATTGGCGCGGCAGCATCGTCGCCGGCTTCGGCCTGGCGTTGTCTTCGACGGCCTTCGCCATGCAGATCCTCGAAGGCGACGGTGACGTCAATACGAGATACGGGCAGCGTTCCTTCTCAATGCTCCTGTTCCAGGACCTGGCGATCGTGCCGCTGCTCGCGCTGATCACCGTTCTCGACGGCAGCGGCGAGGGCAGCAACGCGCCGCTTTCCGATTTCGCCATCGCCATCGGCGCGGTGGCGGCGATGATCGTCATGGGACGCTATCTGCTGACGCCGCTCTTCCAGGTCATTGCCCGTACCGGCGCGCGCGAGGCGATGATCGCGGCAGCTCTTTTCGTCGTCATGGGATCGGCAAGCCTCATGCAGCTTGCCGGGCTTTCGATGGCGATGGGCGCTTTCCTGTCCGGCGTGATGCTTGCCGAATCCTCCTACCGGCACGAACTGGAGGCCGATATCGAGCCTTTCCGCGGCGTGCTGCTCGCCATCTTCTTCATAGCCGTCGGCCTGTCGCTGGAGCTCGGCGTTCTTCTCGACAATGCGCTCTTCGTCATCGTCGCAGTGCCGATCGTCATGGCCGTCAAGGCGACCATCATCTATGGGCTCTGCCGGATATCGGGCTCTGCGCACAATGACGCGATCCGGATCGCCTTTCTGCTGCCGCAGGGCGGCGAATTCGGTTTCGTGCTGTTCACCACCGCAGGTGCGGCCGGGCTGATGTCGACGAGCACTGCATCGCTGCTGGTGGCGATCGTCACGCTGTCCATGGCGCTGACGCCGATCGGCGCGGCGCTGTCGAAGCGGCTGCTCAACGGCGATGAACAGGAGGAACTGGACGAGGATTTCGAAGGCGCCGGCGCCGACGTGCTGATGATCGGCTTCTCGCGTTTCGGCCAGATCGCCGCCCAGATCCTGCTTGCCGGCGGGCGCAGCGTCACCGTCATCGATTTCTCCGCCGACCGCATCCGCCAAGCCTCCTCCTTCGGCTTCCGCATCTATTTCGGCGACGGCACCCGAAAGGATGTGCTGCGCTCGGCGGGGATCGACCGGGCGAAGATCGTGCTCGTCTGCACCCAGAAGAAGGAGATCACCGACAAGGTGGTGGAACTGGTACAGGCGGATTATCCGCATACCCGCCTTTATGTGCGCTCCTACGACCGCCTCCATTCGATCGAACTGCGCAACAAGGGCGTTGATTATGAGCTACGCGAAACGCTGGAATCCGGGCTGCTGTTCGGACGGCGAACGCTAGAAGCGCTCGGCGTCTCCGAAATCGACGCCTTTGACATCGGCGAGGATATCCGCAAGCGCGACGAGGCGCGGCTGGCGCTGCAGGTTTCCGAAGGGCTGCAAGCCGGTCGCGATATGCTGTTTGCCCACCCTGTCCGTCCCGAACCGCTGGTCAAGCCTAAGCGGGCCGCGGATCCCTTCGGGGACGATCCGCTGGCCGGCACCGCAGAGGCGACGGCGGACGCCTGACCGCGGCTGATCGTCTTGCGAAATTGACGCATTGAACCCGGGCCTGCGAGCGTCTATCAGACAGGCGGCTGGAGAGAGCATGGTGATCAGACGGGTGAGATACATCGAAGAATGGGCGCTGCGCATCCTGTGCGCGCTCACGCTCGTTCTCGTCGGATTCGCCCATCAGCCTCCTGCCGCCGCCGGCGATCTCGGTCCGGCGGGCCTTGCCCAATATGTGCTTCCTGATGGGACGCTGCCGACGCTTTGCGTCACCGTCAACGACACGTCCGATCAGGGCCGGCAAGACAAAATTCATTCGCATGGCTGCGAGGCGTGCCGGATCAGCGCCTCGGCCCTGATGCCGGCGCCGGCTGATGCCGCCGGCGCTCCCATAGTCTTTGCGGCCGCGGTCGAATTGCCGCGTCGGGCAGAGAGCTTCCGGCGCCGGCCTTTCCCGCCCAATACCCGTCCCCGCGCGCCTCCCTCCGATCCGATCCTTGCCTGAACTTCGTGTTGCGGCGGGCGCCGTGACGCGCCTTTCAACGCCGGCCGAGCTGCATTCGTGGCATCGGCCGTGGATACGGACCCATTCTGATGTCAACTATTTCCGCTGCCGCAGCGGTAGAGGGCGCCGCAAGCGGCGTTTCGCTCTACCGCGCCATCTGGCGCTGGCATTTCTTCGCCGGGCTTCTGGTCATACCTTTCATGCTCAATCTCGCCGTTACCGGATCGCTCTATCTTTTCAAGGATGAGATCAACAGCACCTTCTTCGGCTATCGTTACACCGTCCAGCCGACCGGCAAGGCGCTGTCCGCCGAGCGGATCGCAGAAATCGCCGCATCGGCCGTGCCTGACGCAAAGGCGACATCCTATAAGGATCCGGCTCGGGCCGATCGGTCGGCCATCGTCACGCTGTCCGGCAGTGCGGGCTCGACGCTGGTTTTCGTCAATCCTTATGACGGCAAGATGCTCGATGTCATCAAATCGACCGACGAGTTCAACTATGTGGTCAAGCGCATCCACAGCCTCGCCTATTTCGGCAGCATTGCGAACCGGCTGACGGAAATTGCCGGCGGCTTTGCCATGGTGCTCGTCGTCACCGGCATTTACCTCTGGTGGCCGCGACGCCAGACTGGGGGCGTCGTAACGGTGCGGGGAACCCCCGGCCGGCGCGTTTTCTGGCGCGATCTTCATGCGGTGACCGGCGCTTTCGCAGGCATGCTGATCTTCTTCCTTGCGATCACCGGGATGCCGTGGTCGGGCTATTGGGGCGCCAACGCCAATGCCTGGCTGACCGAGCACGGCCTCGGCTACCCGGTCCAGCTCTGGGACGCGGTGCCGAAGTCGCGCAAAGTTGCCGAGGACATTCTTCCGAAGAGCGGCTGGGTCATCGAGAAGGCGCCGGTTCCGCTTTCCGATATCGCCGCGGCGCAGTCAGCAAGACCGATCGGGCTCGACAAAGCCGTCGAGATCGCCAGACGGCTCGGCATGACGCGGGGCTTCGATGTGGCGATCCCTTCGGAGGAGACCGGCGTCTATACAGCCTCTGTTTATCCGGACGATCTTGCCGGCGAACGTACCGTCCATATCGACCAGTATTCCGGCAAAGCCTTGATCGATGTTGCCTTCGATCAATATCCGTTCCTTGGCAGGGCGATCGAGTGGGGCATCAATGTCCACCAGGGACAGGAATGGGGACTTTTCAACCAACTGCTGATGCTCGCCACCTGCCTCGCCATCATTCTAAGCTCGGTGACGGCCGTCGTCATGTGGTGGAAACGGCGGCCGGCCGGCGGCCTCGGCGTGCCACCCATGCCGGCGAAGCGCTCGGTCTATTACGGTCTGTGGGTGATTGCGGGGCTTTTTGGCGTCGCTTTCCCGATGAGCGGGCTCGCCATTCTCGTCATGATCGCCTTCGACCAGATCGTCGTGCGGTTCGTGCCGCTGCTGAAACGCGCTCTTGCCTGAGGAGGACATCCGATGAAGACGATCATCGCTATTCTTGCAGGCCTGCTGCTCGCATCCGTGGCATCTGCAGACGACGATCCGCAACAGGTGATACCGGCAGGGCTGAAGATGATGTTCGAAAGACCGGACAAGCCGCTCGATATCAACCCGGTCGTCGTTCAGGCCGGTTGGGCGATCGTCGGGTGGCGACAGGACGGACGGGGCGGACGCGTCCTCATGAAGAAGACGCATCATGGCTGGAGCGCCTATCTCTGCAGCGGCGACAGTTTGAAGGATGCCGGGACGCTGGAAAAACTTGGGCTCCCGGCCGATGACGCCGCCGCCCTGGCTGGCAAGCTGGAGAATGCCGAGGCCGGCCTCGATTCGTCCGCGCTCGCGCTCTTCTCAAGCTTCGAGGGTACAGTCATGCTGAACGAGGCATCGACCGGCGCGGCCGGCGGCCATGAGGGTCACGGGCTGTGAGCTCACACCCTCAGGCATTCTGCTTTAGCGCTTCAGCCGCGCCTCGATTTCGCGGTCGAGGGCGAATTTCAGGTCGTCCTTGACGCCGACGGACATGGCCAGCACTTCGCGGGCCTTGAGGAAATCCATGACACCGGTGCGGCCGACCGTCGGGCGCAGAAAAATGTGCGGCTGGCAAAGCTTCAGCTTCAGGGAGATCGCCGTCTGCATCATCAGCTGGCCGGACCCGAAGATGCTCTCCATGCGGTTCGGGATATGAGTGCCGTCGCCTTCCGGCGCGCCGACGACATCGATGCCGATGACGATGTCAGCCAGATCCATCAGGCATTCATAGGGGACCGGGTTGCTGATGCCACCATCGATCATCACGCGGCCATGCAGGCGCACCGGCATGAAAACGGCTGGAATGGAGGAAGAAGCGGCCAGTGCAGGAAAGAGCTCGCCCGCTTCGATGATGACCTGGTTCTGCCCATAATAGTCCGTCGTGATGACCTTCATCGGCACCAGCAGATCGTCAAATCGGGCCGGCAGCTCTGACGGCAGGAAGGCTTTCAGGATTCGTTCCAGATTGAACTGGCCAATGCGGATGCCTTTGGCCACCGCATCGCGCACGGTGGTCGGCCTCAGGCCCCAGATGCGGGCGACAACGGCCGTCTTATTGCCGACGGTGGCCAGCGCATGTTCGCGGATTTCAGCGCCGGACATACCGGCGGCCATGCCGGCCCCCATGATGGCGCCGATCGACGAACCTGCAATCGCCACCGGGCGGATGCCGAGTTCGTCGAGGGTTTCGATGATATGAATATGAGAAAGGCCGCGTGCGCCGCCGCCGCCGAAGGCGACCGCGACTGTCGGCAAATTGCTGATCGCAGGCAGTTTCGGACTGATGATCTCTGCCTGCTGCACGCCCCGCCCCCGCTTATTGCGGCTGATACCGGAAGAAATGCACCCTCGTATCGCCAAAGATGCGGCTTTCGAGGAAAACATAGGAAGGGTGGACCGAAACGACAATGTCGGCGCGTTCTTCGAGCACCGCCATGGCGCCCGGCCGCAGCCAGCCGCCTTCGGCTGCCGCCGCCATCGCCTTCTCGCCGAGACCCTTGCCATAAGGGGGGTCGGCAAAGAGCACATCGAAAGGCTCAAGGTTGCCGACGCTGCCGAGATCGGTCGCATCCCGGCGCAGGATGCGGGTGCGGCCGTGCAGGCCGAGCGCATCGATATTCTCCCAGAGCAGCGCCCGGCCCTCGACGCTGTTTTCGACGAAGAGCGCGTGGCGACAGCCGCGCGAGACAGCTTCGAGGCCGACGGCGCCGGTTCCGGCGAAAAGATCGAGGATCCGGGTGCCGTCGACGCATTCCGGATAGGCATGGCTCAATATGTTGAACAGGCTCTCGCGCGTCCGGTCGGCAGTCGGCCGGATCTCGTTGGATTTTGGCACGGCGAGAGGCCGTCCGCGAAACTCACCGCCGACGATCCGCACCGCGCGTCATTCCCTTTCCTCTAGCACCACCTCGGGACGGGCCGCCCGCAGGCCTGTCGCCACCCGGCCTGTCACCGTCCGGCTTGCCACTCTTCGGCTTGCCGGAAAATTTCTTGGGCCCGCCGGGCTTGCCGGCAAAGCTCTTGCCGCGGGGCTTGTCACTCGAAGGCTTGTCTCCGAAGGACCTCTCTCCGCGCGGACGCTCGGAGCGGCCCTCGCCGGCAAAGCTTCTGGCTGCCCGCGGGCGCTCGTCACCCTCCTCGCGCGGCTTTCGATCGCCACGTGGCTTGCCGGCGAAAGTTCGATCGCCACGCGACGGACGATCGCCGAAGGGGCGGTCGCTGCGCGGACGCTCAGACCGGCCCTCGCCGGTGGAGGCTCTGGCGGCGCGAGGACGCTCATCACCATCGGCACGCGGCTTGCGATCACCACGCGGCTTGTCGCCAAAAGGCCGGTCGCCGCGCGAAGGACGATCGCCGAAACCGCGGTCTTCGCGAGCAGGACGGTCACCGAAGCCGCGCTTGCGGCCAAAGCCTTCGTCCTCATCCTTGCGGCGAGGCTGCTCGCTAGAGCGGATCCATTCGCCGTCCTCTTCGCGCACGCGGTTGATCGGCGTGCGCGGACGATCCTCGATGCGATCGAAAGCATTGTTCTTTGCCGCCGGCTGCTCGCCGCGCCGGCGCGCGGTCTGCGCATTCTTGGCGGCCTTGGCAGCCGCCTTTTCGCCGAGCGGCCGGGCGCCCGGCGCCATCCAGACATTGGCGCTGCGGCGCTGACCGAGCGGCTGCGGACGCTTCGGCTTGTCGTCGTCCCTGCGGCCGCCGTCGCGGCGATCGTCGTCTCTGCGCCCGCCGTGGCGGTCGTCACGTTTGGTGTCGAGGCGGCTTAGCGCTCGTTCGCGCTTGTCCTCCTGGCGACGCGGCCGTTCGCGCTTTTCCGGCGCCGCGACTTCTTCCTCTTCCTCGGCGGCGACAGGCGGTGCGTTGTAGATCGGCGCCTCGAAATTCGCCTTGGCTTCCTCGATCAGGCGCGGGCCGAGCTGGTCACGCAATGTGCGGCCGCGCACCTCGACGACATGGCCTTCGGGCAAGTCGCCGAGCTGGAACGGCCCATAGGAGATACGGATCAGACGGTTGACGTCGAGGCCGAGGGCGCCGAGCACGTTCTTGATTTCACGGTTCTTGCCTTCGCGAAGGCCCATGGTGATCCAGACGTTCGAGCCTTGAGTCCGGTCGAGCGTCGCCTCGATCGAGCCGTAGAGCACGCCGTCGACGGCGATGCCGTCCCTCAGCTTGTCGAGCGCCTCCTGATCGATCTCACCATGAGCGCGGACGCGATAGCGCCTCAGCCAGCCGGTCGCCGGCAGTTCGAGGGCGCGGGCGAGACCGCCGTCATTGGTGAGCAGCAGCAGACCTTCGGTGTTGATATCGAGACGGCCGATCGACATGACGCGCGGCAGTTCTTCCGGCAGGCTGTCGAAGACGGTCGGACGGCCTTCCGGATCGGCATTTGTAGTCACCAGCCCCGCCGGCTTGTGATAGAGCCAGAGCCTGGTGCGCTCGATGCCGCGGATTGGCACGCCGTCCACCTCGATGCGATCGGCCAGCGTGACGTTGACGACGGGAGTTTCGAGAACCGTGCCGTTCAGCGTCACACGGCCTTCCATGATCATGCGCTCGATGTCCCGGCGGGAGGCAACGCCTGCGCGCGCCATCACCTTTGAAATGCGTTCGGCCTTGGTCTCGCTGTCGGTTTCAGCCGCTGCCGGGCGCGCGGCTGCAGCCTTCGCCGGCTTCGCGCCGCCCGCCTTCGGACCGGCCTTCGGCCTGATATCCCGTGAAAGGGGCTTGCCGCCCGGGCGTTTTGGCTTGTCTTTGGGTGTCATTTGCTGTTTGCCTGCCTTTTGGGCCTGTCTATCAGGTCACGCATCTGCGGTTAAGTGGAAATTCTTGCGATCGTGAAGACAAATCGTTTCATGGAGATGGCGCTTGAAGAAGCGCGCGCCGCCGGAGAACGCGGCGAGGTGCCGATCGGCGCGGTGGTCGTTGTCGACAATATTGCCGTTTCACGCTCGGGAAACCGCACGCGGGAGCGCAAAGACGTCACTGCGCACGCCGAAATCGCCGCAATCCGTCTCGCCTGCGAGGCGCTTGGGCAGGAGCGCATTGTCGGCGCCGACCTCTATGTGACGCTGGAGCCTTGCACCATGTGCGCAGCAGCCATCTCGTTTGCGCGTATCCGAAGGCTCTATTACGGGGCCGAGGATCCGAAAGGCGGCGCCGTTGATCATGGCGTGCGATTCTATGCGCAACCGACCTGCCACCACGCACCGGAGGTCTATTCCGGCATCAACGAAATCCAGTCGGCCGAGATATTGCGGAGATTCTTTGCGGAACGGAGGGATCCGCCGTAACCGCACGCGCCACGGCTGTCGGGTTCGGGCCTGTAGTTCTCCCCTCACCCTAGCCCTCTCCCCGTCAACGGGGTGAGGGCATGCGCCCTGCGAAAGGTTAACGGTTAACGGAGAGGGTGCGGCATACTCCCTTCGCCCCGTCTGCGGGGAAAAGGTGCCGGCAAGCGGATGAGGGTCTGGCCAGCGATTGCGGCATGTCACACGACATTTGAAGCAACCGGACAACGCCTACATCCGAGATAAGCTACTGCAGGAAGTTCCACCACTGCTTGCCGGAATTGGCGATCGCCGCATCCTTCTTGCGCTTCTTCTGCTTCTTGAGCTCGGGCTCGCCGAGGTCCTCGAGCTTTGCCGGATCGTCGACGGTGCGGTAACCGGGCGGCGGGTCGGAAATGTAGCGGCGCTGATCGATATAGGAGCCCTTCTGCAGAGCGCGGGCCTCGCGATAGGCCTGGGTCTGGGCTTCGGTCGTACGCCGGCCGCCTTCAATGGCCGAGCTCGCCAGCGGCGAGCGATAATTCGGATTGTCCGAATTGGCGTCAGCCTCGGAAACGAGGCGAGCGCGGGTCTCCTCCGGCGATTCAAGCCATTGCGGATTGTCCTTGTTGGCCACCGTCGGCTGTGGCGCGACGAGGGTCTCGCGCTGCCCCTGGGCCGGCAGCACCAGCGTCGGACGCGGCGTATATTTGACGCCCTTGTTCTTCGGTTCCGGTCCGGTCAACGATACGGACTGGCCGAGATCGTCGGTCAACTGCTCCATGGCGGTCTTGTCGGTACCGTAGGTCGGGCTGCTGGCGCAGCCGGACATCAGGGAGCATCCCGCCATAACAACAGACAGGCAGGCGCCTACACGGAACCAATGCGTTGCGAACATGAAAACCCTTCCAGCCACCGGTGCAATCGTCGCCCTACCGGACAACCGTCCCCCTGACGCAAAAATCCGGCCATTTTCAGGCAGCTTTTACCGGATGAACGTCGCAAAGGCAATTCACCCGGCAAATATCTTCAGGCGCGGATGCCGAGTTCGCGCAAGGCGGCAGCGTCCCGCGCCGACACGTCGGGATAATCCGGATCGGAACCGACATCGGTCGTGATGCGCCAGGAACGAGCGCATTTGACGCCTTCGGCAAGCGTCGGCACGACGGCGACGTCAGGCACCTCGGCCAAGCGGAAGGCGTCGGCCGGGCCGGCATCCGCCTTGATCGTGATATCAGAGGTGATGCAGACTTCGCTGAAATCCTGACCTTCGAGCGCCTTGCGAAGCTCAGCATCGGCGACATGCACGACGGGAGCTGCCTCGAGCGAGGAACCGATGCGCTTGTCCTTGCGCTCGATTTCGAGCGCGCCGGTCACGACGCTGCGGATTGCGCGGATCTTCCTCCACTTTTCGGCCAGCGCATCGTTGCGCCATTCCTTCGCGACCGGAGCAAACTGCTCCAGATGTACCGAAACGGCCGAGGGATTGCGCGAAAGCCACGCCTCTTCCGTCGTGAAGGGCAGCATTGGCGCAAGCCAGGTCACCACGCAATCGAAGATCATGCGGATGACGTAAAGCGCCGAGCGGCGGCGAAGGCTGGAGGGCGCATCGCAATAGAGCGCATCCTTGCGCACGTCGAAGTAGAAAGCCGAGAGCTCGACATTGGCGAAGTCGATCAAGGCGCGGGCGATCTTCTTGAAGTCGAAGGCGTCATAGTTCTCGCGCACGAGCCGGTCGAGCTCGGAGAGACGGTGCAGCATCAGCTGCTCCAGCTCCGGCAGATCGGCGAGCGCGATGACCTCGCCGTTGTCGTGGGCCAGAGTTCCGAGCATCCAGCGGATGGTGTTGCGCAGCTTGCGATAGGCGTCGACATTGGTCTGGATGATCGTCTTACCGACGCGCAGATCATCGGCATAGTCAGAGGTCATGACCCAGAGACGCAGGATGTCGGCGCCAGCGTCCTTCATCACTTCCTGCGGCGAGGTGACGTTGCCCTTCGACTTCGACATCTTCTCGCCCTTCTCGTCCATGGTAAAACCATGGGTGAGAACGGCGTCGTAAGGGGCGCGGCCGCGGGTGGCAGCCGATTCCAGCAGCGAGGAATGGAACCAGCCGCGATGCTGGTCGGATCCTTCGAGATAGAGATCGGCCGGCCATTTCAGATCGGGGCGGTCTTCCAGCGTGAAGGTGTGCGTCGAGCCCGAGTCGAACCAGACGTCGAGGATATCCATGACCTGCGTCCACTTGGCCGGATCATGCTCGTTGCCCAAGAAGCGCTCCTTGGCGCCTTCGGCAAACCAGGCGTCGGCGCCCTCGACATCGAAGGCATTGAGGATGCGCTGGTTGACGGCCTCGTCCTTCAGGACTTCGCCCTGCTCATTCACGAAGACGCAGATCGGCACGCCCCACGCTCTTTGACGGGAAAGAACCCAGTCCGGGCGCTGCTCGATCATCGCACGCAGACGGTTCTGGCCGGCCGCCGGCACGAAACGGGTGTCGTCGATCGCGCCGAGGGCCCGGCTGCGCAGCGTCGTTCCATCCGGCAGCGTCTTGTCCATATAGACGAACCACTGCGGCGTGTTGCGGAAGATCACCGGCTTCTTCGAGCGCCAGGAATGCGGATACTGATGTTTAAGGCGGCCGCGGGCAAAGAGCGCATTGCGCTCGATCAGCGCCTTGATGACGCGATCATTGGCATCGCCCTTCTTGCCGTTGTCGTCGATGACCCGCGCGCCTTCCAGGCCGGGAGCATCGGATGTGTAGAAGCCGCCGTCGTCGACCGGGAACGGGATCTTGGTCTCGATGCCGCGCGCCTCGATTTCACGGGCATGCGCCATCCAGACGTCGAAGTCTTCGCGGCCGTGGCTGGGTGCCGTGTGCACGAAGCCGGTACCGGCATCGTCGGTGACATGGTCGCCGTCGAGCAGCGGCACGGCGAATTGGTAGCCGCCGTCTAGACCCTTGAGCGGATGGGCGCAGGTGATGGCGGCAAGATCGGCAGCCGTGACATCCGAAAGACGCTTGTACTGCAGCTTCGCCTTGGCAAAGGATTCCTCAGCCAGCTTGTCGGCGAAGATCAGCTTCTCACCCGGACGCGGGCCGAAATCGTTCTCGGCAGCCGTGACCTCGTAAAGGCCGTAGGCAACACGTGAGGAATAGGCGATCGCCCGGTTGCCGGGGATCGTCCAGGGCGTGGTCGTCCAGATGACGATGAAGGCATCCTTGACGCCATCGGGAGCCTTCTCGACCGGAAATTTCACCCAGATCGTGTCGCTCTCATAGTCGTGATACTCGACCTCGGCTTCGGCCAGCGCAGTGCGCTCGACGACCGACCACATGATCGGCTTTGAGCCGCGGTAGAGCTGACCGCTTGCGGCGATCTTCAAGAGTTCACCGGCAATGCGGCTTTCCGCGTGGAAGTTCATCGTCAGATACGGGTTTTCGAAGTCACCGACGATGCCGAGGCGCTGGAACTCGTCACCCTGGACCTTGATCCACTTTTCGGCATAAGCGCGGCACTCGCGGCGGAACTCGATCATCGCCGCCGGCTCGGTCAGGTCGGGCTTGGCCTTGCCCTTGGCGCGGTAGTTCTCCTCCTCGATCTTCCATTCGATCGGCAGGCCGTGGCAATCCCAGCCCGGCACGTAGTTGGCGTCATAGCCGCGCATCTGGAACGAACGGTTGATGACGTCCTTGAGGATCTTGTTCAGCGCATGGCCGATATGGATGTTGCCATTGGCATAGGGTGGGCCGTCATGCAGGACGAATTTTTCGCGGCCGGCGGCAGAGGCGCGCAGTTTCTTGTAGAGGTCCATCTCCTGCCAGCGCTTGACGAGCTCCGGCTCCTTCTGCGGCAGGCCGGCGCGCATCGGGAAATCGGTTTCGGGCAAATAGAGGGTCTTCGAGTAATCGATCTTTTCGGCTGTGTCGGTCATATCGGGACAATCGTTTCTGGCGGCCCAGGAAGGGGCGCTACGTGCGTGAAAAAGCTGGTGACGGAAGCGCTCGTGTCCAAGCGCCGAAAACCCGGACCTCCCGGCCGCTTAGCGCGCGCGGAAGGCCGGGCCGATAATTCGCATCGTGATCGCCAGCCGAAATTTCGTCATAGCGCCGGTTCATAGGCGTTTTTGCCGGGAAAAGGAAGAGAAGAATTCGTGAGCCTGTGATCACGGGTCATCACCCAAACCCGGCTCCCGGCGGGAGATTTTAGCCGCGGCAATCTCAGGAAAAACAAAGCTTCCGATCAAGTTCGCCGAGCGGCTTGACACCTGCCAGCAGCGCCCTCGCCTCCTCCTCGTCGCGCTTGATCTGGGCGACGAGCGCATCGAGGCCATCGAATTTCAGCTCGGGCCTGATATAGCCGAAGAAGGTGACGGCGCAGAGCTGGCCGTAGAGATCGCCGCTGAAATCGAACAGGTAGGTTTCGAGCAGCGGCGCGCCGTTTTCCGTCACCGTCGGCCGGCGACCGTAGCTCGCCACGGCATCGTGGAGCGTTCCGTCCTGGCGCCGGAAGCGGACGGCATAGATGCCGGCGGCGAGTTCGGCCTCCGACGGCAGGCGCATGTTGGCGGTGGGAAAACCCAGCTGCCGGCCGAGCTTTTCGCCATCGATCACCTCGGCCTCGACCGTATAGCGGTAACCCAGCATGCCGGCGACTTCGCTGACATTGCCGTCCTTCAAGAGCGCGCGGATATGGCTCGAGGAAACGACATCAGCGTTTTCGTCGCGGAAGGCATCGATGAGAGTGACGCCGAAGCCATAGGTCTGACCGGCATTCATCAGGAAAGCCGGACCGCCTTCGCGGCCGCGGCCGAAATGGAAATCGAAGCCGGTGACGACTTCGGAAGCGCCGAGCCAATCCTTCAGGATCGAATGGATGAAATCGTCGGCCGAGCGCTGCGAAAACTCGTAATCGAAGGGATATTCGATGACCGCGTTGAAACCGAGCGTTTCCAGGATGCGGGCCTTGAGCGGCGCAGGCGTCAGCCGGAAGACCGGCATCTCGGGCCGGAAGACCGTGCGCGGATGCGGCTCGAAGGTCAGCACCAGAGCAGGAATGCCGCGCGCCTTCGCGATTTCGAGCGCGCGGTTCAGCACCGACTGATGGCCGCGGTGCACGCCGTCGAAATTGCCGATGGCGATGACCCCTCCCTTCAGATGGGCAGGCAAGGGATCCCGGGTTTCATTGCGGTGGAAGACGGTCATCGGCGGGCTTCTCTTCATGCAAGGCGCGGCATCCACCATTTCGGCGCGGCTTTTTCGCGTTCGAGATAGGCGTTGAGGATCGCCTCGTCGGTCTCGCCATTCAAGGTATATTCCTTAGCGTGGATACCGCCGCTGATGTAGAGAAGGTCGAGGCCGTAATTCAAGGCGCCGCGCACGTCGGTCGGCATGCCGTCGCCGATCGCCAGCACGCGGTCGATGGAGAAATCGCCGCGAAGCTCGCGGGCGGCCGCGAGCGTCGCCTCGTAGATCGGCCGGTGTGGCTTGCCGGCAATGCGGGTCTTGCCGCCGAGCTGCTCGTAATAGGCGGCCATGGCGCCGGCGCATGGGATGATGCGATGGCCGCGCTCGACGACGAGGTCTGGATTGGCGCAGATCATCGGCACCTCGCGCGCCTGGAAATCCAGGAGCATGTCGGTGTAATCCTCGGGCTTTTCGGTCTCGTCGTTGAAAAAGCCGGTGCAGACGAGCGATTGCGCTTCGGCGGCCGGCCGGCGCTCAACGCCGATGCCTTCGAGAAGCGCCTTGTCGCGCTCGGGGCCGAGCAGAAAGACCGTCTTCGGTCCCTCGGAAATCAGCCCGCGGGTGACGTCCCCCGAGGTGACGATCCTGTCATAGGCGCGGTCGGGAACGCCGATATGGCGCAACTGCTCGACCACTTGCCAGGAAAGGCGCGGCGAATTGGTGATGAGGACGACGGCAAGACCGCTCTCGCGCGCCGCTTGGAGGGCTGCGGCGGCCTTCGGAAACGGATCGACGCCGTTGTGAACCACGCCCCAGACGTCGCAGAGCACCACGTCATAGTGAGCTGATACCTGCGAGAAGTTTTCTATCCGCCTGGCCATTCCAATTTCCCGATTTGCTTCAGTCACCGGTGACATTGCAAAGCCGCGAGGCGATGGCAAGGCATTTTCTGCACCTTGGCAGGCAAGAATGCCGTCGACGGCGGCGAGTGCGGACGGCAAGGTCCGGCGGGGGCGCGAAAGGCAACCGCGAGACAAGATTTCCGCGGCAATCTCCGATAATTCGCCGCCTCTTCACAATTCCGGCACAAAAATTCGTGATTGCTCTCATTGACTCCTCTCGGAGCCATCCCTAAATGCTCGAGCGCTAGCACTCACTATGGAGGAGTGCTAACACTTATCCATGTGGACCGCTCCGGTCCGCGAATGTCATTCGATCGAGGGATTAGACAATGGCAACCACCAATTTCCGTCCGCTTCACGACCGCGTCGTCGTTCGTCGCGTCGAGTCCGAAGAGAAGACCAAGGGCGGCATCATCATTCCCGACACCGCCAAGGAGAAGCCGCAGGAAGGCGAAATCGTCGCCGTCGGTTCCGGCGCTCGTGACGAGTCCGGCAAGGTCGTGGCGCTCGACGTCAAGGCTGGCGACCGCGTTCTGTTCGGCAAGTGGTCCGGCACTGAAGTCAAGATCAACGGCGAAGACCTTCTGATCATGAAGGAAGCCGACATCATGGGCATCATCGGCTGATCGGCCGATCCGCTTCCCGAAATGGCTGACGGGCTTTCTGCCCGAACAAATCGAATTCAGGAGACACAAACATGGCAGCTAAAGAAATCAAGTTTGGCCGCACCGCGCGCGAAAAGATGCTGCGCGGCGTCGACATTCTCGCCGATGCGGTGAAGGTCACGCTCGGCCCGAAGGGTCGTAACGTCATCATCGACAAGTCCTTCGGCGCGCCGCGCATCACCAAGGATGGTGTCTCGGTCGCCAAGGAAATCGAACTTGAAGACAAGTTCGAAAACATGGGCGCCCAGATGGTCCGCGAAGTCGCTTCGAAGACCAACGACATCGCCGGCGACGGCACCACGACTGCAACCGTTCTTGCCCAGGCGATCGTTCGCGAAGGCGCCAAGGCCGTTGCCGCCGGCATGAACCCGATGGACCTGAAGCGCGGCATCGATCTCGCCGTTGCCGAAGTCGTCAAGGATCTCCAGGCTAAGGCCAAGAAGATCAACACTTCGGAAGAAGTTGCCCAGGTCGGCACGATTTCCGCAAACGGCGAACGCCAGGTCGGCCTCGACATTGCCGAAGCCATGCAGAAGGTCGGAAACGAAGGCGTCATCACGGTTGAAGAAGCCAAGACCGCCGAAACCGAACTCGAAGTCGTCGAAGGCATGCAGTTCGACCGCGGCTACCTGAGCCCCTACTTCGTCACCAACCCGGAAAAGATGGTCGCCGACCTCGAAGACGTCTTCATTCTCCTCCACGAGAAGAAGCTCTCGAACCTGCAGTCGATGCTCCCGGTTCTCGAAGCCGTCGTCCAGACCGGCAAGCCGCTCCTCATCATCGCTGAAGACGTCGAAGGCGAAGCCCTCGCAACCCTCGTCGTCAACAAGCTGCGCGGCGGCCTGAAGATCGCTGCCGTCAAGGCGCCTGGTTTCGGCGACCGCCGCAAGGCCATGCTCGAAGACATCGCCATCCTGACCGGCGGCACCGTCATCTCCGAAGACCTCGGCATCAAGCTCGAAAGCGTCACGCTCGACATGCTCGGCCGTGCCAAGAAGGTTTCGATCTCCAAGGAAAACACCACGATCGTCGACGGTTCGGGCGCCAAGTCCGACATTGAAGGCCGTGTTGCCCAGATCAAGGCCCAGATCGAAGAAACCACCTCCGACTACGACCGCGAGAAGCTGCAGGAGCGTCTTGCCAAGCTCGCCGGCGGTGTTGCCGTCATCCGCGTCGGCGGCTCGACGGAAGTCGAAGTGAAGGAAAAGAAGGACCGCATCGACGACGCCCTCAACGCGACGCGCGCTGCCGTTCAGGAAGGCATCGTACCGGGCGGCGGCGTTGCCCTGCTCCGTTCTTCCGTCAAGATCTCGGCCAAGGGCGTCAACGACGACCAGGAAGCCGGCATCAACATCGTTCGCCGCGCTCTGCAGTCTCCGGCCCGCCAGATCGCCGAGAACGCTGGAGATGAAGCCTCGATCGTCATCGGCAAGATCCTCGACAAGGATCAGGACAACTGGGGTTACAACGCCCAGACCGGCGAATATGGCGACATGATCGGCATGGGCATCATCGACCCGGTGAAGGTCGTTCGCACCGCCCTGCAGGACGCCGCTTCCGTTGCATCGCTGCTGATCACCACCGAAGCCATGATCGCCGAGCTGCCGAAGAAGGACGCTCCGGCTATGCCGGGCGGCATGGGCGGCATGGGCGGTATGGACATGATGTGATAGGCCTCCGGCCTGTCACAGCATCGTCCATGAAACCGCCCATCAACCAAGATAGTTCAGCGCGTCACGCGCGCTGAACTGGCGGTATGGACATGATGTGATAGGCCAAAGCCATCACTGACATCCATTCCGGCACATTCGGAACAGCAAGGGCGACCCTCGGGTCGCCCTTTTCTTTTGCCCGCAGCGATTCGATTCATTGCGCACTATTTTATCCCGTGCAGCGCGCCAGCCGACCTCCAAGCTTTCGTCAGGCTTGTGTCGCTGCTCATTTTCCGATCCCGCGAAATAGGCAGAGGCGGACCGTTCCGCGGCAGAATTTGTCCAGCGTCCTGGAGTAAAGGCGCTATAAACGCGTCAAAAAGGGCAATTTTCGTTGCTTTTCCGACGAGCGGTCAGATACATGACGGAGCCTCCGGAGAAAGCGGCCGCACCACCGCCCCCCGAAAAAGCCGTTGCCGTTTGTTTAAAAGCTCCTATAAATCCGCGCAGCAATTGACGTGCGCCCCGGCGATAATCTTCGCCTGCAAGCGAGCCCGGAGCGCGAAATGCGACGCCATAATGTTCGGCCTGACGGTTCCGGTTTCGGAGGCCGATGGCTGTGGCAACGGCCGGCGGCCGCCAGCGCGGGCATAATGCCCGCTGCTACATGATCCTGTTTCTTGTGTTGACGCGCGTGCGGCGGAGGAGCCGCATCCGAACTGGGGAACGCCTTGTTTAAGATCGCCAAAGCCAATGCAGCCGTCCCGTTGATGCCCGGCTCGCTGAACGACAACAAGCGAAATCACGAGATGTTGTCGCAGCTTTCCGTTTCCGAGGCGTGGAGCGGAGATTTCTCGAGCGGCGTGATCCATCTCGGCGAATGGAGCTCGATGCTGCACGGGCTTTCCTCACGGGAATGTGGGCTTTTGAACCTGATCCGCTGCTACGACGCCAAGGATCGCGCCCATGTGCTGGAATTGTTCGAGCAGGCGGCGACGCTCTGCTCCTCGTTCTGCTTTTCGACGACGATCATCATGCCGAGCGGCTTGCGCCAGCCGCTCTTCTGCATGGGCGAGTCGAACGGGCTCGAGGTAAAATACAGCGGCAGCATGGCCGGCATCTTCATCTTTCCACGCTTCAAGCTCGAAGGCGCAAGGCAGATCACAAGCCGGCAATAAGAATGACGATTAACGAATAAGGCCGCCTACCGGGCGGCCCTCGTGATTTCCGGGAACCGTCGCTACTCCGGCTTGACCGGGATATTCAGGCCCCTTTCGCTTGCCGGACGGGCGATGCAGCGCGCCAGCCAATCGGAAACCGCCGGGAATTTCGCATATTCGAGAACTTCGCGGCCGCCATAAAAGATATCGGCGCCGCGAACCCAGGTGAAGGTGGTGATGTCGGCGATCGTATATTGATCGCCCATGATCCACTGGCGACCCTGCAGCCGGCCCTCGAGTACGCCGAGCAGGCGCTTGGATTCATCGCGATAACGCTCCATCGGATAGGAGTTGTTGGCAACCTTGTCGGCGGCGAATTTGTAGAAATGACCAAACTGGCCGAACATCGGCCCGATGCCAGCCATCTGGAAAAATACCCACTGGATGCATTCGTAGCGGCCGGCAGCATCGGCGGGGATGAGCTTGCCGGTCTTTTCGGCGAGATAAAGCAGGATCGCGCCGGATTCAAAAAGGCCCATCGGTTTCCCTCCGGGCCCGTTTGGATCGATGATCGCGGGAATGCGGCCGTTCGGGTTCAGAAATTCAAATTCGGGTGACTTCTGCTCGTTGCCAGCAAAGGAAACATAATGCGGCTCATAGGCGAGGCCGAGTTCCTCGAGGGCGACGGATACCTTCACGCCGTTCGGCGTCTGCAGCGAATAGAGCTGGATGATGTCGGGATTTTTTGCCGGCCAACGCGCGGTGATCTGAAATTCGGATAGATCTGCCATCGGGTTCTCCTTGCTGGGCGCCGACCATAAGAGACCTGGCTCAACAAAGGCAAGCGGTGCCTCGCAAGCACATCGTTTCATATTATTGAACGAAGTGTCCGCTTCCGTTTATCTTTCCACAACCGAAGAAAAAAGCGACATAGGAGCCATCCGAGGTCGATACGGTGCCGGGGCACCAAGATCTCCAGAGTCATTCAAACGGAGACAACGTCCATGTCGAACAACGTCATCATCCTGATTGCCCGTGTCCTGCTTTCCTTCATGTTCATCTTCGCCGGCTTCGGCAAGATCACCGATCCGGCTTCGACTGCCGGCATGATCGCCGGTGCAGGCCTGCCGGCTGCCACGGCGCTCACCTATCTCGCCGGCCTCTTCGAACTCGCTGCCGGCCTTGCCGTTCTCGTCGGTTTCCAGGTTCGCATCGTCGGCTGGCTGCTCGCCGTCTTCTGCGTCTTCACCGGCTTTGTCTTCCACTTCTCGCCGATCAACGTTCCGGATTTCCCGGCGGCCGCCAATGCCTGGCTGAACGGCCTGAACTTCGTCAACTTCATGAAGAACATCACGCTCGCCGGCGCCTATATCATGCTCGCCACCAACGGCGCAGGCGCATATTCGCTCGATGCCCGCCGCGGCGCCTACGCGGTCGCCTGATACAGCAGGTCCTCCTCCCAGACATGCAGAACCCGCCGTCACATCCGACGGCGGGTTTTCTTGTGCCTTGATCGCGGAGTTCAGAGGGCGGTGCGCACGGCCTCGATGATCGCCTGCACGGCCGGCTCATCCGCGTGGCTACCCTTGCAGGCCCGCACGAGGCAAGCCTCTGAATGCAGGATGATCCCGTCCTTGAGAACCTTGAGATGATTGGCGCGCAGCGTCGAGCCGGTGGAGGTGATATCCACGATGATATCGGCCGAACCGGACGCCGGAGCCCCCTCGGTCGCGCCAAGGCTTTCGACGATGCGATAAAGCTGGATGCCGTGCTGGCTCGAAAAGAACTGCTGGGTCAGGCGCCAGTACTTGGTAGCGATGGCAAGGCGCCGGCCGTGGCGGGCGCGAAAATCGGCGGCGACATCGCCGAGATCGGCCATGGTCTCGACATCAAGCCAGATTTCAGGCACCGCGACGACGACATCGGCGTGACCGAAGCCGAGCCGGGCGCAGAATTCGACACGCTTGTCGACCTCGGCAAAACCCTCCCGCATCAGGTCTTCGCCGGTGACGCCGAAATCGACGGTGCCGTTGCCGAGCTCCCGGGAGATTTCAGACGCCGAAAGAAAGGCGATCTCCACGTTGTCCCAGCCTTCGACGCGGCCGCGATAGGAGCGGTCGTTGCCGACTGCCGATATCGGCATGCCGGCCCGCTCGAAGATCGCCGAAGCGTCGTCCTTCATCCGGCCCTTGGAGGGAAGCGCAATGGTGATGGTCATGCGGCTGCCCTTTCGGTTTCGATGCGGTCGAGCCAGAAGGAGAAGCCGACGGCCGGAATGCGATCCGTCGCGCCGAGGAAGGTTAAGAGCCGGTCGAAGCGGCCGCCGCCGGCCAGAACCGCGCTCGAGCCTTCCGCGGTGACCTCGAAGACGAGGCCGGTGTAATAATCGAGCGGACGCCCGAAAGCGGCGCGGTAATCAAGGCAGGACAGGTCGACACCGGCATCGGCAAGGGCGCCGACGCGGCCGTTGAAGCGCGACAGCGCATTGCCGAGCTTCAGGCCGGCAGCGTCGGCAAAGCCGGCAAGCGCTGCGGACGCATTGACGAGCGGCACGTGCAGCGACAGGAACTCTTCCAGCACATGGAAGGCGGCGTCGTCGAGGCGTGTTTCCGACAGAATCAGCTTTTCCTTGAGCCGCCGCGCGATCTCCAGCGGCGAACGGCTGGCATTCGTCGAGTAACCCGTCGCCTGCATTTCCTGCTCGATGTGGGCGACCAGCGCCGGCTCGTCGTCTGATGCGACAAGCCGGGCAATATCGTCGTCGAGGCCGGTGACGAATTGCGAACTGACGAGGCTGGCCAGCAGCGCCTCCAGCTGCGTCATATTGCCGAAAGCATGGATCAGCCGCTTCTGCCAGCCGAGCGGCAGGCCGAGTGCCTGAACGACCGCCTCGAACACTGCCTGATCGCCAAGCGTCACCGACAGGCGCCGGCCCGGCAGCAGGCGGGCGAGAATGCCGGTGGCGTCACCGATGGCACGGGCGTCGGCGCCCGGTATGTTGATGTCGCCGAGATCCTCGATGCCGGCCTGATAGAACTCGTTGGCGCCGTCGCGGCGCTGGCGGAAGACCTCGCCGAGATAAGCGTAACGCTTGGGCGTGCCGGTCGCCGTCTCGATGTGGCGCAGACAGACGGGGATGGTGAATTCGGGACGCAGGCAGAGGCTGGCGCCGGTTTCGCTCTCGGTCATGAAGATGCGCCGGCGCAGATCCTCGCCGGCAATATCGAGGAACGGCTCGGCCGGCTGAATGACAGGCGTGTCGATGCGCTCGGCCTTGCGCGCGTCGAACTCCGCCAGCAGGTCAGCGGCGAATTCGGGGAGGTTGATCAGGGGCATGCCGCACTCCAAGTAACAGGCGAGGAGCGTGCCGGAAGGCACCCCCCTCTGCCCTGCCGGGCATCTCCCCCACAAGGAGGGAGATCGGCAAGACGCACCGGTCTCCCGCTATATTGAGGGTGCGCCAAGTGGCGCTGGCGAACTATGGCGTTTGACGGGGGCAAGAGGCCGCCCCCATTCAATCTCCCCCCTTGTGGGGGAGATGCCCGGCAGGGCAGAGGGGGGTATAGCTCAGACATCGCCGCCCGCTCTCTTCCGATCCTCCGCCTGCGCGGCAAGGATTTGCTGCACCTTGGCGACGAGATCGGCTTCCGCAACCGTCTCCTGCGCCACGCGGGCTTCGCGCCAGCTGGCATTGTCCTCGATCTCGCCGGAAAGCCGCTTGCCCTCGATCAGATCCTTGATCTGCACGACGCCCTGAGAGCGCTCGTCACCACCCTGGATGATGGCGACGGGGCAGCCGCGGCGGTCGGCATATTTCAGCTGGTTCCCGAATTTCTTCCAGTTGCCCTGGAACATCTCGGCGCGGATGCCGGCGGCCCGAAGCTGCTGGGTAAAGCGCTGATAGCGCCCCATCGCCTCGACGTCGCCATCCATCACCGTCACCAGCACCGGCTCTATCACCTCGCTCGCCCCAAGCTTGCCGAGGTTCTTCAGCGCCGTCATCAGTCTGGAGACGCCGATCGAAAAGCCGGTCGCCGGGACCGGCTGGCCCATGAAGCGGGAGACCAGTCCGTCGTAACGGCCGCCGCCGCCGACCGAGCCGAAGACGACCTTTTCGCCCTTCTCGTTGGTGACGTCGAAGAGGAGCTCGGCCTCGTAGACGGGGCCGGTATAATATTCGAGGCCGCGCACGACGGAGGGATCAATCTTGATGCGGTCGGAGCCGTAGCCGGCGATCGTGACGAGCGCACCGATGAAATTCAGCTCCTCGACGCCTTCGGCGCCCTTCGACGTTCCCGCAACGAGTTCGGCGAGGCGTCCGGCGCTTTCGGCGTAATCTCTGATGCCGACGAAGAACAGAACCTTGACGATCTGGTCCTGGTTGAGACCAGCGCCCTTGGTGAAGTCGCCGGATTCATCCTTGCGGCCGGGACCGAGCAGCAGCGCCACACCTTCCGGGCCGAACTTGTCGAGCTTGTCGATGGCGCGCAGCACATTGAGCCGCTGGCCGGCCTTGTCGTCGCCGCCGAGGCCGATCGCCTCCAGCACGCCGTCCAGGACCTTGCGGTTGTTGACGCGGATGACATAGTCGCCGCGCTTGATTCCGAGGGCTTCAAGCGTATCGGCCATCATCATGCACATTTCGGCATCGGCCTGGACGCCGGGCGCCCCGACCGTATCGGCATCGAACTGCATGAACTGGCGGAAACGGCCGGGACCCGGCTTCTCGTTGCGGAAGACGTAACCGGCGCGATAGGTGCGGTAGGGAAGCTGGATCTCGTTGAAATTCTCGGCGACATGGCGGGCGAGCGGCGCCGTCAGGTCGTAGCGCAGCGACATCCATTGCTCATCATCGTCCTGCAGCGAGAAGACGCCTTCGTTCGGCCGGTCGCTGTCGGGCAGAAACTTGCCGAGCGCGTCGGTATACTCGAACAGCGGCGTTTCCACGGGGTCGAAACCATAATGCTCATAGACTTCCCGGATCTTTGCCGTCATCTCGTTGACGGCGCGGATATCGACGGCCGCACGGTCGACGAAGCCGCGCGGCAGGCGGGCCTTGAGCTTTTGCGGTTTCTTCTGCTTGTCGTTCATTTCCGGGAGTTCCGCTGACTATGACAGTGGCGGTGTCCTAGCGGATTGGGCGGGGAGCGGCAAGGGCGAAGGGACTTGATGGCGCTGCCAGAATCGATTGAACAATCAGGCATCTTCAGAATGCGGATATGCTCATGATCACCGAGGCGCTCCTCTATGCCACGACATTGCCGCTGACCGGCAAGCCCCACCGGAAGTTCATCCGCTATTCCGTCAACCTCTGGTCACGGGCCGGGCGCTGCGCCGGCGATTGGGCCGACCACGAGGAGAAGAGCCGCAACGCAATCCGCGCGGCGGCGGCCGGACTGAGGCAGAAGCGGACCGCAGTCGTGCTGGGGTCCGGCCTGTTGCGGGACGTGCCGATCGAAGAGCTGGCGCGCGATTTCGACACAGTGGTGCTCATTGATCTCGTTCATCTCGCTTCGGTGCGGCTGTGGCTTGCGGCGAAGGGCTATCGCAACATTCGGCTGATAGAGCGCGACCTCTCCGGCTATGACGATCTCGCCGCCGGCAGAGAGGTGGAGCCACTCGGCCTCCTGCGCGGCGTGCCCTATCTCGATCTCGTGATTTCCGCCAATCTCCTGTCCCAGATCGGCCGCGGCGTGAAGCGGCGCCATGCAGCCGAGGCGGCCGGTCGAATGCCTGAAGATACGGTGGAGAGACTGATCGCGGCGCATCTCACCGGGCTTTCGGGACTTTCCTGCCAGCACTGCCTTGTGACCGATATCGCCTATGCCGTCATAGACCGCAACGGCAAGACACATGAGGAGGCCGACCTGCTGCACGGCGTCGCCCCGCCGCCGGGAAAAGCTGCCTGGAAATGGCCTGTCGCTCCGCTCGGCGAAGAGAGCCGGGACTACCGGATCGAACACAAGGTCATTGCAAGCTGGTGATCAGGATGGGACCGACGGCAATATTGACGTGCAGCCGGCATCCGCCTACGCAAACCGCCTGCGCATGCTCGCCCTCGTTGAGATATTCCTCGGCTGTCTGGACTACAGCGCCATGGCCGCGTGGGCGGGCCGTCAGACATGCGCGTCGGTGAATGCGCCGGCCGGCGTCGAGCGGAAGCATGCTGCCGGCGGCAGTTCAATACCGGCGGGAAATCCATTCCGGCTATCCCGCGGCCGCTTGCCGGGAGCCGCAGATGACAACAGGCCTGGTGCACCAGCACCCCAGCCCGGCCGGCCTGGCACCGCATTTTCGATGCTGAACGGAAGCTTGGCCGGGCCTCATCCGGCCGCCGCCACCGGCATATGCCGCACCGGACTGCTTCGCCAGGGGGTTGGGTTTGGCACGTCCCTCTCCCCGTCATAACGAGGAGAGGGCCAGGTGAGAGGCAGGCATCCGCAAGAAGCTGCCGGCCGTGGCACGATGCCGATGACCTCAGTCCTTCGGCTCGAAATCGGCCGGGCGGCGTCCGGCGGCCTGGCGGGCGAGCATCCAGCCCGGATATTCAGGCGCCAGCGCGCTCACCTCGTCGAGCCTCTGCATATCGCCTTCGTCGAGCTTCAGCCCAACGGCGGCAAGGTTCTGGTCGAGTTGATCGACGCGTTTGGCGCCGATGATGACCGAGGTGACGAAAGGCTTGGCGAGGATATAGGCGAGCGCGACCGTCGCGACGCTGGCGCCATGCTTTTCCGCGATCTCACGCATGACGGCGACGCAGGCCCAGGCCCTGTCCCTGTCGACGGGCGGAAAATCGAAATTGGCGCGGCGGCCTT
Source organism: Rhizobium sp. MHM7A (assembly GCF_005862215.1). Classification (NCBI taxonomy): domain Bacteria; kingdom Pseudomonadati; phylum Pseudomonadota; class Alphaproteobacteria; order Hyphomicrobiales; family Rhizobiaceae; genus Rhizobium; species Rhizobium sp. MHM7A. Next base: position 553,294 of record NZ_VCHT01000003.1, read on the forward strand.
CGCCGTTGCCGGGTGCGCCGGGGCCATATTTCCCTGAGAGCAGACCGCCGGCGAGCGGCGACCAGACCATCAGCCCGAGCTTCTCCTCCTGCATCATCGGCACGATGTCTCGTTCGAGATCGCGGCCGGCGATGGAATAATAGGCCTGCACGGTTTCGAAGCGGGCAAAGCCGCGGCGTTCGGAGAGACCGAGCGCCTTGGAAATACGCCAGGCCTGCCAGTTGGAAACGCCGATATAGCGCACGAGGCCGCGCGAAACGAGGTCGTCGAAAGCGCGCAGTGTCTCCTCGATCGGCGTCACCGTGTCGGTCGCGTGGATCTGATAGAGGTCGATATGATCGGTCTGCAGGCGCTTCAGGCTCGCCTCCACCGAATCCATGATATGGCCGCGCGAGGCGCCGCGGTCGTTCGGCTTGTCGCCCATGACGCCATAGACCTTGGTGGCGATGACGACGTCCTTGCGCGGCACATCGAGGTTCTTTAGCGCCTGGCCGAGCAGCCTTTCGGACTCGCCGGATGAATAGACGTCGGCCGTGTCGATGAAATTGACGCCTGCTGCAAGCGAGCGCTCGACGATCCGGTCGGCGGCATTCTGGTCGACATCGGCGATGGCGCCCCACATGCTGCCTTCTTTGGCTTCGCCGAAGGTCATCGTGCCCAGGCAGATTTCCGAGACGAAAAGCCCCGTATTTCCGAGTTGGTTGTAACGCATGGTCGAGAAAAATCCTTTGTTTCTGCCGCAAGAGGGACTTGCGGACTCAAGAACTTCATTTTTTGATTATTGGCCTGCGCGCGACAGGCACAGCCATGGCTGGCTGCTGGGTGAGGCCAATTCGATGTAGTGCGACGGCGGCGTTTTTCAACGCCGGGCCTCGTCGCATCGGAAGCGAACGCCCTTGTCTCGACACAGGCGGCCGATAGATTGCCGGCCATAGTTCAAGAGGTGCACATGTGACGACGCGAGCCCTGACGACGATCGGCTTCGATGCCGACGACACGCTCTGGCAGAACGAACAATATTACCGACTGACGGAAGCTCATTTTACAGAGCTGCTTGCCGATTTCGCCGAAGGTCCGAAGATTTCCGAGCGGCTGCTGGAGGCCGAGAAACGCAACCTTCGCCATTACGGCTTCGGCATCAAGGGCTTCACGCTGTCGATGATCGAGACCGCAATCGAGATCACTGAGGGCAAGGTGCCGGCGAGCGTCATCGCCAAGATCCTCGATACCGGCCGCGACCTCCTCAGCCACCCGGTCGAGACCATGCCGCATGCACGCGACACGCTGGAAGCGCTCGCCGGCAAATATCTGCTTGTCATGATCACCAAGGGCGATCTCTTCGACCAGGAGCGCAAGCTCGCCCAATCCGGGCTCGGCGACTTCTTCGATGCGGTCGAGATCGTTTCCGACAAGACGGCCGTCACCTATCGCCGCATCTTTGCCAAGGTGGGCGACGGGCCCGAGCGGGCGATGATGGTCGGCAATTCGCTGAAATCGGATATCGTTCCGGCGATCGCGGCCGGCAGCTACGGCGTCTTCGTGCCGCACGAACTCACCTGGGTGCTGGAACATGTGGACGAGCCGAGCGAGGCGCCGCGTTTCCGCAAGATCGGTCATCTCGGCGAATTGCGCGAACTGGTCGAACGGCTCGCATAGTCGGCCGTGCTTCATTTCGCCTTGGGCGGCGCCTTCGGAAACAGCGACGGAGATTCCGGCTCGGAGGGCGGCTGCGGCTGCGGCTGCTGCGGGGCAACCGCCAGGGGCTCGATCAGGATGCTGAAGGGCGCCCCGAGGCCGCGGCGCGGCGAAACCTTGGAGTAATAGGGACGCAGCAGCCAGGTGGTATTTTCCTTCACCGTCGTCTGGAAACTCATGCCGTCCTCGTCGGTGCCGAAGAAAGCCTCGTCATCCGGTTTCGACAGGTCGAAAATCGCCAGGAAGGCAAACTTGCTCTTGGTCGAAAAATCGATCTTCACGTGCTGACCTGCGCGCACCGGCAACGTGTAGACGCGGCCCTTGCCGAATTTCGTCCATCCCTTGAGCTGCATGGTGACGGCCGGGAACTGCAGCTTCTCCAGCTTCTCGCCGGGATCGAGCTGCGGCGCCTGCGCCATGGCAAAGGCCGGCAAGAAGAACAGGGCAAGGGCAGCGATCGAGATTTTCACGGACAGATCTTTCATGGTCGAATCAGGACGGCGCGCATCGCTTCCACATCGGGCCGGCAGAAGCAGCCCTCCAGATGATCGTTGACGAGGCCCATCGCCTGCATGAAGGCATAAACTGTGGTCGGGCCGACAAAGGTCCAGCCGCGTTTCTTCAGATCCTTAGAAATGACCACCGATGTCGCCGTCGTCGGATTGGCGAGGATGTGTCCACGGTCGACCACCGCCGGCCGCTCGTTGTGACCGGGCTCGTAGCGCCAGAAATAATGGGCGAGCGAGCCGAATTCGTCCCGGAGATCGATTGCGCGCTTGGCGTTGTTGATCGTGGAAACGATCTTACCGCGATGACGGATGATTCCGGCATCGGCCAGACAGCGGGCGACATCCTTATCGCCGAAGAGGGCAACTTTCTCGAAGTCGAAGCCGGCGAAGGCGGCGCGGAAATTCTCCCGCTTGCGCAGGATGGTCAGCCAGGAAAGGCCGGATTGGAATCCTTCGAGACAGATCTTCTCGAAAAGGCGGATATCATCGGTAACAGGGCGGCCCCATTCCTCGTCATGATATCTGAGATAGTCCGGCAGATTGGCGTGCCAGTGACAGCGGCTCCTGCCGTCCTCGCCGATGATGATGCCAGTCGTGCTCATGTCCTTCATTCTCCGGGATCCGCTTCGTTCTCCGGTCATGATTCCGGCTTTACCATTTGCAAACCGTCTTTCCAAACCGATCGGTAACCCTGACGAAAAGTTTATCCGGCCGGCCGATCTTTCCTCAATCGATCTTTACCAATCGCTGGCGGATAAGGTGGCAGCGTCTCGGCGGGCGGACATGTTCCGCCAGCGCATTTTCGGTCATTTGTAGAGAGTTCGTCCGATGATGAAACACATTGTTCTTGCCGCAGCCTTCTGCGGCATCTTCTCCACGGCCGCCATTGCAGACGACCGCTACGCCACCCGCCCGCCCGTCATCCTCAGTCCCGATCTGACCGCGCCATGGATCAATCAGCTCGGCGGCAAGGTTCGTCCCGTCGTCTACCAGCGGCCGGTCGTCCAGCGGCAGCAGCGCGGCCTTTTCCAGCGCCGCGTCCTGCGCCAGGCGCCGCAGGCAGCGCCACAGACCGTTTCGGCAATCAATCCCGGCATACCGGCGATCCGCCGTCCGATCGAGCCGCAATACCTGCCGCAGATGGTCGACTACACCACCACGGAAAAGCCAGGCACAATCGTCATCGATACCAACAACCGCTTTCTCTATCTCGTCATGGAAGGCGGCAGGGCGCGGCGCTATGGTGTGGGCGTCGGCAAGCCGGGTTTCGAATGGGCGGGCGTCCACAAGATCACTCGCAAGACGGAATGGCCGGACTGGACGCCGCCTTCCGAGATGATCAGCCGCGAAGCCGCCAAGGGCCACTATCTGCCGGCGCGCATGGACGGCGGCCCGGAAAACCCGCTCGGCGCGCGCGCCATGTATCTCGGCTCGACGCTCTACCGAATCCATGGCACCAATGCGCCCTGGTCGATCGGCAGCGCCGTTTCTTCCGGCTGCATCCGCCTGCGCAACGAGGACGTCGTCGATCTCTACGACCGCGTCAACGTCGGCACCCGCGTAATCGTCATGTAACGGCGCATGCAATAGCCGGAGCAATTTCAGCAAAAGTGTGTAGCGGTTTGGCGTTCAAGATTGCGAAAAAACAAAGAGATAGAGCATTTTTGTGTTTCTCAGAAATACGGAAATGCTCTATGAAGCCGCAAGAACAAGCGGGTCCACTCTCTAAAATTGCTTTATAAGGCCATCACGATCTTGAATCGGGCAAAAGATCATGTAGCTTCGGGCGGATTTGCTTGAGGGGAACCGATCATGATCAAATTGATGCAAGGACTGGCCGCGGCCGGACTTGTCCTGTCCTTGATGTCCACGCCAGCCTTCTCCGAGCCTGCCGGCTCAGCCTCCGACAATACACGGCGGCCGGCCCAGATCGTGCGCGTGGCGCAGATGCCGAAATATGTGAAGCCACAGTTCAAGCGCAAGAAAGTGCGCCTGGTGACGACGGAAGCGGCCGGCACCATCATCATCGATACCAACAACAAGTATCTCTACCTCGTCGAAGGCAACAACCGCGCCACCCGGTACGGCATCGGCGTCGGCCGCGACGGCTTCGGCTGGTCCGGCATCGTCAAGATCGGCCGCAAGGCCGAATGGCCAAGCTGGACCCCGCCGGCCGAAATGCGCCGCCGCGAAGCCGCCAAGGGCCACATCATTCCCGCTTTCCAGGAAGGCGGCGAGGACAATCCGCTCGGCGCCCGCGCCATGTATCTCTATCAGGGCGGCCGCGACACCATCTTCCGCATCCACGGCACCAATCAGCCCTGGACGATCGGCCTCAACATGTCTTCCGGCTGCATCCGCATGATGAACGCAGACGTGATGCATCTTTATGATCGCGCCACCGTCGGCGCCAAGGTAATCGTCATCGGTCCCGGCAACAAACAGGGCAAGGTCGCGTTCGAGGACAAGGGCATCGACGTGCTGCGCACGATGTTCGGCGGCTGAGCAACACTCACGAAAAAACGAAAGGCGCATTTCGACGCGCCTTTTCTTTTCCTTAGACTTTACGGCGGAAAGCTGGCACAGGTGCCTAAGAGTCGACATATTTGCAATATCGGGGATATTCAATGACATATGCGCTGCGTTCCTCCGCCTCCCTGCTTGCGGGCATCGCGCTTTTCACAATCTGTTCAGCAGCCTCTGCCTCGGCGGAAGATCTGGAATTCTCCATCTACGGCGGCTATCAGACCGCGCCGCACAGTGGCGTCGACGTCTCGGACGGGACAAGTTTCACCGCCGGCTGGGAAGGCAAGTCCTTCGGCAGCCCGCCCTATTACGGCGCTCGCGTCACCTGGTGGCTCGAGGACTTCAACAAGCCGAACTGGGGTATCTCGCTCGATTTTACCCATGACAAGGTCTATGCGGACGACGACACGCTCGCCAAGGCCGGCTGGTCTCATTTCGAATTCACCGATGGCCTGAACCTGCTCACCGTGAACGGTCTCTATCGTTTCAAGGATCCGGCCCGCCGCTGGACGCCGTATGTCGGCGCCGGTATCGGCGTGAACATTCCGCATGTCGAAGTGATTCGCCCGCAGGGCAAGACCTGGGCTTATGAATTCGGCGGCGTGACGCTGCAGGCGCAGGCCGGCGTCGACTTCAAGGTGACCGAGCGCTGGTCGACCTTCGTCGAATACAAGGGCACCTATTCGCGCGTCGACGTTCCGATCGACAGCGGTGACCGGCTGAAGACCAACATCTTCACCAACGCCGTCAACGTCGGCGTGTCCTTCCACTGGTAATGAATTGAATTTCAGCTGCGGGGCTATTTCGTGCCGCAGCTGACCTTGCCCTCGGCGACGTAGGGTTTCTCACCACCTTCGATCGTCAGGGAATAGGTACCGCTGAAATTCGCGGTCGGCTTACCGCGCTTGCCGGCGACCACCACCAGATCCAGCGTTGCGCCGCCGGTATCGTCACCACCGCCGTCGAAGACTTCCAGGAGCAGCTCGCCATCGCGCGACCAGTGGTTGCTCAGATGATGCGATTCGAACAGACGTTTTGCGAAGGCCGCTTGTGCGGGATCCTTAACGATCAGCGCACCGCGGAAATGGTTGAGCCTGTGCCCGGCATCGCTGGCAAAACCGCTTTCGAGGGTGAAGCGCGCTTGCGCGTCATCGGCGGAACAGAATAGGCGGCTGTCGGCCTGGGCCGCACCTGCCGCACCGAGCAGTCCCGCAAGTACAATCATTCCCCGCCACATCGCCCAACCTCCCGGGAGCGGCCCGAACGGGCCTGCTGCATTCTCTTCAGCCTAACGGCAAACCAGTTAATTTTTCCGGCACAGTGCCGCCATAGGCCCAATCGAGAAGCTCGACGGTATGCAGGATCGGGATATCGGTGCCGGTGGCGATCTGGGTGATACAGCCGATATTGCCGGTGGCGATGATATCGGCCTTGGTGGCTTCGATGTTCTTAACCTTGCGTGCTTTCAGCGCCGCCGAGATCTCCGGCTGCATGATGTTGTAGGTGCCGGCCGAACCGCAACAGAGATGGCCTTCGGCCGGATCGCGCACGGTGAAGCCGGCCGCCTTCAGCAATTGCTTCGGCGCAAGCGTGATGCGCTGGCCGTGCTGCAGCGAACAGGCGGAATGATAGGCGACCGTGATCCCCCTCGGCGTATGGGCCGGCAGGTCGAGGGTCGCCAGATACTCGGTAATGTCCTTTGCCAGCGCCGAGACCCTGGCCGCCTTTGCGGCATAGACGGGGTCGAGGCGCAGCATGTGACCGTAATCCTTGATCGTCGTGCCGCAGCCCGATGCGGTGATGATGATCGCATCGAGGCCCTGGCTCTCGATTTCGCGCGTCCAGATATCGACATTGGTGCGAGCGCTTGCAAGCGCCTGTTCAGCCCGACCCATGTGGTGGACCAATGAACCGCAGCAAACCTCGCCTTGCGGCGCCACGACCTCGACGCCAAGCCGCGTCAGCAGCCGGATCGCCGCCGCATTGATACCGGGATCGAGCACCGGCTGGGCGCAGCCGGACAGGATCGCCACCCGCCCCCGCCGTTCCGTCTCCGGCCGATGCGTGCCGGGTTTTGCGAAGTCTGAAGGCGCGGGGATGCGGCGCGGCGCCAGCGCCAGCATGGCGGCAAAGGATTTCAGCGCCGCCCCCCGCATCAGGCCGGCAAAGGGGCGGCCGAGACGGGCGAGATTGAGCGCCAGGCGGAAACGGCCGGGATAGGGCAGCACGGCCGCGAGAATGGCGCGCGTCAGCCGGTTCATGAGCGGCCGTCTGTAAGTCTTTTCGATATGAGCGCGGGCGTGATCGACCAGATGCATATAGTCGACGCCAGAGGGACAGGTGGTCACGCAGGCAAGGCAGGAGAGACAGCGATCGATATGGGTAACGACCTCGGCATCGGCGGGACGGCCGTTTTCCAGCATGTCCTTGATCAGGTAGATGCGGCCACGCGGGCTGTCGAGCTCGTTGCCGAGCGTCACATAGGTGGGACAGGTGGCGGTACAGAAACCGCAATGCACGCATTTGCGCAGGATCTGCTCGGATTCGGCGACATGGGGATCGGCGAGCTGGGCCGGGGTGAAGTTGGTTTGCATCTAACGGAGTCTCGACATTGGGAGGATGTCGTAGATCGTGCGTGGCGTACCGGCCGGAGAGGAGCAACCCATGCATGGACCCATTTCGTTCTTCATGCCATCTTCCCTGGATTGAATATGCCGGCAGGATCGAACTTCTCCTTCACCCGCCGCGACAGCAGCGCGACGGCCTCCGGCTCAGGATGAAAGGCGGCGGTTGCCGCCCTCGCCGCAGCGGATGCGCGGATCAGCGTCGCATGCCCGCCGCCGAGCGCCTTGATGTAGCGGCGGACCGTTTCTGCTTCGGTGCCGGCCTCCATCCGCATCCAGACGAGACCGCCCTGCCAGTCGTAGAAGGCGTCGATGCCGGCTTCCAGGCGGAGTGCGGCGACGAGCTGATGACCGGTGCCGGGGGCGACCGAGACACGCCAGACCGGCCGCGCCGTACCGTCGGCATAGGGTGATACATCACGGATTTCCTGCCAGAGTCTCTGGCTTTCCGGCTCATCCAGCCGCGTCACCGTGGCAAAGGCCGACATCGCCGTCGCAAGCTTTTCGATGCGCACGTCGACCGAACCGGCCAGGCCTTCGACGCGCAGAACCGTCGCCTCGCCCTCGGGCAATTTTCCGGCGAGGAATTTCCAGGCCACGGTCAGCGGCAGATGGGCGGCACCGGAGACCTCGAGCGGCAACGCCATCGCCGCCGCCATGGCATTGGCCGCTTCGGCATCGTTGAGGCCGGAGAGAACCAGCGTCTGTTCGGTTTTCGGGCGTGGCGGCACGCGAAAGGTGAGTTCGGTGAGAAAACCGAGCGTGCCGTGCGAGCCGGCGATCAGCTTGACGAGATCGAGGCCGGTGACATTCTTCATCACCCGGCCTCCGGCCTTGATGATCTCACCCCTGCCGTTGACGAAACGCACGCCGAGCAGGCTGTCGCGGGCGGCTCCCGCAACGAGGCGACGCGGGCCGGAGACATTGGCGGCAAAGACGCCGCCGATGGTCGGCTCGCCTGAGGTGCCCATGACCGGGCGATGATCCATCGGTTCGAAGGCGAGCATCTGGCCGTTTTGCGATAGCGCCGCCTCGACCATGGCAAGCGGCGTGCCCGAGCGAGCGGTCATGACCATTTCGCCGGGATTATAGGCGACGATGCCGTCAAGTCCGGCCGAGCGCAGCCGATCTTCTGATGCAACGGCGTTGCCGAAGCCGGCGCGGCTATTGCCGCCGCAGATGGCGATCGGCCGGCCGCCCTCAGCATGATCGCGGATGATCGCCGCCGCCTCTTCCTCGCTTCCGGGTATCAGATCGATCATGCGGCGGGGCGCCCTTCCAGCGGGAAGACCTTCGACGGGTTCAGCAGCCAGCCGGGATCGAAGGCGGCGCGCACCGCCATCTGTTGGGCGAGATCGGCCTCTGAATACTGGTGGCGCATCAGGTCGCGCTTTTCGATGCCGACGCCATGCTCGCCGGTGAGGCAGCCGCCGGCATCGACGCAGAGCTTGAGGATGTCGTTGCCGGCGGCTTCGGCGCGGGCGGCATCCTCGGGGTCGTTGGCATTGAAGAGGATCAGCGGATGCATGTTGCCGTCGCCGGCATGGAAGACGTTGGCGACTCGCAGGCCGTAGTGATCGACGATCTCCGTGGTCTTCTTCAGCACATGGGAAAGCTGGCTGAGCGGCACGGTGCCGTCCATGCAGATATAGTCGGCGATGCGGCCGGTGGCGCCGAAGGCGGATTTGCGCCCCTTCCAGATCAGCGCCGCTTCCGTGGCCGACTGGCATTCGCGCACGGTCTTCACAGCATGGCGGCGGGCGATCTCGACGATATCCTTCAGGGTGGCGTCCATTTCGGCTTCCGAACCCTCAACCTCGACGATCAGCAACGCGCCGACATCGAGGGGATAGCCGGCATGGGCGAAGGCTTCGCAGATCTCGATCGCCGGCTTGTCCATGAATTCGATGGCAACAGGGATGATTCCGGCGGCGATGACATCGGCGACGCAGGCGCCGGCCTCTTCCGAGCTTTCGAAGCCGAAGAGCACGGGGCGGGCGCCTTCGGGCTTGGCGATCAGCCGCACCGTCGCCTCGGTGACGATGCCGAGCTGGCCTTCGTGACCGCAGACGAGGCCGAGCAGGTCGTAACCGGCCGCGTCCAGCGCCTTGCCGCCGAGCTCAATCACCGTTCCGTCGACCAGCACCATCCTGACGCCGAGCAGATTGTTGGTGGTGACGCCATATTTCAGGCAGTGGGCGCCGCCGGAATTCATGCCGATATTGCCACCAATGGTGCAGGCGAGCTGCGAGCTCGGATCGGGCGCATAGAAAAACCCGTCCGCGAAGACGGATTCGGAGATGTTGAGATTGGTGACGCCGGCCTGAACCACGGCGACGCGGTTCGGCAGATCGATTTCCAGGATGCGGTTCATCTTCGAGAGGCCGAGCACGACCGCATCCTCCTGCGGAATGGCGCCGCCGGAAAGCGAAGTGCCGGCGCCGCGGGGCACGACGGGAATGCCGTAACGGTGGCAATAACGCATGACGGCCGACACCTCGGCCGTGGTGCGCGGCAAAGCGACGGCGAGCGGCAGGCGGCGATAGGAAACGAAGGCATCGGTCTCGAACGGCACCAGCTCGCGCGCCTCATGAACCAGGCATTCGGGTGGCAGAAGATCGGCTAGATCCGCAATGATCCGGGCGCGGCGCGCCAGCACATCAGCGCGCGGGGCGAGAAACGGAATGGCGTCGGACATGGTGTCCTCTCTGACCCTGACGACCGGAAATCACGGCGGAAAGATGACTGCGCGGCGGGCCGCCAGCCTCTGCCGCCGGTGAACCGGCTTAGCACTTTCCCGAAAGCGGCGCAAATGCTAAGCACTTATGTCAAAAGGGGAAAAAATCACGAAAATCGCATGACCAATCTGGGTGATCTCGAAATCTTTGCCAAGGTCGTTTCAACGGGAAGCATGTCGCTCGCCGGGCGTACGCTCGGCTTTTCGCCCGCGGTCGTCTCCAAACGGATCAAGCGGCTGGAGGACCGGCTCGGCACTCGGCTTCTGCAGCGCACGACGCGGCAGATTTCGCTGACGGAAGCCGGACAGGGTTTTTACGACCGCGTTCTCGGCATTCTCGCAGGGCTCGAGGAGGCCGAATTCTACATTTCCGGCCGCTCGGCGCAAATGCACGGCACACTGAAGGTGTCGGCGCCGACCTCCTTCGGACGCATGCATATCGCACCGCATCTGAAGGCGTTCATGCAGGCGCACCCGGAGCTTGCAATCAACCTGGTGCTGGCCGACGAATTCAGCGACATCGTCGGTGGCGGCTTCGATCTGGCGATCCGGATTGCGGAACTGACCGATTCCAGCCTGGTCGCCCGACGGCTGGCGCCGGTGCGCCGGCTGCTCTGCGCGTCGCCGGATTACCTCGCGCTGCATGGCGAGCCCAGGCATATCGACGATCTGAAACACCATCGTTGCCTGCCGGCGCACAATAACGACACCTGGCGGTTGAACGGGCCCGACGGCCCCCTCAGCCTGCGGCCGGACGGCATGCTGATCACCAATTCGAGCGAGGTCATCCGCGAGGCTGTTATCGCCGGCCTCGGAATCGCACTGCGCTCCACCTGGGATATCGGGGAGGAACTCAAGGCCGGTCGCCTGGTGCAGGTTCTGCCCGCCTATGAGGGCTCGCACAATGTCACGCTCTCGGCCGTCTATCCCAGCCGACAGTTCCTGCCGGCAAAGGTACGGCTTTTCATCGACTATCTCACCGAGCTTTACGGGCCTGTGCCCTATTGGGAGCGCTGATGGCTCGGCGCCCGGTTTACCGCGAGAGATCGAGATAGGCGCTGGCGACCATCGCATCGATTTCGGCCGGTACCGGTACGACGCAGGATTCGGCACCGACCTCGCCCTTTGCGATCCGCTCCAGGCAGCGGGCCTGGAGCGTGAAGCCGAGATCCATAGACTCGACCGTGTTGCCGAGCGGCCGCGGCCCGGCGAGATTGGCCATATGACCTCCGCCAAGCACGTGGAAGCAGCGGCCGTCCTTAAGACGGAAGGTCTCGATATGCTCGGCCTCGTAGAGGTCGATGCCGACGACATCGGGATGGCTGCGAAAAGCCTCGACGTCGATCTCTTGCGGGAAGTGACCGCCATTCATCAGGATCGCGCCGTCCTTGAGGAGCGGCAGGTCGGCAGCCGTGACGATGCCGGCGAAGCCGGTGACCGTGACCAGAATATCGGCCGAACGAATCGCCGCCTCGCGCAGCGGCGTGACAAAACCGTCGAGATGAGCCTCCAACGTCGTCACCGGATCGATATCGACGACGCTGACAATCGAAAAGGCATTGCGGAAACAGGCCGCCGTGCCCTTGCCGCAGGCGCCGTAACCGAAGACCGTCACGCGTTTGCCGTTGGTTGAGCGGTTGGTGAAGCGCAGGTAGCTTTCGAACAGGCTCTGGCCGACGGCATGCCGGTTTTCGGCAAACTGCTTGATCGGGCTGTCATTGATAACGAGGACCGGCACGTTCAGGCGCGTGCGCAGCTGCAGCAGGCGTGTTCGTCCCGAGGTCGTTTCCTCTGTGCCGCCGAGAAGATTGGCGTAAGGCCTTTCCACGGCGATGGCGAAGAGATCACCGCCATTGTCGAGCAGCAGATCCGGCCTTTCTGCGATTACGGCCTCGAGAGTCCGATGGTGAGCGGCTGGATCGGTCGTCTGCGTGGCAAAGACATTGATGCCCTGCGCGCGCAGGAATTCGACGGTCGAGGGCTGGGTGCTGTTGAGGTTGCCGGTGCAGACAAGACGCCCGCCGCCGGCGCGAAGCGTCATCAGCAGCGCCACCGTCTTCGGCTCCAGATGGATGCCGGTGCCGATCGTCAGGCCCTCGAAGGGGCGCGTACGCTCGAATTCGGCAGACGTCGCCGTGAGCAGCCGACAGTTGCTGCCGATCCAGTCGATGCGGGTGGCCTTAACTTCCATCGTGTTCTCCTCTGCGTCTGATGTCGGAGCATTTTTAGCGGAGCGAAAGCACTGCGAGTATGGAGGTTATTCTGGCGGAAGGGCAGAAAATCTGCCATTTCAAACCTCCGCACCACTGTGAAGCAGCCAGGTGGAAAGAGCAGCAAAAGCTGCCCGCCTGGCGTCGAGCGCGCGATAGCAGAGGCTGTAACCTGAGGGCCGGGAGATGAAGCCGTAAGGCGCGACCAACTGTCCACGCTCGAGATCGTCCTCTATCGAAGCGCGCGGCGCAAGCGCGATACCAAGTCCGGAGCGGGCGGCGCTTAGCGCCAGCAGCAGATCCTCGAATTCCTGGCGGCGGCAAAAGTCGACCGGAGGCGTGCCGCTTTCGGCAAACCATTCGTCCCAGAGCTTCGGGACGCTACGGCTGACAAGCATCGTCAGCGCACCCATTGCCGCGGGGTCCTTCGACAGCATCCCAGCAAGCGCAGGTGTGGCGACCGGACCGAACTGGTCCGCCATGAATCGCAGCGCCGCGATCCCTGCAGCCGGCCGGTACTCGCCGCCCATGATCACCGCATCCAACTCAGGGTGCATCTGCAGCGGTTCAGCCACCGTCATCGGTACGATATCGACCGCTATGTCGCCAAGGCTGGCCTGCATGTCCCCAACGCGCGGCATCAGCCACCAGACGGCGAAGGCGGAGGGAACACCAAGGCGAATCCGGCGCGTCCCGACACTTCCGAACTCCAAAGCAGCACGATGCAGGGTATCGAAAGCCACACCTGACGCTTCAGCAAAAGCGCTTGCCTCCCGGGTCGGGACCAGCCTGCGGCCCTCGCGCGTGAAGAGCTTGCGGCCGAAGTGATTCTCGAGCGTCGCGATCTGCTGGCGCACCGCTCCGCGGACGACATTCAGCTCCTCGGCGGCCTTCAGAATGCTGCCGTGACGGCAGACGGCCTCGAAGGCGCGAACGGCATTGAGAGGCGGTAGACGCATGGTGGCATATTCTCAAAAATGATCTGGAACTATTGATCCCACCATTGATTACAAGGCAAGCCGAAGTCATATTGTACACCTGTGCAATATGACGCTTTCGAAACAGCTCTTGCCGGATTTCTGAGCCCGTTCCAGCTCGATGTCCACTAAGTACGATGCTCAACCCGCTTCGGCGTCTGCGGCTTTGGAAAGCGTAAGCATTCCGTGATACAAGTATATGAGTGATTCCTAACAACCGCTGTAAAGGTGACCCGACAATTGACTCTTCTCGCCCGACTGGCTTCCGATGTGCAACTTATGTTCCGGCGTCCGCCGCGGCAGCAATATGGTGCGATCTGCTATCGGGTGAAGAAGAAAAGCGGTGATGTCGAGGTCCTTCTGATGACGAGCCGCGACACCGGCCGCTGGGTCATTCCCAAGGGCTGGCCGATGAACGGAAAGTGCGCCCACGAGGTCGCCGCGCAGGAAGCCCTGGAAGAAGCCGGCGTACGTGGATCGGCCGAGGCGGAAACGCTCGGTTCCTACACCTATCCGAAGGTGCTGCGCGACGGGGTCCAGGTCATCTGCAAGGTGCAGGTCTATGCGCTTGAGGTCACCGAGTTGGCGAAGAACTTCAAGGAAAAGGGCGAGCGCACCATCGAATGGGTCTCGTGCGACGAGGCGGCTAGCCGCGTGCGCGAACCCGAGCTCCGCAACCTCTTCCTCGCCTTCAAGCGAGAGATGACCGACAGGCTTTCGGTCAAACCGGCGAAGCAAATCCCGGCGGAATGAATCCTGCCATCTTGCACTGCTAGGAAAGCAGCGTAGAAGCAGATTCATCCTTCAGGAAAAAGAATGCCGCCACGTCCCGCAGTTCTGACGAAACGCACGCTCGACAAAGACCTCGATAAGATCACCTATGTCGAGGACGCCGCAAAGCATGTTGCGCGACGGCTGGTGGCGCCCGGGCTCGGGCTGATCTTCGTCGGCCTCGCCATGCTCTTTGCAGGCGTCTACGTCTTCGACCGGCCGGGAGCCGTGCTGATCGTGGCGGCAGCGGCCCTTGCCGGCTATATGGCGCTGAACATCGGCGCCAACGACGTGACCAACAATGTCGGTGCGGCCGTCGGTGCACGCGCCATGACGATGGGCCAGGCGCTGGTGATCGCTGCGGTTTTCGAGGTCCTTGGCGCCACGATCGGGGGCGGCGAAGTGGTCAAGACGATTTCCTCCGACATCGTCGACGCCGGCCACGTGTCGCCGGCGGTGCTTGGCTGGATCATGATGGCGGCGCTGACCGCAGCGGCCCTCTGGATCAACCTTGCAACCTGGATGAATGCCCCGGTTTCCACCACACACGCGATCGTCGGCGCAGTGATCGGGGCCGGCATCTCAGCTGTGGGGCCGGAGCCGGTGAACTGGCGGGTGATGTTTGAGATCACTTCGAGCTGGATCACCTCGCCGCTCCTTGGCGGACTGATCGCGGCCGGTCTGCTCTATCTCGTCAAGACTCTCATCATCTATCGCGACGACAAGATCGCGGCGGCGCGGCGCTGGGTGCCGGTGCTGGTCGCGGTGATGGCCGGCGGCTTCATGGCCTATATGGTGCTGCAGCTGTCGCCGGTCGGCAGATTTCCGCCCCTCACGGTCGTTCTGATCGGGATCGGGATCGGTCTGGTAAATTGGCTTGCCGTTCGGCCGCTTGTTCTCGTCCAGGCGCGGGATCTCGAAAACCGCAACAGCTCGCTGCGGGTGTTGTTCCGGTTGCCGCTGATCGGCTCTGCGGCGCTGCTTTCCTTCGCCCATGGCGCAAACGACGTTTCGAACGCGGTCGGGCCGCTTTCGGCAGTCGTCCACTCGGTCGGCATCGGCGGCGACGGCGGCGTGGGCCACCCGCCCCTCTGGGTCATGCTGATCGGCGCCTTCGGCATTTCCGTCGGCCTGCTGCTGTTCGGACCGCGCCTCATCCGCCTCGTTGGCGAGGAGATCACCAAGCTCAACCCGATGCGCGCCTATTGCGTCGCGCTGTCGACCGCTTTCACCGTCATAGTCGCCTCCTGGCTCGGCCTGCCGGTCAGCACCACGCATGTCGCCGTTGGTGCCGTCTTCGGCGTCGGCTTCTTCCGCGAATGGTACACCCGCCATTCCAAGCGCCGCATCGCCTATCTCAGGCGCAAGGCCGAGAGCTGGGAACTCGACGAGCCGGAGGAGCCGAACATTTATGAGCGGCGGCGACGCTATCTCGTGCGCCGCTCGCATTTAATGACGATCGTCGCCGCCTGGATCATCACCGTGCCGGTTTCGGGAGCGCTTGCGGCCATGATTTATTGGGTTATGTTCGCGCTCTTCGTTTAGTGCGCGTCGCGATCTTCGAGATTCGCGTGCTGCGCTTAGGGCTTTATTTTTTCGGATGTCATGATCGCAAGACCTTGCATGATCTTGCGGCATCGACTTCAAGATTTCGAGTTTTTCGATGCGCGCCAATTTCCGCATGCAACGGCTTTTCGTCGACGCGCCGCTTTCGAGTGGCGCCGCCGTGGAAGCAAGTGCCGAACAGTTCAACTATCTCGCCAATGTGCTGAGGATGGAGGATGGCGCGGAAATCCTCATCTTCAACGGCCGTGACGGCGAGTGGAAGGCTGCCCTCTCCTTCCCGACGCGTAAACGCATCCTGCTGACGGCAACCGAGCAGACCAGGCCGCAGCCGGCGCCCTCGGACCTGCATTACCTCTTTGCGCCGCTCAAGGTCGGCCGCATGGATTATCTCGTGCAGAAAGCGGTCGAAATGGGCGCCGGGCTGTTGCAGCCGGTCCTGACCCAGCATGTGCAGGGCAGGATCACCAGCCTCGACAAGCTTCGCGCCAATGTCGTCGAGGCGGCAGAGCAATGCGGCATTCTCGCCATTCCCGATGTGGCCGAGCCGGTACGCCTTTCCGAATTGCTCGACCGCTGGCCAAAAGAGCGTCGCATCATCTACTGCGACGAGGGCGATGCCGGGCAGAATCCTCTGCCGGTGCTGTCGTCGATCCGGGAAAGACATCTCGCCTTGCTGGTCGGGCCGGAAGGCGGCTTTTCGGAAGACGAACGGAAGCGGCTTCGAGGCCTCGATTTCGTCACCGCCATTCCTCTCGGGCCGCGCATCCTTCGCGCCGATACGGCCGCTGTTGCGGCACTTGCTGTGGTCCAGGCGACGGTCGGCGACTGGAGCTGACGGCGAAAACGGGTGGACATGGAAATCGCAGCTATTTTTTTGATGCGTCGTTGAAAGAATTTCACTTGCAACAGACGTGACTTGGGTCCTAATCAGCCTTCCAACTGCCCGGCCCCCTGGGCGCCTTTTGAATACAGGTACCCCGCATGGCCCGCGACACCACCGACCAGACACCGCTCTCTTCGGTTCAGGATCTGACCGATTACATCGCTGCGGGCAGCAAGCCGCGAGAGCGTTTCCGGATCGGCACCGAACACGAGAAGTTCGCCTTCTTCCGCGCCGACAACAGCCCGGTTCCCTATTTCGGGGACGCCAGCATCTCAGCCCTGCTTACCGGCCTGCAGAAGAAGAGCGGCTGGGAGCCGATCATCGACGGCGGCAACATCATCGGCCTTGCCGAACAGAACGGCATGGGCGCGATCTCGATCGAGCCAGGCGGCCAGTTCGAACTGTCAGGCGCGCCGCTGGAGACGATCCATCAGACCTGCAGGGAATCGAACCAGCACCTGGCGACGCTTCGCGAGATCGCCGAGCCGATGGGCATCCGCTTCCTCGGCATCGGCGGCAGCCCGAAGTGGGCCTATGCGGCAACCCCGCAAATGCCGAAGTCGCGCTATGAGATCATGACCCGCTACATGCCGAAGGTCGGCACCAAGGGTCTCGACATGATGTACCGCACCTGCACGATCCAGGTGAATCTCGACTTCTCCTCGGAAGCCGACATGCGCAAGAAGATGCGCGTCTCGATGAAGCTGCAGTCGCTGGCAACCGCGCTCTTTGCATCCTCACCCTTCACCGAGGGCAAGCCGAACGGTCTGCTCTCCTGGCGCGGCGACATCTGGCGCGATGTCGACAACCGGCGCGCCGGCCTGCTCGATTTCACCTTCCGCGACGACTTTGGCTTTCGCGATTACGCCGAATGGGCGCTCGACGTGCCGATGTATTTCATCGTCCGTGACGGGCACTATCACGACTGCACACACGTCACTTTCCGCCAGTTCATGAATGGTGCGCTGAAGGGGGAAGTAGCCGATCCGGCGCCGACGATGGGCGACTGGACCAATCATCTTTCGACACTCTTCCCCGACGTGCGGCTGAAACGTTTCCTGGAAATGCGAGGCGCCGACGGCGGGCCCTGGCGGCGCATCTGCGCATTGCCGGCCTTCTGGGTCGGCCTGCTCTACGACGACGCAGCCCTCGAGGCAGCCGACAAGCTGACGGGGGACTGGAGCTTTGCTGAGATCAGCGCTCTGCGCAATGCCGTTCCGGCCGAAGGACTGAAAGCCGAATTTCGCGGGCATACGCTCTTCGACATGGCGCGCGAGGTGATCGGCATATCAAGGGCCGGCCTGAAGGCGCGCGGCAAGCTGAATGGGGAGGGCCAGGACGAGAGCATCTTCCTGGCGCCGCTCGAGGAGGTACTCGCCAAAAAGGCGACGCTTGCCGAAGACCTGCTCTCCCTCTATCACGGGCGCTGGCACGGCTCGGTGGAGCCGGTCTTCGAGGACTACCAGTACTAGGTGTGCAGTCCCCGTACTCTCCAAGTCGGAAAACTCGCTCCACGCTTTGCCGTAACGGCTTCAAGTTCTTATGGCAAAAAGCCGTTTGCACATTACCTTTTCCGGATATAGTGGCGTTACACGCGTCACGACTCGGGGAAAGGGACTCCCATGCTGCCACTCTTCGACATGATGATGCAGGCGCAGAACGGCGCGGCGATGGAGGCGATCGCCCGGCAATTCAATCTCGCGCAGGAACAGGCGACGAAGGCGATGGCGGCATTGATGCCGGCCTTTTCCGCCGGCCTGAAGCGCAGCACTAGCAATCCCTATGATTTCGTCGGGCTGATGCAGGCCGTTGCCTCCGGCAACTATGCTCGCTATTTCGAGGATATGAGCCGGGCCTTCACCCCGGAGGGCATTTCCGACGGCAACAACATCCTTGCCCAGCTCTTCGGCTCCAAAGAGGTTTCGCGGGCGGTCGCCGCCCAGGCGGCACAGATGACCGGGATCGGCCAGGAGATCTACAAGCAAATGCTGCCGGTATTGGCCGACACGCTGATGGGCGGGCTGTTCAAGCAGACGACCGGCCAGATGGCCTCTCCGGTCAACCCCTTCGCTAATACGGCGATGGGCGAGAGCATTCAGAAATGGCTGGAGAGCACCGGCTTTGCACCGAAACCGAAAGCACCGGAACCCAGCGTTTTCGACAATCCGTTCACGCAGGCGATGCAGCTGATGTTTTCAATGCCGAAACAGGAGCCGGCGCCTGCCCCGAACCCCTTTCTTGACAATCCCTTCGCCAAGGCTTTCCAGGAGATGATGGCCGGGCTCGGACAGCAGCCGGCCGCCAAGCAACCGGCCGCCGCCAAGGCGCCTGAGGTGCCGAAGGAAGAGGCGAAGGCCAATGCCGAGAGCTACACCGAAATGCTGAACGCCATGTTCGACAGCGGCCTCGAGGTGCAGAAAAGCTATCAGAGGAACCTGGAAGCGATTTTCGAAACCTACCGGCCGAAGTCTTCCCCTGACAGCAAGGCATAAAAAACCCGGCGATGGCTTGGGAAAGCCGATCGCCGGGTCAAGCGGCAGGGCTATTGGCTATCACCCTGCGGGGAAACTCGACGCTCCTACTCGTCGCAGGAGCGGAAGAACTGAAGGCGCCAGCGATTGCGCGCCGAACGCGTCAGATGTTCCGACGGATCCTCGAAAAAGGTCGAGGCCAGGAACGCAGAGGTCAGATCGGCCCTGGTGAGGCCGATATCCCTCAGCTGAGTGTCGTTCAGATCTTGCAGCGCGTTGATCTCCATGCGATTGCGGAACACGCGAAAGAGGGAGGTCAACGGCGAGAGGCCTGCCGCCAGACGCTGGGAAAACGTCGGGGTGAGCTTGCCGCAGTCGAGTTCTAGTGTCCGGTCTGTCATATGCATCGAACTCTCCTTTCTTTCGGGGCACGCAACAACCCACCCCTCCCGCGAGGTCGTACGGGAGGGAGCAGGCTGAATTCGGCTCGGACAGGCAGGTCACCTGTCCTTCACTTTGCTTGATTTGCATCCCGAACATGCCAAAGACCTATTGATCAGTCCAACGAATGTTTCTAATGATTATCATCAGCTATCTTTATAGGTGAAACCATGTCCGCGCCTCTTGATCTCGACCAGTTGCAGACTTTCATCGCCATCGTCGATTCCGGCAGCTTCACCAAGGCGGCCGACAGGGTCTACAAAACCCAATCTGCCGTTTCCATGCAGATGCGCCGTCTCGAAGAACGCATCGGCAAGCAGTTGTTCATCAAGGACGGCCGCGGCAACCGGCTGACGGTCGAGGGCGAAAAACTCCTCAATTACGCCCGGCGCATCATCCGCCTCAACAATGAGGCGATCGCCGCCTTCGACGACAACAGGCTGGAGGGGACGCTGCGCATCGGCACTCCGGACGATTATGCCGACCGCTATATGCCTGAAATCATCGGCCGTTTTGCCAAGACGCACCCGAACGTCGAGCTTTACATCGTCTGCGAGCCTTCGATGGACCTTGCCGAGCGCATGCACAAGGGCGAGCTCGATATCGCGCTCGTCACCCACAATCCGCGCGAGCGCATGTCCGATGTGGTGAGAACAGAACCGCTGTGCTGGGTAGGCTCGGCCAACCATCCTATCCGAGACGACGCGCCTGTGCCGCTTGCCGTTGGCCGGCGCGACTGCCAATGGCGCCAACTCGCCTGCTCGGCGCTTGATGCCGTCGGACGAGAACACCAGATCCTGTTCACCAGCTGGTCCTGCACGGTCGTCGCCGCAGCGGTGCTTGCCGGCATGGCGGTCTCCGTGATGCCGGAATCGGCGCTGCGGACGGGCATGAAGGTACTGAGCCAGGCGGATGGCTTCCCCGCTTTGCCTCCGGTGCAGATCGGGATCATGAAAAGGCCTGGCGTTTCGATCTCGCTGATGAACGCGATCACTGCGCATATCACTGCCTGCCTCGACAACATCACGCCGGCGGTTGTCGACGACAGCCTCGACGTGGATGTTAAATCCGCCCAGGCGCGGCTTTATCCGCGGCTGAAGGCCGCCAATACGATGCCGAGCTGGTAGGGCGCTTCAGCTCGTTATCTGCGAGTATGTCGTGATCCCGGCTCCGCTTCCATAGGCGGCGCTCGGCGCGGCAGCGGCGAAAAGGGAGGCGCGGATGACGCGTTTCCACTCGCCGAGCATGCGCCGGGCTATGGTCTCTTCGCTGACGGCGGCAAGCCGGATAACGGCGCCGATCAGGTGGCTGAAAAGGTAAGTGCGCGCGAACATTTCTTCGTCGCAAAGGTCGGGAGCCAACCTGCGTACGGCGTCATGAAAGATGCCGGCGACGCGGCCGCTATGCTCGATATTCAGCTGAAGCAGATCCTGATCCGTCTCGGTTCCCATCCAGACGCCGAGATAGACGGGATCGTCGCGATAGGATTCGTAATACCAGTCGATGGTGGCGCAGACGAGATCGAGGGCCTGCTCGAGTGACTGCACTTCGCTGAACATCGCAGCCGTCTTCGCCTGGATTGCCGAAGCGTGCTGGTCGAACAATGCTTTGACGATCGCTGCCTTCTCCGGGAAATACTGGTAAACCGAACCTATCGGCACCTTGGCGGCTACGGCGAGTTCCGTCATCCGCATGGCGCTGACGCCTTTTTGCGCGATTATTTTGGCAGCGGCGGCAAGAATAAGATCCAGCCTCTGGATGCTGCGCTCCTGCTTCGGCTTCCTGCGCAAGCCGATGCGTTCCATGCTTTCCGCGCCCATTTCGTTCCCATTCTTATTGTTCGCGGCGGATGCATCTGCGTCCGGCGCGTTGAGCGGATATGACATTGCAGGCGTTCATCAGCGGTAAATGGAAAAGCTCACATTTTAACGATCGGCAAACGTCAGTGAAATCAGACTTCTAGACCACATTACTCTGATTGATAGGCACGCAAAAAACGTTACCTGGTTGTAAGATCCGATGAGTTGCTGCCTGGACAGCGTCACCGTCAGCCCACCGCCATCCAGACGGCGAGCCAACCCCACATGGCTGCAAGCACCAGATAGCCGGCAGCAAAGATCGGGCTGCGGTAACGGAGATCATTGCTCGTGACGTGAATGGCGGCATGAGCGTAACGCAGGGCGACGAAGACCCAGGCAAGGCAGACGGCGACAAGATTGTCGGCCTCGGTGATAAAGAGAAGAATGCAGCAGGCGTAAAAGAGTACAGGCAATTCGAACTGGTTGGCGAGGCAATTCTTGACGACCAGGCTTTCTGGGGGTTCGTCACGATTTTCGCGATAGTCCGATTTCCGGATCTTGCCGGCGCGCACCAATTTCCCGCGGCGCATGCCCAGGAGCACATAGAGACCATAGACCAGAGCCACATGGGCAAGCAGTGGCCAGAAGATTTGATAGCCGGTCATGGTCGCCGTTACTTTCCGCTCCTATATGTCGATGGCAGCATTAGCGGAAAGGATTAGCGGATGCCAGCGGCTCGCCGCCGGTATCCGCAAACCCGATATCGTCTTCACACCTGGGCGCTGCCGCCGTCGACGAAGAGTTCGGCACCGGTGACGAAGCTGGAATCCTCCGAGGCAAGGAAGAGTGCGGCAGCGGCAACTTCCTCGGCACGACCGACCCTGCCCATTGGCACCTGGGCCGCCAGGACGTCGAGCAAGCCCTGCTGTTGCGCTTTGTCCTTACCTGCCAATTCGACCAGTCCAGTCGTTTCCGTCGGGCCAGGACTAAGCGTGTTGATCCGAATCCCGCGATCCTTCAAGTCGAGGATCCAGTTGCGCGCAAAACTGCGCAAGGCGGCTTTCGATGCGGCGTAAACGCTGAAGGCGGGTGTGCCGGTCGAGCCTGCTGTCGATCCCGTCAGGATGATCGATGCTCCTCGCGAGAGCAGCGGTAAGGCCTTCTGCACCGTAAAGAGAACCCCCTTCACGTTCCGGTCGAACGTGTCGTCATACTGCTCTTCAGTGATTTCGCCGAGGGGCAACATGGAGCCGCCACCCGCGTTCACGAAGAGCACGTCAACTTTCCCAGCCTCTGCCTTCACCCGTTCATAGAGGCGATCGAGGTCGGCGAGATTGGCTGAATCAGCCTGGATTCCCACAACCCCGCCGCCGATCTCAGCGATTGCTGCATCGAGAACGTCCTTCCGGCGGCCGGTGATAAAAACGCGTGCGCCCTCGGCTACGAAACGCTTAGCCGCTGCAAGGCCAATGCCAGAAGTGGCGCCCGTGATAACCGCAACCTTCGCATTCAGTCGTTGTGTCATCGTGTCGTCTCCTTTGGTTCGACTGAAGCGGAGATATGGACGGCGGCGTCGTTTCGGAATAGAAAGAATTGAAATCCATTGTTTCAGGAATGAAATGAGCAAATTTCCAGATTTCGAGGGTCTGGCGATGTTCGCGAAGGTCGCCGAAGAGCGTTCTTTCCTTCGGGCTGCCCAGACGCTCGGCGTGTCAGTGCCGACAGTTTCGCGCGCCGTGAGCCGGCTTGAGCACAGGCTGGGCGCAAGGCTCTTCAACCGCACCTCACGGCAACTCGCGTTGACGGAATTCGGCCTGCGACTGGTCGACAGCGCCGCACGAATATATGCCGAAGCCGAAATGGCAGAGGACGCTGCCCGGGAGATTGCTACCCGGCCGAAGGGGCTCATCAGGCTTGCCGCACCGATGGCCTTCGGGACACGCTGGCTGGCCCCAATCCTACCCGACTTTTTCGAGCTCTTTCCGGATATTTCCATCGACCTGCACTTGAGCGATGCCGTCGTCGATATCGTCGCAGACGGCTTTGATGCGGCGCTCAGGATCGCGGTGCTGCCCGACTCCTCATTGGTCGCGCGCAAGCTGACGCCGGTGGATCGCTTCATTCTCGCTGCACCCGCATATCTCGATCGGTACGGCGTGCCGGAACATCCCCGTGAACTAGCGGCTCACCATTGCCTCGGATACACTTATAGGGCGCGACAGGATGTCTGGCGCCTGCGCAACAGTGAAGGCAAGGAGGAGGTCATCGTGCCAAGTGGCTCTCTCAAGGCCACCAATTCCCAAGCTTTGGTGCCAATGGCGCTACGCGGCCTCGGGATCATCGAACTACCCGAGTTTCTCGCGCATGACTATCTCATAGACGGCCGGCTGAAGCCTATCCTTCCCGCCTGGACGCTGCCGACCGGCGCACTGTATTTCGTCACACCTTCTGCTCGGAACCGGCCAGCGAAGGTCGAGGTCCTTTCCGATTTCATGATGGCGGGGCTGTCAAATCCGGTATGGCGGCGAAGGGGCTGATAGCCGCTTCAACCCCGGCCTGGCGAGAGCCAACGGGCAATGGCCAGCCGGGCGGCGACGATGAAGCAGATAGCGAGGCTTGCGAATTTCAACCGCGTCATCCATGGCAGCAGGTACGTTGCAAGACCTGCAGACGCGCCGTTGCCGAAGGCGATCAGACTGGAAATATTCTCGCCGTAATCGGAGATGCCGTAGATAAAAGGCAGCAGGTAGATCGCCTTGGCGAGGAGCGGATGAAGTGGCCGGCCGAACCACGAGCCGACAGGGCCAAGCCAGAGGAAGACAAGGAACAGCAGCGCCGTCAGCAATGCCGGAAAGATCAGCTCCGGCCCGAAATACATGGCGCTGAGCAGCCTCGCCGCCGTTTCGTTCCCGTCGAGCACCTTCTGCATGTGGAGGACGGCAGATTCCTCGTAACCGGCGAAATAGGTGTCGAGCACCGCCTGCCCGGTTTCGTGCTTAAAGGGAACGACGAAGCCGAATGTCGTCCAGGCAATCACCGCAAGGCAGAGGACTGCGAGCAGCGCGAGGATCCAGGACGGAATTGCGCTGCCCGCCTTCATATCAGAGGCCGGCGCCCGGATAGTTCGGGCTCTCTCGGGTGATCGTCACGTCATGAGCGTGGCTTTCGCGAAGACCGGCTCCGGAGATGCGCACGAAAGTGGCCCGCTCCTGGAAATCCTTCAGATCCTTGCCGCCGACATAACCCATGGCCGCCTTGAGGCCGCCGGCGAGCTGGTGGACGACGGCCGACACCGGTCCCTTGTAAGGCACCTGACCCTCGATGCCTTCCGGCACGAGCTTGAGTGTGTCGCGCACCTCAGCCTGGAAATAGCGGTCGGCCGAGCCGCGGGCCATGGCGCCGACGGAGCCCATGCCGCGATAGGCCTTGAAGGAACGGCCCTGGTAGAGATAGACCTCGCCCGGGCTTTCATCGGTGCCGGCCAGCAGCGAGCCGATCATGACGGCGGAGGCGCCGGCGGCGATCGCCTTGGCAAGATCGCCGGAGAATTTGATGCCGCCATCGGCGATGACGGGCACGTCCTGATCCCGCGCGGCCTCGACCGCCGACATGATGGCAGCAAGCTGAGGGACGCCGACGCCGGCGACGATGCGCGTCGTGCAGATCGAGCCCGGGCCGATGCCGACCTTGACGGCGTCCGCGCCGGCATCGATCAGCGCTCTGGTGCCGTCATAGGTGGCGACGTTGCCGGCCATGATCCTGACCGAATTGGAAAGCTTCTTGACGCGGGTAACAGCATCGAGGACACGCTGCGAATGGCCATGGGCGGTATCGACGACCAGAAGGTCGACGCCTGCCTCGATCAGGCGTTCGGCACGCTCGAAGCCGTCATCGCCGACGCTGATGGCGGCGGCGGCGCGAAGCCTTCCCTGGGCATCCTTGGACGCGTTCGGGTTCAGCTGCGACTTCTCGATATCCTTGACGGTGATGAGGCCGACGCAGCGGCCGTCAGCATCCACGACCAGCAGCTTCTCGATGCGATGCGAGTGCAGTAGGCGCTTGGCTTCCTGCTGATCGACGCTCTCCTTGACGGTGACCAGGTTGTCCTTGGTCATCAGCTCATGGATCTTCTGCTCCGGATCCGAGGCGAAGCGGACGTCGCGGTTGGTGAGGATGCCGACGAGGCGGCCGGACTTCTCGACGACCGGAATGCCCGATATGCCGTGTGACTTCATCAGGCTCAGCGCTTCGGCAAGCTTCGCGTCCGGGCCGATGGTGACCGGATTGACCACCATTCCACTTTCGAACTTCTTCACCTGGCGGACCTCTTCAGCCTGTTCGATCGGCGTCAGGTTGCGGTGGATGACGCCGAGGCCACCGGCCTGGGCCATGGCGATCGCCAAGCGGCTTTCGGTGACGGTATCCATGGCCGAGGAGAGGATCGGGATGTTGAGGTCGAAGTCGCGGGCGATGCGGGTGGAGATATTGGTCTGCCCGGGCATGACCTCGGAGTGGCCGGGCTGCAGCAGCACGTCGTCGAAGGTAAGCGCGTCCGCGCCGGTTGCCGTTTCAATGATGCGGGCCATGGCCAAATTCCTTCAGTTAAGAAAATGCAACCCGGCCCGGAAACGAATCGTCCGCCCCGGCGGTGTGCATGAATTGCTTGGAAGTTGGCGAGGGCTGGTAACACGTCTACGACAGGAAGGAAATAGCAAAAAGCCCGGTGTGGCCGCCGGGCTCGTCATGACAGCCATGCATCTACCGCATCGGCCCGAAATCGAATTCGATTCCGGAAAGCACGACGCGTAGATTCAAAGTGTTACAGCGTCCTTTGCGCGCCTGATAGACGCGCGGTCCGTAAAGCGCATCGCGGCAAACTTGATTCATGCGATGCGCTTTAGCTCTTTGCTTTTACGCATGTCGTTAACCCGGAACCGCTGCACACTTCCGGGCGACATGCGGTAGCTCAAATGTCGAATTGATAGGTCTTCGGCACGAAGCGATAGCCGCCGTCCTGCTTCTCGGCGAAGCCGACCGCCGGGAACGGCATGTGGTAGCCGAGGAAGGCGACCTTGTCGGTCGCGATCATGTCGAAGACCTTGCGGCGGCTCGCCGCCGCCTGCGCCTTGTCCATATCGAAGCGCACTTCCCAATCCGGGCGCAGCAGCGACAGAATATAGTGGTTGGCCGTATCGCCGGTCAGCAGCAGGCGCTTGCCCTCGGATTCCACATGGAACACCATGTGGCCCGGGCTGTGACCCGCCGCCAGCATTGCCGTCATGCCGGGCGCGACGCCGTCACCGTCCTTGATGAATGTGGCTTTTTCGACAAGCGGCGTCACGTTGGCGAGCACGGCCTTGTGGCCGCCTTCGGCGGGCGTGCCCTCGCGTGATTTGTTCGACCAGAAGTCATACTCAGCCTGGCCAACCACATAACGGGCATTCTTGAAGGCGGCGGCGCCGTCTTCCATCAGACCGCCGATATGATCCCCGTGCAGGTGGGTCAGCGCCACAAGGGTGACGTCGTCGGCGGAATATCCTGCGGCCTTCAGACCTTCGGCAAGCTGGCCGGCGCCGCGCGCCCGCCCCGCCGCGCCGAAGCCGGTATCGATAAGAATGACATCCGAACCGGTATCGATGATGGCAGGCGCATATCCGTTCAAGAACTTGTCGGCCGGCAGGAAGTTTGCGGTCAGCAAAGCCTTGACGGTTTCGGGGTCCTGATTGGTGCCGAAGGTTTCATTGGGTCTTTCGGAGATGTTGATGCCGTCGCGCACGACGGTGACCTTAAAGGAACCGAGCTTGAATTGATTGATTTCGGGCAAAGGCGCTGCATTCATATTGCTGCTTTCTCCAGTCGGGGCCGCTTCGGCCTTCTGTCTTAAAATTACCGGCGCCGCCAGCAGTCCGAGGCCTGCGGCAAAAAGCGTGCGCCGCTTTAATTGCGTTGAAATTGCCATGTCCACTCCCCTTTGTTGCGCGGCGTGTCGGCCGCACTGCCCCGACGATATGCCCGCCCGGATTCATACCCGGGCGAAGCGAACATATGTCAATCTTGATAGGGAAGGTTGCGGGGCAAGCCAGCTCACGCAGACGTGAACCAAACGTGCGATCGAAGCCGATTGAAGGATTGGCAGGCCCTGGAAGTGGGTCTACACAGCAAATGCCTTCCTCCTCCGATCGCAGCCTATCACGGCTCCCGTCTATGAACCGCATCGTCCCGCTGATCCTTGCCGTCGCTCTCTTCATGGAGCAGATGGACTCCACCGTGATTTCGACGGCGCTGCCGGCAATCGCCAAGGATCTCAACGTCGGGCCGATCACTCTGAAGCTGGCACTGACGTCCTACATGGTGGCGCTGGCGGTGTTCATTCCGGTCAGCGGCTGGATGGCCGACAGGTTCGGCGCCAAGAAGATATTCCGCCTCGCCATCTCGGTCTTCGTCGTCGGCTCGATCTTCTGCGCCGTCTCTTCCAATCTCGTCGAATTCGTATTTGCCCGCTTCCTGCAGGGCATGGGCGGCGCGATGATGACGCCGGTCGGCCGTCTCGTCCTGGTGCGCACCACGCAGCGCAGCGACCTCGTCTCGGCCATGGCGCTGCTGACCATTCCGGCCCTTGTCGGCCCGCTCACCGGCCCACCGCTCGGCGGCTTCATAACTACCTATTTCAGCTGGCACTGGATCTTCCTGATCAACGTGCCGGTCGGCATCGTCGGCATCTGGCTTGCGACGATCTTCCTGCCGGAGGTTGAAGCGACGGCGCCGCCGAAGCTCGATTTCACCGGCTTTCTGCTCACCTCGCTTTCGGCCGCGGGCGTCGTCTTCGGCCTGTCGGTGGTCAGCCTGCCGGCCCTGCCCCCGGTCATCGGCATCACCGCGACCTTGATCGGCCTTGCCTGCGGCATCCTCTACGTCAGCCATGCAAAGCGCCACCCGGCGCCGATCCTCAACCTCAAGCTATTCAAGAATCCGACATTCCGGGCTTCGACTACGGGAGGCAACCTCTTTCGAATCTGCGTCGGCGCCATGCCATTTCTGACACCGCTGATGCTGCAGCTCGGCTTCGGGCTGACGCCGTTCCAATCCGGCCTCATTACCTTTGCCGGGGCGATCGGGGCGATCACCACGAAGTTCATGGCCAAGCGGGTTTTCGCAGCCACCGGCTTCCGCACGACGCTCATCGGCGCCGCCATGGTGACGGCTGTGGTGACCGTGATCACCGGCTTCTTCACGCCGGCAACCCCGCATCTCATCATCATCGGCGTTCTGCTTCTCGGCGGTTTCTCCCGGTCCTTCATGTTCACCGGCGTCAATGCGCTTGCCTTTGCCGATATCGATGATGCGGAAGCCAGCCAGGCGACATCGATGAGCTCCGTCATGCAACAGGTCAGCCTGGCGCTCGGCGTCGCCGTGGCGGCCGCAATTTTGGAGACCTCGATCCATATCAGGGGCGAGGCGCTACAGGTTGCGGATTTCCACCTTGCCTTCTACATCATCGCAGGACTGACCGTGATTGCGACCATTCCCTTCATCCGGATGGACCGCAATGCCGGCGCGCTCGTTTCCGGCCACCGTCCCAGTCTCGTGAAGGCGTCTAAGATCAAGGCGGAACAGCCGGTCGTGAAATAGGCCCCCGTCTTATTCGGGGCTTTCGCAGACGGCACCCAGCTTGTTGCCGTCGAGATCCCGGACATAGGCCGCATAGAAATGGGCGTGGTAGGAACGCAGGCCAGGCTTGCCCTCATCCACCGCGCCTGCCGCTATCGCGGCTGCGTGGAAGGCATCGACAGCCGCCCGCGTTTCGGCCGCAAGCGCGATCATGGCACCATTCCCGGCAGTCGCACGGCGGCGATTGAACGGCGTCACCACCCAGAAGCGGCAGCGCGTGTCACCTTCGGCGGAATAGCCGATTTCCTCCTCCGAATGACGCTGGCGCCGATAACCGAGCGCACCCAGCACGGCGTCATAGAAATGACCTGCCCGTTGAAGATCGTTGGTGCCGAGTGTGATATAGAGAAGCATCTGGCCAGCTGTATTAAAATCCTGCGCCGCCATCATCAGCCGGAATAAGTCTGAAGATCAACCCTCTTCTGTTTCGCCTTCCGTCTTACGCCCTTTAAAGCCCTTGGCCAGCAGGAACATTTCGACCGATTCGGCGCGCGACGAGGCGGGCTTGACATGGACGACCTGGCGAAAGTTCTGCTTCAGCATGGCGAGCAGATCACGCTCGGTGCCGCCCTGGAAGGTCTTGGTGAGGAAATGCCCGCCCTCCCCCAGCACCTCGATGGCGAAGTGGGCTGCGACTTCGCAAAGATGCATGGTGCGCAGATGATCGGTGCGATGGTGGCCCGTGGTCGGGGCGGCCATATCGGAGATGACGAGGTCGGGCGTGCCGCCAACAGCCTCCATCAGCTTTTCCGGCGCACTGGGATCGAGGAAATCGAGCTGCAGGATCTTGACGCCGGGAAGCTGGGCCATTTCGAGGAAATCGATCGCCGCCACACGCACGTCCTCATCCGTCGAGCCGGTGACCTTGGCGGCGATCTGCGACCAGCTGCCAGGAGCTGCCCCCAGATCGATGATGCGCTTGGCGCCGCGCAGGATGTGGTATTTCTCGTCGATCTCCAACAGCTTGAAGGCGGCGCGGGCGCGATAGCCTTCGAGCTGGGCGCGCTGCACATAGGGATCGTTGATGTGGCGCTGCAGCCACTGGCGGGAGGATGCCTTCATCTTCTTGTTCTTGACGCGCTGGCCGAGCTTGCGGCCGGTGCGGTTTCCCGCGATCGGTGCCTTTGTCATGCCCTTCCCCCTATTTCGCCCGCTGACCTCGGCGGTTGCGATGGCGCCGCCATACGCCGTCATCGGCCATCATGTCGGTGAGCAGGCCTTCCCTCAAGCCGCGATCGGCAACCCGCATGCGCGGGCTCGGCCAGCGGCGGCGGATCGCCTCGAGAATGGCGCAACCCGCCAGCACCAGATCCGCGCGGTCCGGCCCGATGCAGGGATTGGCGGCGCGGCTTTCGAAATCCCAGGAGAGAAGCTTTGCCTGCATGGCGGAGACCTCGTCATCCGAGAGCCAGATGCCGTCGACCTTGCGCCGGTCATAACGCGGCAGGTCGAGATGAACGCCGGCAAGCGTCGTCACCGTGCCCGACGTGCCGATCAGGTGGAAGTCGCCGGTCTCAGCGATCTCTATCTGCGGGCAATCGAAGCTTCCAAGCATGGCTTCGACCTCGCGCACCATGCCTTCGAAAACATCCGGCGTGACGTCGCGCCCGCCGTGACGCTCCGACAGCGTCACGACGCCGACCGGAAGGGAGGTCCAGTGGGTGATGTGATTGGCCAGCCGGCTAAAGCGATTGTCGCCGATGCGGATGACGGCGATCTCCGATGAGCCGCCGCCAATATCGAAGAGGACGACGGAACGGGTCTCGCGGCCGACGAGTGAGGAGCAGCCGGAGACCGCAAGCCGCGCCTCGGTCTCCCGGTCGATGATTTCAAGCTCGAGGCCGGTTTCCGCGACGACTCGGCCGAGGAACTCCGCGCCATTGATCGCCTGGCGGCAGGCTTCGGTGGCGATCAGCCGCATGCGGCGGATCTCCCGGTTCCTGAGCTTGCCGGCGCAGATTTTCAGCGCCTCGACCGCCCTTTCCATCGCCTCGTCGGAAAGACGACCGCTGGCGGCAAGGCCTTCGCCGAGCCGCACGATACGAGAAAAGGCATCGACGACGCGGAACTGACCCGGACGGGTCGGCTGGGCAATGAGCAGACGGCAATTATTGGTGCCGAGATCGAGCGCAGCATAGAGCTCATCCGGCCATGCGTGCTCGCCGGCCTGGCGATCCCCCTGGCGACCGATGCTCTCCTGGCGCCCTTTACGGCCGTCGGCCGCGCCGTTCTGCATCTCGCCGGGGACGGCACTGAGCGCGGTCTCATCGACGCGGCTTTCCTGCAGCGGGACATGGGCAGGCTTTGCCGATGACAGCGGCCGGCCCTGCAGCCCGCGCTTGCCGCGATGCTTCCGGCGGTTGCGCCGGCTCGATGCCTGTTCGGCCCCCGACCGGGCGGCACTGGCTACCGCGCCTGTCTGTTCCACCGCCTGGTTTTGAAGCGAGCCATGCTGCGAAGCGCCCTGACCGCCACGACGGCGACGCTTCCGCTTGCGGGCCGGATTCCCGGCTGCATCTTCTATCGGGCGCGCAGGCTGTCCGGCACCGCCGGAAAGCTCATGCGAAGCGGGATGAGCCGCATTGCGGGATTGCCCGCCTCGCTTGCCCTTGCGGCGCCTGGACTTCTTGCCGTCCCTGCGCCCTGCCGCCGTCGCCCCGTCAAATTGCGGCTTGGCGCCGCCTTCGGGGTCTTCCACGTTGTTTTTCCACCGCGCCGCGCAAGTCCCTGGGATATGCAGCAGGCGCTCATTCGATTTTTGCGTTGCCGCAAGAATATCAGCGGCCGCCAAAATCACCAAATTCTTTTTTGGCAGAGGGCTTTGCGGAAGAGGTTCGCCCCTTGGCTGAGAGGGCCGATTTTTTTCAAAACAGGTATTTGCAATCGCCGGGCTTTTGTTTATAAGCGCCGCACACCAGCCGAACCGCCCGCCGGTTCGCTTGCTGGGGAATAGTTCAATGGTAGAACAGCGGACTCTGACTCCGTCGATCTTGGTTCGAATCCAGGTTCCCCAGCCAGTCCTTCTTCAACCTCAGATGAGCTCGGTTCTGTCGACAAAATAGGACAGACGGCTTTTTGTTGCGGCTATTCAAAGAGAATGAGGCTTGCAGGCGTCGGCGGCATCGGTTTGACCGTGACGCCGGCTAGTCCGGCCATTTTTGCCATCTCAGCCAACTCGCTTTCCTTATAAGCCTGGCCCGCCGGCGTGCTGGCGAGCATCTCCCAGGAGAAGGCCGCGGGAAAAGGCGGCGACACGCCATCTTCGTTCGGCACAAAATCGACCGCCACGATCCGACCATCCTTTGCAAGGCTCGCGATGATCTTTCGCAACAGCTCAGCGCATGTCGGCAAATCGAAATGGTGCAGAAAATTCGGAAGCAGGACGAGGTCATAACCCGTGCCCCACTCCACATCGAAGGCACTGCCGGCGATCGTCCGGTAGCCGTCCGCCACGCCGGCTTTTTCCGCATTCTGCCTCGACAGCTCCAAGACGGCGCCCCAGTCGACGGCGACGATCTCAGACGATGGAAAGGCCTTGGCAATTTCTATCCCGAAAACGCCTGGACCTGCGGCGATGTCCAACACCTTCTTTGGGGAGACCGGCCAGCCGGAGATTTCGCCAGCCAGTAGTTTGGCGCTGAGCCCGGTAAAGGAGCCCATGCCGCGCGCAAATTTCAGCCAGACCGGATTGTCTGGCGACATGTTCGCAAGCCCGGCCGAACCGCCGTTTCGCACGATGGCGGCCGGGTCGCGCAGAAAGTTATCCAGTACTTCGGGTGCGGCGACGAACTCGACAGCGGAGCCCATATAGGCCGGCGAATTGCGATCGAGGAACATTCTGGTCGAGGGCGTCGTTCTGTACCGTTCGCCCTCCTTGGTCAGGAAGCCATGGACCACAAGGTAATCGCAGAGGATGCGAACCCCACGCTCCGAGGCGCCTGTTGCCGATCCCAGCACAGCTGGCGTTTTGCCCTCGCCGATATGAGTGAAGAGATCAAGCTCGATGGCCGCCCTGATCGCTGCCGTCTTTCGGCAGGCGAACAGTGCATCGACCACGAGTTCGGGCGACACTGCGCCAGCATGGGCATCCCCGATGATTGTTTCCATGGAATTCCCCCAAGAATTTCGACTGATCTTGCCTGGCAGCGCCAGCCGCAGAAATTATGCGTATATTCGGCCTTCCTACAATACTCACCGCGCTAACCCTATCGGGTTCCCCGCCGCAATGGCAGAGCTGTCCTGCGGCCGTCGACAAGAGACGCGATTGCTCTTCCACGCAGAGCGAACCACCCTCTCGCCTGTATCCTGACGGGGAGTGAAAGTTCAGACGACAATGCGGTTCCGGATTTCACAGCTGCCAGAACGTGATTTCCGAGCTGACAAGGATAGAAACTGAATGGAGCGAATGTTAACCGGCTGGAGCAGTTGCCGCGCATCGCCGCCTGTCACGACAAAGCCGACGGGTCATTGGGACCTTCCTCGCTCTGGCAGCCATGCGGATTTGGCCGACATTCACGGGATAATCTGGGCATCACGAGGAATTGAAGGCGACGCCTCCATGCCGCGAACATCGACGCGGGAATTGCAAAATGCTGATCTTGACCGCCTGGTATCAGACCGCTGGATCGGCTCCATTTTCGGACTGCAGAAACCAAGCGTAGGTGGCTCGGATGCCGTCCTCAAGCGGGATGCTTGGTTTCCAGCCCATGTCCTGCAGCTTCTTGTTGCTCATCAGCTTTCGCGGCGTGCCGTCGGGTTTGGAAAGATCATGAATGATCTCGCCCTCGTAACCAACAACGCGGCATACCAAACGCGCCAGTTCGATAATTTCGAGATCCGTGCCCGAGCCGACATTGACGTGCTGCGATCCCGAATATGTTTTGAGCAGAAACACCAAGGCGTCGGCGCAGTCGTCGACGTGAAGAAACTCACGGCGCGGGGTCCCTGTGCCCCAGACCACGATGTGCGGGTCTTTGCGAAGTTTCGCGGCATGCGCCTTGCGGATGAGGGCGGGCATTACATGACTGGAATTCAGGTCGAAATTATCGCCCGGGCCGTACAGATTGGTCGGCATGGCCGAAATGTAATCGCGACCATATTGCTTACGATAGGCCTCCGCGAGCTTGATACCGGCGATCTTGGCAATCGCGTACCATTCGTTGGTCGGCTCGAGCGGACCGGTCAGCAGCGCCTCTTCGGGAATCGGCTGTGGAGCGAGTTTGGGATAGATGCAGCTTGAGCCCAGGAAGAGAAGCCGGTCCACTCCCGCTCGGTGGGCGGCTTCGAAGATGTTGGCTTCGATGATAAGATTGTCATAGAGGAATTCTGCGGGATAGCTGTCATTCGCGAGGATGCCGCCAACCCTTGCAGCGGCGAGGATGACCGCATCAGGTCGAACTGATTCAACAAATTTCTCGACCTCGTCCTGGCGCTTCAAGTCGACTTCCCGGCGGGTAGCCGTGATGACGCTGCAATTTTCCGATTGAAGCCTGCGCACAAGAGCGCTGCCAACCATACCACGATGACCGGCAATCCAGATCTTTTTGTTGGATAAGTCGTACACTCAGATCTCTTTCCGGCTGCCTTGAGCCTTCCAGTGCTTGATATCCTCGCGCACCATTTCGGCTGCGAGTTCGCGAACCGGCGTCTTATGGTGCCAGCCCAGATTCTGACGCGCCTTGGTCGGGTCGCCAAGCAGAAGATCGACTTCCGTCGGGCGGAAATATCGAGGATCGATTTCCACAAGGCACCTACCGGAGGCGGAGTCATAACCCTTTTCGTCGACGCCGGACCCCTTCCATTCCAAGGTGATGCCGACGTCGGCGAAGGCCCACTCGACAAACTGGCGGACACGCGTTGTCTCACCCGTCGCCAAGACGTAGTCATCCGGCTTGTTCTGTTGCAGCATGAGCCACATGCCCTCGACATATTCGCGCGCGTGGCCCCAGTCGCGCTTGGCGTCGAGGTTGCCCAGGAAAAGCTTGTCTTGAAGGCCGAGGCTGATGGCAGCCACCGCCATCGTGATCTTGCGCGTGACGAAGGTCTCGCCGCGAAGCGGGCTTTCATGGTTGAACAGAATGCCGTTCGACGCGTGCATGCCGTATGCCTCGCGATAATTCACGACGATCCAGTAGGCATAGAGCTTGGCTGCGGCATAGGGAGAGCGCGGATAGAACGGGGTCTTCTCGTTCTGCGGCACTTGCTGCACGAGACCATAGAGTTCCGATGTCGATGCCTGGTAGAATCGGCTTTTTTTCTCAAGACCCAGGATGCGAATCGCCTCAAGCAGCCTCAACGTCCCAATACCATCGGCATCGGCTGTATATTCCGGCGTTTCGAAACTGACGCCGACATGGCTTTGTGCGGCAAGGTTGTAGATTTCATCAGGCTGTGTCTGCTGCACGATCCGCAGAAGATTGGTCGAGTCGATCATATCGCCATAGTGGAGGATGAAGCGCGGATGGGCTTCATGCGGATCCTGATAGATATGCTCGATGCGGCCGGTGTTGAAAGACGATGATCTCCGCTTGATGCCATGCACTATATAGCCTTTGCTCAGAAGCAATTCGGCCAGATAGGCACCGTCCTGACCAGTCACCCCGGTGATAAGCGCAGTTTTCGTCATTTTTCACGTCGTCTTTCGATGCAATCTTTGGGAGGTGTTTATGGAAACGCCCGAACTAGCGCAACCCCAATGTGACCGACACCTGGACAAACGAAATTCAGCATTGCCGATCTCTTCGGTTGACGGCGGGTTGGCGCAATGAGACTAGAGCTTTCCATTTATCAGATGTCCAAAGGGAAAAACATGATCTTGGTGACGGGAGGCGCCGGCTTTATCGGTGCGAATTTCGTGCTCGACTGGCTCGCGCTTCACGATGAGCCGGTCGTCAACCTTGATGCCCTAACCTATGCCGGCAATGTTGAGAATCTCGCCTCCGTTTGGAACGACCCGCGCCACCTCTTCGTCAAAGGCAGCATTGCGGACTACGGCCGTGTCGAAGAACTGCTGCGCTCCCATCAGCCTCGCGCCATCCTTAACTTCGCTGCGGAAAGTCACGTGGACCGATCGATCCATGGGCCAGAAGAATTTATCCAGACCAATATCGTCGGCACATTTCGCCTGCTGGAGGCGACCCGCGGATTTCTTGCCTCCCAGAACGAGCAGTTCCGGGAGCACTTTCGCTTCCTTCACATATCGACGGACGAAGTTTATGGTTCACTTGCTCCCGCCGAGGCCGGCTTCAGCGAACATCGCAAATATGAACCCAACAGTCCTTATTCCGCAAGCAAGGCCGCGAGCGACCATCTGGTCCGCGCCTATCATCACACCTACGGCCTTCCTGTTCTGACGACGAACTGTTCGAACAACTACGGTCCCTATCATTTCCCAGAGAAGCTTATTCCGCTGGTTATTCACAATGCCCTCTCGGGGAAACAGATTCCGATCTACGGAGACGGGATGCAGATACGCGACTGGCTCTTCGTCAAAGATCATTGCAGCGCGATCCGACGTGTTCTGGAGAGA
Organism: Rhizobium sp. MHM7A; assembly: GCF_005862215.1. Taxonomy (NCBI): domain Bacteria; kingdom Pseudomonadati; phylum Pseudomonadota; class Alphaproteobacteria; order Hyphomicrobiales; family Rhizobiaceae; genus Rhizobium; species Rhizobium sp. MHM7A. The sequence goes on from NZ_VCHT01000003.1 coordinate 589,699, forward strand.
GGAGAAGTCGGGGAAACCTACAATGTGGGCGGCAGGAACGAACTGACGAACCTATCGGTCGTCAACACGCTTTGCGAGATCCTCGACGAATTGAGACCCCTGCCAAACGGGGCAAGCTACAGGGGCCAGATTTCCTTTGTACGTGATCGGCCAGGCCATGATCGCCGTTATGCCATCGATGCGGCCAAGATAGAGAGGGAACTGGACTGGCGTCCCAACGAGACCTTCGAGACAGGCATTCGCAAAACGGTCGAATGGTATCTCGCCAACGAAGCCTGGGCAGAGAACGTCACAAGCGGCAGCTACCGCCAATGGATCGACCGCCAGTACCAATAACAACTTGGGAAAGGCAAGGCTCTGTCCGTGTGCGTGACGTCAATACCTGATGAAATGGTGCAGGAAACTTATGACCGGGCGGGGTACATGGCGTTGCACCCATCTGCGCGCTTTAACCTTGAAAAAGGGGCGAAGGCCGCCGGAAAAGCCTGGAGAAATCATCCTGATCACCTTCAGGGCACGCATGAGAGCGCGCTCGTACGCCTCGTAGACAGCGGTCGGCTCCTTACAAACGGAGGTGTAGAAAGCTGACAGCCGATCGAACATGCCGTTGGTCAGCAACTGAAACTGGTGGAAGTGATAAAAGATCAGAGGCGAACCATCGACCTCGATCCTGCCCGACGCATCCCGCGAAAAATGCAGCTTTTCGTAATTCCAGGGAGCAACTCCGGCTCCCGGATGCTCGATGATATGGCAATTTGGATAGAGATCCGGCCATTCGTCCAAATACTTCTGGTCGCCCATCTTGCCGTCTTCCAGGCGATAGTAGCACCATTCAATACATTGCTCGCGCCAGCGCGCAAGGCAGCGCATCCCCTCTTCATCGCGCCGGAAACTCACCCATTCAACACAGAAACGGCCGTTAATTTCGCGGTTCTGCAGCCGTGGGGCAAAACGGTGTTCAATAATCGCGATGGAACTATTGCCGATTTCCTCGAAAATCGGGGTGACCGGTGAATAGAACAGCAGATCGGAATCAAGGTAAGTGATGAAATCAATTTCCGGATGCTGCTCCAGCACGAAACTCGGCAGACACGGAGACAGGGTCCAGCAATATTCAGCCACGCCACGCGATTTCTTGGCTTCCAGAAGTTCCGGCGTCTCCATATCCGCAAGAGCGATGCAGGTGATGTAGGGCCTCTTGGAGGCGGTCAAAATCTCCTGCGTCTGCTGGTCCATGCAAAGCACGAAAACATGCGCGTCAGGACACCACCGGACGAGGCTCTCCATCATGGCCATCCCTTTGATGAGATAGCCGCTGTCGAAAAGGGTACAAAAATAAGTCGTCATGATTGGGATTGTTTCCTGCACAAATAGGTGCGGCTTGCATTGCCTTTGCTACTATCACGTGGATCGGCGCTCTCGTTCAGCGTGAAGCTAGCCTGGACTTCCAGGCCATGAACTCGAAACATGTCCAATAGCTGCGGCTCGGAAAAATGGATCTCTATGGTCTCGACGCCATAGGCCTGCTTGCGGAAATACTTGGTGGGCTCGCCATAGACAACAGGCGTACGATGAAAAATCACGTATTCCTTGGCAACACGGGCGCTCTCTGCAATGGCCGCTTCATAGTTGGGAATATGCAGCAGGCAACATCCCGAGACGACGACATCGAAAGCCTCATCCTGATAGCTGAGCCGCGTCGCATCCTCCACGTCGAACGACAGTGCCGGATAGGTGCTGCGCGCCATATCGATAAAAGCATCGGAATAATCGCAGCCGCGGTAGCGTAGCGGCAAGCCACTCGCATCAAGCACTTCGGAATAATATCCGCTGGAACAACCGATTTCGAGCAGCGAACCATTGGCCGGAAGATTGTCGATCCTGCGCAGAGCGGCGGCAAAAACATCGAATACATCGATGGAAGCGCCGTTGCGATATTCCTTCAGCTGGCGCTCGACAAGAGCCCTCTGACGGGCGGGTAGATCACTCGCTTTCCAAGATGCGGCAAGGCGCGAACTTTCGCTGTCGCGACGAGACGCATCTATTTCCACATAGTGAGACGATATCGATGTCGCCGGCGACAGCCGTTCACGCAATCGCTTCAACTGGCTCTTCACCCCTGGGAAGCGATTGAGACTCGCGCGCAGAAACGACATCAGCCCAGTTTCTCCAGATATCGTTCGAGGATCGGAACCAGTTCTGCCATTCTCGACTTGTAGGTGTGGTCCTTCAGCGTCCTTGCCTGACCGGCCTTCGCGATGGCATCAGCCTCGTCGGGGTGGTCAATATAGTAGCGGATGAGTTCTGTCGCTTCCTCGGGAGTGGAATAGGCAACCACTTCCTTACCCACCTCGAAAATCTCACCGAGATTATCTTTCCTGTCGGTTATCAGCAGCGATCCCACACCGGTGGCCTCATAGAGCCGCATGTTATTGGCGTTGTTTTCGGCGACATTGATGTGTCGGTTCATAGTGATCCGGCTGCGAGCCAGAGCGCGGTACATATCCGGGCCCCAGACTTCGCCATTGTGGCGTTTACGGATCGGAGAGGAGCGTGGAAGCGTCCTGGCGCCGTAGCCGAAAAACTGTATCGGCGTAGTTTCGGCAAGATATTCGAGCAAAGGGATCGCCTTGCCATGATGGCGGCTTATACCGCCGACAAAGCTCACCGGCACATCCCGTGGAACGTCCCCGAGGATTTCGAGCACCCGAGTGTCGAAGCCAATCCGGAAATATTCGGATTTGATACCCATCTCGTGAAAACGAGGCACGAAATGTGGGAAGGACGTCAGAATGAGGTCATATGGACGCAAGAAGCCGTCCGGCGGCAACGGACAAGCGATCTGGCCCACGATCAACGGCACAGTCTTTTTCAGCTCGGTCAAAGCATGAGGAGGAAAGAAGCTGAGATCCTGGCAATAGAGCACATCCGGCTTGAATGCTCGAACCCGCGCCATCGCAACCTCCAGCAATCCAGGCAGCGCCGCCAGGCGTGCCCCGATATAAGGCAACCTGAAGAACCGATGTGGCAGTTTCATCGCCCATGGGCTGAATGGTTCGTTGTTCTCCTTCGCCCAAGCCGATTGAAGCGGAACACAATTTCCAATGATATCGATGACTTCGCAACCTAGGCCCTTCAGGTGGCGCGAATAGAAGTCAGACGTGCCGAATGCGGCCTCGAGCAGAGAATCCGTCTGCCTTTGAGAGGAAGCCGACCTCAAATCCCGATTGCGACGATAATGGGTCGTTAGAAATCGGGAATAGTAGGTATCGAATACGGCAATCCGCATGACTCTAAATCCTAGTTCTTCGCCGCGGATAGTCGGAGTTCTACCAAGAGGCTATCGCCCTGACCTATTGCGTCCAGAGCCCGGTTCCCCAAGCCCAGCATGACACCGGCAAGGCGGGCGCCGCGCGAAGCCGCGACATTGCGGAGCTTTTGAATGAAGCTCGGCCGATTCTGAGAACTGCCGCTTTCCGACCAGGTACTGGACGCCTTTCCTTCCTGTCGCTGCTCCCGTGAGGTCTTGAGCTGAAGCACTGACCAGAGGTTGGGAGTGATCGTCCTGATACGCCCGACGTCGTAACCGGATTTTCGCGCCAGCAGGGCAAAAGAATTACGATTGAAGTGGTTCTGGTGGTACGGAATGTGCCAGTTGATCCAACGCTCCTTCCACAGTTTGCGGTGGAAGGAACCCGTGTTCGGGAACGCCAGTATGACGCGCCCGCCGCTGTTTAGCCGATACTTCAGAGCCGCGAGCAACGCAAGCGGATCGGGCACATGTTCGATGACCTGGTTCAGCACGATGAGATCGAATTTCTGATCTGCGAACGGCACGTCATAGATATTGCCGATATGGACACGGAGATCATATCTTTCGGCAATGGTACGGACGTTCGGATCGGCCTCGACACCCCAGCATTCCACGCCGAGCTTACGCATCTCCAGAAGAGAAAGGCACGAACCGCAGCCGATATCCAATATCTTCTCCCCCGGCTTGGCCAGATAGTGTCCTTGGTTATCGGTACCGGCAATCCAACGACGAAGACCGGCGAACGGCTTCTCGACGAGAGCAGCCTCTTTCTCCAGCGCATCAAAATCGATCTCCCGACGGGGATAATAATTGCTGTAGAGCGCCGGCAGGTCTTCCTCCGTCAGCCGTGGCGCCGTCGACATGTGGCCACAGGAAACGCACCGATCTATCGAGTAGACGCCGGGGCAGCCATATCGGTCGTCGCTGATGCGCTCGATGAAGATTTGCATGTTCGATCCGCATGCGATGCAATGCTGATGCTGGCCGCCGCTCATATCGTTTCTTCCTTTCGTTTCGCCAATGACCTCCACGTCGAAAACGCGCGGCTGCACGAGAAATACGCCATGCGGATCGGCGCGCTGATACGTTGTAACGGCGACCCGACAAGCGAGTAGAAAATTAGACGCTGAAATACGTTGTGAGGCGAACGCCTGCCAAACAACCGTTTTCGCCATGAAAGCCTGGATGCGTCATTTCCATAGACTGGAGGCGAATAGACGATTGCCTTGCTGCTGACAACCAGGGGCACCCCCGCACGCGCAAAACGCATGGCAATTTCATAATCGGCCATATAGTGCGGCAAAAGGTAAGGCCGCATGCCGCCATATCTGCGAAACAGGTGCGCCGGATAGAGCGTTCCGCGACCACTCAACGCGTCGACACAATACTGGCCACTGGGCGATCGCTTTTCGGCTTCGCTCAATTCCGAGAGGAGATCCCAGACGGCAAGCCTGTTGACGTTCAGCTTTGCCCCTATGCTGACGAGAGGCGGATCCCGCCCCTCCTCATGAATCACGCTTCCGACGGCAGCGTCACCGTTTGCCCTGGATGTCTGCACCAATGTCTCGACATAATGCTCGCCGAACCAGGTGTCATTGTTCAGAAACAGGATGTAATCTTCCGTTTGACAGGACGGAAGCACGTATTTCAGCCCTTCCTCGATGGCTCCCCCCCACCAAAGATTGCCGTCGCCTCGGATTTCGACCACATCGCCCTGCGACTTCAGGTATTCTGCCGTACCATCGGTCGAACCGTCGTTGATAACGACGATTGTCAGCGCGTTGACGAGAGTTTGTCTCCTGAGAGCTTCCAACACCCGCCGGGTGTGTTCCAGACGATTGAAGACTGGGATAATGACGTTCACGCGCATCGCTGAATTTCCGGCTTTTCGAGAAACCAGCCAATGTAAGGCCATTCGTGCTGCTGCGGCGCTGGTGAAACGCCAATGCCCCAACGCTTCAGTTCTTGCAAGGGTGGCGGAGTCACGGAGCCAAATGTCCCGGCTGGCTGGAAACGGTCCAATACCTCATAGCCATGCCTGGCAAAACTATCATGCAGTTCATTCCCGTTTAGGAACCAGATCGGGTAGCTCGCGCTGTAGATCCACGCCGGCACACGCTGCACAAAAGGTTTGGCTGCGACATCGAATTGCGCCGCAGTCCTATCGATCAGGATGAATTTGACGCCGCCCGACAGCAGACTTTCCAGGCATTCAAGAGGATATTCAAGATATTGGAGAACGCCGGAAAGCAGAACAAGGTCAGGCTTCACGCGGTCAATCGCCTCCTCCAGACTGTCGGAAAAACTCAATCTGTCATCTTCAAATTCTGTTCGACCAGCGCTCACAAAATGTGGTTGCTCGACAACGCACCATTTCACATCCGCAAGATGCGCAAGTGCCGTTCGGTTCTGAAAATAGGAACTTCCCAACGCGCCCCCAATATCAACGACCCTCAAGCGGAGATCGGATCTGGATGCAACATAGAGAAGCCAGGCAAGCAGCGGATGGGAGTAGCTTTTCTCCGTGAAAATGACAGTGTCTCGCTCATATGCGGCTCGGCCTTCGACAACTGCACGTGTCGCTTCAAGAACCTTGGCAAGAATGGCCGGCGCATCATATCCATCGGAAGCAGCCGCGGCTGAGCGCCAACTATCGTAAGGCCCGTCGAAAACAATGTTATGTCGCCGAAATTCGCTCCAAATGTCCTGTTCCCGCGCTTGAGGTGCTTCTCGAGTCACCTCAAATAAACAGTGGATTCCCGGCAGCGAAAAAGCAAACCGTCTCATACTTCAAACCAAGCTTGGAAAGGCCGTCGCTCAAACTCGTCCAGCGCGCCACCGGGCGTGGAATTGAAGATGTGGATATCATTCGCTCTCGCGATATTTGCAATGGCTCGATATTGTCGCCACAGCCGGGCCGCCTGCTGAAAGTCGTCGTGACGGTTCGTTGTTGGGGTGCCGTCCGCATTGACGGTGAAATCTTTCCCCTTTTGCACCTTGAGTTCGAACGCGTATTGGTAGGGCGATGAGAGGAAACGATCGTGGTCGACGCCGAGCAGGATGATCTCTTTGAAACCAAGATACATCGCGACCATCAGGGCCATCACCGGCACCGAATCGACACGCGGCACCGGTTTGGAGATATCGACGATATCCACCGATGGTCTTTCGTCAAAGCTTTCGGCGAGCACGAGATACCGGACTCTTCGTCCTGAAAACAGATTGTGTTTTCGAACCAGCTCCGCTTCCGTGGAACTGAGGAACAGCTCCGTCCTTCCCAAATGCGAATGCATCTCCTCAAACCAGCGGACCACGTCTTCCGATGTCATCAATCCGTAGGTAATTTGCGGAACGCAATGATACAGAGACTGGAACTTGTCGAAATCGGAGTGCAGGTAACCGTTGGAAACGGTTATGACATTTTCGCCTTGAAGCCGCGACAGATCCAAGCCCTTGACGCTCGGGCCATTGCCCAAAATAAAACAGCGGCCACCCGCGTGCAGCCCGGCAAGCGGTCTATTTTCTGCCAGCGATCTCGCGACATCAGCAGATAACTTGTGACGATTCCTTAGCCTGCGCTTCAACTCATGCACACCATAGGGGAGCAGCATGGAGCCAAAGGTCAAAATCTTTCTCAGGGCTGCAGCCACTTCACCACCTCGAAGACTTCGGCGAATTTTACACCGATGCGCTGGCCGGCGTTCTCGGCTTCGTTGCGGAAAAAGCTCACCCATTTCCGCCCCGTGCGCTCCATTTCGGATTCATGGGCAAGAATCGCTTTTTCCTTCTGGTCCCAATGGGCGGTGATGTCGACGTAGAAATTCCCCCTGAAATCGACGGTCGAATGATACCAGTTGCTGCGATACATCAGGAGACGGGGCACGTGGCGGCAGCTGTGCAGCGACGCGCGCGACAAAGCGAGATGGTCATGATGGATGTCCCCGACCCAGTGGGTGTAGACCATGTCGATCTTCAGATCCTGCACAAGCTTCAGGATCTCGATGTTCAGCGGGTCGACGAACTCGATCTGGAGCGTTTTGAATTCGCCGCAAAACATCTTGTGGACGCCCAGGATTTCCATCGCAGCATCCGCCTCCGCTCTGGCGACCTGGCTGCTGCGGACGGACTGGTCATATTGGTTGGAAAAGCCGGATACGGTGGCGACATAGACGTAAACCGTATCGCCGTTTGCTGCATGGCGCGCCAGTGCACCACCACAGCCCAGTTCCACGTCGTCAAAGTGGGCACCGATCGCGAGAATATTCATTTACAACTCCAGAGCAGGTCACGCGTGCCTGCAATACCACAATTCAGCAGTGTGTCGAGAATGCTGAGATAGGGAATGAACTCGCCGAACGGCTGTGGATAAACCGGATGGACGAAATGCTGCCATTCGACTTCGATGCCGGCGGCCTCGAATACTTCCGGCCGCATATAATCGCGTGCGCCAAGGCCGGAGAGATAGCGTGTCGCTCCCACTTTGCGCAGCAGTTCGACGAGCAATTCGTTCCTATGCCCTTGCGGGCTTAGTGTACTCGAGCGCACCGTTGGCATCGCAATTTCAAGCATATCCAGAATCCCTTCCAGGAAATGCATGTTGAAATCGGCCAACAGATCGAACCGCTTGTCATAGAGGCTCTCAATGCGAGGAAAAACTTCGCTCCAGCCAGCAGACTTCCGATAGTTTTCACGAAGCAGGGAAAGGTTCTGGTCTATCCATCCAGTACCGGTCGCCAGTTCCACCTCGTTGATCGGGGTGCCGAAGCTAGGCTTTTTGATTCCGACAGTGAGCCAACGATCTCCCAGCGCGGTCTTTATCTTGTCACGGTGGGTCCAGCTTTTGCTCGTTCCATGAACAAACTGGACATGGTCCAGAACGATATAGAGGTCGGCGTTCAGAAAACGCTGAAAAAAGCCGAGATAGGAGGCAAAGTCCGGCTGATGAATCACTGCTGTCAGGGTCATGCAGCCAACCTCTCCAGCAAATCGGCCACGCGACCCACCCCGCCAAGGTCGACCGTGGTCATGGCAGTCTCGCTCATGCTCCTGATGGGAATCGCCGTTTCCAGAACACCGAGATCAAATGCCGAGTGATGGCCGGCGAAGAACGCTGCGCCCGACTGTTCAAGAGCGCGGCCGACTGGTATTTCAAAAGGTTCATTGGCGATCACGACGCACGGCAAGCCGGCCGCACAGGCTTCGAAGGGCGTAAGACCGCCACCGGTAATTGCCAGATCGTGACCATACATCTCTGCCGCAAGCGAAGGCACCTGCTTCAACAGCCTGAACCGGTCCGGCGCAGCGGTCGCGACGACCACTTCTTCAAGCTCTGCCATGTGCTGGAAGCTAGGGCCCGTGACGATCGTGACAGGGAAGGGATTGCTGCTCAGCCATTTTGCAACGCGAACCGTCACGCCGTAAGTGTCGGCGCCGCCAAGTGTGACAAGTATAGATGCAAGCTTTTCCCGAACTCGGCGATATGTCGCGATTTCAGGATTGAGGATCATGTACTCCACCCCCAGCCGAACATCCCTGCCTTTCAGATCCTCCGTGTTTTCGAACAGGAGAGCGCAGATATTCAAGTCGGCAAGTTCCGCGCCATCACCACGATCATCGAAGGTAACAAGCTTCGCGTCCAAGCCCTTGATCGTCTCGGTATGGAGCCGCTGCGTATTAAGGCGGTCGTTGATCCAGATCGGAGAGGAAGCAGCGGCTTCCAGGAAATCCTTCTCCCATCCCGTCACGACGGCGAGATCATAAAGCGACACATCAAAACCGCGCTCGCGGATGATCCTCAACGAATTCGGATGATCGTTCGCCAAAAATCGGACCGTATGACCGCGGGTACGCAGCTCGGAGGCGAGCGTCAGCGACCGAAACAGATGGCCCATGCCACGTGCATGCGAACTTTCTATGCAGAAGACGAACATAGCCTGATTGCTTCTTCTGTCCCGAGCCAGGTTCCACCCGCCAGCGCTGCGAGTGCACAGGCACGTCTCCAGTCTTCCTCAGTATCCACCGTCAGGCGCAGATCCGGAGCGACTTTGGCTTGGGGCACCTCAAGCCGACCAATCTTGAACAATTCAGGCCGATCGGTGAAGTATTCATTCACGTGCTCGCGATGATGCGGCAGCTTCCCCTCGCGATGACTGCGCGTGAGGGCTTCGAATGTGAATATCTCGGCACCGACGCCGATAGGCAGCTGGCCGAACGCATGGGTATAGTCGAATCCATGTTTTTCGTGAAAGTCGATCAGTTTCTCGAGTTCATCGATGTCGGTGAAAGGATTATCTGCGGTTAACCGCACGATATCCGACATCCCAAGTGATCTTGCACATTCGAAATAGCGGTCGAGCACATCGGCTTCGTCGCCACGAAAGCAGCTTACTCCGTGCTCAAGGCACCAGTCTTCGATGATATCGTTCTCGCTGGCCGCCGATGTCGCAACGACAATCTTGGCCGGGCGCTTCAACATCTGAAGTCTACCAAGAACATGTGCGAGAAGGGGCTTGCCGGAGATGTCGCGAAGGACTTTGCCCGGCAGCCGCGTCGATCCCATCCGCGCCTGGATGATGATCCCAAGCATCACGCCAGATCGCTCCACTGGAGCACCGCGTCCGCATCGACGTCGTTTGCAACCCGGCGTCCTGCGAGAGCTTCGAAATGCTTCGGTTCAATTCCTGTTCCAGGCCGCTTGACGGAAATGTCGCCGGCTGAGATGACATGGCCGGCCTTGAGTGGTCGATTGACGACAACGCTCTTGCGATTGTTCAATCTCGTCGTCGCTTCGCTCGCAGCCGGCTCCTTGCGGCCACTGCCTTTCATGATCTCGAACGCGCGTATCGCGTCAACGAGCCATTTCATTTCCGCGGGATCAGCGGAAAGCATGTGATCGGGACCGTCGGCGGTCTTGTCATAGGTGAAATGCCTCTCGATGACGCGGGCGCCCATTGCGACCGCACACAGGCTTGCGACGGGGTTCAAGGTATGGTCGGAATAACCAACGTCGAGATCCGGAAACGCTTCCATCATCGTTTGCATTGCACGCAAGTTCACATTTTCCGGATGTGTGGGGTAACTTGTAATGGCGTGCAGCAGAATGAGCTTGTCATTGCCGGCCGCCTTTATTGCCGCGACGGATTCCCGAACTTCGTCGAGCGTCGACATCCCCGTCGACAGGATAATTGGCTTACCCGTCTTTGCCAGATAGCGGAGAAAGGGAATGTTGACCGCGTCGTCCGAGCCTACCTTATGGGCCCCCACTCCACATTTCTCCAGCAGATCGACATCCGTTTCATGTGAGGGCGACGAAAACCAGTCCAACCCATGCTCCTCGGCGTAGCGGAAAACCGCTTCGTGAAGGTCGTGTCCGATTTCATATTTACGGAATAGTTCGAACTGGGAGGTAACGCCAGTGTTCTCCATGTCGAACATCGCGTTACGGCTCGACAGAGTCTCAGCGCGATAGGTCTGGAGCTTGACAGCATCGACCCCCGTCGCCTTCGCCTCGTCAATCAGGCGCCTTGCCTGATCATACGTCGTGAAGTTTCCGCCGATCTCAGCGATGATATAGCACCGATCAGGCCGGTAATTCCGGAACATCCTGTTACTCCCTGTAATTCACGACCGGCAAGGCCGCCTCGCTCTGACGGCGATCGCAGCCCTTAAACTATAGGCCTGGCGACGTCTGGCCGTACCGCGCGGATTTGGCCGCTTACTGTCCGATTTCCTGATTGCGGTCGACGTAATTCCGCACAGTGACCTGCCGGCCGCAAATCTCAGCCGTCTCGTCATTTGTCTGTCTCGGCAGATAACACCTGCGGCAGACCTCGCTCTTCAGGAAACCCTGCGGCTCCTTGTGCAAAGCGCGCACGGCGTTCATCTTTTCCCCGTGCCAGATCTGATGCACGGTCTCGGTGTTCGCATCGCCGATGACCTCGCGGTTTTCCTCGTCGTTCGAGCACTTCATGACCAATCCGTCGGCACCAATCACCAGGCGTTGGTACTGCTGCGGGCATGTGAAGTTGTCGAGATAGGCAATATCTGAATCGTTGCCGAGATAATCGATCAGCGGGTTGAAGGCGACCAGATCCACATGAGGCGCGAACGTCTCATAATAGAGATCCGGATTTTCCCGGATCGCCGGCCAGATACCCTGCACCTTGATGACAGGACGGTGGAGACCGCGCTCCTCCTTGTATTTCTTTATGTCCTTGATCTTGTCGAGCAGAGCTTCGAACTTGATCGGCTTGCGGATCCGCTCATAGGTCTCACCGGTGCCGTCGATCGAAACGGTGATCCAGTCGATGCCGGCATCGACGAGCTGGGCGAAATAATCCCTGTTGAGCTTGAAGCCATGGGTGAGAGTCGAGACCTCTTTGATCCCATGGTCCTTGGCATAACGCACGCAGTCGGCAAAGCGCTTGTGCAGCGTCGCTTCGCCGCGCAGCGACAGGCGGATTGCCGGAACCTTGCCACCGATCTCGTCGATGATGCGGCAATAGAGGTCCCAGTCCATCCGGGTCGTATTGACGTGCTTCTTGAACTCGTCGCTGATCGTATAGCACATCGGGCAGCGCAGATTGCAGATCGACGCCAGCTCCAGATCGACCAGCAACGGATAATCCGAAACCTGCTGGTTCAGGGCATATTCCGACCATTTGCGCCGGTAATCGGCGTATTCAGCTTCCCAACCCTCGCCACGGTATCTGTCGAACGCGGCCTCGCGCTCATCCGTGTCCATCGAGTAGTTGCCTTTGTTGATCGGAACGTAACGTTCGTTCAATTTACGACTCCTTCATCAGCTCGCGGATCCCGGCCGGCAGATCCCATTCCGGCCGCCATCCGAGAACGGCGCGAGCCCGCGTAATGTCGGCCCGCACGTCAGGTATTTCATTCCGCCGAACAGCGCAAGACGACACTACAGGTAGATCAGTGCCGGCAGCTTCCTGCAAGATATCGATGATTTCCTGCACCGAATAAGACATGCCGGAGCCGATGTTAATGCAATGATAGCCTTCAGACACGTTCATGGCTTTTGCGAAGGCGCTCAGGACATCGTCAACGAAGACATAATCCCGCCGCGGACTGAGGTCCATGACCTGTATTTCCTGCTTGGTTCTTACCTGGTTCAGAAGCGTCGGTATCAGAAATTCCGGGCGCTGCCCAACCCCATATATATTGAAAAGGCGCAATACCACCACTGGTATCTGCTCGTGTGTGGCGGCGAACTCACAGAGTTGTTCGGCAAGATGTTTGGAAAGAGCGTAGGGATTGCTGGGTCTGACCGGAGCAGTCTCGTGGATCGGCAGCCGCTCCGGCACTCCGTAGACATAGGCGCTTGAGAATATAAGCTTGGCCTTGTTCCGTTTGCACCAGTTCAAAGCATGCTGCGTCCCGAGAACGTTGGCAGCCGTGAAGCTCGGGCCTTGCGTCCAGCTGTCGGGAACAAATGTCCTGCCGGCTAGATGAAACAGCGTACGCGCCGGGGGAAGTTCCTGCCACGTCCCCTCCTCACTTATGTCGCCATGAGTCCGGTCCAGCGCCAGCACATCAATGCGGGCCTGTTCAAGCCGCTCTACCAGACGTCTCCCGAGGAAGCCGCCAGCACCGGTGACGATGGCATCAACCATTCAAGAACCTGGACTGCATGTTTTCGAACTGCTCGATCGCCTGTGCATAATCGTCCGGGCGTCCGATATCGAGCCAATAGCCGGGAAAATCGCGAACGGTGGCCGGCTTTCCGGCCGCGAGGAGATCAAGCATCAGCTGGTCAAAGCCATAGGCACCCCGATGCGGAATGTGCTCGACCGCCCGCGAAGACACCATATAGACGCCCATGCTGACTTTATATTCAGCGGTCGGCTTCTCCCGGAAGCCGGTCAGACGTCCCGCCTCGTTTGTATCAAGAACGCCGTAGTCTATGCGATGCTGCCGTGTCTTGGACGAAATCGTAAAGATATTGCCGTCACGGACATGAGCATCATGAAAATCGGCGTAGTTTAGGTCCGTCAGAATGTCTCCGTTCATCACGAGGAAATTCTCCGGCAGATCCTTGATCAACCGCAGCGGCCCCATCGTGCCAAGCGGCTCGTCCTCAAGCGAATAGTCGATGCGTACGCCCCACTTGTCGCCATCCTGGAAAAACGCCTTGATCAGTTCCGCCTGGTGGTTGACGGCAAGGGTAATGTGCTGAAACCCGCCTGATATCAGCTGACGAATGATGACCTCGAGAATAGGATAATCACCGATCGGCATCAGAGGCTTTGGTAGGACGACAGTATAGGGCCGCAACCGCGTTCCCATCCCTCCCGCCAGAATGACTGCACGTCTAGACATTGAAAATATCCGCCTTATACCGCGCCAGATTGTGCGGCTGACGCAGCCATTCGATCGTTGCCTCGAGCCCGTCCTCCAAGCTGTAGCGAGGGGAAAATCCTGTCAGGGACTTGATCAGGCTGTTGTCGCAGCACAGGCGCTCCACTTCGCTGTTTGTGGGGCGCAAGCGCTGTTCGTCGCATTCGACCTCCACATTGACGCCGATGAGGTCGGCGATCAACTGAACGGTCTCGCCGATCGAGATCTCGCTGCCGGAGCCGATGTTGACCGTCTGGCCGACGGCTTCGTCACTGGCCGCAAGAGCCAGGAAGCCGTCGCATGTATCCTGCACGAAATTGAAGTCGCGGGTGGGCGAAAGCGCGCCAAGCTTCAGCGTCGTCCGCCCGCTCAGAAGCTGTGAAATGACTGTCGGAATAACCGCCCTTGCAGATTGTCTCGGGCCGAACGTGTTGAAAGGCCTTGCAATCGTCACGGGCAGGTCAAAGCTCGAATGGTAGCTGTAGGCGATCGCATCGGCGCCGATCTTGGACGCCGAATAGGGAGATTGCGCCTGTAGGGGATGGCTTTCGCTGATCGGGACGAAACGCGCCGTGCCATAAACTTCGCTCGTCGAAGTCTGGATCACCCTTCCTACACCAGCGTCGAGAGCCCCTTGAAGAACATTCAACGTCCCATGCACATTCGTATCGATGTAGCTTGAGGGTGCCTGATAGGAATAGGGAATCGCAATCAGAGCGGCGAGATGGAAAACCGTATCCACGCCTTTAGCGACGGCGCGCATTTGCGCGGGATCACGGACGTCTCCGAGGATTACTTCGAACTGGCCACGATGTTCGGATTGGTCCAGCCAACCCCAGCTGGAAAACGAATTGTACTGGCAGAGGGCGCGAACTTCGACGCCCGACCTGACTAGCGTCTCGACAAGATGAGAGCCGATGAACCCGTCTGCTCCGGTGACAAGCGCTTTCTTCATTTCAAAACACCCTCAGAATCGCGCAGGAAGACCTTCTCAACCTCCCAAGGTAACTGTATCGCCGAAATCGACGGCTTCCGTTGCTGACCCAGCATCTGGATGATTCCCACATTGTCCTCCACGTCAAACCGAATACCCTCGGCGACGGAATATATCGAGAACCGGCTCGATATCCCCAGCCGCACGTAGAACGTGCCCGTGTTGAGAAGGCATCCGGGAAATTTGACGCGGGCTCGATAATAGCCGGCTGGCCGGGCGTCGAGGCGCCCCACATCGAGTTCGGGATCGGAAAGGCTGACGAGGGGAGTATAGCCGTCCTCCATCATGATCTGCATTCCGACCGAGAGGCCGGAAAGCGGCTCCCTCAATTCGTATTCGACCTCGACGGAGAAGCCCTTAGACAGTTCCACCGTTCCCGAAACCTCGTCCTTCTCGTTCAGTACCGCAACACGGCAAATGACCGCCTTTCCATCGACGTCCTCGGGATTGACCGAGTAAATTGCCGTGCCGCCGAATTCCGGGCGGTCGAGGTAGGCCTTTATCACATCTGCGGTATCGCCCATCGCAGCGACTTTGCCGTCGGCCATCAGGATCGATTTCGGGCAGATGCTGCTGATCGCAGTCATATTGTGGCTGACAAAGATAATCGTTCGACCAGCCTTCGTGACTTCCTGCATGCGTCCCATGCATTTATTCTGGAAGTTGACGTCGCCGACAGCCAATACCTCATCAATCAAAAGAATTTCCGGCTCGAGATGCGCCGCAACGGAGAAAGCCAGGCGCACGTACATTCCGGATGAATATCGCTTCACCGGGGTGTCAATGAACTCGCCGATCTCAGCAAACTCGACGATCTCATCGAATTTGGATCTGACCTCGGCACGGCTCATGCCGAGGATGGCGCCGTTGAGATAGACGTTTTCTCGACCGGTTAGCTCCGGATGAAATCCGGTACCAACCTCAAGCAAGCTGGCAATTCTGCCGCGTATACCGATGAAGCCCGCATTGGGCATGGTGATGCGTGACATGACCTTCAGGAGCGTCGATTTCCCGGCTCCGTTCCTGCCGATAATGCCGACGATCTCGCCGTGTCCGATCTCGAAGGAGACATCATCAAGCGCATAGAAGATGTCACCCTTCAGGCGCGATGGTCTGCCGCGATCAGACGCAAAGTCGGAGACCGACACGTTCGGGTCCGGAAGGTTGCGCCACCTCGCCCACCAGCTCTGAAGGTCGCGATAGAGGGTGCCGTGATTGATCACGCCAAGACGATATAGCTTGGTGACATGCTCAGCTCGAATAACGATATCGTTCATCAGACGGTATCCATCGCGTTGGCTTCCGCGCGCGAGAAAAGTGCCAGCCCGCATATGGTGATCGCAACGGTCACCCCAAGGTTGGCAAGAAGGAGACCGACAGGCAAAGCAGAAACGTCAAATAGCGCCCAGCGGAAGGCCTGAACCGGTGCCGTCATCGGGTTGATGTAATAGAACCAATGATAGCGTTCCGGGATCTGGCTGAATGGATAGACGATCGGGGTAGCGTACATCCACAGTTGCGTCATGAACCCGACCGCATAAACGAGATCGCGAAACCGGACCGTAAGAGCGGAAACAACAAGGCCAGCACCAACGCCAAGCACTGCCGTATAGAGCAATACCAGCGGTGTCATAAGCAGGAACCAGTAGCTCAATGCCAGATCCGGGTCTGCGATTTTCATCCCAGCCGCGACCGTCAGCAAGAGCAGGAACTGGATAGCAAATGCGACAAGGCCGCTCATAGCAACGGAGAGCGGCACCACAAGTCGGGGAAAATAAACTTTCCCAAACAAATTGGCATTTTTTGAGAAAACTTCGGAATTATTGGTCAGGCAGGCAGCAAAATAACTCCAGATTATGGTGCCCGACATGTAAAACAAGAAAGGCGGAAGGCCGTCCGTGGAAAGGTTAGCAATTTTCCCGAACACAACATAATAGGTCATGGCCGTCAGCGACGGCTGGATGATGTACCAAACCGGCCCCAACACCGTCTGTTTGTAAAATGTCGTGAAGTCGCGCTTGAAGAACATCCAGACGAGATCACGATATCGCCAGACCAGCCCAAGATCCGGCGCGTTGCCCTTCGAAGGCTTGATAACGATATCCCAATCGTCATTCTCACGTGCCGAGGCCGGTCCTTTCATCTGCTCTGTCATGCCGCCAACTTCAGCTTTTCCGGGAGCGCAGCAAGAAGGCTGCAGACGCGCTCGATCTCATCCTTTCTATGCCCGGCCGAAATAGGCAGGCTCAGTTCGGTGGCATGCAGCTCATCGGCAATGGGATAATCGCCGGAAAGAATGCCTTGCATTGCCTTCTGCCTGTGCGGCGCGATCGGATAATGAATCTCGGTCTTGACGCCGTTATCGAGCAGCCACTGACGCAATTCGTCGCGGGCCGGGTGACGTATCGCGAAGATATGAAACACGTCAAACTCGGCAGATCGGCGAAGCGGCTGCGCAAGCCATTTGGGCAGATTGGCAAAATAGATATCGGCCAGTGCCCGCTTGTGTTCAGTCACCTGATCGAGGTGACGGAGTTTAACACGCAGGAATGCCGCCTGCATCTCATCAAGCCTGGAATTTACTCCGATATAGGCGTTCTCATATTTTTTCTTCGAGCCGTAATTGCGCATATGTCTCAAGCGATCGGCAAACGCATCGTCATCCGTGACGATCGCACCGGCATCTCCCAAGGCGCCCAGATTCTTCGTAGGATAGAAGCTGAAGCAACCGGCAATTCCGAAGGTGCCCGTCAGCCTGCCGTCATAGCGCGCGCCGTGAGACTGCGCGCAATCCTCGATCACTTTGAGACCATGCTCGCTTGCAAACGTGGCGATCTCAGTCATCCGGCATGCTTTGCCGAAAAGATGCGTCACGCATATTCCGCGCGTGTTCGATGTCAGCGCCGCAGGAAGCCGTTCCGGATCGATATTGAAGGTTTCGCGCTCGGGCTCCACCAGGATGGGTTTGTGGCCCGCGCGAAGAATTGCCAGAATAGTGGCTATATAGGTGTTGGAAGCAACCATAATCTCGCTGCCTTTCGGCAGATCGAGCGCTTCGATCGACAGTATCAATGCGTCCAGACCATTGGCCACGCTGATGCAATGTTTGCTTTCCGCGAAGGCGGCGAATTCAGCTTCGAAAGAGGAAACCTCGTTGCCAAGTACGTACCACCCGGAACGAATGACATGGGAAGCAACCGCCTCCAACTCTTCCATCAGCGCGCGGTTGGCCTGCGCAAGACTTTCATACTCAATCATCTCAGAGCCGTTCATAGGGAGTGTCGATGTAATCATCCTTATCATATCCGCGAGAGGCAAAAACGAGCAGGATTGAACCGGGACCGAAGGTCATTTCGTGCCAGTCCCTTGGCTCGACAAGCAGGCACTGGTCCGGTGACGACAAGGTGATCTCTTCCCTCGCTTTTCCATCGTCCATCAAAACCACCACGCTTCCCGAAATCGCCACCAAAGCCTGCCGAGTCTTGTGATGACGATGACCGCCGCGTGTATATCCGTCGGCACCATAGATCCAGAAGCTACGGACGACCGGAAATGGTAGTATTCCGTCCATGACGGTCAACGCGCCTCGTGCGTCGGACATCGTCTTCAACGTAAGCAGGGTGAAAGCAGACAAGATTGGTTTCCAGTTTTGCGGGTCAGCCAGGCGGGAAATGCGGAGCTGGCTCCCTCACCAGGCTGATGAGGTATCGTCCGTAAGAGCTCTTTTCAAGCGGAGCCGCCAGCCTTAGCAATTGCTCGGCATCTATGTATTCCAAATGAAAGGCGATTTCCTCGGGGCAGGCAATCTTCAGCCCCTGGCGCCGCTCGATGGTGGCAATGAACTGACTCGCTTCAAGGAGTGAATCGTGCGTGCCCGTATCAAGCCAGGCATGCCCTCTCCCCAGGACGGCAACGTTCAGCCTGCCGGTCGACAAATAATGCCGATTGATGTCGGTAATCTCGGTTTCACCACGCAGCGAGGGTTTCAAATCGGCAGCAATGTCAACCACGTCATTGTCGTAGAAATATAAACCCGTGACAGCGTAAGAAGAGCGGGGCCTGGATGGCTTTTCCTCCAAGGTTAGGACTTTGCCCTCCCCGTCAAATTCCACCACGCCATACCGTTCGGGATCGTGGACTTTATACGCGAAGATCGTCGCTTCATCCAATCTCTCGGAAGCCGCGGATAAATCCTGTGTCAGCAGGTTGCCGTAAAAGATATTGTCTCCGAGCACGAGGGCGGTTGCCTCTTGCCCGATGAATTCCCTGCCGATCAAGAATGCCTGGGGAATGCCTTCGGGCGCAGCCTGCACGGCATACTGAAGGTTCAATCCCCATTGGGCGCCGTCACCCAGCAGCTGTTCAAAACGCGGTGTGTCCTGCGGTGTGGAGATAATCAAGATATCCCGGATTCCCGCGAGCATGAGCGTCGACAGGGGATAATAGATCATCGGTTTGTCAAAAACCGGAAGAAGTTGCTTCGAGATGGCAAGGGTCGCCGGATGCAGCCGAGTGCCTGAGCCCCCCGCGAGCAATATGCCCTTGCGCAGCTTTTTCTTCGAAGACAAGAGACCTCCTGCAACCGGTAATTCGTGTGCAATCACGAGCTTGTCGTGATCACATCGCTCTTCGACAGTGCTCACTACAGTTAGATCGATCCGCATGCAATGCACTTAGCGAGAGAAGGAGCCGCCGCCGCTCGTCAATCGGGCGTTGATCGAGGATAACTTGCGGTACTCGATTGCGGTACTGCCTTTCCGTCTGCTACGGGTCGGCTAGATTTCGCCCGTTAGAATGTGAGCAAGACACCCGTCAAAATGGCTGCAGATACCGCCAATCCAAGCGCCCCCCGGATAAGCCTCATTACCGTTTGCTGGAATGTCGAGCAGACCATTGCCGATACCTTACGGTCCATCGACACTCAAACCTACCGCAATTTCGAACACATCATCGTCGACGGCGGCTCGCAGGATTCTACCCTCGCCATCATTGCTTCGGCGCCGGCGGAGAACCGCCGTGTGCTTTCGGGACCGGACGGAGGTATCTATGAGGCAATGAACAAAGGAATTGGTCTAGCGACGGGTGATATTATCGGATTCCTGAATGCCGACGATGTTTTCGAGAGCAGCGACTCCCTCGGAACCGTCGCGGCTGCGCTGGAAGATGAAGCATATGACGGCTGCTACGGTGACCTCGTCTATGTTTCCAACCGGCACGTGGATCGCGAGATCCGATACTGGAAATCCCGAGCCTTCAAATCCGGTCTCTTCGCACGCGGCTGGTGCCCGCCACACCCAACATTCTATGTTCGGCGCAACATCTATGACCGGTTCGGGCGGTTTGATCTGCGTTACCGGCTTGCGGCCGACGTCGAGCTGATGATGCGATTTTTGGAAGTCGCGCGGATCAGAACAACCTATATCCCGCGAGTCTTGGTCAGAATGCGCTTGGGGGGCGCCACGAACAAGAACGTTCAAAATATATCGCGTCAGAACAAGGAGGTGCTGCGCGCCCTTGCCGACAACGGCCTGAAGGTCTCAACATCGATGTTCTGGGCCTTTAAGATTGTGAACCGGCTGGGCCAGTTCCTGATGCGCGATCGATCGCGGCACTGATCAGCTTAAAGCCACCGCCAATGGCCGGTCACACCGCCACCCTCCCCCGCACTGCATCCGCAATCGCCGTCATTCGGTCCGCCGCAGCATGCCCGATCAGCATGAAGGCATGCGTCGCATTCGACCAGTAGACGACATTCATACCTTTGCGGTTTTCGAGGTCGGGCGCCTTCGGCCCGGTGTCAGATCTAACGATGCAGAGCGCCATCGGGCCGGTCTCGGGGTCGAGATAGGCGATCTGGGCGAGCGCCTTGCCGTCATATTGCAGCAGCAGGGCGCGCTTGAAATCGATTCCCGGCAGCGCGACAGCTTCGGGGGAGAGCGATAGATCGAGCTTCTCGTCCAGACTGGCGAGCTGGGCGGCCTGGTCCTGCCTGCCGGGAACGGGGCCGGCGAGCGTTTCGGCCGTATAAAGCGAAATATAATCGGCGACCACGGCGCGCCATTCGCTGTTTTCGTCCTTTGGGAACAAACGCCTGCCGATGCCTATGGCGGCGCGGTCGATGGCGATGCCGGCCACGAGGGAAGCGGCGAGCGCGCCGAGGAAGCGGCGGCGGGTAACAGCAGGCGCAAAGCCGGTTTTTGCGCCCTCACGCGCAGGAATGGCGGCCAGCATCGCCTCCAGTTTCTGGCGCGGGGCCTCCGAGAGGAGTGGGGCAAAAGCCTGCTCGAACGGCAGGCTGGCGCGCGTCAGGAATTCCAGCCTTTCGGCGACGCGTCCGTCGTCCTTCACGATGGCCTCGATGCGGGCGGCCTCTTCCGCCGGCAGCTCGCCGTCGATGAAGGCCGTGAGGTCCTCGTCGGAGGGAATGGTGTGTTTCGTGCTCATCGCCGTCCCCCTTCTGGTCCGGCACCGGAGAGCTTGGCGCGGGCGGCCGCCAGCCGGCTCATCACGGTTCCGATCGGAATATCCAATATGCCTGCAACCTCGCGATAGGAAAGTCCTTCCACATAAGCGAGGAAAACCACCGTCCGCTGCGCCTCGGGCAGCGCATTTACCTGCTTCAGCACCTGCCCCGCCATCACATGCGTTTCAGTATTTTGCGCGCCGTCGAAGCTCAGCGCCTCCCCGGCATCGACGAAACCCTGGCCCTGCCGCACCCGGCGCGAGCGGATCTCGTTCAGCCAGATCGAATGCAGGATCGAAAACAGCCAGCGGTCGAGCCGTGTGCCGGGGAGGAACTGATCGGCGCGCTCCAGCGCGCGCAGGCAGGTCGCCTGCACCAGGTCGTCGGCGACATCGCGCTGATGCGAGAGAACGAGGCCATAACGCCAGAGCCTGGCCAGGTTTTCCGTCAGGCCGCTCCTGATATCCGCTTCGCTCGCGATAGCCGCCTCCGCCTGACAGACCGGCGATTCCGTTCTCATGCGACTATAGGCAGGAAATGTGGTGCGCGCGACCGACATTCGGTTATCCTTTCCCGCTTCAATTTCCCGCCCAATGGCCTGCCGCTCAGATCTTCGATGGGTCGAGGATCGCAGCGTTCAGATCCTGATATTCTTCGCAAGCGGTGCCGCAGATCGTCATGATCGTGTTCAACTGCTCCTTTGCGAGATCGAGCCGGCCTTTGATGATATAGGCTTCGCCGAGATATTCGCGGACCTTGGCGTATTGTGGATCCATCTTCACCGATTGCAGGTAATAGGAGATGCCTTCGTCGGTGCGTCCGAGCTTGCGGGTGGCGTAACCGCGATAGTTCAGCACCTCGGCGCTGTTCTGGTCCTTTACCGTGTCAAGCATGGCAAGCGCCTCTTCATAGCGGCCGGCCTTGGCCAGCGAATAGGCATAATCGGTGCGGTTCTCATCCGAGACATTGGCGCCCTGCTGCTTGACGCATTTCTTGGTCTTCTGGTCGTAGATCTCGCCCTTCTTGCAGGTCGGCATCGTGCTGTTGTCATTGCCGACAGCAAAGACGGGGCCGGAGAAGAGCGAAGCGGCAAGGCAGCCGCCGAGAAGGGTGGAAGCGACGCGGACTGTCGTGATCGTCATAAGAAAACTCCTCGAGAGTGACGTTGCGAGGAGAGAACACCGCTGCGCCGGGCTTTATTCGCCGGCTTCTCCATTTTCTTCATCACTGCTTCGTGAAGTCCCCGAGGCCGAATAAATCATCGGGGCCGGGTGTTCTCGGCGTTGTGCCGGGAACGACAAGGAGAATTCCGTGACCGATACCGCCAGACTCGTCAGCCTCGCCACCGCCACGCCTGAACATGTCATCTTTCAAAACCAGGCGGCCGAAGCCTCGGCCCGGCTGTTTTCCGACCGTTTCGAGGATTTCCATCATCTTGCCCGCGTCTTCGACAGCGCCGGAATCAACAAGCGCCATGCGGCGCGGCCGCTTGCCTGGTTCGACGAAACGCATGGCTGGCAAAACCGCATGCAGGCCTATGCCGAGGTGGCGAGCGCGCTTTTCGTCGAGGCGGCCACCTCGGCACTTCGCCGGGCGGACCTCAGGGCTGGCGATGTCGATTGTATCGTGACCGTCTCTTCCACCGGTTTTACGACGCCGAGCCTCGATGCGCAGCTTGCCCGCCGCATGGGCTTCAGGACCGATATCGAGCGGGTGCCGGTCTTCGGGCTCGGCTGCGCGGCCGGCGTCTCGGGCTTTGCCATCGCGGCGCGGCTGGCACGGAGCCGCCCGGGTGCCGTCGTACTTTTCGTCTCGATCGAGCTTTGCACGCTCGCTTTCCGGCTGGACGAGCTGACGCGGCCGAACATCATCGCGACAGCGCTTTTCGGCGATGGTGCCGCCGCCTGCGTGCTCCGCGCCGGCGAAGGCGGACTGGCCGAAGTGGAATCAACAGGCGAGCACCTCTTCCCGGACACGCTCGACATCATGGGCTGGAAGATCGACGATGGCGGCTTCGGCATTGTGCTGGCGCAATCCTTGCCGCCCTTCGCCGAACGGGAACTCGCCCCGGCGGTGACGGCCATCCTGGCGCGAAACGGGCTGGGACTGCCAGATATCGACCGCTTCATCTGCCATCCCGGCGGCACGAAGGTGTTGGCTGCGATGGAGAGCGCGCTTTCATTGACACCCGGCACGCTCGACCACGAACGAGCCGTGCTTGCCGAATATGGCAACATGTCTTCGCCGACCGTGCTTTTCGTGCTGGAGCGGGCAATCCGCGCCGGGCTGCCGAACCGGGCGGCGATGATCGCAATGGGACCTGGTTTTTCGGCAAGCTGTGTGACGCTGCGGAGGGCGGCGTGA
This sequence comes from Rhizobium sp. MHM7A, assembly GCF_005862215.1. Lineage (NCBI taxonomy): Bacteria > Pseudomonadati > Pseudomonadota > Alphaproteobacteria > Hyphomicrobiales > Rhizobiaceae > Rhizobium > Rhizobium sp. MHM7A. The sequence goes on from NZ_VCHT01000003.1 coordinate 613,189, forward strand.
TGTGGCCGTCGATCGCGCTCCTGACATTCGTTACGCTGCAGCGGTCGGGTGAGCTCATGCTCGCCCGGCGCAACACCACCGCCCTTCTCGCAAGAGGCGGCCGGGAAGTCGCCCCGGAGCATTATTCCGCCATGGTGGCGCTGCATGCCGCCTGGATCATAGGTCTTTGGCTGCTGGCGCCGGGCAGGCCGGTTCAACCCTTCTGGTTTTCGCTGTTCACCGGGCTACAGGCGCTGCGGCTTTGGGTATTGGCAACACTGAAGGACCGCTGGACGACGCGCATCATCATCCTGCCCGGCGCGTTACTCGTGAAATCCGGACCCTATCGCTTTCTCCGGCATCCGAATTATGCGATCGTCATCGGCGAGATTGCCGCCCTTCCTCTCACCTTCGGCCTGCCGGTATTTGCGATCGTCTTTTCGCTTTTCAATGCCGCACTCCTGCATGTGCGCATCAAGGCCGAAAATGCCGCACTGGAAAGCGCAATGATTTTGAAATGAATGCGATTTTTCGTTTGCGCCGTGGGACCGGCGGGGGCATTTTCAATCGACGACAAAGCGGAATGCAGGGGAATGACCAAGAACGCAATCGTGCTCGGCGCCGGTATCGTCGGGGTGTCAACGGCAATTCATCTTCAGCGGCGCGGCCGGCAGGTGACGCTGATCGATCGGAAGGATCCGGGCAGCGAAACCTCCTTCGGCAATGCCGGCCTGATCCAGCGCGAAGGCGTCGCGCCCTACGGCTTTCCCCAGCAACTCGGCCTGTTGCTGCGTTATGCACTCAACAACGAAATCGATGCCCATTATCATCTCAGTGCCTTGCCAAGCCAGCTCGCCTTTCTTGCCCGTTACTGGTGGAATTCGAATGCCCGGCGCCACGCGGTCATCACACGGGCCTATGCGCCGCTGATCGAAAACTCTGTTGCCGAGCACAAGGACCTGATCGAGGCCTCGCAGGCGCAGGCGCTGATCCGCAAGGACGGCTGGGTGAAGATCTTCCGAACCGAGGCGATGCGCGACGAGGCCCTCGCCGAGGCCGCCCTTTGGCAGAGCGAATTCGGCGTGACCTATGACAGCCTGACATCGGCCGATATCGCCCGCATGGAACCCGATATTACCGTCCCCTTCGCCGGCGGTATCCGCTGGCGCGATCCCTGGTCGGTGCTCGATCCGCATGCACTGACAGCAGCCTATCGCCGCTATTTCGAAAGCCTCGGCGGCCGCTTCGTCACGGGCGATGCCGCCTCGCTCGGCCAGTTCGGCGCCGGCTGGAAGATCATGACCAGCGAGGGCCCGCTCGAAACCGACGACGCAGTCCTGGCACTCGGCCCCTGGGCAGCCGTCGCGACGCGCCGGCTCGGCTATTCCTTTCCCCTCGGTGTCAAGCGCGGCTATCACATGCATTATGCCGCCAAGGGCAATGCCGTGCTCAACAACTGGATCCTCGATGCGGAGCGTGGTTACTTGCTGGCGCCGATGAACCGCGGCATCCGCCTGACGACAGGGGCGGAGTTCGCAATGCTTGACGCGCCGAAGACGCCGGTACAGCTCGACCGGGCCGAAGCCGTGGCGCGTACGATCTTCCCGCTCGGAAGCAGGCTCGATCCCGAACCATGGATGGGCGCGCGCCCTTGCACGCCCGACATGATGCCTGTCATCGGTAAGGCGCCGCGCCATCAGGGCTTATGGTTTGCCTTCGGCCATGCCCATCATGGGCTGACGCTCGGGCCGGTGACCGGCCGCGTGCTTGCAGAACTCATCACCGGCGAGACGCCGTTCATCGATATCTCTGCTTACTCGCCGAAACGATTCAAGCCGTGACCCCGAGGGTGGAGAGATCCCTGAGGGCGGTTGCCGCAATGCCGTCGACCGTATCGTCGATGTCGACGGTGACGACACCGGGCTCGCCTGTCGGCACCTCGAGTGTCGCCAGCTGGCTTTCGAGCAGCGAGAGCGGCATGAAATGTCCCCTGCGCTCACCCATGCGCGTGGTCAGCAGCGCCTTGGATCCTTCGAGATAGACGAAGAACAGATTGCCGCCGGCAGCAGCCCTTAGCCTGTCGCGATAGATACGTTTCAGCGCCGAACATGAGACGATGATACCCTCGCCATTTTTCAGCGAGGCCTGCATGCGTTTGCCGATCAGGTCGAGCCAGGGCATCCGATCCTCATCGGTCAGCGGAATGCCCTTCGACATCTTCTCGACGTTGGAGGCAGGATGAAGCGCATCACCTTCGAGGAAGTCGAGGCGCAAGGCCTCTGCGAGTTTCTCGCCGACCGAGGACTTGCCGCAGCCGCTGACACCCATGACGATGATCGCATGAGGTTTGTTCATCGTATCGTCCTGCATGTTTCCTCTCAAACGACGGCTTTCCGCTCAGTCGAGCGGGAAATGACAGGCATATTTTTGTGCGCCTTCTCCACTTAATTCGGGAGAAACCTGGCGACAATATTCCTGCGCCTTCCAGCAGCGCGGGTTGAAGTGGCAGCCGGACGGCGGCTTCAGCGGCGACGGCAGTTCGCCTTGCAGCCGGATGCGGTTTTTCTCGCGTTCGGGATCGGCGATTGGGGTCGCCGACAGCAGAGCGGCAGTATAGGGATGGCGCGGCCGGGCGAACACTTCGGCGGCAGGACCGGTTTCGATCGGGCGACCCAGATACATCACCATGATCTCGTCGGCGATGTGATGGACCACCGAGAGGCCGTGCGAGATGAAGAGATAGGCGAGACCCATCTCCTTCTGCAGGTCCATAAGCAAGTTCAGGACCTGCGCCTGGATCGACAGATCAAGGGCGGAAACCGGTTCGTCGAGCACCAGCACTTTCGGCCGCAGCATCAGCGCGCGGGCGATGGCGATGCGCTGGCGCTGGCCGCCGGAGAACATATGGGGGTAACGGCCGTGATGCTCCGGGCGCAGGCCGACACGGGCCATCATCTCCTCCACCTTGCGGCGGCGGGCGCCAGCATCGAGATCGGTGTTGATCTTCAGCGGCTCTTCCAGGATCGCACCGACCTTCTGGCGCGGGTTGAGCGAGCCGTAGGGATTCTGGAAGACGATCTGCACCTGGCTGCGCAGGCTGCGGTCGCCGACCCGCGCGGGATTGCCGTCGATCAGCAACTCGCCGGCCGTCGGATCCTCGATCATGGTGACCAGACGAGCGAGCGTCGACTTGCCACAGCCGGATTCGCCGACGACGGCAAGCGTCTTGCCGGAATGGAGGCTGAAGCTGACGCCGTTCAGCGCCTTGACCGTAGCATCGGCTTTGAAGAGACCGCGGTTAACGGTGTAGAAGCGGGCGAGATCCCTGCCCTCGAGAACAGCGCTGGTCACACCAGGTCTCCTGCAGTTTCAACGCGCATGACACCGGGATGGCCCAGCGGCTTGCCGTCTTTCAATGGGTAGTTGCACAGCGCGCGACCGAGTTCCGGTCCCTGGCGTACGACGCCGCGATCGCATTCGAGCGTGGCATAGCCGCAGCGCGGGGCGAAAAGACAGCCCGTCGGGCGGCCGTGCTGGCCTGGAACGACGCCGGCGATCGAGGGAAGTCGCTGCCCCACTTCGGCGCGTTCCGGCAAGGCGGCGAGCAGGGCTGCAGTATAGGGATGATGCGGATCGCGGAACAGCGCCTTCACCGGTTGCTCCTCGACCTTCTGGCCGGCATATTGCACCTGCACGCGTTCCGCGGTTTCGGCGACGACACCCATGTCGTGGGTGATCAGCACCAGGGCCATTCCCTGCTCTTTCTGCAACCGGACAAGCAGATCGAGGATCTGCGCCTGGATCGTCACATCGAGCGCAGTCGTCGGCTCATCGGCAATGAGGAGCTTCGGGTTGCAGGCGAGCGCCATGGCGATCATGACGCGCTGGCTCATGCCGCCCGACATCTGATGTGGGAAGTTCGACAGCCTGTCCTCCGGCGCCGGAATCCCAACGAGGCTCAAGAGTTCGATCGAACGTTCGCGGCGCTCTTTCCTGTTGAGGCCCATATGGACGCGCAGTGTCTCGCCGAGCTGGAAGCCGACGGTGAAGCACGGGTTGAGGCTCGACATCGGCTCCTGGAAGATCATCGCCATGTCCTTGCCGACGATCCTGCGGCGCTGGCGGGCGGAAATGCCGCGCAGATCCTGGCCGTCGAACTGCATGCGGTCGGCGGTGATTCTGGCCGTCCAGGGCAAGAGGCCCATCAGGGCCAGCATGGCGACAGATTTGCCCGAACCGGATTCGCCGACGACTGAGAGGATTTCACCCTTGTCGCAGGTCAGCGATACGCCGTCCACGGCGCGAAAAAGACCGGATGACGTCTGGAATTCGACCGTCAGATTTTCGATTTCGAGGAGCGGCATCACGACCTCTTCAGCTTGGGGTCAAGCGCATCGCGCAGGCCGTCGCCCATCAGGTTGATGGCAAGAACGGTGATGAGGATGGCAAGACCTGGAAATGTCACAACCCACCAGGCGCGCGAGATGAACTCGCGGGACTCGGCGAGCATGGTGCCCCATTCGGGTGTCGGTGGCTGTGCGCCCATGCCGAGAAACCCGAGGGCGGCGGCATCAAGGATCGCCGCCGAGAAGGCGAGCGTCGCCTGGACGATCAGCGGCCCGAGACAGTTTGGCAGGATGGTCTTGAACATCAGCCGGAGGGTACCGGCGCCGGCGACGCGCGAGGCGATCACATATTCCTTCTCACGCTCTGAAATGACCGAGGCGCGGGTCAGCCGCACGAAATGCGGCTGGTTGACCAGCGAAATTGCGATCATCGCGTTGGTAAGGCCAGGCCCTAGCACCGCCACCAGCACGAGGGCGAGCAGCAGCGACGGGAAGGCCAGTATGATATCCATCAGGCGCATGATCGCCGTATCGAGCCTGCCGCGGAAATAGCCGGCGACGAGGCCGATCAGCACCCCGCATATGACCGACAGCGTGACGACCACGACGCCGATGAACAGCGAGAAGCGCGCGCCATAGATCAGCCGCGAGAGGATATCGCGACCGACGGCATCCGTTCCGAGCGGAAACGAGGCGTGGCCTCCCTCCATCCAGGACGGTACGGCGAGCAGCACCTCTCGGTTCTGCTCGTTCGGCGCATGTGGCGCAAAGACCGGTGCAAAGATCGCAACGACCAGAATGACGACGAAAACAACGAGGCCGATGACGGCGCCCTTGTTGCGGGAGAAATAATGCCAGAATTCCGCAAGAGCGGATGGCTGGCCGGTTTTGACGGTGACCGTGCTCATGGACCGCTCCTAGTGTCGAATGCGCGGATTGATGAAGCCGTAGAGGACATCAACTATCAGATTGACCAGCATGATGACTCCGGCGATCAGGAGAAGACCACCCTGCACCACCGCGTAATCGCGCTTGAACACCGAATCAACCATCCATTTGCCGATGCCCGGCCAGGAGAAGATCGTCTCGGTGAGGATGGCTCCGGCAAGGAGAACGCCGATCTGCAGGCCGATCGTGGTGATGACGGGGATCATCGCATTGCGCAGCGCATGCACGCCGACGACGCGCAGCGGTTTCAAGCCCTTGGAGCGGGCCGTGCGGACATAGTCCTCGCCGAGAACCTCGAGCATGGCCGAACGCGTCTGACGGGCGATGACGGCGAGCGGGATGGTGGCCAGCACGATGGTGGGCAGAATGAGATAGCTGACGGCGGAGGCAAAGGCGCCCTTCTGGCCTGACAGCAGGCTGTCGATCAGCATGAAGCCGGTAACCGGCTTGAAGAAATACATCAGCGAGATGCGGCCGGAGACCGGCGTCCAGCCAAGATAGCCGGAGAAGAAGATGATCAGCAGCAGACCCCACCAGAAAATCGGCATGGAATAACCGACAAGGGCCACACCCATCACGCTCTGATCGAACCACGTGCCTCGTTTGACGGCGGCAAAGACGCCGGCGGGCACGCCAAGACAGACGGCGAGGATGATGGCGCATAGGGAGAGTTCCAGCGTCGCCGGAAACAGCGTCAGGAATTCGCCGAGGACCGGCCGCTTGGTGACGATCGAGGTGCCGAGATCGCCCTGCAGCACTTTTCCAAGATAATCGAAATACTGCACATACATGGGGCGGTCGAAACCGAGGTCGTGCATGATCTGGGCGTGCCGCTCCGGCGCCATCACGCGCTCACCCGAAAGCAGCATGACGGGATCTCCAGGCAGCAGGCGGATGAAGGAGAAGGCAATCAGGGAAACGCCGAGGAATGTCGGGATCAGCACCGCAAAGCGGCCGATAAAAAAACGCAACATGGCAGATGTCCAATAGTTTCCGGCGGTCAGGAGGGTCCTGACCGCCGGCTGCGCCCAGCTCTGCCGGGCATTTTTGCATTATTTTTGTTATTCGGAAATGTCGACGCCGTCGAAACGGTGAATGCCGAGCGGGTCCATCTTGAAGCCCGAGACCTTCTTGCTCATCGGAACGAAGACGAGCGAGTGGTCGAGGGTCGCCCAGGGGGCTTCCTTCTTGAAGATCAGCTGCGCCTGCTCATAAGCCTTGGTGCGCTCGCCGACATCGGCCGTCATCTTGGCCTTGGTCATCAGGTCGTCATATTCCTTGTTGCACCACTGGGCACGGTTGTTGCCGCCGACGGCATCGCAGCCGAGCAGCGTATCCATGAAGTTGTCGGGGTCGCCGTTGTCGCCGGTCCAGCCGAGAATGACGGCGCCGTCGCGCTTCACGTCGGAGGAGAGCTTCAGGTATTCGGCCCATTCATGCGTGACGATCTCGACCTTGACGCCGACCTTGGCGAAATCGGCCTGGATCAGTTCGGCGGCGCGGCGCGCGTTCAGCATGTATGGACGCGATACCGGCATCGCCCAGACCTTCATGCTGAGATCCTTGACGCCGGCATCGGCAAGAGCCTTCTTGGCGGCATCCGGATCGTACTTGTCGTCCTGAACGGCATCGTTATACGACCACATCGTCGGCGGGATCGGGTTCTTGGCAACGGTGGCCGCACCCTGGAAGACGGCGTCGACGATCGCCTGCTTGTTGATCGCCATGTTGAGCGCGCGGCGGACTTCCGGCTTGTCGAAGGGCGCCATCTGCGTGTTGTAGGCGAGGTAGCTGACGTTGAGACCGGCCTGCTCCTCGACGACCAGGTTCTCGTCCTTCTTCAGTTCGGGAACGTCGGCCGCATTCGGATAGGGGATCAGGTGGCACTCGCCGGCCTTCAGCTTCTGGGCGCGCACAGCAGCGTCAGAGGTGATGGCGAAAACCAGATCGTCGATCTTTTCCTTGCCCTTGAAATAGGTTTCGTTCGCCTTGTAGCGGATGACGGCATCCGGCTGATAGGCGACGAAGGTGAAGGGGCCGGTGCCGAGCGGCTGCTGGTTGAGCTGCGCCATCTTGCCGTCGGCCGCGAGCTTGTCGGCATATTCCTTGGAGACGATCGAGGCGAAATCCATGGCGAGGTCGGCCAGGAACGGCGCTTCGGGATGGTTGAGCGTGAACTTGACGGTGAGGTCATCGACCTTCTCGACCGACTTGATCAGTTCCGGGAAGCCCATGCCGGCGGCGTATTCGTAGGAGCCGCCCTCGACATACTTGTTCCACGGGTTATCGGACTTCAGCTGGCGCTCGAAGGAGAAGACCACGTCGTCGGCGTTGAAATCGCGCGTCGGGGTGAAGAAGTCGGTGGTCTGGAACTTGACACCGGGATGAAGCTTGAAGGTGTATTCCTTGCCGTCGTCCGAAACGCTCCAGCTGTCGGCCAGGCCGGGTTCGATCTCGGTGCCGCCATGCTTGAATTCGACGAGGCGGCTGTAGACGGTACGCGAGGACGCGTCGAAGGTCGTGCCTGCCGTATAGAGGCTCGGGTCGAAGCCTTCCGGCGAACCCTCGGAGCAATAAACAAGGGTCTTGGACCAGGCCGACGTCGCCATGACCGAAATCAGGGCCGTCGCTGCCAGCATGACAGAGATCTTTTTCATAATATTGTTTCCCGGTTGTTCTTTTTTGATGTCTGGAGACCGCACGTAGGCATCCCGATCGACGGTCGATGGAACGACATTTATCTACTGAAAGCAACGGGCTACGGAGAAAATTTTTCCAGGTGGACAACTTTAGAAATTTTTGGTCAAGAATCAGCCTCATTTGGAAATATTCGGATAAAAATGCGCGAGATTTCGTCGCATTTTGGATAATTGCGCTCTCCCAGCATCGCATCCTGGACATATCAGCATTCTCGAGCCCGGCGATACGCCGCAAACAAAAACCGCGATTGCCGAGGCAACCGCGGTTTCATAAGTCTGTCCTGTTTCTTGCAATCAGGCGGCGGGGGCAACGACCGCCGGCTTGCGATATTCGTGTTCGCCGGTAATTCCGAGAAGGAAATTGATCTGCGGCCGCGCCTTGACGAGATCTTCGATCGTATATTCCGAGAGCACGCCGAAGAAGGCGTTGAGCGCCTTGCGCAGTGCCGAGTTCAAGCCACAGCTGTCGACCAGTGGGCATTCGACCATGCCGTCATCTTCGAAGCATTCGGCCATGGCGAAACTGTCTTCCGTGACCCGGACAACGTCGAAGAGCGTGATCTCTGCCGCAGGCTTGCCCAGGCGCACACCGCCGTTGCGGCCGCGCACCGTCTCCACCAGACCTGCCTTGTTCAGCGGCTGGAGAATCTTGAAAAGAAAGAGTTCGGAAACCCCGTAAGCCTTGGCAATTTCCGGAATCCGGCTCAGCTGCCCTTCGTTGGCAGCACAATACATCAACATGCGAACCGCATAGTTGGTCTGCTTCGTCAACCGCATGCCGATCTCCTGACTCGTGCCTGTTCAGACGTATATAGGCGGTTTGGTAGTTTTGAACAATTCCAAAATATGAAATTCGCATTCAGCTTATGAGGCCATTTGCCGCGACGTCAATCCTGCTTCAGAGTACCGGCATAATCCAGGATCGCCTGCTTGCGCTCAGGCGTGCCCGGATGAGTGGACAGCATGCTGGTGTGGGAGCGATCGCCGAGTTTTTCCTCCAGCAGGTCGAAAAACCGGGCGATCGCAGCCGGATCCATGCCGGCCTTGCGCATCAGTTCGACGGACCGCCGGTCGGCTTCGGCCTCTGCGCTGCGGGAATAGGACAATGCGAGCAGGCCACCGCCTTGGGTCAGGATATCCTCGACACCGGAGCCAACATCGCCAGCAATCAGCATGACGAGACCGGCAACGCCCGCGGCGCGATAGAGCTGCCTGAGGCTATGCTTGAATTCGACATGACCGACCTCATGAGCGAGAACGCCTGCGATCATCTCATCGTCGCCACCCGCGAGTTCCACCAACTGGTCGGTGATGATGATGTTGCCGTCGGGAAGCGCGAAAGCATTGGGACCGATCAGGCCGCCGTCGCGGAAATTCAGCACGTAACGCTCGGCGCCGGCTTGGGCATTGGCGGCAACCCGGCGAAAGCGAGCGGCGATTTCGGCCTGCCGCACGCCCGTCAGCCGACTTGGAGACAGGGCCGTCCTATCCAGCGTGTTGAGAGCGCCATAAGACATAGTCTCGGAGACGACGGGTGGCGTCACGAGGATGGCGACTTCGACGAGGGCGGGCAATGCATAACGATAGATGCCGACGGCGAGCAGAACGACAGCGATCGCGAAGACGAAGAGACGAGGATGAAACTCCTCCAGCCGATGCACCCATCCGCTTCTACCGCCGGCGCGAAGGAAAGTATCGATCGCCTCGTTGTCGGCGCTTTCGAAGACCGAGCCGTCAGCAAAGACCGCGCGCCGCGGGATCGACCCGACGCGCGGCGTGAAGGAGACTTGCGCAACATCGCCGTCAGCAAGAATTGCGTCTTCTGCGGTCACGGCGACCAGGCGGCCGCCGCGCGACAGCAGGCGCGCGGGAACGGCGCCGCTCGAATGCGGCGGATACCATTCCCCTCTCGCAATGGCTTCGCCTTCAAAAACCAAAATCGATACCTTCCATGCTCATATATTCCGAACTGATGGCAGCGCCGCTGGCCTGAAACTGCGTGAAAACCTCGCCGATCTCGCCCTCGATGCGAATTGCCGTGTGCTCGGTGACATAACGCGCCAACCGAACCGCCGCCCAGGGGCGCATCAGACCGAGGGTGAGCACCGTCACCACGACGTTCGATATGGCGATCCAGGCATAACGTGCACGGGAAAGATCGCTCCGCAAGACATGCCGGCCGTCGATCTGCGTCGATGACCAGACGATGTTGTGGACGGCTGCCCGATAGATGAGGCCGGCAAGGCCGTAGATGATAAAGAGGCCGAAGAGGCTCAAATAGATTGCCCCAAGGAGAGCCACCTCTTCGATCGAGCCGCCGCCGCCGGGGTCCACTACGAACATAAGTATAAGCAGTCCGACCAGCATGACACCGCCCAGCACGACCATCAGGGCCGGGACGAGAAGCGCGCCGTAAAGCGCGCCGATCTTAGGATCCGTTTGGAACGGTCGGTCGCCGTAGCGGAGATTGTTGAAGATATAGCGGTTGAGCCATCGGCTGGCGAAGGGCGCAAGCAGGCCGAGCGACAGGAAAGCGACGAGGCTTCCGAGCAACACGGAGACGAAGGCGCCGCCGGCGGTGCCGATGAAATCAAACCGCACATTTCGATAGCTGGTCACGCGAGCGTTGAAACGAAGGCCCCTGACGATCAGCCAGGGCAGAGCGATAAGCACCAGGATCGTGGTCACGACAGAGAACAACGGATGGATCGCCGCCAGAATGTTGGCCACCACAATGAAGGCGAAGACGATGACGCGGCCGATGAAGATCTGCTTGCCGGTGGCGTGATATTCGAAGCTGCGGCCAAGCAGGGCGGTGTTGCCGTAGAAGTAGCGGTTTCGCCGCACTTTCGCCCAGGCGGAATAGATGCCGAGCGTTACGATCGTCAGCAGGACATTGACAATCCAGATGCCGAAATATTCCGACGCCGTGCCGGTGAACCGGGCACGTTCGAACGCGTTTGCCGCGGAGTCCGCGGACACTCTGTTATCCATGATCTTTGCTTCCCCCAGCGTGTCGAACCCGGCACCCGTGATGAGAATCGCGCGGCGGGCCCATTATCTGAAGAGCAAAGAGGCCCAGAAATCAACAACCTTAAATCGAAAACGGGGGCCGAAAGGCCCCCGAATTGCAGATCGATCTCTCGTGAGATTATTTCATGGTCGGCATGACGAATTCGGCGCCGCTCTTGATGCCGGAGGGCCAGCGGGCGGTGACGGTCTTGGTCTTCGTCCAGAACTTGATCGAATCCGTGCCGTGTTGGTTGAGGTCGCCGAAGCTCGATGCCTTCCAGCCGCCGAAGGAGTGGTAGGCGAGCGGAACCGGGATCGGAACGTTGATGCCGATCATGCCGATATTGATGCGCGAGGCAAAATCGCGGGCGGCATCGCCGTCGCGGGTGTAGATCGCGACGCCGTTGCCATATTCGTGCTTCATCGGCAGCGACAGCGCTTCCTCATAGTTCTGGGCGCGAACGACGGAGAGGACAGGCCCGAAAATCTCGGTCTTGTAGATATCCATGTCAGGCGTGACGTGATCGAACAGGCAGCCGCCGACGAAATAGCCGTCTTCATAGCCTTGGAGCTTGAAATCGCGGCCATCGACCACGAGCTTGGCGCCCTCCTCGACGCCGCGGTCGATCAGACCGCGAACGCGGGTATAGGCTTCCTTGGTGACGAGCGGACCCATGTCGGCCTTCTCGTCGGTGTAGGGGCCGATGCGCAGCGATTCGATCTTCGGCGTCAGCTTTTCGACGAGGCGGTTGGCGGTCTCTTCACCGACCGGAACGGCAACCGAGATCGCCATGCAGCGCTCGCCGGCCGAACCATAGCCTGCGCCCATCAGCGCGTTGACGGCCTGGTCCATGTCGGCGTCCGGCATAATGATCATATGGTTCTTGGCGCCGCCGAAACATTGGGCGCGCTTACCGTTCATCGCCGCCGTGCCGTAGACGTAGCGGGCGATCGGCGTCGAGCCGACGAAGGAGACGGCGCCGATATCGGGATCGGTGAGGATAGCGTCGACGGCACCCTTGTCGCCGTTGACTACGTTGAGGATGCCGGCCGGCAATCCGGCCTCGATCATCAGTTCGGCGAGGCGGATCGGCAGAGAGGGATCACGCTCGGAAGGCTTCAGGATGAAGGCATTGCCGCAGGCAATCGCCGGCGCGAACATCCACATCGGGATCATGCCCGGGAAATTGAAAGGCGTGATGCCGGCGCCGATGCCGACCGGCTGGCGAATCGAATACATGTCGATCGCCGGACCCGCGCCCTCGGTGAACTCGCCCTTGGCGAGATGCGGGATGCCGCAGACGAATTCGCAGACTTCGAGGCCGCGAACGACGTCGCCCTTGGCATCCTCGATCGTCTTGCCGTGTTCCTTGGAGAGCATTTCGGCAAGCTCGTCCATGTGCTTGTTCAGGAGTTCGACGAACTTGAAGAAAACGCGAGCGCGGCGCTGCGGGTTGGTGGCCGCCCATTTCGGCTGCGCGGCCTTGGCGTTCTCGACTGCGGCGCGCAGTTCCTCGACGCTGGCGAGCGCCACCGTTGCCTGCACTTCGCCGGTCGCCGGATTGTAGACGTTGCTGACGCGGCCGCTGGTGCCGGCGACTTGCTTGCCGCCGATGAAATGTCCGATCTCACGCATGGATGTTCCTCCTGTTTGGATGGCCCACAATTGCACTTCAATTTGCACAAATCAATCCGCTGATATAAGCAACCGTTGTGCGCATTTTGTAGCCCAGATGCAGGCGCTGCTGCTTCCAAACTTGGCACGGCATGCGGACAAGTCAAACTCAGCGGAGGATAAACCGATGAAGCAAAATCCAGTCGTGCGAATGGCGGAGCTGGAGATCGCCGCGGAGAGGCTCGAAGCCTATTGCGCATTGCTCAAGGAGGAAATAGAGGCTTCGGTCGCGCTTGAAGACGGGGTTCTCTCGCTCAGCGCCGTTGCCATCCGCGAAGCTCCGCACCGCGTTCGCATTCTCGAAGTCTACGCCGACCAGGAAGCCTACGAGGCGCATCTGCTGACCCCGCATTTCCTCAAATATAAGAGCGAGACGGCCGGCATGGTGACGTCGCTGACGCTTATCGATGTCGATCCGATTGCAATGCGGGCCAAAAGATGAACTGGGACGACGTTCGCATCTTCCTCGCCGTTGCCCGAACCGGGCAGATCCTCGCCGCTTCGAAGCGATTGGGGCTTAACCACGCCACCCTTTCGCGCCGGCTGACCTCACTCGAAGAGGCGCTGAAGACGCGGCTGTTCGTGCGCCGGACGAATGGCTGCGAGCTGACGGCCGAAGGCGGCATCTTCCTGCACGCCGCCGAACGGATGGAAACCGAAATGCTCGCGGCGCAGGCCAATCTCGGCCATACCGATACGGCGATCGCCGGGACGGTGCGCGTCGGCGCGCCCGATGGTTTCGGCGTCTCCTTTCTTGCGCCGCGCATGGGCAGGCTGATCGAGCGCCACCCGGAGCTGAAGATCCAGCTGGTGCCCGTGCCGCGCTCCTTCTCGCTGTCGCAGCGCGAGGCCGATATCGCGATCACGCTGGAACGTCCCGAGCAGGGCCGGCTCGTCTCCTCCAAGCTTACGGACTACACGCTCGGCCTCTATGCCTCGCGCGACTACCTCGCGTCAAACGGCAGACCCGGCCACGTCGAGGCGCTTAAGGCGCATCCGCGCATCGGCTATGTCGAGGACCTGATCTTCACCGCCTCGCTGAATTTCTCCGGCGTGGTGATGCGAAGCTGGGATGCAAGCTTCGAGATTTCGACGGCGATCGGCCAGACCGAGGCGGTGCGGTCAGGCGCCGGCATCGGCATCCTGCATGACTATATTGCCCGGCAATATCCGGAGCTCGAGCGTATCCTGCCAGAGGTTTCAATCCGGCGCGGCTATTGGACGACCTATCACGAAACGGCGCGGGACCTCGTTCGCGTCCGCAGCGTCGTCGACTTCCTGCAGGAACTCGTTAGCGCCGAGCGGCAGATATTCCTTTAACCCCGGAGACGTGCTTGGCAGGCTCATCGTTCTCATCCGGGTTCGGAACCGGTGCCTCGTCCGGGAGCCTGTCCGGCTCCGGTTCGGTGATCGGCGGCACCGGTTTCCAGCCGGGTGCCGGCATCGGCGGCTGATCGGGAATGGGCTCGTTGGGCACGGACATGACCGCCTCCCTTTCGTGACGTTGGTTTTGCGCGGTGTCGCCGGGCTACCTGTCAGGCCTCAGCGTTTCGGCAGCACGCATCGGCATGCTGTCGATGATGGCGAAGAGTTCGCCACTGGTGATCGGCTCGCTGACCTTCAGCTTGACAGTTCCGTCCTTGCCGAGCAGGAAGGCGGCAAACTCGCCCGCCTCCGGCGCCTCGAGATCACGGCGGATCGCTTCGCCGTCGAGGTCATCGGCAGCGCCGAAAAGCGCCCGCACCGCGCCGGCCGAGACCTTCAGCACCACCATGTCGCGCTGATCGAGCGCGCTGCGGTCGGACAGCAGCTGGTTCTCCTGGCGCGCCGCGCGGGCATTATCCTTGTCGGCGAAGAGAATGAAGACGCGGTTCTTCCACTGGAAAGCGGCAAGGCTTTCGATCGGCGCATAGGCACTGTTAGATCTATCGATCTTGGTCGCGCCGTAGAGAAGGGTTTTCGACATGCGTATTTCTCCCGTCAGCTTGGAGAACGGCCCGACATGGGACGGGTTCCATCTAATCGACAGGATCCTGGTTTTCGTTCCTGCACTGGGAGGCGGCACGTGCTTCCAGATATCACCTCGCGAACCTCTTGAGAGGCCGGCCACGGCGCGTGATACTCAAAACTTCTCAGGATTTATCTTTAAGCTCGCGCGACGGAACTCATTCAGCTGTCGCGAATTGCGGCTGGCGAATGACACGGGCGAAAATGTATCTCAGAAGCGGCAACACTGCCGTTGCCACCTCGCTGGAGTGCCCACCAATGGTCGAAAGAACTCGCCCGTAACAACGTACGTCAATATCGGCCGAAATTGACACACGCCCTTACGGATTCGGCCCCCTTCCCGTCAAACAAGGTGCCGCGAGGTTCAAGGAAAGATCATGCAAACAAGAAGTCCCACGACTGCAGGCTTGAAAGAGCAACATTCCTTAACGTTATGGTGTTGTCGGAATCGGCAGTGATAATCGTATCATTCCCGGATTGCTCAGTTGCCGCAAAAAGTGCATCCCAGTCGGCGAAAATGTTGTGATCGATCCAGATTGCGTCATGTGCGGAGCCGGTTGCCACGAAATTTGTGATCGTGTCATGGCCCCAGTTGGCCGAATAAATGAAGACGTCGGCCGCCGCTCCACCAGTGAGGATATCATTGCCGGCGCCGCCCGTGAGCGTGTTAGAACCACTGCCGCCGACGATAACGTTGTTCAGCGCATTCCCTGTTCCGGCAAACGGCCCCGTTCCGATAAATGTGAGGTTCTCGACATTGGTCCCCAGTGTGTAGGCGGCCAGTGTCGTGCGAACCGTATCGGTCCCTGCGTCGGCGGCTTCGGTGACGATGTCGCCGGCATCGTCGAGGATATAGGTGTCGTTGCCACTCCCGCCGATCAAAGTGTCCGCACCAGCTCCGCCATTCAGCGTGTCATTGCCGGCGCCGCCGGTGATCGTATTGGCCAGCGTATTGCCGGCGCCGCTGAAGTTGGCGGATCCAGTATAGGTCAGGTTCTCGACATTGTTGCCGAGCATATAGCTGGCAAGCGCCGTCCGGACCGTGTCCGTCCCCTCGTTGGCATTCTCGATCACGGTATCAGTCGCAATGTCGACCACATAGATGTCGTCGCCAATCCCACCCAACATCGTGTCGGAACCAGCCCCGCCATTCAGCGTATCGTTGCCCGCAGCGCCTATAAGCTTGTCGGCGGCGACACCACCTGTGATGATGTTGTCGAGCAGATTCCCTGCCCCGGTAAAGGCTGCCGTTCCGATGTAGGTGAGGTTCTCGACATTGGCAGCCAATGTGTGGGCACTCAGGTTCGTGCGAACCGTGTCGATCCCCTC